>VSNM01000031.1 GCA_009774245.1 Lachnospiraceae bacterium | reverse complement strand
GGATGCGAATTTAATGCTGTTAAAGAAACACACTATATTACCCGTGACAATGGGAAAATTGGAATAGCGGCAGCTTTTGAAAGCAAGCCGGAATGCGTATTATTCGATACATTTGATTGTCCTGCTTGTGGTTGTCAGATAACTGCGCAGGAAAGAAAAAGAAAGTATGACATAAGAATACATAACTTGACTTATTTGGAGGCAAAAAATGAAAGCAGTAATGAAGTATCCGGGCAGTAAATGGCAGCTGGCAGACTGGATCATTAGCCTTTTTCCAGAACATCACAGCTATTTAGAGCCGTTTTTCGGGAGTGGGGCTGTCCTTTTTAATAAACCCAGGAGCAACATAGAGACAGTTAATGATCTGGATGGAAATGTGATAAACCTTTTTGAATGGATCAGGAAAGATCCAGAGCGTCTGGCACATGAGATCTACTGGACACCGTATGCCAGACAGGTATACGAAGATGCTTTTGCTACGCTACCAGAGGACAGTTTACAAAAGGCAGTAAATTTTTATATACGCCTTAATATGGGACATGGCTTTCGGACAAACGGGGAAAAAGTAGGATGGAAGAACGATGTACAGGGAAGGGAGCGCGCCTATGCGTCCTTAGACTGGTGCAATCTTCCGGATAAAATCATGGAGGCAGCAGAGCGTCTCAGAGGCGTCCAGATCGAAAACCGTCCGGCAGCAGAGCTGATAGAGCGGTTTAATTATAATAATGTTTTAATATACTGTGATCCACCGTATGTGCTCGAAACCCGTCATGGCAAACAATATCGTTGTGAGATGGATGACTGTGATCACGAAGAGCTTTTGAATATATTGTTAAAACATAAAGGATATGTTGTCATAAGTGGTTATGACACTGGGCTTTATAATGACATTCTGGCAGGATGGAATAGATTTGAAAAAAATACATATTCGCAGGTAATGACTCAGAAAAAAGAAGTAATCTGGCTAAACTACGATCCACCCAACAGGCAGATATCGGTGGAGGATTTAATTAAAATAAGGATTTGAAGGGAGATCAGGAATTGAACAGGATTAATAATTTAGAAAATATTTTATGTGAGATGTATGCAGAGTGCTACAGCGAAGATGAGTTGGAAGATATGTACAACGAGATAAGACAATTTAGTGCATGTTGTCTAGAGCACAGAGCCGAAGAGATAGGGTTAGATCCTGATACAGTAGGCTATTAATTAAGGATTTGGAGGTATGACATGGTAAATTGCGGGAAATGTCGGGAAATTGTCATTAACGGCCTGAAATATGTTAACAAAGAAGATTTTATTAGGCAACTCGAAGATCATATTAAACAATGTCGTGGCGACTGGAATGAGGATAGTGAGGCACAGGTAGCTATTGATCAGATTATCCAGTCTATATACCGTATATAAGGATTTGGGGGCAGAGATGAGTGATGATTTGATTAGTAGAAGTGCGTTGATGCAGTCTTTGAGGAATAATGTCCTGATTGATGTGACGCCAAATTTGGAACGGGCAATTGATGAACAACCGACTGCTTACGACGTGGATAAGGTTGTGGAGGATCTGAAAGATAGTGCGATTGCACATACTATAGTCGGGCAGGAATTTGAAGCAGCGGAGTTTATCATTAGTGCGGCGGAAGAGCGGGCGATAAGTCGAGGACTTAATGTGGCTATTGAGATTGTGAAGAGGAAACGCGATAACATGGACAAGACGAAAAAATAAGGATTTTAAGAGGAGAAAAAGAAACAAAATGATTAATCCTGAATGTTTAAAGGGAGATGTTTTCCTCAATAAGTTTTTAACCGATTATGAAAATTTGATCTCTGTGGGATTTTCCGATTTGCAGGCAAAGAAGATGTTAACTGAATTGGATTATGTGAAGGAGTTTGTTGATACCCCTGAATGGCTGGAATGTGTAAAGAAATTACCCAGAGGATGCAGGTGGTCTGATGGAACGAGGTTTAATAAAAAAGCAGGAAAGAAAAACACATCAGAGACTTACACGTTTTTAGCCGTTGGAAATGATCTGTACATAAAGGGGATGCTTGACTATATGGAGGGCCTGAACCATTTTAGTACAAATGAATATGGCACGCCATCGCTGACTGATGTCAGGGATAAGAGGATATGTCTTATCCGTAACTGGAAAAAGATGAAATCCCATAAGGTGACATATGCTTTAGATGCGGTGATGACTCCGTTTATGGAAGATAGTTTCCATAAGTTTTGGAATGACAATGGTGGGAAAATGAGTATGCAGGAGGATAACGAAATTGCTGATATGATAGCACAGCAGATGTTTTTGGTAGGAGGTGAACATCATGAAATGTCCTGAATGCGGAGAAGAATTTACGCCGCTGGCAGTAAACCAGATATATTGTTCCCGCAGGTGTGGAGAAAGGTATTGGAGTAAAAACCATGAAAAAATGAAATATCCATCAATTACATTTTCTTGCGCACAATGCGGGAGAACTGTTGTTACAGAAGAAGGCGGAAGGGATAAAAGAACACGTTTCTGCTCTGCGCAGTGTGAAAAGAAGTTTTGGAGACATCCACGGTGGGATAAAGCATCGTCGAATACAAATTTTCACAGCGCAGCGGAGTATGCAAGCTGGGAGAGGCGAACAAATACATAAATAAGGATTTGGAGGAGATAAAGTGAACTGCATCGAGGAAATAGTAAACAGGATTTCCGTGATCGGGGATATACCCAAAGACAGGGTAAGGATTGTCCTGAACGACTATGATATATCTCCCAAATGCACACAAATTGTTCTGGCGGGTGATGATAAAAGGCAGAAGGCAATCCAGATGTTTATTGTAACAAAAAAGGTCGAGGGATGCACGGAAAGTACGATTCATTACTATATGGGAACCCTGGGAAGGTTTTTTAATGAAATAAACCAGCGGCTGGAAGAAATTACAGCAGACCAGATAAGGTATTACCTGGCAGTCCGCGCTACAAGGGACAAACTTAGCAAAACATCACAGGACAACGAGCTCAGGGTGTTAAAGAGTTTTTTCAGGTGGTGCAGCGGGGAAGAATACATAGGACGGAACCCAACGGAGAATATAAAGGCGGTAAAGAAAGAAAAACGGATAAAAAGACCTTTTTCTGAAACAGAGCTGGAGCTTATCAGGGAAAAAGCAGGGAGCAAAAGGGACAAGGCAATAGTCGAAGTCCTGTATTCGACCGGAGTCCGTGTAAGCGAACTTTGCGGAATGGATAGAAGTGACATTGCAGATGATGAAATCGTTGTGTTTGGGAAAGGGGAAAAGGAAAGGACTGTTTATCTGAACGCAAGGGCGAGAATTGCAATATCCGAATACCTGGAAACAAGGACAGACAGCGAAACAGCCCTCTTTGTAGGCGAAAAGACGAAGAAAAGGCTGGCCAAAAACAGCGTTGAACGGATATTAAAGGAACTGGGGAAAAATGCGGGCGTCCCAAACTGCCATCCCCACAGATTCAGGAGGACGGCAGGAACGATAGCCTTAAACCGGGGAATGCCGCTCGAGCAGGTGCAGCGGATGCTGGGACATGAGGATATAGCGACCACGACCATCTATGCAAGGAGTGAGGAAAGGAATGTCAAGGAAAGCCACGGAAAGTATGTTGTCTAAAATTAACAGGATTATTGGCGTGGACGAGAGCTACAAGGCACCGGAAAGGATGATGGAAATCATATCGGACAAAGATCTTGCGGATGAAGTTTTTAAGAAATTTCTTGAAGAATTTGACTTTGATTTAAGTTATGAATGGTTTAACGAATATTTTGAGGATGAACACGCAGACAGAAAGAACAGAAAGCAGGATTTTACGCCGACTTCCATATCAAGGTTGATATCTGAAATGCAGGGGAGTGAACCGCAGTACGGTGTGATCTATGAGCCTGCGGCGGGAACTGGCAGCACGGTTATTTCACACTGGTACAAGGAAAGCAGGAAGCACAGGTTCCCATGGGATTACCAGCCGGATAACTATCTGTATGTGTGTGAGGAACTGAGTGACAGGGCAATACCATTTCTTCTGTTTAACATTTTAATAAGGGGAATGAATGCGCTGGTTATTCATGGGAATGCGCTTACGAGGGAGGCAAAGGACGTGTATCACTGCGATAACAAGAAAAATGCCTACATGTGTATTTCGGAGTTACGGAAACTGCCACACGTAAAAGAAGTTGAAGAACTGTGCAACGTAAAGTTTATTTAATCAGAAAATAAGGATTTAACAGTCTGTGGTGTCAGTCAGTGGAAGGAGAACAATATGAATTTTGGACAGGCGTTTGAACAAGTAAAGCAGGGAAAAGGTATGAGATTACCACAGTGGAAACCAGATGTTGTGATTCGTGCACAGTTTCCAGATGAGCATAGTAAAATGACAGCACCATATTTGTATGTCGAAAGTAGATTCGGACGGGTACCATGGAAAGAAACCATGATTGAATTGTTCGCGGAGAACTGGGAAACAGTAGATTAATTTATAAATCTGGCAGCAGTACAGGCTGTTAAAGAATATATTAAGGATTTAAAAAATGGCAGAAATAATTTTGCATCCAAGTCATCCGGATTACTGCAATGAGTGTGTTTATCATGGCAGCTCTGGTAATTGCCTGAGTGATGACTACAATAAAAACAGCTACAAGGTAAATTGTGTATGGCATTTTTGTCCATATAAACGAAAGGGATTGGAGGAGCTACATGACAGAGAATATTACTAAAACAATAAGCCGGATGTTGCAGGAGATTCGTAATATGTATAGATATATTTCGATCCTTAGGCTGCGCCTCAAGGCGTCACTGGAAAAGATGAGGGCAGCAGAAAAGAAGGTCAAGGGCTATGATCTTTCAGAGGGACGTCTGCGTGACGTGATCGCCGCCATGCTGCATACGTCAAAGACAAAAATCGCACAGATCGAGGCGATCAATAATAATCTGATTCCGGAATTTAAGGAGGAGATAAAGAACGGAAAGCTGAAAATTTCTGCTGCCTATAAATTATCAGGACTGACAGAACAGGAGCAGCAGACAGCACTGGAACAATGCAGAAAATCTGGGGAAATCCTGCATAAGGATGTGGCAGCAATAAAAGAGGCTAAAACAGGGCAGCAGGATACGCCTGAAAAAGAACCGGATACAGAAACGAAGCAGGAGAATAATGAGCATGGTAATGAGGCGGGGGAAGAATACCGGACGCCGCATCCGGAGGGAATCACTTCGCTGTGTTATTCCTGCCAGCGGTATTCAGGGTGCAATGTAAAGACCGGGACATGCAAAAAATGCGACCAGTACATAAATAAGGCAGAAGCAGAAAAAACAGACGAACAGCGCTATTCCGAAGAGCAGGACCGGATTGACAGGGAGACGAAGGAGAAGCTGCAGGAGATGGCGGATAATGAACGGATGAACAGCATTCCATCTGAATCGGACATGGGCGGTCAGAAAGTGCACCAGATCAGGATAGGCACATCATTTTTTAACGATGTGCGTAGCGGAGAGATGACTTTTGTACTGCACAAAAATGACAGGGGATACGCGCAGGGAGATATTTTAGAAATGATGGAATTTACGAATGGAAGATATACCGGACGGTCAGTCAGGGTACGTGTGTCGTATATCCTCGAAGATTTCACGGGGCTTGTAGAGGGCTACTGCATTATGGCGATAAAGATTATACAGAATTGATATGGCAGCAGGGAAATAGGAGCTTTTGGCGTCGGTGTCAGAATGTGACACACAAATAATAGAAATGTTGTAGGGAGAGTAAATATGGTAGATAAGGCATATTTAAAAAAACATCTGAGGAAACGTGAAGAATTAGAAACGGCTATAATCAGATATCATGCATTGCTTAATAAGGACGATATTTCTTCTCCAGCAGGAAAGACAGACATATCCATGGGAGGCACATCAGTATCCAGCATTGTAGAAAATACTGTGTGTAAAAAAATTGATACAGAAGAAAAAATAAAAAGACTCGAAAAAGATCTGGCAAAGCAAAGCAGACGCATCAACGCTGTATTTGAAAAACTGGAAAATCCATACGAGAAGCTGGTGATGCAGATGCGCTATGAAGATAAGCTCGAATGGGACGAAATAAGAGGAGAACTATTTGGAGGCAGAAAGGATTACAGTGAAAATACCGAAAAGTATAATGATAAAATATTCAGGATTCATGGAGCGGCACTGAAACATATGAAAGAATTGCAGACAGAGGAAAATTGAGTAATGACTTTTTAATCTTTTTTTGGATTATTTTGTTGACTTTTTCTATCAATCTATATAAAATGAAGAAAAGGAGGTTTGGATATGCTGACATATAAAATAGATGTGATAGAAGCATTAAAAGAATCGGGATATAATAGCACTAGGATATTGAAGGAAAATGTTTTAAGTCAGTCCGCTATGCAGAAGTTGAGAAAAGGGGAAATGATAGGGATAAAAACGCTAGAACAGCTTTGCGAATTGCTGGATATGCAGCCAGGGAACATAATAAAATATATAGAAAATAAACCATAAAAAGTTTATTTTTTGCATCGACAATAAACCAAAAAAAGTTTATAATAGTATTATCAGATGAGGCAAGTAAATCTGAAATACAGAAAGAGAGGCAAGGATGGAAACAATGACAGATAAGCAAGTAAGATTCTTAACATGGCTGATCACAACAGCGACGGACAAATGCACATCTATAGAAGAGGTACATGAATTAAATCAGGAAATTAGAAAACATTCTGATGGACTGATTGATTTGACAAAGAAGGGCGAAGAAGAAAAAAGTAAAGAATGAACGAAAGAGCGGGACTTGCCACCGCTCTTTTCTATTGAATATGGCAGCAGGATTACAACGTATTTTTATAATAAATCAAAAATAGCAGTAAAACGCAGTAAATCGCATTGAAATCCAGCAATCAAGTATGATAATGTTATACTGTGATTTTCAAACAAAGCAAATGAGGCTACCCCGTATTTAGGAGGTAGCCTTTTTGTATATAGAATGGTGGCGAATTATGCATGGGTAACAATATTATTTCTGTAAATATAGAAAATAATGAGGAGATAATGAGGGCTTTATGTTTAACCGAGGCACAAATGAAAAAGGCTGTAAAAAGAACAGTATCGGATTTAAAACAGAGGGCTCCAGGGTGGATTAGCAAAGAAGTCATGGAAGAATACAACATAAAGAAAAAAGACATTAAGGAAGCGCTTAAAATAAAAAGTCGAGCAACTACCGTTGAGATATCAGGGGTTAAAGTTGACAGTCTTGATTTTATCTATAAAGGAAGACTTCCGACGCTGAGTCATTTTAAAATGAAACCTAACAGACCATATAAACATAATAGAAAGTATATAGTGTCCGCTGAAATAAAAAAGGGCAACCGTGTTCAGATGGAAACAAAACACACTTTCCTGCAAAATCCGGGGAACGGTGGAGAGAGATATCTGCCATTTCAGAGAAAGGGAGATGCGAGATACCCAATTGATGTTATCAGAACAGTATCAACACCACAAATGATTACAAATGATAAAGTAAGAGATCAAATCCAGCAAAGGATTAATCATGAGGCACTTGAAAGGCTAATGCATAATGCTGATAAGATTTTTTGGGAAGATTTAGGTGTAGTGAGAGAAATATAGGTACTGTGACGCCAAATTCTTCCCCTGCGGTGCTGGCGAGCCCAAAAACTGTCTAGCTACTGGGGAAAAATTTAATACCATTTCGTTACGCATAGGGAGGGCGGGGCGATGTCAGAAATTGAGTTCGACGGGAACTATGTGGATGTAAAATTCATAAAACACGTGCTTGGCTTTGAATCTGTAAGACGCGTCCAGCAGCTTACGCAGGATGGAGTACTGGATACCTGTGAGGTAAAAATGGGGAAACGGACTGTAAAGCGATACGACCTGTGTCCTTCGGTGTTATCCTATGTGACGCATTTGAAAACAAAACCTGCAAAAGCATACGCTGATCAGAAGGAGCAGAAAACGATCGAGAAGATGCAGGCAGAGATTGATTATAAAAATGCAAAGGCAAGAATGGCGGAAATAGAGCTTGATGAACTGGCAGGGCATATGCACGCTGCCGAGGATGTTGAAAAGATGACCGCAGATCTGTGTCTGGCTGTCCGGGCAATGCTGTTGGCGCTGCCCGGACAGCTTGCGGTTGATATGGCAGCAGTCAGTACGGCACCGGAAGCACAGGCCATTATTAAGGATGCGGTTTGCCATATCCTGGACGAATTGTCAAGGTATGAATATGATCCAAAAGAATACAGGCGCAGAGTTCTGGAAAGGAAAGAATGGCAGGATGCCTACGAAGAGCCCGACGGGTGATCTGGAAGTCGTCAAGCTAAATAAGACAATAAAGAAAGCTGTCGCTTATTTCAAGCCGCCAGAGCAACTGACAGTGACGCAGTGGGCAGATAAGTACAGATGGCTGTCAGCGGAAAACAGCGCCGAACCGGGAAGGTGGAAAACGAGCAGAACGCCGTACCTGAAAGAGATCATGGACGCATTTACAGATCCCAAGGTACATCATATAGCAGTTGCGGCGTCATCACAGGTTGGAAAAACTGAAATGGAACTGAACATGGTTGGTTATGCCATAGATATTGATCCGGGATCGATGATGTTCGTGGTTCCAAACACTAAACCTATAGCTGAGGATTTCTCCAAGAGAAGAATAGCCCCTATGATCAGGGACACCAGATCGCTTCGGGATAAGGTTGCAGATGTAAAAAGCAGGGAGTCCAATAACACCATCTTTAATAAATCCTATCCGGGTGGTATGCTTACGATCACTGGTGCCAATTCGCCGTCAAATCTTGCATCGATTCCATGCCGGTACGTGTTTGGAGATGAGAGGGACCGTTGGCCGAAAAGTGCAGGAACCGAAGGTGATCCATGGCGGCTGGTTGAGGCGCGTACCAATACTTTTTACAATTACAAGATGGTCGAGGTATCAACACCGACTATAAAAGGGGCATCTAGTATTGAGGATGCCTTTAATAATGGTACACAGGAGCGATGGTGTGTACAGTGTCCGCATTGCGGCGAATACTTCTTTATTACATTCAATAATATTCGTTTTGAGACAGAGGTAAAAAAGGTAAACGGCAAAAAGCAGTTTAAGGTATTTGATATAAACTGTGCCTGTCCACATTGCGGATGCGCGTCAACAGAACGGGTTATCAGAAAGCAGCCCAAGAAATGGATCGCAGAGAATCCCGATGCGTATGATAAGGGAGTGCGATCATTCTGGATCAATGCCTTTGCAAGCCCGTGGATGACATGGGAGAAGATCATCTTAAAATTTCTGGAAGCAGGAACAGATCCGAAGAAACTGAAAACGGTCTATAATACATTGTTTGGACAGCTATGGGAAGATCGCAGTTGTGAGACGGATGAAGAACAGCTCCTTGCAAGAAGGGAGACGTACCACGCGGAACTGCCGGATGGCGTCCTCTGTCTTACATGTGGTGTTGATACACAGGGGAACCGGCTGGAATATGAGGTTGTGGGGTATGGATTTCACGAGGAGAACTGGGGGATTGAGAAAGGTATTATTATGGGAGATCCGGCTGAGGATGATACATGGGAGCGGTTAGATGGAATTATAGACCGCTCTTTTTCATTTGCAGACGGTAAAAAGTTAAAGATATCCTTAACATTTGTTGATAGTGGCGGAAATCGCACACAGAATGTCTATGAACAGTGCAATAAACGTCTGTATAAAAGGGTATTTGCTATCAAAGGAAAAAGTGCTGATGGTACACCTTATATATCAATTCCAAAGAAAGTAAATATTTTAAAGGGAAAAGAGAAAAAGGTTGTGGTTGGTACAGCATGGCTGTACACACTGGGCGTTGATGCGGGAAAAGATCATATTATGTCAGGACTGGATGTAAAGGAGCCGGGAAGCAGATATTCCCATTTTCCACTAAATGATAATCTTGGGTATGATGAAAACTATTTTGCTGGACTGCTGTCAGAAAAGATGACATATGTAAATGGCAAATGGAAATGGGAAAAGATACCCGGACATGAGCGCAATGAGGCGCTGGACTGCAGGAACTATGCCAATGCGGCATTTAAGGCACTGCGTCCGAACCTTGACCGCATATATAGGGCACTCAAAGGGCTTATACCGGAGGAAAAGCCGAAGCCAAAGAAAAAATATAAGAAGCAAAAACAGCAGCAGTTTTTTGATGATGACTGGTAGGTGATGATGATGAAAATACTGACGCGAGAGCAGATTACAAGGCGGCTTGAAAAAATTAATGAGCGCTTGGAATATTATTATACAAAAGAGAAGGAGCTGTTGGCGGCGGACGGGATACAAAGCTATACGATTGGCAGCAGGACGATATCCAGGTATCAATACAGCAGCAACATCAAGGAGCAGATCGGAAAGCTTGAAGATGAGCGTGATGAGCTTGAAAATCTTTTAAATGGAATTCATCCGCGAAAAGCTATGGCTGCTGTGCCGCGCGACTGGTAGGAGGAAAGTATGGTATATAATAACCTGCATCTATCTGGTGCAAAGGGATACGGGCAGGCAGGCGCAAGCCATACAAGAAGGGCTTTAAAAGGATTTAATCCTGCGTCGGGCAGTCCGCGGGAAGACATTGACGACAATAATTACACGTTAAGGCAGCGCGGACGTATGCTTGCAATGTCGGCTCCAATAGCGGCGTCTGCAGTTAAAACCAACCGCACAAATACCATCGGTCTGGGATTAAAATTAAATCCACGGCCGGACAAGGCAATTCTGGGACTGACATCAGAGCAGGCAAAGGAGTGGGAGCGGGGAGTGAAAGCCGAGTTCCGTATGTGGGCAGAACATAAGCAGCGCTGTGATATTACGGGAATCAATGATTTTTATATGATGCAGCAGTTGTGTTTCTATTCATGGCTGGCGAGCGGGGATGTGTTTGTGGTACGCAAAGAGGGTGAAACGCCCAACTGTCCATATACCTTAAAACTGCATGTGATAGAGGCGGACAGGTGCAGTACACCATCAGACGGGCTTGCTTACACAATAGGAGTTACAGAGGGTAAAAATATTGATAATGGAAATCGTATATATGATGGAGTGGAAGTAAATAAGGAGGGCGGAGTGGTTGCGTACTGGTTCCGGAATACATATCCGTACCAGATTACATATGAAAAGACAGACTGGGTAAGAATTGAAGCCTATGGGCAGAAAACAGGGCTTCCCAATGTGATGCACATCATGAATACAGAGAGACCAGAACAGTACAGGGGCGTGACGTATCTGGCACCAATTATTGAACCGTTATTACAGCTCAAAAGATATACAGAGGCAGAGATAATGGCAGCAGTGGTGCAGGCGTTTTTTACTGTATTTGTTAAATCGGAAGCACCGACAGGTGCAGATGGAATGCCGTTCAATGAGGTTGGAGACGGGCAGGAGGCAGATGATCAGGTCAGTTATGATCCAAATGAATATGAGGTAGGATCTGGAAATGTAAATGTTATGAATCCTGGGGAAAGTATTGAGATGGTTGAGACGAAAAGGCCAAACAACGGATTTGAAATGTTCTTTAAGGCAATGTGCAAACAGATTGGTGCGGCATTGGAGATTCCCGCAGAACTACTGATAAAGGAATTTACAGCAAGTTATTCTGCATCAAGGGCGGCGTTGCTGGAAGCATGGAAAGCTTTTAAGATGTACCGTAACTGGTTTACATCTTCTTTCTGCAAACCGGTGTATGAGATATGGCTGTCGGAAGCAATCGCCAGGGGACGTGTAAACGCCCCGGGGTTTTTCAGCGATCCGCTGATGAGGGAGGCATGGCTGGGGAGCGAATGGATAGGACCATCACAGGGACAGCTTGATCCGGTTAAGGAAGTAAATGCAGAAATCCTTTCTATACAAAACGGACTGACTACCCATGAGGCGGCAGCAGCCAAAATAAATGGATCTGACTGGGATACCAATATAGATCAATTGGAGATGGAATGCAGGAAAATAGATGAGATAGAGGACAGATTGTCAAGACTGACAATGATGGAAGAGGAGGATGATAAGGAAGATGACTCGGACAGTGATGGGGAATTATAGGAATGGTCCGGCACTAGTGCCGTTTAAGGTGCCGCCGGATATGAAGCCTTACAATATTATCGATAATGAGGAAGAAGCAGAGGTCAATATGTACGGCGAAGTAGTGTCGGAGATTCCGACTGACTGGTGGGGAGACAGGATTGAGGGAATGTATATTGTCCTTGCAGATTTCCTGAATGACATGGAACGGCTGAAAAGCAAGTCGAAGGTGACGTTTCATATCAATTCGCCGGGCGGAGAGGTATTTGCAGGTATATCGATATATAATCGTATGAGAGAGTTCAAGGGAATTGTCAGTACCGTGGTTGACGGTCTGGCTGCAAGTGCGGCGTCAATCATAGCACAGGGCGGCACGAAAGGACACAGGAAGGTGCGCAATGGATCATTAACGATGATTCATGGTGCATCTTCTTTTATGTTTGGCCAGTACAATGCCAACGAATTAAAGGACAGTATATCTCAGCTGAATGCAATAGACAAATCCATTGCTGAAATATACGCGGCGAGCACGGGGCTGGATCGGGAAAAGGTAAAAGGTATGCTTGCAAAAACCACATGGATGTCGGCACAGGATGCTGTTGATAATGGATTCGCTGATGAGATTGCAGATGCGGGACAGCCTGTAACAATGAGCATCAATAAAGACAGGAACATCATGATCGTCAATGGAATACCGATGTCGGTAAAAGGATTTATGGATATACCTGATTATATACAGGTATACGAGGAGGTAACTGCCGGAAAGCAGCCGGATGTTATAAAAAATATACAGACAGGAGGAGAAAAACATATGACCTTGGAGGAGCTGATAGAACAGGAGCCAGAGCTCGTTGGCCAGATCAGGGATGCAGCCGTACAGTCGGCGCAGACAGATACACAGCAGGCAGTCAGTGCGGCGGTGAGTGATGAGCTCAACCGTCTGAAATCAATTGACGAGATTGCCGGCAAAATCGCTGATAAAACGCTGGTGGAGAAAGCAAAGTATGGCGAGACGAAGATGTCTGCTGCAGATCTGGCGCTGGAAGCGTTAAAATCCCAGAATGATGCCGGGCAGACGTTTTTGAACAACATGAGAGATGATCTCAAAAATTCCGGTTCGGGAGACATTGCGCCTGCGCCAAACAGTAATCTTACTGCGGAAGAGCAGGCACAGAAAGATATTATGGACGGTGCCGCCCTGATAGCCGGGATTGCACCGGATACAAAATGAATGGAGGGAGTATCATGACGGGAAGAGAAGTAATCGGGAGCTGTATGCCGGAGATGCTTGTTGCAGATGCGGATTTTCCAATGAGCGTAGTTTCTGTAACAATAGCTGCAACATCAGATGGTGAGATGCATCTCAGGAGAGGTTCCGTGCTGGCAGCAGATGATGCTGACGGAAAGTGCAGCCTGTTGAGCGGTGCGGAAGGGAAGAATGCAGCGTATATTCTCGCGGAACCTGCAGTGACATCTGTCACGGAAGATGTGGTCGGTGTGGCATATGAGACAGGGAAATTTATTACACAGAGCCTTATTGTTGCGGACGGGTACCAGTTATCAGTAAAGGACCGTAAGGATTTGCGGGATGCCGGAATATTGATGGAAGGCGCATTGATGTAAAGGAGGAAATATATTATATGGCAATTGATATTTACCAGACACAGACCATGATTGCGGCGATGCAGCTCATGCCGAAGCGTCCCAACTTTTTACGTGACAGATATTTTGAGACATCGGATGAAGATATGTTTGTCACAGAGGACGTGCTGGTTGAGTACAAGGATGAGAAATCAAGAAAAATGGCGCCGTTTGTGATGCCCAGAAAAGGAGGCATTGCGGTGCCCAGGGACGGGTACAGGACGGAGAGGCTTACGCCGCCATACATTGCACCTGAACGGACTCTCACAGTAGATGACCTGAAAAAGAAGCAGTTTGGAGAGACGTTATTTTCACAGAAAACACCTGCAGCAAGGGAAGGGCAGATCCTGAAAAATGATCTGACAGAGCTGAACGGTATGATTGATACGAGCGAGGAATGCATGTCATCACGGATGATCTTTGATAATGGGTATTCTTTCCGGCAGTATGCTGACAAGTATGGTTCGGGTGAATATGAGGAGTACGAGATTCATTTTTATGACGGGGAACAGAATACGGCAGTCTATACACCATCAGCAGCATGGAGCAGGACAAATGATGTTATCATCGCTGATTTATATATTATGGCCAAAATGTTAAAAAATCGCGGGCTCAGGGCATCAGAAGTAATCTTTGGCGATGAGGTTGGGAATGTGATCATCAATAACGATTACATTCAGAAGTTGCTTGACAACAGACGACTGAATATTGCAGATATCAATCCTCAGCAGCTTCCTGACGGAGCCACTTCATACGGAAAAATCAACTGTATGGGAATCGTTCTGGAGCTGATCTGTTATTCGGAGGAATATGTGGACATCGAGGATGGCAGGACAAAGCCGTTTGTTCCATCTGGGAAGATCGCTGTTACAGCGCCCGGGATGGGAAAGTGTATGTATGGTGCAATTACTCAGATGGAGGAGTCGGATAAACAGTTCCATACATATGTAAATAAGCGCGTACCGCATGTGACATACAATACGCATGACAGTGTGCGGACACTGGCGCAGCAGGCGAGGCCGTTAATGGTTCCCAAAATCAAGGATTCAGCAATCAGTGCAACGGTCCTTTATTAAAGGGGACTGCGGTGGAAAGGAATGAGTGTATGTTAATTAAAATATTAGCAGGTGCATATGGGCACAGACCAGATCAGGGGAAAAGCTATATCGAAAAAAAGGATAAAAACAGTGAACCATTTGAAGTGAGCGATGCGGAGGCAGCGAGGCTGATCGGACTCGGCATCGCCGAAAAGGCGTGTGTCAATATTGCGAAAGAGCCGGATAAAGCTGCTGAACCAATAAGCCGGGATAGTGAGGGTGACGGTCTTGAGCAGCTGACAATCCAGCAATTGAGAAAGATGGCAAAGGATCTGGGACTTCCCGCTGACGGAGGCAAAGCAGTACTGGCAGATAAAATCAGAAACGCCTCAAAGATTTCGAAGAATCAGGAAGAGAACCAGGAAGAAAGCGATGATTTGACAGATGCGAAAACAGATGTATCAGATGGTGAAGTCCCGCCTGTTCTGCAGGCAGCAGAGCCGGAGGTATGATCATGTCGACATTTCATGATATGGTCACGCGGGATATGGAGGTGTTTTTTAATCCGGACGAATTTGGAGAGGAACACATCATTGATGGAAAGCCTGTGATATGTGTTGTGGATGACCAGACATACCATGACAGAAAGGGTGGAACGGAGTTTGCCGTTGCACAGTCAACAGTATTTCTGTTTGCGCGGAGCAGAGAACTGCCGCCGCGCAGGGAACCCGGGGAGGAGCTCCGGCTGGATGGTGTCCCATACACGATTGAGACGTGGGATGAGGACATGGGCGTATCCTCAGTGTCGTTGTTTATTAATATCAATGCATAAGGGGGAGCTATGGCAATAACAGATTCGATGATAAAAATAGCGGACTGGCTGAACAAAGAAGTGTGCCCGGAGTATAAATTCAAGGTTCCGGCAGAAGGCAGGATACAGGACGGCAGCAGGAAGCAGATTCCGGCTCCGATGGATGACGGATATCAGTATCAGGAAGTAAACCCTTATGCGTTTGCGCTGTTCCTGCCTACAAAAGATAAAATCCCGCCGCCTAAACGTCCAAATATGCCATCCATATGCGTACAGCTTGTAAGCGGTTCTGATGATCTGTTAAAGTGCAGCAGGGATATGACAGTCAATCTTGCGTGCTCCTGCTGGAATCCGGGTGTCCATGTTCAGGATATTTATTTTCCAAAAGGAAGCCGTCCGGAGGAGGCACCGCATTTTGAGCCATCATATACGGGTTGGATGGATGCATGGAATCTGGTGGATGGCATTTTAATAAAACTGGGGGAGATCAACAGTATTGGTGAATATGTACAGATAGTTAAGGATACTCCGGTTACATTTGGATGCTACAAGGAGCAGGATAACATACCGGATTTTTACCCATATTGGTTTGCATGGGTGCAGTTTCATGTGAGAACAGTATTTTATAGGAATAATGAAATAGAAAAATATTTGTAGGAGGTATTTAGAGGCATGGCAAATGAATATTTGTATGGCGCATACGGCAGGCTTGGACAGACCATAGCGCGCAATGCCGTGCAGGCGGGGACCGTTCCTGTCTATGTAGGGACAGCGCCGGTCAACCTGATCAAGGATTACAGGAAGCGCGGCATTATTAACGCGCCGGTGAAACTGACGAACCTGCCCAATGCACAACAGACAATAGGGTATTCAGGCGATTGGAAGCGATTTACTCTCTGCGAGGCAGTAGCGGCGCATTTTGACAATACGTTGGGCAACATAGGGCCTGTGTATGTGATCAATGTGCTAGATCCTGACATCAACAGAAAGATGCCGGATGAGGCTGTCAATATCAGCCTGGCATTTTCAAATGGACAGGCAGTAATCAAAAGTGACACGATCATACTTGATACGCTTGCACTGGAAGGACTGGCTGAGGGTATTGATTACACGGTTGATTATAACTATACGAATGGCACTGCAGTAATAAAGTCGGCTGGTGTGAACAGAATTACGGGCTCAGTCGCGGCGAGCTATATGGAAGTAGATTTTGGCGGGATCGATGCTGACAGGATCATAGGAGGTGTCACGGCAGGCGGGGAATATTCGGGACTCGGGGCGCTGCAGCTGCTTTATCAGGAGCAGTACCAGGTCTGCAGTCTGTTAATGGCTCCCGGGTGGAGCCATATACCCAGAGTGTATAATGCAATGCTGACGGCGTCGGAGCAGATCAACGGGCATTGGGATGCGTTTGTTCTTGCGGATCTTCCGTTAGAGACGGAATCTATAGAAACTATTTCGGAGGCAAAGGCCTGGAAGAAACAGAACGGGTATAACAGGGAGCGCAGCAAGGTATTCTGGCCGAAGGGCATGGACAACAGCGGGAAAGTATATCATTTGTCAACGCTGGCAGCAGTTGAATTTATGCGGACTGACCATACCCATGCGTCAGTCCCTTTTGAGACATGCGGAAACAAGCAGATACCAATTACCAGACAGTATTTTGGGGAAGAGTCAAAAAACAGGGGATTTGACCAGATCACCAGCAAGGAGCTGACCTCAGATGGTATAAGCACCTGTGTATTCTGGGGCGGAAACTGGGTGCTCTGGGGAGATCATACGGCAGCATATACTTACGGGGCAGATGTTGATCCGAGAGCTATATTTGATGTGTCCATGCGTATGTTGTTTTACATTACAAATAGTTTTCAACGTGAATGGGGAACAACGATCGATAGACCGTTTACAAAGCAGCTCAGGGACAGAATCATAAACAGAGAGCAGGAGAAACTTGATGCACTTGTTGCACAGGGAGCATTGATCGGGAATCCTTCCGTGCTCTTCCTGGAATCTAACAATAGTACAGAAGATATGATGAACGGGGATTTCCGCTGGGACATTCCAGTGACACCGACACCGCCGCTCAAGAGCGCAACGGTATATGTGGCTTATACAGAAGAGGGATTTTCCGCATATTTTGATGAGGAGGGATGAGAATGGCGGTAGTAACAGATCTCAGGGGGGCTGTAAACGGCACAACAGTATATATCGATGGAAATCTGGTTGCCAGAAATACGACAATCACACTGCCTGAGATAACGCATGTGACGGCGACGGTAAAGGCGGCTCTGGGAGAACATGAAGTACCGTTGTTTGGACTCGTGGAAGCAATGGAAGCAACGATCAAAAAGATCGGGGTGGATGCAGGACTTGCGAAAGCACTGACCATGGAGAACAAAACATATGAATTTCGGTGGGCGCAGCAGGTGACGCCGATCAATGGATCGGACAGGCTGGAAGGATGCAAGGCGTTTATCCGTGGTATTCCCAAGGTAGCGGCACCATCATTCGAACTAAATCCGGGAGATTCCGTTGAGGTAGATATCCCGTTGTCAGTAACCCGGTATCAGCTGTTTGTGGACGGGAATGAGACGCTGATGGTAGATAAACTTTCAGGCATTTGCAAAATTAATGGCAAGGATTACGCCAGCAGCCTGAACAGCCTGCTGTAAGATAATGTTCTTTTTTTAGGAGGATTTGTACATGAGACAGAAATTGGAGCTTAGACATCCCATTGTGATCAATGGGAAAAATTACAAAGAACTGGAGTATGACTTTGAGGAGCTTACCTGTGAGGATTATACAACGGCCGCAACCTATGCGGATTCAAAGGCGCTTCGCGCTTCGCAGAACGGAAAGCCCAATGCGTCCATAATGGAGCAGAATGTCAGTTTCCACATGTATCTGGGCATGACAGCGGTTGTGGCAGCAAACAGGGAGTCAATCGATATCGCTGACATGGAGAGAATCAGGGGATATGACTTGGTAGAGATTACACAAGTAGGAAGAAATTTTATAGCAGGGAGGTCGGAGGAACTCTCAGGCCAAAACAGCTCCGAAAGGCAATCCGAAGTTACTCCCGAATCTATCACACCGGAATCAAAGAAATAGAAAAAATGGGACTGGTTAGTTTTCTGAAAGAGTTTGCGGAAGCTGTGGATGATATCAGAGAGGAAAATGAAAGACAGAAAAGAAGTATCGAGACCGCAAGACTGCAAAGCAAAAGAAGAAGGGGCTGATAAGCAATGGCAAGAAACAGGACGCTTGAAGCGATAATAAGCATCGCAGGACAACTAGATCCGTCGCTTGCCCAGTCGATCAGTAATGCACAAAAGCAGTTTGGCGGTCTAAAGATTGGCATAGCGGCAGTTTCTACCGTAGCAGTGGCGGCTACCGCGGCTCTTGTCAAGTTTGGAGCAGATGCGGTAAAAAGTGCAGCCGAATTTGAGACGCAGATGGCAAATGTTGCAACTCTGTTAGACGGAAAAGAAGAACAGGTATCTGCGAGAATCAGTGAGCTTGGTGATGATGTACTGGCAGTGTCAAACAATACGGGAGTTGCGACCGATGAGTTGACAGACGGCCTGTATCAGATCATATCTGCAGTCGGTGACAGTGAGGATGCAGTCAGTCAGATGGAGCTTGCGGCAAAAGCGGCAGCAGCCGGAGGTGCGGAGACCACAGATGCCATCAATCTTTTGACGGCAGTGACCAAAGGGTATGGAGACACGTCTGGTGAAGCATTTCAAAAAGCGTCCGACCTGTCATTTATGACGGTCAAACTGGGACAAACATCTTTTCCAGAACTCGCCAGCTCCATAGGAAAGGTAATTCCGATGGCATCAGCATTAGGCGTGGAGCAGGAAGAATTGTTTGGAGCATTTGCGACTCTGACAGGGGTATCTGGAAGCACAGCAGAGGTTGCTACACAGATGAAAGCTGTAATGGTTGGATTAATGAGTCCGACAAAGGATATGACAAAAGCGTTAAATTCACTGGGATATTCCAATGCCAATGCGGCATTAGAATCATTGGGTTTTCAAGGTACTCTTGATGCGCTTGGCGAAACAGTTGATGGCGATACTCAAAAATTGGCCAAAATGTTTAGTTCCTCCGAAGCGCAAAACGCTATTCTTTATATGGCAGGTGATTTGACCGAAGATCTTACTAAAAAGACAGCGGCGATGTACGATGCAACGGGGGCGACAGATGCGGCGTTTGCAAAGCAGACGGATACGCTGGAATATACAATCCAATGTATTAAAAACCTTGGGAAAAACTTTATGACAAGTGTGGGACGGACCATACTGCCGGTAGTCAAGGATATTGCCCAAAAACTGCTCCCTGTTGTACAGGGAGGGTTGGAACGTATACAGCCTGTTTTCGAAAGTCTGTATGCTGCATTGTCTCCTGTGATCAGTATGGTTGGGGACCTTATCCTTGGACTGATGCCGAGTTTTGAGAAGAGACTTGGAATGGTGTGGGATTTATGGGAAAAGATGCAGCCGGTGCTGGGAGAGATAGCAGGGCAGCTGATGCCTATTTTGGGAACTGTACTGGGTGAACTGGATGGTTTGTTCGAGACAATTGCGCCAGTCATATCGGAATTTATCGAATCGCTTTTGCCCATTCTGGGTGAAATGCTGGTGGCGCTGGCCCCGATTATCGGAACGATCGTGGAGGCGTTAAGTCCTGTATTTGACATGATAGGGAGCCTCGCATCTTCATTCCTTCCAGCTTTGGCCGGATGGATAGGGATTCTTGCTAAAGGATTTCAAGCGGTGGCACCATTCATAGAATCAGTAGTGTCAGTATGGTTGACAAGGATAGTTTCCGTTGTCCAGAGCATCATAGGTGTTTTTACAGGGCTGTGCGATTTCATCGCCAATGTTTTTACTGGAAATTGGGAAGCGTTATGGGGGAATGTTGTATCCATATTTTCAAATATTATCCAGGGGATAGGGAAAACCGCGCTGTTGTTTATCAGTCCCATGGTGGATATTATTAATGCGATCATTACGGGTATCAATTCCATGGGCATAACAATTCCAGATTGGGTACCAGGACTGGGAGGGAAGTCATTTTCGCTTGACATACCAACTATTCAGCTTCCACAGCTGGCAGCAGGTGGATTTACGGATGGTGTATCAATAGCCGGTGAAGCAGGGACGGAGGCAGTTATCTCATTTGCTCATGCATATAGGAATGAGAATCTCAGTTATTGGGCGAGAGCGGGACATATGCTTGGAGTGGACGATTCGCTGTTGGATACTTTTGAATCAAGAAATGCTGGACAGGGAGGCATAACGATCAACGTTACATTTGCCCCGCAGATAACAATTGACAGTACGGAGAAAATTGAGTTTGACCTGATGGAAAAACTCAGGGAGGAAGAGGAGAATCTGGTTGATATGCTGGAGGACATGCTGGACAGGAGAGGCGGCGATCAATATAGGGCAAATTTTGGTTAAGGGGTATCGTGAATACATTACAAGGGAAGGCGATACATACGATGCACTGGCTCTCAGTGCGTATGACGATGAAAGGATGTCGTCACATATCATACAGGCTAACCCACAGTATATGGATACATTGATCTTTAATGCGGGAATCAGGCTGAGGATGCCAGTGCTGGACAAGTCAGAGCGTCCGGCAACGCTCCCTCCATGGAGGAGATAGCAGTGCAGTTATTTTTTGAAGGGACAGATATCTATAAAAAGGTGTCGTTAAATACATGCATATATGATTCTTACGGCGAACAGCAGGCAGATACACTGCGTCTCGTTTTTAATGACGGAAATGATTTGTGGGACAGCTGGAGCCCCCTGAAAGGTAACAGGGTATCAGTCGTACTGGGAACGTGTGACACTGGCGAAATGTACATAACGAGCGTCAGGCCGGAGAATGGGAAAATGTGCATCAGGGCAAGCTCTGTACCACAAAATCATAATGATAAAGGATGTAAATCATGGCAGAATGTCCGTTTTAAACAGTTGTGTGAAGAGATAGCGGGTAGACATAATCTTTCCTGCAAATTTTACAATGTCGTGGATCGGGTTTATGAGTATGTGAACCAGCAGAATAAAGAAGATTTTGTATTTATGTCGGAGCGTTGCATATTGGAAGGCTGTGCTTTTCTTATATATGATAAAAAAATGATTGTATATAGCGAGCAGGGGATTGAGTCAGCAGGTGCAGATACAATATTAAAGATAAGAAATGACAATCGTTTTGAATACAGGGATGTGTCAAATGATATATACAGTACATGCATCCTGAAAAACGGGAAGCTGTCTGGCAGATATACTGTAACTGGGGCGCCTGAAAAGGTATTGACAAAGGTGATCAGTGTGAATATGTCGAGTCAGGCGGAGGCGGACAGATATGCGAAAAATATGTTGCGGTATGAGAATAAGAAGATGTCATCGGGGATGATTGAATACAATAAGTTTCTTGGAGCATATGCAGCCGGAAGCGTAGTGAATCTGGAAACAGCGGGAGTAGACAGTTGGAATGTGCCGGTATTTTTGACACATGTACGTCATGACATGGTAAGGGCAAGGACAAAGCTCTTTTTCCGAAAAACACTGGAGGGATATTAATGAGTGTGGTACAGAAGGGGATTATCCTCACGTTAGAGGGGGAACCTGACAAAAATGGAAATCCGACGAAAGCGAGGGTGCAGCCCACATCGGCGGAGGGGACATCGACACTGCCGATTACGATTCCATGGCATCTCAGGGGGAAGATGGGCGGACTTGAGAAAGGAACGGAAATTGCTTTTGTAGTATTTGATGACTCTACGGGGATAATTGTTTCGCGCATGGATGGAAACTGGGATGGAACAATTGAGGATGATGTCATAGCCAGGGGAAACCTTACTGTTGAAAAGGATATAAAAATTGGCGGCAAATTATATGATGCGGGGTGAGCTGCGTGGCAATGGCATATTGGAATGGAATGGTGTGGGAGTGTAGCCCAAGTGCAATCACTTATCTGGAATCATTGTCAACATCATATTCAATGAAAACAGATACAAACGCAGATAAGGAAGGCAATGCCCCTACGGAGCAGATAGCATTATCAGAGGAAGAGATATCACTGTCGACAACATACCGGATAGAAACGGGCACAGGCAATATTAAAGAAATGATCGGTCAATGGAAAGCAATGATCGGGCAGGCGGCACCACTGATCATAGGAAGCGAAGTCTTTGGTCCTGATAATGTACAATTGCAGAGTGTGTCAGTAGGTAATGTATCGATGCGTCCGGACGGGACATTTACGGCAGTGGCGCTTTCGTTTAAATTCAAGGAATTTAGAGAGGAAGTTGTGGAGGTTGATAACAGTTCAGGCTCCGGAGGCAGCGCAAAGAACACTGGCAGCAGCGCTGTATCTGTAAGGGCAAGTAAAACAGAACGGGCGGCAAGGAAAAGACCGATGGGATATCTGAAAAATGAGCTTTAGGGACAGGAAAGTCAGGGGGAAAATGGTATGCAGGCGAGTGGAAATGGACTACCTATGCAATGTGTGGCAAATCTGGTCCGTATTGTAAGGGGTGAGTGTACATATGACAGGATAAAGGGAATCGATCCGTCATTGCTGGACAGGCCTGAAACAATAGCGGGGCCGTTGCTCATCGCGGATGCGAGGTGGCTTATAAAAACATATGAGCCCAGAGTAAATGTGAATCAGATACACTTGAAAGATCTCCTTGCACGAGAAGGGAACTTTAAGTTTGATATAAACGCAGTGGTGAAGGGATAGTAGAATATGGCAGAGATATCATTTGTAGAGACAGACTCCGAGAGACTCTATCAGACGGTTATAACTACGCTTGAAAAAACAGTGGGGGAACCGCTGTATCCGGGAGACGAAAGAAGGATTTTTGGCGATGCCCTTGTTGCCGTGGTGTTAGCAATTTATAGCAGGGCAAATGATGCCTGCAAGCAGAAAATGCTGAGGTATGCACGGGGGAATGTGCTGGATGCGCTGGGGGAGAGATATGCGTGTTTCAGAATTCCGCCTAATGCTGCAAAAACAACTCTGCGTTTTTCACTTGATTCTGCCATAACAACAAATATCATTATTCCGGAAGGAACAAGGGTTACTCCTGACAATGAGGTGTATTTTAAAACAATAGAAACGGCAGTGCTACAGGCTGGGGCAGTGTATGTGGATGTGCAGGCAGAATGCAGTCTGACAGGCGAGGCGTATAACGGATATCTGGCGGGAAGTATTAACAGGATGGTTGATCTGATACCATTTATAGATGCCGTGAAGAATATTGTGGTTACATACGATGGAAACGATGGGGAACCTTACCCGGAGGAGGACGGCGGAACCGGTGATGAACATTACCGTGAGCGGATTAGGCTGGCTCCAACAGCTTTGTCCGTGGCAGGGCCGAGAGATGCGTATGAGTATCATGCCAAGTCCGCAGATGCATCAATCGCGGATGTGGCAGTCATTTCAGATGTCCAGAGGATAAGCAAAACGTTGATTGTTCAGGAAGGATATGCGGTTCTTGGGGGACGCGGGTATGACGCTGCCTCCGTGGAGATTGAGGGCGCAGAGCAGGGGAAGGACTATCATGTTACATATGAGGAGGAAATCTTAAAGATAATAATTTCGCAGGATGGGGAACTGCATCAAAAAGATCATATCGATGTAGTTGTGAAACGCGATATGGCGGGAATCGTATTGATTGTGCCTATCTTATATGGAGGAAGAATACCTGGAGATGATATTATTCAAAAAGTATATGACGCGTGCAATGCAGATGACGTGCGCCCCATGACTGACCTTGTGATTGTCCAGCCACCCACGGCGGTTCAATATGACATCAATATAAAATATTATACAACTGTTGACGATGAGTCAGAATGCATAGAAACTATCGAAGGGAAAAACGGGGCGATTGACCAGTATATAGAATGGCAGGGTACAAAAATGGGGAGAGCCATAAATCCTGATAAACTACGTTCATTCTGCCTTTCGCCCAGAAGTGGAACGGGGTGTACAAGAATTGAAGTGATTTCCCCGACATATAAGGAACTGATCAATACACAGATAGCCCTGTTTAATACACTGACAGTATCGCACGCAATAGAGAGGAACTGGTAACATGGATCTGAAAAACATGGATTTTATAAGGATGCTCCCAGCTTTTATGCAGATGGATGCTGCAAATATCAGTCTGGCTGGTTCGATCGATACAGTAGCGGAGGAGCTATATTCGAAAATCATCTTATTCTCGACATGGGATAAAATAGATTTATTAAAGTCAGATGAATTGGATATGCTCGCAGAGGAACTGCATATAAGCTGGTACGATAAGACGGCTGCGATTGATGTAAGGCGGAATATTATCAGGGAATCAGATCTAGTCCATGCAAAACTAGGTACGAACTGGGCTGCAAAACAGGTGATCAATAAGTATTTTGGAGAGGGTGAGATTATAGACTGGTATACTTATGGCGGTGAGCCCGGACATTTCAAGATCCAGACTTTAAACCAGAGTATATTAAAAGATAAGTACGAACAGTTTATAGGCATTCTGGATAAAGTAAAAAGGAAGAGTGCACAGATAGATTCGATCGAGCTTATATTGGACGGACTGATGGAAGTAAGAACGTATCTGGCACATACCAACAGCGAACTGATGACCACATATGTGAGGAGGTGAGGGAGTGGCTTTTCAGGATTATCTGACTGTGGAGGGCGAAAGAATGCTTGCTAAAGCGGCAGCAGGATACAAGATCAGATTTACGAGGCTGATAATGGGATCAGGAGAGATTACAAATGGTATATCAGAACGAGATATTAAAGAGGTGATAGCTCCTGAACACACTGTAGACATTGGTGGGGTATTCCTGAATGGGAATGATTCTGTACTTGTAGCGGCAGTGTTTACAAATGCAGAAATAACGCAGGGATTCTATTTCAGGGAGAAAGCACTTTATGTTTCGGATGGAACAGAAGAAGTTCTGGCCATCTATGGCAACGCCCGGGAACAGGCGGAATACATTGATACATCGTCGTTTACGGTGATCGAAAAGCGGATACGGTCCATCATAAAGCTTACACAGTCAGAGCTCAGCAATATCGTTTTATCAAGCGCCATCTGCGCGGTAGCTCCGATTACTGTGGACATACCCATGGAGGAATATATCAAAACTGCCAAAGCTGATATTATCGAGGTTGGACAGGTATTGATTGCAGACAGGGAGGTGTATACATATATTGGAGATGATCCTCATGATGAAAAGTGTTATCGCGGTTGTGGAGGACAGAAAAATATATTGATTGACCTGGACGATATTGAAAGGGCATTCAATGAGGTATTCAGCTTTTTCTATATCTTGTATTACAACATAATAGAAGCTGCTTTTCGACAGACCTATACATATGAGCCCGAACATGTAGCACTGGATACAGGACTTACATGGGAAGATTATGGGACTGAAATAACAGTGGAGGAGATTGCTGATATTATTTGTGCCGGATGGGATGGGGAAGATTCGGAATATTATGATGACTGTGGAAATGCTCTTGAAGAGGAATACTATATTGTATTTGGCGATTTTTTCGGCAGTGAAGCAATGTCCCAGGACGAAATTCTGGAAGCTATTAGTACACCATGGGATGGCTGCTCATCTGTTGATCCCGGTGCAATGAGTGCCGCAGAAATAGCAGAGGCAATGAGTACACCTTGGAATGGGCAGACATCTACGGATTTGACCGCACTGAACGCTACAGAGATATCTGATGCCATCAAAATGTAATATATAAGAATTTCCTACGAAGCTGCTTTCAGGAGCCACCCCATAGGCAATATTACATAAAATAAAGAAATTGTAATGATTAGGAGGAGACGATATGACAACACCAAAATTGGACAAACAGGGATTATCACAAGTATGGAGCAAGGCAGTTGAAAACTTTGCGTCAAAGAAAGAGCTGACTGATACAGTAAGTCAGGCGGTATCAGGCGTATATAAGTTTAAGGGATGCCTAAACTTTGCAGAATTACCCACGGAGGGGATGAAGGCAGGGGATACCTATAACGTTAAAGATGAATTTGAGACTACAGAAAAGTTTGTCGACGGAGCTGGAAAAACATATCCGAAGGGAACAAATGTGGCTTATACAGGCGATGGCTGGGACTGTCTTGCAGGAATTTATGATTTTTCGGGATTTTTGATGAAAGATGACCTTGTAAACATCACAGCAGAAGAAATTGATGCGATCTGCGTAATGCCAACAACAGAATAATACACACAGCCAAATAAAAAATATATTGGGGTGGCTGCTGGAAACAGCCTGGAGGATGGCAGGGAAAGGAGATATATATGAATAAAGAAAAACTGGATAAGGAAGGACTTAAAAAAGTATGGCTGAAATTCTGGTCATTGGTCAAAGTGATTGTTGGTGATGTGGATGTGACCGGAAAAGGAGACCTGCAGACACAGATCGATAAGCTTGACAGCGAGGTAGAGAAGTGTTTTCAAAATGCCAGTGATGGGAAAAATTTACTTGCAGACGCTATCACTGGCAAGGGAGTGCCGACAAAGGCATCTGATACGTTTGCAACAATGGCAGAAAATATAGGCAATATAAAAGAGGCTGATGATAGTATAAACGAAGAGAGTATAAATTATCGGACTGGATATAACGCAGGTGTGACTGCAACTAAAAAAGGTACAGCAGGCACAGGGGACGTGTTAACCGGCAAGACCTTTACCAACGCCAGTAGTGTCGGGGCATCCGGAGCAATGGCAAATAAAGGAGCAGTAACGGTTGATGCCAAGGCGGTGACACAGGATAATACATATACTTATTTGACAGTGCCAGCCAATGGTTTTTACAATACAAACAGTAAGCTTAGGACGCAAAATAGCAATTTAAATAATGCCATCTACAATGCCATAGTGGCGCAGGGCGTAACACCTGCCAGCAAAAATTATGCAGATCTGGCAACGGCTATAGCGGCAGTAAAGGCCAATAATTACAATAGCGGCTACAATAGTGGCGTTGCGACTGGAATAAATAGCATGGCAATACGGGCTGTCGGCGGTGCCAATACCGGTACATTTACAATCACCAATTATGCTTATTGCACAAAAGCGTTTTTGATCGTCGATGTGGTCGACGACGATCGTCGATCTTTTGCTAGTGTAACCGTGCCAGGAGGCACCTGTACGCAAATCCACAATCTCGAATACGGACAGCATGACTGTTTTACCAATATGCAGGTATTTGAGATTACAGGTTTGCCTGCGGGTACGATAACAATTAGCTGCAGTTTAGGATACGGTAGATGCGCTGTCCTAATCGGGGCATAAAACCAGTACAGGCTACGATACAATCCATGATATGCCACCTCCACCGCCATTGGCGCTGTAACTTATGTAACATTCGCCCGTGATCTGATAATAAAGCATTTGCGTCATAAAGTATGACGCTATATTACCATTGCATGTTGCAATATTTAGCAGATTTGCACCGGTAACGCTCAGGTGTGCTTGGGGTGTGCCAGTTCTGTTGTCGGATGTAGCTACAATTATTAATTTGCGACCAGCACATCCGGATATTGGTTGAGCAAGGATTTGCCCACCTTCGCCGTTCTGGCCATTCCAAGATACAAGGCTTGATGCATTGTTTTTTAGAGTTGTTACAGCAGCCGCTAATGCATTTGTGGTCTTTGCCGACGGCGTTATGCCCTGGGCTACAAATGCATTATATATGCCGTCCAATATATTGCTATTTAACCTATCAAGAAACTTTTAAAACAAGCCCGGAAGGGCATCAAAATCGAAAGGAGATTTTCGTTATGTATAATGTTATTATTGTTCTGGATGATTCCAGAGACAGGAGCTACTACTATTCTTATGTTGCCGAAAACGGCAACATAACATGCGAAGAGCTGCCTTCATATGCAGACATCAATAAAGCACGCGCATGCTATTGGGATGGAGAAAAGTGGGTGTTTGATGCGGGCAAGTACGCCGAGATCGAGGCGGTTCAGGCAGCAGAAAAGGAAGCGGCCGATAAAGCAGCGGCAGAGGAGGCAGCGATACCGACAAATGCAGAACTGGCCGATGCCATGATGGAGATCGCAGACAATGTAAGCATCCTGATGGATGCAGTTGCAGAGCTTGGAAGCGCGTCGAAAGGAGGTGAGTGATTATGGCAAAACTGTATTATAAACGGATCAAAGCAGATCTTATGACAATCGAAGATGTGCCGACGCTGTGGCGGGCACAGGTGCAGAAACTTATTGACGCAGAGGTGGAATAAGTACATGGGAAACAGCCCTTCTGATAAAGGCAGCGGGGCTGTTTTTATGATATGGGAAAGAGAGGTAGAGCAAAATGGATCCCGCAGTCACAATATTAATCGCAATGGGCGTCCCGTCTGCAATCACGGGATTTTGTTTCTGGCTGATGGAAAAGAAAATAGAAAAACGGCAAAAAGAACAGGACAAAAAGGATGAGGCCCGGAAACAGAATGAAATAATCGTGTTGAAAGGGGTTAATGCCGCAATAGCTTTGGGGGAAGCAACCGCAAGAGCCGTGCAACGCATTCCTGATGCGCATTGTAACGGAGACATGCACCAGGCTCTTGAATATGCGGAAAAGATCAAGCACGAACAGAAGGATTTCCTTACAGAGCAGGGTGTTGAAGCAATTTATTGAGGTGGCCAGATGAAACCAAAAAACAGCAGACAGAGGACATATACCAAGAATATGTTGAACCGCATAATAGCGGTAGCACTGGTAGACATGCAGTTTCCATTTGTTTTAGCATTGTTGGGACGTGAACAGATTGCAGAAACTATGGGGGGACTGATTGTAACAGAAATTGTCGGTGTATTTCTTGTTTATTGTGCAAAATCGTTTTTCGAAACAAAAGAATCGGAAATAGTAAGACTTAAAGAAATGCAGATCGCTGAAAAAGAAATGGAGGGCGAAAACTATGAATGAGATTGTATTTGAAATATTGAGACTGCTTGTGCTGCTGGCAGTTTTCGTAGTAACATGCTACCTGTTGCCTTTAATAAAAAGTAAGATCGGACAGGATAAACTGGAGGAGATCACAAGGTGGGTAAACACTGCGGTGCTGATGGCACAGCAGGTATATCATGCCCAGACGGGGGCAGAAAGAAAGGCTATCGTCATCGATCTGTTAAGAGATATCCTGATCGCCAAAAATATCAGTATATCGGATTATCAGCTTGATATGCTGATCGAGGCGGCTGTGAAACAAATGAAGATAAGCGAAAATTCCTGATTGCAAATATCAGGGGATGGGGGATTGCATATGGCGTTGAGAGGAAACACACAAGAGGAACAGGTCTGGAATTATCTTTGCGGAAAAATAAACAACGATTACGGGGTAGCTGGTCTTATGGGAAATCTATATGCAGAAAGCGGACTAAATCCCAAAAATCTTGAAAATCTGTGTGAGAGACGGCTGAAAGAGGCCGGAAGGGCATACTGTACAGACACGGAGTACACATCTGCTGTGGATGCTGGAAAAATTAGCCGTGAGGAATTTCTGCATCCCTTTCCAGGCAAACAATACGGCTACGGGCTGGCGCAATGGACTTCTACAGGTCGGAAGGCTGGGCTTTATGATCTGGCGAAATCAAAGGGGGCATCAATCGGGGATCTGGAAATGCAGCTTGAATTTTTGACCAAGGAACTGGCCGCAAGTTACAAGGGCGTGCTTTCCGCCCTCAAAACGGCCGTCAGCGTGAAAGCAGCATCCGACAAGGTTCTGACGGGATTTGAACGTCCAAAGGATCAATCTGAAACAATGAAAAACAGGCGCGCCGGATATGGCCAGAAGTATTATGACAAATACGCGGCGTCTGGGAGCGGAAAGGGGGAAGAAATCATGGGTATCAGAATAGGACATGCCAGCATTTCAGAAAATGGCGGCGTCAACGGCGTAAAGGGAGATCAAACCGGGAAGGAAGTCTGCATTCGGGAATGGTACAGCAAGCCTTGGGACTATATGGCGATCCATCCGGATGCTGGCGTCAGGGAGAAACACGCCGCCGCGGTTGAAGCGGCCTGCAAAAATGACAATATCGGTTACAGCCAGTACGGATCCGACAACCGGAACACGCTTTACAAGCTGGCGAAGGCGGTCAACTTTGATCTTCACAAAGTCGGAAAGTGTAATTGTGATTGTAGCAGTCTTCAGAATGTGGCGGCGGTGGCATCCGGATCCGGTGCAACCTACGGATCAAACGGATGGACGACAGGAACAATGAAAGCCGCATTGCAGGCGCTGGGTTATAAGATCATCACGGCAGCCGAATATCTGACAAGTTCGGCCTATTGCGTCCGTGGCGCGATCTACGTCAAGGTAAATTCGCATACGGTTTGTGGGCTGGATAATGGCGCAAAGGTCGGTCAGACGCTTTTCAAAGCCGGTATTTCATCCGGCGGCGGTTTTGCATCCGGAGCCGAATGTGGGAAAAAGTCCATTGACGAGGTAGCGCGGGAAGTTATTGCGGGCAAATGGGGAAACGGTTCAAATCGCAAGAAAAAGCTGGAAGTAGCTGGATATAACTATGCGCAGGTGCAGGCTGCAGTCAATAAGATATATAGATAAAAACTAATTAAATCTGTCTGTTTTGCGGTTCGGGTTTGATTGGTTAAACGCAAATTACTATAGCATCTTGCAAAAAATAGCGCTGTATATGGCGCTATTTTTTTATTGATTATCGACTCTTTTATTGCGGCATTTCTTGATTCTTATCGCGTTATCAGAGGGAGACACATTATAATACGGTCTTACGGCGGGTAAGTACGCATTTACTGTTTTTTCGTTGTGACCAGTTTCTTTTGCTATTTCAGCTTTGATTTTACCTTCTTTTGGCATTTTGAGTATTTTTTCATTAAGGTTTTAATATTATCACACATAAATGTGATAATATTAAAAGTCACATTTATGTGTGAATTCTGTTGACAAAATAATAACATTGTTATATAGTAAATATAACAATGAAAGGAGGAAAAGGCAAAATGTTGCAATATAAAATAAATATTATTTCGGAACTGGCAAAGGTTGGCGTAAACACCACAACTGCAAGAAAAAGTGGAATTTTTGGGCAGGATACCATGCGGAAATTTAGAAACCGCGACACAAAAATATCTCTGGAGGTACTTAATCGCTTGTGCTGCATTTTAGAGATGCAGCCAAGAGATATTATCAAGTACGTAGAAACGGACGAGGACAGAGAAAAAATTGTCTCAAAAATATGTGAAAAAACTATTGACGATCACATAAATATGTGATACAATATAATTGTCCAAAGGAAACAAGGGCAATAACCCGAAAGGGAGAAAGGAGAGTACATGAACGAGATGGCAATGACAGCAAGAGAAATTCTAAACCTGATTGACTGGCTAAGGAATGAGGGCTACGGAGATGACAAGGTTGTCGAGTGCATTGAAGCAGTCGAGGGAAGAAAATCAGACAAGGAAAAGGGCAAGGAAAAAGGGGCTGAATAAACAACCCCAACACAACTGAAAAGGGCGGCGGATACAAAAGCCGCCTGATTCATAAAAATTATAGCAGATTATAAATGAGAAATCAAATATAAATTATATTGGAAATGATCAGATCGAAAGAAAGGACTGTAAACAACAGTCCTTTTTAATTATAGTATGGAAAGTTCAACACTTGGAATATGCTCTGGATCACAGGCATAATAAGGAAAATCATCGACGGTTTTTATATGCAACGATCTATGGACGTAAAGTGAATTTTTACGGCCAGCGGGACAATCGTGTTCCCACCAAAACAATTGACTTCCCATGCTCCCGCTTGGACGGGACGAAGAAGCATCGTTTTCAAAAATAGTAGCCATAGAGTTTTTGAGGATTTGCGCGTCGGCATTTGAAAAACCAGTCAGTTGTGCAAGCTGTGGGAAAATAGATCCGTATGCTACATAGACGCCATGGAATATTATATATTTGCATCCCATTGTGGTATTGTCTTTTTTCGGTTGCCTGAATCGTCCAGATTAGTTGATTTTGTTATTTCTAAATCAATGAATAAAAAAGAAAGAGTAGTTTCCTACTCAGAATTCTTTCGTGTAGATTGTTTGGTTTGATTGATAGAAATTATGTCTGAAAATAGTTTCTTACGTTCTTCGCGATTGATATACCATTCTTTCATAAGTAATTCAATAAGCTTAATGAGAAAATTAGCCTCATTAGAATCTATGTCTACAATTATGTTAGTGTCTTTTTCCATATGTGCGCCAATATTACCAAGTTGGCGAAGCGCATCAATGGAGGACCATAAATCAACAGGAATTTTATCTTTTAATTCGTCTATTTCTTTATTAAGAGTTGGTTTAGTAATTCCCCAGAAGTCACGAATTATACCTTGTAGACAACGGCGAGAAAGTGTTGCAGATGCTTTGGGACTTAAAGACACAATGGCACAAGCTTCCTCATAATCTTGTCTTATTGCTGCTGGTATGTAATCTGGAAAACGTTTTGCAGATGACAGAGGACGAATTGTGGTATTAACATTTTCTACCATTTCTCCAATACCTTTAGCTTTGATTGCATATTGTCTACAATTTGGGCACTTATAGAAAGTAATTTCAAGACATGAGTCATCAGATTCATAAAACGGAGGTTCTCCAACTAATTGAACTTTGCGCAATCCATTAGTATTGTTAAAACTTGGATATTGAATGTTTGTTGTATCTTTAGAAAGAGGCATTGCCATATAACAATAAGGGCATTGAAATCCAGCCATTTGAATCACAACCTTTCAATAGTATTTATTTTTATTATACTAAAGAATTTAGAAAATTGGAAGAAAAAAGAATTTATAAATTAATTAGTATTCTTGTGTACACAAAGTTTACACCACAAAGCAACATTTGATAAAATGTGGTTAGTTGCCGCTTGTTCGCTTGTTTTTACCACCGTATCTACCTTTATTGCTTTTTTCTTCTGTGCGGCGATAGTCGCAACATGAAAAAGAGAGGAATACTACAATTTGGCGTTCTGACATTTCTTTTTTTTACACTGCGTCTTTCGGGCTATAAATTAGGAAAGAACGCAATATAATAAAATTTGTCATGAATTTTGTCATGAAGTGAAATTGTTGTGATAATTTCAATAGTTATGGCGCGTTTGTTAACAGGTTCAAGTCCTGTTATCCGCAGGTTTTCGGAATGCTGTCAATGTGGCGAAAGAGGGCTGGAAGCTTTGTGAAATCAAGGTTTTCAGTCTTCTTTTTATGCGCAGCCCCATGCAGAGGAAGTATGCCGCTAAGGCGGCGCATGGGGCGCGCGGCGAGTAGGAGAAGATGGTTCTTCCCTACTCGATTGCACATGGGCGTCCAGAGGAAATATGTCATCAAACCAATAAATCGGTTGGCTGATGGACGCCCGGCGCAGCGAGTAGTGGAGAAGGGCATTCCCCTACAAAAAATATTGTCTGCATATCCCCAGTTTACGATACATATAATGAACAGACAATATATCGTAAATGTGGTGATCGTGTGAAAAATAAAGGAATGGTAAGTCTGGTGCTGGCAACGTTCGTGCTGGCGGCAGGGATTTTTCTGTATGAGAGCAGTACCCGCGAGGTCAGTCAGACGGGCGACAATTTTATCAAGTGGGTGGATTTCAACGCATCAAAGGAGGCGATGAAAAAGGCCTGCCGCATGGATATAGAGTCGTATGAATCGGAGAAACACCTTGACTGGATCGCGCTGCTGGCCTATGCCGCGGTGCGCGGGGGTGGGGAGTTTGACAGCAAGTCAACAGGATATATCGACGAGATCGCAGAAAAGATCACGGCTGGGGAGATCACGGAGGAGGGGCTTCGGGAGAAATACCAGTATTTTTCCTATTATTATGAAGCGTATTCCGCAGTGCTCGGCGGCATGCTCGGAGAGTACGAGATAGAGGATGAGAGTGGTACATATCAGAAGAAATACGGTCTGAAAGCCTTCTCACCGATTGCGGCGGGATTTTCCTATCAGGATTATGACGACTTTGGCGTGGGGCGGGACTTCGGCTACAAGAGGCAGCATCTCGGGCATGATATGATGGGACTCGTCGGCACACCGATCATCGCAGTCGAGTCGGGTTATGTGGAGGCGCTCGGCTGGAACCGCTATGGCGGGTGGCGGATTGGTATCCGCAGCTTTGATAAGAAGCGCTATTATTATTATGCGCATCTTAGGCAGAACAGGCCCTACGCGGAAGGACTCAAGGAGGGAGATTATGTCACGGCGGGAGACGTGATTGGCTATATGGGGCATACCGGTTACAGCGACAAGGAGAATGTGAATAATATCAAGACAGTACATCTCCATGTAGGGCTGCAGCTGATTTTTGATGAGTCACAGAAGGATGGCAACAATGAGATCTGGGTTGATTTTTACCAGTTGGTGGGATTTTTGAGCGGTCACAGATGTGAGGTTGAGCACGATGATTTCACGAAGGAGTGGGATCGGAAATACGATATGAAGGACCCGGTAGTACCAGAATCAGCAGAGTAGCACTTCGCGGACGGGGAGATGTCTGCGCTGATGGCGGAGGTGTGAAGAAATTGGGAGAAATGCACAATCAACAGCATGGATAGGTTCCTGGATAAGAAGTGTATTCTATAAAAATGGATAATTTTAACAGGCAAAATTCGTGAATATTGCAATAAATATCAAAAGATAAATAGATTGCTTTTTTTTTAACAATGTGATAAAATAAGCACAATGGTTGTGATTTTTTTGCGCATTTTCAGGGTTTTTCAGATATTGTTATAAAAATCGCAGTCACGTGGAAACACAGAAACCCATTGTGGGAGTATCATTGAGATGGAGGAAAAGAGAATGGCAAAGAAAATTGTATTAGCAGGTGCATGTCGTACAGCAATCGGCACTATGGGCGGCTCACTCAGCACGACTCCGGCTCCGGAGCTCGGGGCGATCGTGATCAAGGAGGCTCTGAACAGGGCGGGCGTTCCGGCTGACAAGGTTGATCATGTATATATGGGATGCGTTATTCAGGCAGGACTGGGACAGAATGTTGCCCGTCAGTCAGCAGTTAAGGCAGGGATTCCTATTGAGACACCGGCGGTTACAGTGAATGTTGTGTGTGGTTCAGGACTTAACTGTGTGAACATGGCTGCCCAGATGATTCTGGCTGGCGATGCAGATATCGTCGTAGCCGGCGGTATGGAAAATATGTCTATGGCTCCTTTCGCACTTCCTAATGCACGTTTCGGATATAGAATGAACAACGGTGTGCTGGTAGACACCATGATTAAGGATGCGCTATGGGATGCGTTCAATGATTACCACATGATCCAGACCGCGGATAATATCTGTGATGAGTGGGGAATCACACGCGAGGAGCTTGACGAGTTTGCGTTAAAGAGCCAGCAGAAGGCGGAGGCAGCTCAGAAGTCCGGCGCATTTGACAAGGAAATCGTACCTGTGATGGTCAAGAAGAAAAAAGAGATGGTCGAGTTCAAGGTTGACGAGGGACCGAGGGCTGGTTCTACGATAGAAGGACTTGCAAAGCTTCGCCCGATCAACAAGGATAAGTATGTCACAGCAGGAAACGCATCGGGAATCAATGACGGTGCGGCAGCCATTGTGGTCATGACAGAGGAGAAAGCGAAGGAACTTGGCGTAACTCCGATGGCAGAGTGGGTTGCAGGCGCGCTTGCAGGCGTGAGGCCGGAGGTTATGGGTATCGGTCCTGTCGCGGCGACGAAGAAGGTTCTGGCTAAGACTGGCATGAAGATCGAGGACTTTGACATTATCGAGGCAAATGAGGCATTTGCGGCACAGTCGATTGCAGTAGGAAGAGATCTGGGCATCGATGTGGATAAGCAGCTGAATCCAAACGGCGGCGCGATCGCGTTAGGACATCCGGTAGGCGCATCAGGATGCCGTATCCTGGTTACACTGCTTCATGAGATGGAAGCAAAGGGCGCTAAGACAGGACTTGCGACACTGTGTATCGGCGGCGGTATGGGCTGCTCTACAGTCGTAAAAAAATATGAGGCAAATGCATAAGAAAGCAGTGGTAGAAGGTTTTCGGGAATTGCGTGTAAGAGGAACGCTGGTAGAGGGTGTTCTTCTGAAGTCATATAAATGGAGGTAAGTATGGATTTTATTTTGTATGAAGTAAATGGTGCGGTCGGAAAGATCACGATTAACCGGGAGAAGGCTCTCAATGCGCTGAATTCGCAGGTCTTGGACGAGCTTGACGCGACACTTGACGCGGTGGATCTTGATGTCGTGAGATGTTTGATTCTCACCGGCGCAGGTTCCAAATCATTTGTCGCAGGTGCGGACATCGGCGAGATGAGCACGCTCACAAAGGCGGAGGGCGAGGCGTTTGGCAAGAAGGGAAACGATGTGTTCAGGAAGCTTGAGACATTCCCGATTCCTGTGATTGCGGCGGTAAATGGCTTTGCACTGGGCGGCGGATGCGAGATTTCCATGAGCTGTGATATCAGGATTTGCTCTGAGAATGCGGTGTTTGGCCAGCCGGAAGTCGGGCTTGGCATCACACCAGGCTTTGGCGGTACACAGAGGCTTGCGCGTCTCGTAGGCGCAGGCATGGCGAAACAGATGATCTACACCGCGAGAAATATCAAGGCTGACGAGGCGCTCCGGATTGGTCTGGTAAATGCTGTTTATCCTGTGGAGGAGCTGATGGCACAGGCTGAGAAGATGGCAGCGGGCATCGCAAAGAATGCGCCGATCGCGGTCCGCAACTGCAAGAAGGCGATCAACGAAGGTCTTGATGTAGATATGGACAAGGCGATCGTGATCGAGGAGAAGCTCTTCGGCGACTGCTTTGAGACAGAAGATCAGAAATATGGTATGGCGTTCTTCCTTGACAAGAACAAGGAGAAAGTGAAGGAGCCATTCAAAAACTGCTAAGCTGCAGTAGCAGGACTGGCATTTATTATGCGCAGCCCCATGCAGGGGAAATATGCCGCTAAGGCGGCGCATGGGGCGCGCGGCGAGTAGGCGAGAAGGTCATTCCCCTACTCGATTGGAGTGTTTTAAGAAAAAGAAATAGAGAAAATAATAGGAGGACTGACAATGAAGGTAGGTATTATTGGCGCTGGAACCATGGGTTCCGGCATTGCGCAGGCGTTTGCGATGACAGATGGTTATGAGGTATGCTTATGCGATATTAAGCAGGAGTTTGCTGACGGAGGAAAGGCAAAGATCTTAAAGAATCTGAACTTCCTCGTAGGCAAGGAGAAGATTACACAGGAGAAGGCGGACGCGGTTGCGGCCAAGATTGTTACCGGTTTAAAGGATATCTGTACAGACTGTGATCTCGTGATCGAGGTTGCACCTGAGAAGATGGAGATCAAGAAGACGACATTTAAGGAGCTGCAGGAGATCGTAAAGCCGGAGTGTATCTTTGCTACTAATACTTCTTCCCTGTCCATCACAGAGATGGGCGCTGGCCTGGATCGTCCGCTCGTTGGTATGCACTTCTTTAACCCGGCTGACAGAATGAAGCTGGTGGAGGTGATTGCAGGCGCAAATACACCGGCAGAGCTGGTTGAGAAGATCAAGGGTATTGCGAAAGAGATTGGCAAGACACCTGTTGAGGTGAACGAGGCAGCCGGTTTCGTGGTAAATAGAATCCTGATCCCGATGATCAACGAGGCGATCAATGTATACGCGGCAGGTGTGGCAAGCGTTGCGGATATTGATGTGGCAATGCAGCTTGGCGCAAATCATCCGATGGGACCTCTGGCGCTCGGCGATTACATAGGACTGGATATCGTACTTGCGATCATGGAAGTCATCTATGCCGAGACAGGCGATTCCAAGTATGCACCGTCACCGCTTCTCAGAAAGATGGTGCGTGCCGGAAAGCTTGGAAAGAAGACAGGCGCCGGCTTCTATGATTATTCTAAGAAATAATTGAGTATGTGATACGACGGCAAGGCGCTCTAACACAGCGGCTTGCTGTTCGTGGTAAAAATAATTTATCAAAGAGAATAAAAACGGAGGAATAAAAACATGGATTTTACATTAAGTAAAGAGCATGAGATGGCGAGAACACTCTTCAAAGAGTTCGCTGAGAAAGAGGTGAAGCCTCTTGCAATCGAGGTAGATGAGACAGAGGAGTTCCCAAGGGCTACTGTCGAGAAAATGGCGAAGGCTGGTTTCATGGGCATTCCCATTCCAAAGGAATACGGTGGACAGGGCTGTGATGTCCTGACATATGCGATGTGTGTCGAGGAGCTGGCAAAGGTCTGCGGTACGACGGCAGTTATCGTATCCGCACACACTTCCCTCTGCTGCGATCCGATACTGACATATGGTACGGAGGAGCAGAAGCAGAAGTATCTGCCGGATCTTGCAAGCGGTAAGAAGATCGGTGCGTTTGGTCTGACAGAGCCAGGTGCAGGTACGGACGCACAGGGACAGCAGACAAAGGCTGTACTTGAGGGCGATGAGTGGGTTCTCAACGGTTCGAAGATCTTTATCACAAACGGTAAGGAAGCAGACGTATATGTGATCTTTGCGATTACTGGCATGATCGAGAAGCGCGGCAGAATGACAAAGGAGATCTCTGCGTTTATCGTGGAGAAGGGCACACCGGGATTCTCATTTGGTACGAAGGAGAAGAAGATGGGTATCCGCGGTTCATCAACGTATGAGCTGATCTTCACAGACTGCCATATCCCGAAGGAAAATATGTTAGGTCAGCAGGGCAAGGGCTTTGGCATCGCGATGCACACACTTGACGGCGGACGTATTGGCATCGCTGCGCAGGCGCTCGGCATTGGCGAGGGTGCTCTGGAGAGGACAATCGCTTATGTGAAGGAGAGAAAACAGTTCGGACGTGCGATCGGAGCATTCCAGAATACACAGTTCCAGCTTGCGGATATGGCTACAAAGGCACAGGCTGCGCAGTTTATGGTTTACAAGGCTGCGTGCACAAAGGATCAGTACACAAAGGATCACAAGACCTCTTACAATGTGGAGGCGGCGATGGCAAAGCTGTACGCCGCGGAGATGGCAATGGAAGTCACCACAAAGGCTGTCCAGTTGCATGGCGGTTATGGCTATACGAGAGAGTATGAAGTGGAGCGCATGATGAGAGACGCCAAGATCACAGAGATCTATGAGGGAACAAGCGAAGTTCAGAGAATGGTTATCTCATCCAATCTGTTGAAATAAATAAAAAACCAAGTGCATCTAAAAAAAACTAAGCGCATAAAGGACATGCGCTAAGAATTGCTAAGTTTTTGGGAAGCACGCCAGAGGGCGGCGTTCTTCGAGACGAAATCGATTTTTTAGATGGTGATTGTATATTAAAATAAAATATAAGGAGAATGAACATGAAAGTTGTAGTATGTGTGAAACAGGTACCTGATACAAAGGGTGGCGTGAAGTTCAATCCTGATGGTACACTTGATAGAGCTGCTATGCTGACAATCATGAACCCTGACGACAAGGCAGGGCTTGAGGCAGCATTGAGATTAAAGGATCAGTATGGCGCAGAAGTAACAGTTGTCACGATGGGACTTCCTAAGGCTGAGGAAGTGCTTCGCGAGGCGATTGCAATGGGCGCCGACAAGGGTATCCTTGTGACTGACAGGGTGCTCGGCGGAGCGGATACATGGGCGACTTCACAGACACTTGCAGGCGCGCTCAGAAACCTTGAGTATGATCTGATCATCACAGGCCGTCAGGCGATCGATGGTGATACGGCTCAGGTTGGTCCGCAGATCTCAGAGCATCTCGGCATACCTGTCATCTCTTATGCGCAGAACATCAAGATTGATGGCGACAGCGTGATCGTTGAGCGTCAGTATGACGACAGATATCATGTATTGAAGGCGAAGATGCCTTGCCTGATCACTGCGCTTGCAGAGCTGAACGAGCCTCGTTATATGACTCCGGGTGGAATCTTTGACGCGTATAAGGCAGAGATCACCACATGGGGCAGAGCGGACTTGAAGGATGTAGAGGATTCCAACCTTGGACTGAAGGGTTCACCGACACAGATCGCAAGGGCGTCGGACAAGGTTCGGAAAGGACAGGGCGAGAAGGTTACATTAGATCCTTCTGAGTCTGTGACATACATCATGGACAAGTTAAAAGAGAAGCATGTTATCTAATAGTTATAGTAAACGACAAAAGTGCATGTCGTTTACTATAATTGATGCGCACGACCGCATAAGGAAATTAGTCGCTTTGCGACATGCGGTCGGCGCAAATAAACGCAAATATTATTTGCGTTTATTATAAATATATCACTCTTAGATTATAATGGAGGTTAATCATGAATTTAGAAGAATATAAAGGCGTGTTTGTCTTCGCACAGCAGGTAGATAACAAGGTGAGCAGCATTGCCCTTGAGCTGATCGGCGAAGGGAAGAGACTGGCAGAGAAATTGTCTGCAGAGGTAACAGCAGTATTGGTCGGAAGCGACGTGAAGGGGCTGGCAGATGAGCTTGCAGCATATGGCGCGGACAGAGTGATCGTGGTAGACGATCCTGAATTAAAGGAGTATAGGACAGAGCCTTACGCACATGCGCTGGCGTCAGTCATCAACAAATATAAGCCGGAGATCTTGCTGGTAGGTGCGACAGCGATCGGCCGTGACTTAGGACCGCGTGTCTCTGCGAGAGTCCACACAGGACTGACAGCAGACTGTACATCACTTGAGATCGGTGATTTCCCGATCAATCCGATTCCGGGCAAGGAGCAGAAGCACAATCAGCTGCTCATGACGCGTCCTGCGTTTGGCGGAAACACGATCGCGACGATCGCATGTCCTGATTTTCGCCCTCAGATGGCGACTGTCCGCCCTGGCGTTATGCAGAAGCTGGAGAAGAAGGAAGGCGCCAAGGCTGTGATCGAGGAGTTCAATCCTGGCTTCACACCGGATAACAAGTATGTTGAGATCGTTGAGGTTGTCAAGAATCTCACAGACACAGTGGATATCATGGATGCAAAGATTCTCGTATCCGGTGGACGCGGTGTTGGAAGTCCGGAGAATTTCAAGATTCTTGATGATCTTGCAGAGGCCATCGGCGGTACAGTGAGCTGCTCCCGTGCAGTAGTGGATGCTGGCTGGAAGAGCAAAGACCTGCAGGTTGGACAGACCGGCAAGACAGTCCGTCCGAATGTATATTTTGCAATCGGTATCTCAGGTGCGATCCAGCATCTGGCAGGTATGGAAGAGTCTGATATCATCATCGCGATCAACAAGGACGAGACAGCGCCGATTTTTGATGTGGCGGATTACGGTATCGTGGGCGATTTAAACAAGATCGTGCCGATGCTGACAGAGCAGATCAAGGCTGCGGTTGCCAATAAATAATCGCAAAATTTTATATAAAACCTCAAAGGATTTGTCCTTTGGGGTTTTATTTTGTCGAAAAATGGGTTATAATCAAAATACATTATGATTTGCAGAAAAATAACTGATACAAGTTATGGATGCCGTTATTTTCAGCAGATACATCAAATATAGTTAGATAAGGAGAATGAGAATGGCATTAACTGAATTAAACACCTATACGATCAACGATGTATACAACCTTCCGGATGGGCAGAGGGCGGAGCTCATCGACGGAAAGGTGTATTATATGGCGCCAACGACGAGAAGTCACCAGAGGATTGTCGGTGAACTCTTTGCGACGATCCGGGAACATATCAGAAGAAATGGGTTTAAGGGGGAAGTGGACATCAATCCATTTGGTGTTTTCATCGATGCTGATGACAGGAGCTACGTGGAGCCGGATATCAGCATTATCTGTGACGAAAACAAACTCGACGACAGGGGATGCAACGGCGCGCCGGACTGGATTATAGAGGTGGTGTCCCCTGCGAGCAGGAGGATTGACTATACCACCAAACTTTTCAAATATCGTTCCGCGGGAGTGCGTGAGTATTGGATCGTGGACGCAGACAAGACCAGGGTGATGGTTTACAATTTTTATCAGGATGATATGAGCGAGTATAGCTTTACAGAGGATATCCCTACTGGAATCTACACAGACCTCTCGATTCGGATGTCGAATCTGGAGTTGTAATCTAAAAAACGGGCTTTCAACCAATCTGTTGGTTGAAAGCCTGTTTTGCGGAAAGAAATTAGTATTCCATCGGTTTCTCCTCGCCGTTCATGACGCGCAGAGCGCCCTTTGCGAGCGCGAGCAGTTCATCTTCGCCGGGATATACGGTGAATGGCGCGATCCACTCGGAGTAATCTTTCAGGGCAGCGACGACATCTTCGCCGTATGCGATGCCGCCGGTGACAATGATCTGGTCAACTTTTCCCTTTAACACGCATGCCATTGAGCCGATGTCCTTGGATACCTGCAGCAGGAATGCCTCTTTGGCCTCTTTCGCTTTTTCATTGCCCTCGTTTGCAAGCTTTGTCACCTCGCGCATGTCATTGGTGCCAAGGTAAGCGTTGAAGCCTCCCTTGCCGATGAGCTTGCTGTAGATTTCCTTCTCGGTATATTTGCCTGAGAAGCACAGTTTGACAAGTGCGCCACAGGGAACGCCGCCGGCACGCTCCGGTGAGAATGCTCCGTCTCCGTCAAATGCGCTGAACACGTCGACGACTTTCCCGTTCTCGTGTGCGCCGACAGACACGCCGCCGCCCATGTGGACAACGATCAGCCGGAGGGATTCATAGGGTTTTCCGATCTCTGCCGCGTATCTCTTTGCGACAGCCTTCTGATTCAGGGCGTGGAAGATGCTTCCGCGGGGAATCTCTGCCATGCCGGAATATCTCGCGATCGGCATCAGCTCATCAACGACAACAGGATCTACGATATAGGAAGGAACGCCGATCTCGTCACCGATCTCCTTTGCGAGGATGCCGCCGAGATTGGAGGCGTGCTGTCCCTGAACGCCGACTTTCAGGTCCGCAAGCAGGGCGTCTGTCACTGCATATGTACCGCCCGGAATCGGCTTTAACATACCGCCGCGTCCCACGATAACGTTGAGTGATTTCATGTCAAAATTTTTCTCTGCCAGCAGATCTGTGATGATCTTCTTGCGGAAATCCTTCTGGTCAAAGATTGTGGCATACTGGGAAATTTCTTCTGTAGAGTGTCTCAGGGTTTCTTCAAACAATAAGGTCTCATCCTCGAACACACCAATCTTGGTGGAGGTGGAGCCTGGATTAATAATCAAACTTTTGATGGACATAGTTCATTCCTCCTTGTCAGGTTATTTCGCTTTTTTCATGGACTCCGCAACAACTGCTGCGAGTGCAATAGAGTTGAGTTTCGCTTCAAAACTGTCAGAGCGTGATGTTAGGATAACTGGAGCTGCTGTACCAGTCAGAATGTTGCCGTTCTTTACTTCGCAGAGATGTGTCAGCACTTTGTATACGAGGTTGCCTGCATGGATATCCGGGAAGAGGATGACATCGGCGTCGCCTGCAATCTTTCTGCCTGTGCCGCCCTTGTGTGCCGCCGCGGCGCTGTCAATCGCCATGTCCATGGAGAGCGGTCCGTCGATCACGCAGCCTGTGATCTTTCCCTCGGCGTTCATCTTTGCAAGCTCGTCTGCGTCAACAGTGCAGGGCATCTTCGGATTGACGACTTCCACTGCAGCAACGGGTGCAACCTTGGGATTGGCGATGCCGCACGCATGGCAGACCTCAACGGTATTGTTGATGATCGCAACTTTATCCTCCAGTGTAGGATATGTCATAAACGCAACGTCGGACAGGAACAGGAGGCGGTCAATGCCCTTGATCTCAAACACGCACACGTGTGAGAGTGCCCTGCCTGTGCGGAGACCGACTTCCTTATCGAGTACGCTCTTTAAGAAATTCTTGGTGTCGATCAGACCCTTCATGTACATGTCAGCCTTGCCGTCATGGACGAGCTTGACTGCTGTGTGCGCAGCCTGTACATGATCGGTCTCGTTGATAATCTCATATCCTGTCAAATCCATGTTCATGCCGGCTGCGATCTCGCGGATCTTAGCCTCGTCACCGACAAGAATCGCGTCTGCGATGCCTTTCTCTTTTGCGGCCTGCACAGCCTCCAGGACCGGCTCGTCCTCAGCCACAGCGACGGCCACTGTCTTGCGGTCGCATTCGTAAACTTTTTGCAGTAAGTCCTTAAAACCTTTACTCATTTGAAACACCTCGTTATTATTTATTAATATTATAGTGAAACATTACCCTGTTCTCTGTCATGTCGATTCACAGGATGTCACAGGAATGTTCTGTAGAACACTATGTTAAAATAATAACACTTTTAAAAACAGTGGTCAAGGTGATAGGGTTGTTTGGCTATAAAAGTTGCGTATGGTGTTGATATTATATCTCTAAAAACGAACAAATTTTCGAGATATTCTTGACGGATTTGTCAGTTTGTGTTACAATTCTATCATAAAAGTAAGACGTTAGGAGTATAGGATTATTATGCTGCAGATATTAAATGAGAATGTATTGAAAACAGACGAAGAAATCAGAAAATTATATCGAAATTGCAAATATATATTATAGACAGCTATGATAGGGCTGTAGATGATAAAGGTTATCTGTACTGCGTCAGCACATCAGATGAATCCTATATGGAACTGATAGATGAGAGAGACAGGTTGGAGGATGGTGGGAAAATATGCGTCCTTAGAGGAAGTTATAACAATGGAGGTGCGGTAGCTATGGATATGGAGGAATTTATGCATGCAATGGGTGAGCGTGACCTCGTGACGCAGATTCGACGGTGTTTTGATACGGATGCGCCGCTGCCGTCCGCGCTGCATGATGCGGCCATGCAGCTGTACCGTCAGTATCTTGTCGTGGGAGGCATGCCGGAGTGCGTGATGCAGTTTGCCCAGACAAAGGACTATACGCTGATACGCTATACACAGGATACGATTCTTGCAAGCTATCTCAATGATATGAGCAAATACAACAACCTGAATGAAATCAAAAAGACACGGCTTGCGTATGACAATGATACAGTATAGTTATCAAAAAGAAATACCCGTTTTCAGTACAAACTGATCAAAAAAGGCGGGCGGGCTTCTGAGTTTGAAAACGCGGTCGAATGGCTCTGCCTGTCCGGTATCGTGTCCCGCGTTTATAAAGTGGCGCAGATAAAAAAGCCCCTTGAAGATTACCGCGATATTGACGCCTTTAAGATCTATGTATCAGATATGGGACTGCTCTGCGCCAAAAAAGATCTGACAGCAAATGATATTCTGTATATGGTGGAGGAGATCAATGACTTTAAGGGTGGTATGGCTGAAAATTATGTGAATATACAGCTTACCATCAATGGATATCATACTTTTTATTGTGAGTCTGAGCGCGGGGCTGAGATTGATTTCGTGATTCAGCGCAGTGGGAGGCTGATCCCTGTTGAGGTCAAATCGGCTGATAATACACGGGCAAAAAGCCTGAAGGTCTATATGGAAACCTATCAACTGGATTACGCGATCAGGCTTTCCACGAAAAATTTTGGTTTCGAGGACGGTAAGAAAACAGTTCCGCTTTACGCGGCGTTTTGTATTTAGGCAATACTGTACCAAGGGGGTAAAGTGGGTATGGATGAAGAGAAGCTGCGTGAGGACCCGGCGCTTGTGATGGAGTGCGCGCTGGACATGGGGGAGACAATGCTGCGCTGTGGTGCGGAGATTTTGCGGGTGGAGGATACCATCACGCGCATCTGTACGACTTACGGCGGGGGCATCGTGGACGTATTTACCATTTTGTCCCTGATTATCTTAAGCTGGAAGACGGACGAGGGGAAAAACTATACGCTCACGAGGCGCATCAATCCACATGCGACGGACTTAAATAAGCTTGAGGACTTAAATGCGCTGTCGCGCTATATCTGTGAAAAAAAGCCGTCATGCAGCGAGGTCAGCCAAAAAATCAACGCGATCATGGCGCCGGAGGAAAGGCGCGTGCGCAAGTCAAAGATAGCAGGGTATGTGCTCCTGGCATCGGCGTTTGCCATTTTTTTCGGGGGGACTCTGTGGGACGGGCTGGCGGCGGGAATTGTGGCGGTGCTGATGTATTTTTGGGATTACTTTTTCTCGGCGCACAATCGAAACAGGGTGGTTTATAGCCTGTTTATGTCTGTTGCGGCAGGGATTTTGTGCAGTCTCGCAGTCGTTGTCGGGATTGGACAGAATGTGGACAAGGTGATGATCGGCAGCATCATGCTGTCCATCCCGGGAATCAATCTGATGAACTCTTTGCGGGACATGATGTGCGGAGATATCATTACAGGCATTCTGCGGCTTGCCGAGGCGTTGATGATCGCGGTCGCCATCGCCGCGGGATTTGGTATTGCGATCATGATCTTTGGAGGAATGTTGAGATGATAGGGGTATTTTGCGAAAAGTATTTTGTCATGATCCTGACGGCGGCAATCGGAACGGCAGGCTATTGCCTGAATGTCAATATCAAGCGCAATAAGATTCTGTATGGCTGTGTTGGCGGGGTGCTGTCAACGTTTCTGTACTGTGTGCTCGCGGAGGCGGGATTGTCGCTGCTGCTGCAAAATCTGATTCCCGCGGCAGTCGTCACCTTTTATGCGGAGGTGCTCGCGAGGATTGTGAAGGCGCCGGCGACCGTCTTTCTGATTCCGTCGATCATTCCCCTGGTGCCGGGCGGGAGGCTGTATTACACGATGCGTGCCATTGTGGACGGCGAGGGGAACGATGCGAGGGTATACGCGATGGAGACGCTTGTGATCGCGCTTGGCATCGCTGTGGGAATCGTGGTGGTGTCGCTTATTTTTTATCATATCAGCCATAAAAAGGTGCAGTATAAGGTGCGTTTTGATCAGGCGGCAGATTGTGGCCAGCGAGATAAGAATTAATCCATATCCTTGTACTGGTAAGGGTTTTGTCCCCGCATGACGCTTTCGCGGTACAGCTTGGGGGTAACACCCGTCCGCTTCTTAAACAGGCGGCTGAAATAGTAAATATCCGGGATGCCGCACATTTGTGCGATTGTCTTTGTAGGAAGCTCGGTCACGACGAGGAGCTTCTTTGCCTGTTCGATGCGCTGGCGGTTGACAAAGTCCGTCAGGGGGATGCCGACCTCCTTTTTGAACAGTGTCGACAGGTAGCTCGCATTGACGTTCAGCCATTCCGACATCGCCTTCAGGCTTAGATCTGCTGTCAGGTCCGCGTTGATGTATGTGATGATCTTCTGCGTCTGCAGGGAGTAGTCCCGGAGGGTATGATTGCGAATCAGGCGGCAGTAGTCGAGCACGATGCGGGACCAGACGGTGTAGCACTGTTCTCGTGATGTTACCTGTTCGATGAGCTGCACGTGCTGGTTGGAGCACATGTCGATATGGATGGGGTGTACACCCGCCTCCTCCGCCTTTTTGCGGAACAGGGTGTTGAAGGCAATCGTGTAATCCTTGTAGTCGCGCAGCTCGTCGGACATCCTGCGGGGCATGGAGATGGTGGACAGCCTGGCCACAAGCGCCATTGCCTTTGCCTCGTTGCCGTTGAAGACAGTGTTTAGCAGCTGCTCTTCCATGGCATACCGCATCTCGATCATCTCAATGTTCATCATGGAATCTTCGCCGCTGCGGTACTGCTTCGAGTAGGCGGCAAACCATTCATCCATGTCATTCAGATCCTGGTGGATCGTCTCATACTGGTTCTCCCCATATAGAAAATTGCCAAGTGTCAGGAAAATGCTGTAATACACTCCCGGGGTTGGGAAGGCGGCCAGGCGCAGATAATAGCTCTGCAGGATGGTGTGCAGCTTCTGCGACAGTTGCAGCTTTGCCGCGATCTCGTTCAGGCGTGAGGGGCGCATTTCCTCAAAGAGGGCAGGCCCACAGACCATCACCAGATCGCTGTCCGGAATGCCTAAAATGGTGTAGGAGCACTGGAACGTGTCCTTGACGTGGTAGATGGTATTTTCCTTTAAATTTCTTATAAATTCCTGTATAAAGGCCGGTTGGTATTCCTGCAGGATGTCGGCGCGCAGCCCGCTGTCCAGCCACGCGAAATTGTCGCAGGTGCGCGTGATGACATGTGTGGGGATGCGGTTGTTTTCCAGCAGGCTCTGCACGAAGGACAGCAGGGTATTCTGTGAGGTGTCTGTTTCTGTGAAGGTATTTTGCATGGCAGTCAGCTCTTTTCTATAGTTTCGTCAAAACATTCAGTCGCTTCGTAAAATATTCATACATTTTTTATTTATTTTTGCACATTTTTTGCCTGAAATCAACACAATATAATAATAATGCAAAAAAATCAAAAAATTGTATATCGCCAAAGGTAAAAAAGAAAAATATGATGTAGGTATGCAAAAATGACAAAATTTGCATGGTAGCAACTAGAAAATTGTATAAATTAACATATATACAATCGGGCGGTTATATAATGTATTGTGAACTTTATCCAACGGGAACAATTCTGGCAGGAAGCAGGCCTTCCCGGATAGAGAAAGTACAAAAGGAAACGATAATTGCCATACAAATCGAAAGGAGGACTTAAAACATGAGAACGATTGTCAATCTCAACAAGGGCTGGAGGTTTATCCAGGAGAATGCGGGGCTTCCGGACAGGCTCCCGGCCGACTGGCAGGTGGTTGATCTGCCGCACACATGGAACGCGGTGGACGGACATGACGGGAACGGAAGCTATGACAGGGGATGTTACTGGTATGCGCGGACATTCCAGATGCCGAAGCAGCCGCTTGCGGGCGGACGCGTCTTTGTGGATATCCCGGCGGCGGGACAGCAGGCGACCGTGTACGTGAATGGAAAGGAAATCTGCTATCACGAGGGTGGCTATTCCACATTCCGCGCGGACATCACAGACGCTTGTACAGAGGGGGAGAACCTTCTGGCCATTGCGTGCAGCAATGAGAACAAGAGCAGTGTGTATCCACAGTCTGCGGACTTTACATTCTACGGCGGACTTTACCGTGGGCTGAATCTCATCAGCGTTCCGGAGACACATTTCGAACTGATATATTGGGGAGGCAGCGGACTCAAGGTGACGGCGACGCCGACGCAGTGCGGCGGTGCAGAATTTGCGCTGGAATCATGGGTGGTGAATGCCGACGAGAACTTTACGGTGCTGTACAGCATCTGTGACGCGGACGGCAGGGAAGTGGGATATGCTGTGCGCCCCGCGGACAGCACGGCAGTGAAGCTCTTTGTGCCGGACGTGACGCTGTGGGATTGCGATAATCCTTATCTCTATACAGTGACGGCAGTTCTCCAGAGGCGCAATGAGGCGTATGATACGGTCAGTGCACGCGTGGGTGTGAGAAGCTTTTCGTGCGAGCCGGACAAGGGCTTTATCCTGAACGGGGTTCCGACGCCCCTGCGCGGTGTCAGCCGCCATCAAGACCAGCTCTACAAGGGAAACGCGCTGACGAGGGAGGACCACTACCGCGATGCACAGATTATCAAGGAGCTGGGCGCAAACACGATTCGTCTCGCCCATTATCAGCATTCGCAGGACTTCTACGATGCGTGTGACGAGCTCGGATTTATCGTGTGGGCGGAGATCCCGTTCATCAGCGTGATGAATCCTGATCCGGCGGCGCACCAGAACTGCATCACACAGATGAAAGAGCTGATCTTGCAAAATTATAACCATCCGAGTATTTGTTTCTGGGGCGTTTCCAATGAAATCCTGATCGGTGGCATCTCGGAGCAGCTGGTGGAGAACCACAAGGAGCTGAACGCGCTCTGCAAGGAGCTGGACCCGACGCGTCTGACGACGATCGCGCATGTGTCCATGACGCCGGTCGACAGTCCTGTACACAATATCACGGATGTGGAGAGCTACAACCACTATTTTGGCTGGTATGGCGGTAGGATGGAGGACAACGGCCCGTGGCTTGACAATTTCCACAAGGCACATCCGGAAATCTGTCTCGGAGTCTCGGAGTATGGCTGCGAGGGTATCATCACCTATCATGGACCGAACCCAGCCTGCAAGGATTACAGCGAGGAGTACCAGGCACTATATCATGAGCATATGGCGAAGGTGCTCGATGAGCGTCCGTGGATCTGGTCGAGTCATGTGTGGAACATGTTTGACTTTGGCTGTGCGGCGAGAAATGAGGGCGGCGTGGCAGGACGCAACAATAAGGGACTGGTGACGATGGACCGCCTGACGAAAAAGGACAGCTATTACATCTACAAGGCATACTGGAACAAGGAGCCGATGGTGCACCTGTGCGGAAAGCGCTATGCGCAGCGTGCGGGTGAGACAACGCAGATCCGCGTGTACTCCAACCAGCCGACAGTTTCCCTGTTTGCCAATGGGAAGCTCGCCCAGGTGATGACGGCGGAGAAGGTGTTTGTCTTTACTGTTGCGCTTGATGATGGATTTAACAGCATTCTTGCACTGGCGGGCAGCTGCAAGGACAGCATGACGCTCGAGAAGGTTGACAAGGAACCGGCGATCTATGTGCTGCCGGAAGTCAATGAGAGAGCAGAGGGCGTTGCGAACTGGTTTAAGCTGGCTGGCGACTTGGATCTCAAGGCGCCGATGGAATTCCCGGAGGGCAAATACAGTGTCAAGTGCAAGATGGAGGAGATCGCGGAGTGCCCGGAGGCGATGGAGATCGTGGCAAAGGCGGTCAAGCTTGCGACCAACTTTGATGTGCGCCCGGGCGTCGGCATGTGGGATATGATGAAGTCCATGGCGCCGGAAGGCATGGTGAATATGGCTGGCAGCATGCTGCCGGAGGGATTTCTGGAGAGCTTGAACGCACAGCTGATCAAGATAGACAAGACCTGACAATGAAAAGATGCAAAGGTAGATAAAAAGATAATTCTGAGAGGAGGGTTTTTATGGCGGCAAATACAAATACGAAAGTGCCCCCATTTGGCATGAGGGACAAAATAGGTTATATGTTTGGCGATTTTGGAAATGATTTCACGTTCATTTTGTCCTCGAGTTTCATGCTGAAATTTTATACGGATGTCATGGGAATCGACGCGGCGGTCGTGGGACTGCTGATGATGGCGGCGCGGTTTATCGATGCCTTCACGGACGTGACGATGGGGCAGATTGTCGACCGATCCAGGCCGACAAAGGACGGTAAGTTCAAGCCGTGGATCAAGCGCATGTGCGGTCCGGTGGCGATCGCTTCCTTCCTGATCTACCAGTCGGGATTTGCGGGCATGGCGTATGGATTCAAGGTGTTCTGGATGGTTCTCACCTATATCCTGTGGGGTTCCATTTTCTATACATCCATCAATATCCCGTATGGCTCCATGGCGTCTGCAGTCTCTGCAGATCCGAAAGACCGCGCGGAGCTGTCTACATGGAGGACGATCGGTGCGACGCTCGCCGGGCTGGTGATCGGTGTAGGTACCCCGATGTTTGCCTATGAGACGGTGAATGGCAACACGGTTCTGTCCGGTTCCCGTATGACGATCATCGCAGGCGTATTTGGCGTGATGGCGATCATCTGCTATTTACTTTGCTTTAACCTGGTGAGAGAGCGTGTGGAAGTGCCCGCAAACAATGCAAAACTAAATATTGGAAACCTGTTGAAGAGCCTTGTCACAAACCGTTCGCTGCTCGGTATTATCGCGGCTGCGATCGCGCTGCTCCTTGCGATGCTGACAATGCAGGGCATGGCGGGCTATGTGTTCCCGAACTATTATAAGAGCGCGTCCGCGCAGTCCATGTCCTCCCTGACCGGGACGGTCGCGATGCTCGTGATTTGTGCCCCGCTTGCGTCCAAACTTTCCGCTAAGTTTGGCAAGAAAGAGTTGTCTGTGGTTTCCTGCGCGTCGGCTGCGATCGTGTATCTGGTCTGCCTGATTGTGCATCCGCAGAACGCGTTTGTGTATGTTGGATTTTTTACGGTTGCGTATATCGGACTTGGATTTTTCAACACCGTGATCTGGGCGATGATCACAGATGTCATTGACGACGCGGAGGTGAAGAACGGTGTGCGTGAGGACGGTACGATCTATTCGGTGTACTCCTTTGCGAGGAAACTCGGGCAGGCGCTTTCCGCAGGGCTTACGGGATCGCTGCTGACCATGATCGGTTACTCCAATGAGACAGCGTTTGATCCGGAGGTTACGGAGAGGATTTTCAAGCTCTCCTGCATCGCGCCAATTATCGGATTTGCACTCGTGGCAGTATTTTTGATCTTTATCTATCCGCTGAATAAAAAGCGCGTGGAAGAAAATGTTGCTACACTTGCAAACAAACGGAAGTAGGACATCGATCAATAGGGAAAAGAAAGGGGGTTGGGTGATGGCAGATCAGTTTTTGGCGTATACGAAACGAAATGACTTTCTGGTCTGTGTGGACAGCGACGGCTGTGCCATGGACACGATGGACATCAAACATATTCGCTGTTTTGGCCCCTGTATGGTTGCGGAGTGGGGGCTGGAGGAATGGCGCGAGGCGATCCTGGAACGCTGGAATGAGATCAACCTGTACACGATGACGCGCGGCATCAACCGTTTTAAGGGGCTGGTGAAGGCGCTCGGAGAGATCAGGGATAAGTACTGTGAGATCGAGGAACTTGATGCCCTGGAAAAATGGGTGAACGAGACGCCGGAGCTGTCCAATGCCGCGCTGGAGCGCAAAATCGTCGAAAAGGATAACGTCTGTCTGCGCAAGGCGCTGGCGTGGAGCCGCGCGGTCAATCAGTCTATAGACAGACTACCGGAGGAGGACAAACGTCCTTTTAACGGGGTGCTGGAAGCGCTCAGGAGGGCATACCGCGATGCAGACATCGCGGTCGTGTCCAGCGCGAATCTGAGCGCGGTGCTGGACGAGTGGGATTTTTACGGACTGCTGGAGTATACGGACGTAGTGCTGGCGCAGGATTCCGGGAGCAAGGCGTTCTGCATCGGTGAGCTGATGAAGCGCGGATATGCGCCAGATCACGTATTGATGTGCGGTGATGCGCCGGGGGATCTGGACGCGGCGGAGCAAAACGGCGTGTACTATTATCCGATATTGGTGCGGCATGAGGTACAGAGCTGGGAGGAGTTTGTCAGGGAGGGAATCGGGCATTTTCTCGATGGCACTTATGGCGGAGCCTACCAGCAGCAAAAAAAGGAGCAGTTTCTGGATAATCTTGGGAAAAAGTAGATGATTTTGTAGATTAGAAAAAGGAGAAGTGGTACAATGGTAGATATGAAAGCAAAGCCGTTCAACCTGTCAGACGAGGACTGCAAGTGGGTGGAGGATACCATAGCAGGCATGGATACGGATGAGAAGATCGGACAGCTTTTTTTCAACATGGGTTCCTCCCGCACGGAAGACTATCTGAAGATGACGGTGAATGATTATCATATCGGCGGTATCCGATACAATCCGGGTACGGCGGACGAGATTTACGAGCAGAACCGCATTTTACAGGAAAACAGCAAGGTTCCGCTGATCATCGCCTGCAACACGGAGAACGGCGGAAACGGCGCATGCACGGACGGCACGATGATCGGCAGCCAGACCAAGATCGGCGCGACCAGGAACGCGGATTATGCGTACCAGCTGGGCTATATGGCCAACAAGGAGGCCGCCGCGGTTGGCTGCAACCTGTCCTTTGCGCCGGTCAGCGACATTCTGTACAACTGGGAAAACCCAGTCATCGGGCTGCGCACCTACGGCAATGATCCGGAGCGGGTGGCAGAGATGGCGAAGGCGTACATGGATGGTGCGCACGCGAATCCGGGCTTCTGTTGCGCGGCGAAGCATTTCCCGGGCGACGGGCTTGATTTCCGCGACCAGCATGTGGCAAACAGTGTGAACGACATGAGCTGTGAGGAGTGGGATAAGACCTTTGGACTTGTTTACAGGACACTGATCGACAACGGACTCGAGGCCATCATGGCGGGACATATCATGCAGCCTGCGTATGCACGTCATTTTAATCCGGACATCACGGATGATGAGATGATGCCCGCGACGCTCTCACCGGAGCTGATACAGGGGCTGCTCCGCAAAAAGCTTGGATTTAACGGGATGATTCTGACAGATGCGTCGCACATGGTAGGACTGACCTGTCGCATGAAGCGCAGCGACGTGCTTCCGGCTGCCATCGCGGCAGGGGTGGACATGTTCCTGTTTTTTAACGAAATGGACGAGGATTTCGCGAGCATGAAGCAGGGATATCTGGACGGGCGCATCACGGAGGAGCGTCTTGATGACGCGCTGCACCGCATTTTGGCGCTCAAGGCGCATATGGGGCTGCACAAGAAGGCAAAGACGGAATTGATGCCACCGCGCGACCAGGTGCATGAGATCGTCGGCTGCAAGGCGCATGTCGCGATGCAGGAGGAGATTTCTGACAAGTCGATCACGCTGGTGAAATACAAGGATAAGGATGTGCTGCCCATCACGCCCCAGCGCTATAAGCGCATCATGATCGTGTACGTGAAGGGGCTGTCTGCACCGGGACTCGGCGCGTTGTTTGCGGCAAAGAAATCCCCGGCGGAGACGCTGCGCGACAAGCTGATCGACAAGGGCTTTGACGCGTTTCTGTACGAAAGCCCGATTGACAAGATGCAGAAGCAGATTCAGGCAGGCGAAAAGCCGGACATCAACATGTATTTCGCGGGCAAGACGCCGATCAAGGAGTTTCGCGAGAATCAGGATCTGATCATCACGCTGGTGGATATTCCGGGCGGATTCCAGCCGGTAGCGCGCCCTGCATTTGGCATGACGAAGGGTGGCGGGGAGATTCCGTGGTATGTGTTCGAGCTCCCGGTCGTGGTTGTCGGCGTACAGCACCCGTTTGTGCTCGCAGACATTCCGCAGGCGAGGACTTACATCAACACCTACGACAGCAATGAGTCCACACTGGACGCGCTGATAGCAAAGCTGATGGCGGGTGAGGAGGCATTTACTGGCAAGGACCCGGTGGATTCCTTCTGCGGTATATTTGATACAAGAATTTAGTGTGAGAAGAACTTCTAGCCACTTGCAGCAAAGGCTGCTTCGCGGAGAAGTTCTAAGTCTCACACAGAAAAATGTCAGAGTGCGGCATTTTTCAAAATAATTTAGGATTATGATTTTAAATTAGGAGGTGGATAATATGCAGATGACTTTTCGCTGGTACGGCGAGGGAAATGACAGCATCACGCAGGAACAGATCAGGCAGATTCCCGGTGTGACCGGACTTGTATGGGCGTTGCATGACAAGGCGGCAGGCGAGGTGTGGGAGATTGACGAGATCGAGAAGATGCGTCATCAGATCGAGGACCACGGCTTTAACATGGACGTCGTGGAGAGCGTGAACGTCCACGACGATATCAAGATCGGGCTGCCCACGCGCGACCAATATATTGAGAATTACAAGCAGACGCTGCGCAATCTCGCAAAGTTTGGCGTCAAGGTCGTGACTTATAATTTCATGCCGATCTTTGACTGGACGCGGACAGACCTTTTTCATCCGATGGAGGATGGTTCCACGGCACTGTATTACGAGAAGGCAAAGATTCAGGAGGACTACAAGGAGATGGCGAACTATATCCTGGAAAATCTCCATGGAATGACGTTCCCCGGCTGGGAGCCAGAGCGCATGGCAAAGCTCGACGAGCTCTTTGAGGCATACCGCCCCGTGACGAAGGAGAAGCTCTGGGACAACCTGAAATATTTCCTCGAGGCGATCATGCCGACATGTCATGAGACCGGCATTAAGATGGCGATCCATCAGGATGATCCCCCATGGGACATCTTCGGGATTCCGCGTCTGCTCGTGGACAAGGAGGCGATTGGGCGGTTTCTGTCTATGGTGGACGACGAGTACAACTGCCTGTGCCTGTGCTCTGGCTCTCTCGGTGCGAATCCCAAGAACGATGTGCCGGACATCATAAGGACCTACTGTGACAGGATTGCGTTTGCGCATATCCGCAATGTAAAGCATTTTCCGAACGGGGACTTTACAGAGGCGTCGCACCGCGACTGTGACGGCGATGTGGGGATTCTGGAGATCATGCGCGCATACCATGACTGCGGCTTTGACGGGTATATCCGCCCGGATCATGGCAGACATATCTGGGGCGAGCAGTGCAGGCCGGGCTACGGACTGTATGACCGGGCGCTTGGCATCATGTATATGTGGGGCTGCTGGGATATGCTGGAGCGCATTGAGAAGAAAAATTCTAAGCCCGCAAAAGACGCAGGCTAAGAATTTCTAAGACTTCTCAAGGTAAGAACGCAAGGGCAGCGTTTTTACGGGTTATGGTTCAATGGTGATTTTAAGAAAGATAGAAGGGAAGGATTTCGTATGATGGATTTGCCATTAAATATAGACTTTAGCGGAAAAGTAGTCGTTGTGACAGGCGCTGGCGGCGTGCTGTGTGGTACGATGGCGAAGGCTTTTGCGCAGGCGGGTGCGAAGGTCGCGGCGCTCGACCTGAACGAAGAGGCAGTGAAGGCGCTTGCCGACGAGTGTAAGGCAGAGGGCTTCATCTGCGAGGGCTACAAGGCAAACGTGCTGGAGCCGGAGGCATTGGCGCAGGTTCATGAGCAGGTGCTGGCGGACTTAGGTCCCTGTGATATTCTCGTGAATGGTGCTGGCGGTAACAATCCGCGGGCGACGACGGACAATGAGTATCAGCACGAGGCTGTGGAGGGGCAGAAGACATTTTTTGACTTAGATCCGAACGGGGTGGATTTTGTGTTCAAGCTGAATTTCCAGGGGACACTGCTGCCGACGCAGGTATTCGCGAAGGATATGGTGGAGAAGAAGTCAGGCTGCATCCTGAACATTTCCTCCATGAACGCCTATATCCCGCTGACAAAGATTCCGGCGTACTCTGGGGCGAAGGCGGCTGTCTCGAACTTTACGCAGTGGCTTGCGACACATTTTGCTGGTACAGGAATCCGCTGCAACGCGATCGCTCCTGGTTTCCTGGTGTCAAACCAGAACCGCAGGCTCCTGTTTAACGAGGATGGCACACCGACGGCGCGATCGAATAAGATCTTAAATGGCACGCCGACAGGGCGCTTTGTCGAGAGCGAGGAGCTGCTCGGCGGCGTATTCTTCCTGTGCGACGACAAGGCGGCAAGCGCGATCACCGGCGTGGTGCTTCCGATTGACGCGGGATTCGCAGCGTACTCTGGCGTATAGTGCAGTAAGACGGAAATAAAATATCATTTTAGAAAGTGAACGGTTCTCTGCGGTACTGCGGAGAGCCGCTCACTTTTCTTCCGTTACTTTTCACTCCGTTCCAGTAACAGGTAAAAATCCATGCAAAATTTGCTTCGCAAATGAATTTTTACTTGCAACCGCTACGTTTTCGCACGGACTTAGCAGTAAATGCTAAGTCCTGTGTGAACAGTAACCGGCCTGTCTTTTGGTTGTAATAAAAGCAACTGCTTTATAGACAAACAATGCATATTATGGTAAAATTGTACGGCATAAGGAGTGATACATTTGCCAGCAAATATGAAAGCAGCGATTGCCGGAGCCTTTATGGAGGTTTCCAAAACGAAAAGTGTAGACAAGATCACCGTCAAAGATTTGGTGGAGACGTGTCATATTTCCCGCCAGACTTTTTACTACCATTTTCGGGATATTTTGGAGGTTATTGAGTGGTTCGTGCAGCAGATCTTTGAAGAAGTCCTAGAACATAGAACAAGCCTGAATCCTTCGGAGGATACCCTGCGTACATTTATTGAAGCATCTTCCGAAGCCGATATTCTTTTGCAGAAGCTCCTGCACTCTCAAAGACGCGAACAGGTTGAGAAGATTTTCGTGAATGCGGTACGCTCGTATCTTCAGGAAATGTTTGCCCGTCAGGAATTGAAGCCGGATTTGCCTGTTGCTGAAGCGAAAGTCATGCTGGATTTTTGCACATATGGAATTGTAGGGCTGCTTTTGGAAAACTGCGGGAAGAAATCGCTCGACAAAGAAAAGCTGACAAGGCAGATACAGAGAATGCTTTCGGAGAGGATGGAAGGTCGCGCGCCCCATGCGTCGCCTTAGCGGCATTTTCCTCTGCATGGGGCTGTGCGGACATCTCCCGCTCGATATGATAAATAATTTACGATAAATAATTCACGGCAAGAATCACCACACCGAGCACGGTCAGCACGACTCCGGTTGCCCGGTTCAACACCACGGAGGATGCTTTATTTGCAAAACGGGCGGCAATTCTGGCCCAGAGCAGCGTAAATACCAAGAAACATTGTATGAAGAGTATTTTCAATATTTCATTTCTGTATGGACAGATTCCTGAATGTGTAAAGTCAGTATACAGGGTATTTCTATGGTTTACAGCATATACTATAATAATAACCTTTGCAATGAGGGAAAAAAGTGACCTGCAGGGAACGTATTTTGTCAAATGACTATGCAGACATCTTAGGAGATGTCATTCTGACGGGAGATTATGAGTATGATCTGCCATTTGATTACTGTTTTCATCAGATTACACAAGATCTGGGTGTTTTATACATAGAGCGGAGCGCCACCGAAAATTATCGGATGGGGCAGCGCGCGTACTCGCTGACGCCAAAATGCTACGGGTTGATGGAATATGACAGGGAATCAGTGCTCAGAGCGGCACAGGCAGGGAATCTGAATACTTTGAGCATGGCGGAGTCCGGCATTCTGGCCGTACAGGGAGAGCCGTTAAATCTTACGGGAAAGAATGTAACCATCGGATTTATTGATACGGGAATCCGTTATCAGGAAGATGTTTTCAGGGATTTAGCGGGCAGGAGCCGCATTGTGGGCATCTGGGACCAGACGATTCAGACCGGCACGCCGCCAGAGGGATTTGAGTATGGTTCCGAATATACGAACGAGATGATCAACGAGGCGCTTGTAAGCGACAATCCGTTAGGTATCGTGCCAAGCACTGACGCGAACGGCCATGGCAGTGTTATGGCAAGCCTGGCGGCAGGGAGTCCGATTGAGAACGGCAGTTTTACCGGTGCAGCGCCGGACTGCCAGATTGCAGTTGTGAAGCTGAAGGAGGCAAAACAATACCTGAAGGATTATTACAAGATTCCGCCTGGCGTCCCCTGTTACAGTGAGGCGGATATCATGCTGGCGATTCAGTATCTGCAAAGATATGCGCTACTCCTGACAAGACCGCTCGTGATATGTCTGGGAATCGGCACAAGCCTTGGCGACCACACAGGCGGGAGCCTGCTTGGAAATTACCTCAATTATGTCAGCACGCAGAAGAGCCGGGTGTCCGTTGTGGCGGGAGGAAATGAGGGAAACAGCGCGCATCATTTCTTCGGGAGCACCAGCGAGCGTGAGCTCTATCAGGACGTGGAGCTCCGCGTGGGGGAAAATGAGAAAGGGTTTATCATGGAACTGTGGGGAGATGCGCCTTATTTTTATAATGCAGTCATCCGTACGCCTGGCGGCGAGACTGCCCGGTGGAATAACCCGCGAAGTTATATTCCGCAGGAGTTTACATTTGTCTATGAGAGAACCAGGATCGTCATTGAGTACCAGCTTGTGGAATCGCTGTCGGGGGCAGAAGTGATCCGTTTCCGTTTTTCCGATCCGACACAGGGCATCTGGAACATCAGAATCAATTCGGAGGGAAGTGCGGCAGGGGGGCAGTTTGACATATGGCTGCCCGTCTCGGATTTCCTGTCGTCGGATACGTATTTCCTGGAATCCAGTCCCTATACCACGATCACCGAGCCCGGGTATGTGCACAGTGCGGTGACGGTGGCAGGCTACCAGCTCAGCAATAACAGCATCGCTGTATTTTCAGGAAGGGGAAATGCGAGGGACAATTATATCGTCCCCGATATCGCCGCGCCGGGCGTGGGCATCTCCACACCATTCGGGGACAGGAGCGGGACCAGTGTGGCGGCGGCGATCACTGCAGGAGGCTGCGCGCAGCTCATGGAATGGGCGGTTGTGAACCGTAATGACATTCTCGCCAACTCCGTCAACATTAAAAACTACCTCATCAGGGGGGCGGAGCGCGACGGGTTTCTGGAATATCCCAATAGGGAGTGGGGGTATGGACGGCTTGACGTGGCGGGGGTGTTTGAATTTTTGGCTGGGACTGGGCGTGGGGTGTAGGTAGATTGCTTGGGATTGTAAACGCCGTTTTTTCCGGCAATGATTTTCTATGCGACCGAAACTGCCTGTTCCCTGCACGCAGGGGACAGGGCAGTCCTGCTCATTTTCTCCCAAAGCAGAGCTTGGGAGAATGGCAGCTTTGCTGCCATTCCTGCCGATTTCAGCGTCAGGAAATACCCAGTCGATAAATTGGATTTTATAACCCTCGCTGGGCAACAATTACGGTATAGTTTTCCGTATCATATGTAACTCCTGTTTCTCTAAAATCATTTTTGTGCCAAAAATGTTCTGCTTGAGGATTCCCTTTTACCCAACCGAGGCGGACATTCGCCATCCCAATACGGGCCAGATAAGCACACAGGTCATTGATGATCTTGCTCCCTGTTCCAGTATTTTGTATGGACACATCCGTCATAAAAAAACCAATAAAGGCTGTTAATTCATCCGGATAGGCCATGATGAAATCCATCACAGCAATCAGTTTTTCCCCATCATAAAATCCCAGATAGTACTTATCGCACATTTCCTTGTTGGGTGGGAGCACATTCATATCATTCACAATACTCTGTTCTGATACAAACGGCGGACAGTATTGATAGTATAAACTGTTTTTACAGCATAATGTGTATACTTCCGCTACACCATCGGCACGCATCTTTCGAACAAGGTATTGATTTGAGAATAACGAAACATTCATTTCCCTTCTCCTCTCCAAACATTCAAATCTCGTCTTAACTTTCCATCAATTTAATTGCTTCATCAACAGATACACATGTAGCAAATCTATTTGGCCACATCATATCATTGTGATACTTATAGGTTATTTCTCCAGTCATATAGTCGTTATCAAACGTTGAATTTGCCCCTTGGTCAACCTAAATGCTTTCCCATCATAACCAAATTATTTGCTTTATAATAACCGAGTTTTTCGTAAAAGTGCATATGATGTAGATCATTAACGCTAATCAATTCGATATGTTCTGCTCCATTAGCAGTGACTTCATTTTGAAGTGTTGTCATAAGTTCACTTCCATATCCTTTATTATGACAATCTGCAAATATTACAATTTCCTCAACGAAAAAAGCCATTAAATCGTCAAACTCCTTATAATAGCCCATCAAAAACCCTGCCAAACTCTGATTATCATATTGAAGATAACATAAGGAACCTTCCATTGTCATTACTTGATGAATTCGCTTATATGCCTTTTCGTAAGACCAACAGCCATTTTCAACATTGTTATAATATTCAATATATTTTTTTATCACGCTGTCCATGTTATCATCATTCATTTTTACATATTCTATCATAATCCTATTCCTCCACAAATACGATTTTACACTTTCGGAAACTGGAATTTTGTTTTATCATTCAAGTATTTTCCCGTAATATTCCACATTAATCACCGTCCCATCCGGGTAATATTCCTTACCGGTTTTAATAAATTCAGTAAATCCATAGTGGGTGTATATGTCTTTGTTTTTCTCTTCAGCAGGCTCTACGCCGAGAGTAGCTTTTGTAAATCCCTTGCGCCGCAAATCGTCAATCATAAAATGAAATAATTTAGAAAAATATCCTTTTCCCTGAAACCTGTCAATCGTTCGGAATGCAGACAAGTATACTGTATGACCATCAACTAAACCGGCGCTGTTTTGCACGACCTTGGGGTGAAGCATCGCAGTAGCTTCGCAAATAATGTTTCCCTCAAGTATCCCATAGTAAGGAATGATATAACCCTGTTTATATTTTTCTATGTTCTGTTTTTTCCAAATAATCCAATTTTCTTTGTCTTTCCCACTTTGGGCAATTTCATACTCCCATTTTATGTTCATTTCTTGGAGAGAAGCTATCTTACATATAAGAAATTCTGCCATTTATTTTTACTCCATTTCAAATCCCGATTTTTCATTGGCTCTATTATATGATTAGGGTGTCAAAAGGTCCATTTTCATTGCAGAGATAATTTTTTCAAGATTGTGCCACAATATCTTGAGGCGATGCGGCGCATCGTTGATAGATATTGTGGTGCAAGATTGGGAAAATTAGCCTGCAAGGGAAATTCAGACCTTTTGACACCCTAATCATTATAT
>VSNM01000030.1 GCA_009774245.1 Lachnospiraceae bacterium | reverse complement strand
CTTATATATTTATCTAAATTTTCTTGACAAAGTATATATTCATCTAATCTTTGTACTGCCTCAAGGCATGAAATAATCTTTGCATCCATAATTTTATTGTTGTATGCACTCTGTTGAACTGAATTTTTATTCTTATAGTAACAATACAATGGTTTGTTAACATAATAAATCTTGTTGCAGAATGAAGCATATCTCATCAAAAACAGCATATCTTCTCCTACATAAATGTTTTCCTCAAACAAAATATTATTTTCTTTTATTATTGATAATAAAAACATTTTGTTCCAACATGCTGCGTGGATTATATTAGAGCACAAAACATTGTAATAGAAAATATCCTTATCTATACCCCCTTGAATACCTAATAATATTTCTTTTTTATTGTTTTCTTCACATCTGATATATCCACATATACTTAATTCTGCGTCTTTCAAAGCATTAACTAATTCTTCTATATACTGATTACTAACACTATCATCCGCATCAATAAAAGTAACACAATCACCTCGAGCCATTATCAAAGCATCATTTCTGCTCTTGGAAACTCCATAATTTTTTTCATGAAATATTGTCTTAATTCTAGGATCTTTTTTTACATGTTGTTCTATTATTCTTTTGGTTAAATCCTTTGAGCCATCATCTACAACAATAATCTCAATATTTCTATAGGTTTGCCCAATAACACTTTTTAAACATTTTTCAATATACTTTTCAGCATTATAAGCTGGTACAATGACGCTTATTAATAACATTTTTTCTTCCCTATATATTTTACCCTTCACAGCTCAATAACAATAACTGAAAATTTGCATTACTGCTCTGTTAATTAAATTATTTTACATAATCGATTTTATTTATAAGTTTACGCATAACTCGCTTCATAGTGACTTTAAACTCTTTAGATCTTACTTGCATTTTGGCCATGACATTATCACTATTAATTAAGTTCATATTTTCAATGCAAAAAACCGGTTTCCCTGATAATCTGCAAATCTCAAGTGCTTGATCATAATCACTTTCAAAAAATAATATCGCATCACAACTGCTGTAAACTTTTGCCTTAAATGCCGCATGTCTTCCAGACAACATTCGTTGTTCAGCAGTAATTTGATCCATGAGTATCAGTTCATCATACTCAACATGATTATTTTTCAACCAAATTTCAGTATAAGCCCTGTAACTCTCGAGACGCCCAGATACCAATTTACCCACCTTTTGTGTAGGAATAAACTTTGACGGAGCATTTAAAATGAAATTTTTATATTTTTCGCTATCATCATTTTGCCACCATTTTGGATCTTCACACAAAATACCATCAATATCCATACAACAGTACTTTAATGCCCAATGATGCATATAATTCCATTCAAACATTCGAGGTTGCTCACATATTTCAAAATATATATCTACTTTCATTCTACTGACTGCCAGAGAATAAATCGCCAAAAATGTTATCTTACAAGCTATTCCCTTGCCTGTCAAAATCTCTTTCACTTCTCTAATTGCCTTACCACTACTAACACTATCATCGACAACCAAAACATGCTTCGCCTCATTCGCATTCTTAATCCAACCAGAACATTTTCTTGTAGAACCTGTTCGCAATTCACCTGTTCCTATAAATGTATCGATATCAGTAATTGGGAGATTTAAATAAAGTGCCAAAATACTAGCAACCATACTTCCACTACGAGGAATACCAACAATTAAATCAATATCATGCGGAACTTTATATAAGTTTTTTACAATACATTTTGTTAAATCGTCATACGTTCTAAAATTCATGTTCTTTATTCCTCCTACGCACATTTCATTAACACATTTACTGCGCAGAATGAATAATAATTTGAAATATATCTCAGTAATTTAGTGTCTGTCTGTCTGTCTGTCTAAGGATTGTCTCATCTCCATGTTCCTTTCTGCAAGCATTTCCTCCACGATTTCCACCATCCTGTCCCAGGAAAACCGATATGCCTCTTCCTTCACATTCTCTGCAAATTCCACTGCCCTGTCGTGTTCAAAAAAGTCCACCACTGCGTCCGCAATCGCATCTACATTCTCCGACTCCACGATGTAGCCTGTCCTGCCGTCCGCCACCACATCCGGCAGTCCGCCGACATTCGTCGCCACCACCGGCTTCTCGAAACCGTAAGCAATCTGCGCGATGCCGCTCTGTGTGGCGCTGATATACGGGAGCACCACCAGATCACATGCCGCGAAAAACTTCTCTACTTCCCGATCGGGAATATAACCGTCATAAATCGTAATATGGTCTCCGCTCCCTGTCTGCGCGATCATATCTTCGTACCGTCTTTTGGATTCCTCATCCGCAAAATCACCGACGACCAGCAGCCTGATGTTCGCGATGCGCTGAATGACCGCGGGCATTGCCTGAATCAGATAGTTCAGGCCCTTGTACTCCCGCACAAATCCGAAAAACAAAAGCACTTTTTCATCCGCGCCGATATGCAACCTGGCACGCGCCTCCGTTTTGGACATATTTTCAATCCGGAACGCGTTGTATGTCGGGTGCACTGTCTGCCTAAACACAGGATTTTTGATAATCGTCTGGAGATCTGCCGCGTCCGTCTTAGACTGCACGATATAGCAGCTTCCCTGTCTTAATACTGCCTTTGTTAGCGCTCTGTCCATCGGAAATCTCTCATGGGGAAAGACATTATGGCACACAAAGAGGATTTTCGTATTTTTCAGACATTTACAGAGTATGTAATAACATGGCGCAAAGTATGGATGCCACCACTGTATGATAACCATCGCAGGGCTCATGGCTCTGATCTTTTTTGCCGCACGCAGCCAGTTCAGCGGATTGGCAGTGTGAATCAGATACATCGTACCGTCAATCCGAAAGCTGTCGTTGCTGTAATCTCTCTGTTCCTTCTTGTATAATAATCTGGGATACTGAAACTTATATGACACCATTGTCACATTGTAATCCCTGCCCAATGCCCTACACATCAGCCCTGTATAGTGCGATATACCGCCCTTGTACGGATACACCGGACCGATCAAAACGATGTTCTTCCTTGTCTTTTCCATCAAAAAAACTCCCAACGTAAAGTACTTCCTGTCTTTTGACAATTGCATACCTTACGTTGGGAGTTCCTCGTTATTTAATTTCTATCCGATTTTACATTCTTTCCCCTGAAACGCAAACCCGTACTTCCGTATCCGGCCAGGCGCGATTCCCTTCGCCTCGAGTGATGCACTGTAGCGTTTCTCCTCGATCTGCGCAAGTGCATTCTGGACTGTCTCGTCCAGCGACTTCTCATCCTCGGGATCGTGCACCTTGAACTCCATGATGATCGCATCATCCGTTTCATTCAGTGGTTCGAGCATCACGTCATACCGCCCAAACCCGCTCTCACGGTTGGAGGTGACAGAATATCTGTCCGCGAGGTCTACCATAAGTCCCAGCACAAAGCCGTGGTAAAACCGCTCCGGCTCCGCGTATTCAGAGGGCTTATTTCCGATATCGAAGCTGCTGAACGTAGCGAGCGCAACGCGGTTCATATAACGGTTCATGGCTTTTTTGTCATTGAGCAGCAGCGCCTTGATGAAATCGTTGTATGCCGTCTCTGTGCTGCCATTAAACCAGCCATGTACCATATCCGAAAACATGATCTCGACCTCCAGATTCGTCAGTTTCAGGGTATATATATTCTTTTTGAATCTTCCTGTCTGTTCTAATCTGTCAATTCTGAGATACCCTGTCGCCAACAGAAGACTCCAGACTGCATTGACATTGCCGCTCAACTGACTGAATACGATCTGCTCATCAATCTCCGTCTCAAAGCCTTTACATCGGACAGCATTATGTCCCTGTGCTTACTGTACACATCAGAGATAATCTGCTTCAAAGCGGTCTTAATTCCTGCAATATTACCAGTCTTTACTGAGGCAAAGCTCATAAAAATTACCGGAAATGTCCCCTGGAGCTGTCTATACTTTTCATCACTCCATATCGCTTTCCCCTCAAACAGATCGCCACGTCCGGCATATTTATTCGAGAAAAAACATTCGACCGTGCTCATGTTGAGCGTCTTGCCAAATCTGCGCGGTCTGGTGATCAGTGTCACTTTGTCGCCATATTCACACCATTCCCTGATAAAATCTGTCTTGTCGATGTAAAAGATATTCTCCTCGATCACTTCCGCATAATTCTGATATCCGAGAGCCGGTCTGCCTAACATATCTGTTCCTCCTGGTATTTCTGAATGTGATTGTTAATCCCATTATAGCCGTTTTCATGGTGCAATACAACCTTTTTCCTAACGTAAAGTATGCAATTGTCAAGGTGCATTTTTATCTTATAAATCTATATAAAACCTTTCAGTTATATAACCGAGCCTCGATACTCCTCCTCATACTGCGGCTTCTCGCCCACAACATGGTATGTCCTCACCGCTTCCTGCTCGAGCTGGAGCTGTGCGTAGATCGCATCGTACTCCGCCCTGCGCGTGTGGTACTGCGTGTCCTGCAGGAGCCTTCTGTTGGCGGCGATCACATCAGAAACAAGTCCGATCGTAAAAGTCACAAAGCCCATGATCAACAGAGTACATGCCAGTATCAGCGACTGCACATGACCGTTTGCGGTACCCGCCGCCACATAGACGAAGTAGCGGATAATAAACGCAAGTCCCACCATCGACGGCGGCAGCATCAGAAAAGAAAAGAATTTCAAGGGCTTGTACATCATGTATGCCCTCAGGATCGTCACCATGGACTTCTTCACATAGCCCCAGATGCTCTTGAACAGTCTCGACGGGCGCAGCTCAGAGTTTGTGCGGATTGGCACGCTCGTTATGGCAAGCTTTTCGCGTCCTGCCTGCACGATAGTCTCCAGTGTGTATGTATAGTCATTGACTACGTTGATGCGCATCGCCGCCTCGCGGCTGAGTGCGCGAAAGCCGCTGGGCGCATCCGGAATATCTGTGTTTGAGGCCTTTCGCACCGCCCAGCTCCCGAGATGCTGCAGTTTTTTCTTGATCAGCGAAAAATGCTCGGTCTCGTCAATCGGTCTGGCGCCGACTACGTAGTCCGCCTTTCCGTCGAGGATTGGCTGTATCAATTTCTGGATATCCTCCGCGCAGTACTGATTGTCCGCGTCCGTATTGACGATGATGTCCGCGCCGTTTCTAAGACAGCCATCCAATCCCGCCATAAATCCCTTTGCCAGCCCTTTGTTCTGTTTGAAATTCACGATATGGTGCACACCCCAGCTCCTGGCCACCTCGACCGTGTTGTCCTGACTCCCGTCATTAATAATCAGATACTCAATCTCATCGATTCCATCCAGCCTCTTTGGCAGGTCATTCAGTGCGATCTCCAAGGTCTCCGCCTCGTTGTAGCATGGAATCTGAATAATCAGCTTCATCTGCATGTTCTCCCTTCTCCTGAACCGTTTCGCTGCACGTCCCTTTCTGTTCTTCACGCCCGTCGGCATCCTTCACCTGGATGAGCCATTTCCATTGGGTGCCCGTGTGCATAAACAGAAAGAGAAACATGACACAGACTGGCAGCGACGCCATACTTTGTGGCAGGAGCACCGCCTGCAGCAGACAGACCGCAGTGATCAGACGATACAACTTATGTGCCTTTACCCGCCAGTGCTTTGTCCTGTATATCTGCCGGATACACAGATATATCAACACGCATCCGACTACTATACCCGGGACTCCGAATCGCTGCCCCAGTTGTCCCGGAACACCTGACTCCCATCCGGCGCTCTCCCTCAGGTCGTTTATGATAACCTGCGCTGCACCCTTCCACATGGAAGCGTCATCCGCATAAAAGAGCTTCGACGCCATTAGCATCCCCGCAACACCGATCAGATAAGCCAGCACCGCATTTTTGTACCACACTCTCATCTCTGACAGCGTGTCATCCGAAGCCGCCTCCCGGGTATATTTGTCCCAGCGGTCAAAAAACCATATTCCCATAGCTGCCAAAAACAGCTCCATATAGACGCTGACTTCCAGATCATATGTGACAATCCCTTCCGGCAGCGGTGTGTATCCTGTGATCAGGGACATATTACAGATCAGAAACAGATACATCAGCCCCGCCTGTGCCGCCCGTTTCGCCAATCGCTTTGATGGCCGGCAGAATACCGGAATCAGCAGCGGTATCAGCCCCACTGCGATCATGCCATACAGATTCTTCTGTACAGCCAGCAGAAACGCCATCAGCAGGATATTGCCCCCATACCACACCTGACCTCTTTCCTGAAAGCAGTACGCGATCATATTCATCATGATGCCCAGCGTCAGCCATGACACCACCGCATCCTTTTGGAGCAGCAGCGCTATGAGCGGTTTCCCGAGCCCTCCGGTCAGGTAATAAACCAACAGCAGGATGCACGTCACGAAGCTGCTGGCACTGTACACGCAAAATATGTCCTGTGGAAACCGCTTCCTGCCATAAGTGCATGGGTAGATCAGCAGCAGCGCTACCAGATCTGTATACATCCAGAAATTGTCCGAATCAGTCAGCGCAGAAGCAGCCAGCAGTACCGCCGAGGCGACCAGCAACACTGTCATCGCCTTTTCGGATACACCGCATTCCTTCCAGCGCGGCAGCTCCATCTCCCTTTTATAGATGTACACTGCGATGCAGAAAAAATCTGTCAGGAGCAGTGCCAGCGTCCGCAGCGGCATTCCCGCAAGTGAGATATCTGCAAATATAAGGTTATTGATTCCTGTCAGAAACAGGATGTAGCGCTGTGACTTCTCACTGCATTGTCTCTGTATGTTGCCTGTTTTTCTCATCTTCCTTGTTTTTCCTGATCACGGGAATGATTCCTGCCGCAAAGATACCAATTACCAGCACTGCGATGACCGTCCCCCATATCCTTGCCTGCGACTGCTGCCTGTTCAACTGCTCTACCTCGTTAAATACCATATGGTAATTGTTCCCGATCTGCTCAAATTCCTGACTCATCTCATCGCTGCTGTAGAGCTGCACCAGATGCCCCGTCTCTGCGTAACCGGTGACCTCCCCTGCAGATATCCTGCACCAGCCTTCCCCGTCATCTTCCGTCACCAGCACCACTGTCCCTGTCTCCAACACAGTTATGACCTTGGATGAATCAGATGCACTCTGGTGCACCTCCACATCCGCATCTGTCTTCAGCACGGTTCCCGCCACTGCAGAATCCGCCTCCGCCGCACTTACCGGCGCTGCCATTGCCGCCAGCAGTGTCCACATTGCAGCGACCATGATCAATATCCTTTTCATATACTATTCCTTTCGATTGTAATAGAGCGCGAAATGCCCGCTCGACAGGGTATATTCATACCGCCTGCCAAGCTCCCTGCCATAATCGTCCCTGCTGCCTGTCAGCACCAGATCCCACTGCCCCATCTCATCCTCCCCGTAATCCTCGATCGTCTCCCGCTGATCAAGAACCGTGATGCGGATATCCCGAAGCATAAACTGTATCATGCCGGCAGAGCTGTCGCCGCCCCCGTCCACGTACAGCACCCTTCTCTCTAGCTGCTCTTCATCAGAATAATCTCCAATCAGCTCTGTGATCCGGTCTGCAACAACAGAATCCCGGTACGCTCCGATACTGCCGGTATCGATCACCGCCGACGACGCCCTCAGTGCCAGCAGCACCTCCATGACAGCCATCAGCATCAGTACCGGAAACTGCTTTTTGCCCCTGCGCCCTATGGAAACCAGCGCCGTGACAACCAGCATCAGCAGAATTCCCAATCCATAAGCCCCTATATAAAATGACACAGGCTCCGGATTCTCTGCATTGTACAGATAACTCATCCCAAACACCATGCACGCATGGAGGCTTGTCTGATGATACCGGTGCAGGCTGTACAGCACCGGCGCCAGCATGCACAGCTCCAGCGCGGCGTGCAGGAGCATTCCCTCCCACAGCCTGCGTGTATGCCACATCTCATATAATCCTGCCAGCATCAGTACCGGAAACACATACTCATGATATCTGCCATATGCCAGCGCATCCACCCGCCCGGGATATACTGTGTAAACTGCACTGAGCGCCAATGCGCCCACCGCCGACAGGAACACAAAACACCAAAATACCCTTTTTTTCCGGTCGCTTCCATATATGACGGCTTTCCACGCATACCGCAATCCCCACAAGGCCGTCCCGAACGTTGCCAGGCCAAGATACAGCACTTTTCCCGCCAGACTGATCATCAGATTGCCAAAGCCTTTTGCTGTCATAATATATTGAAGCTTCCCGGACTGTCCCCGATAGTCGTTGATCTGACTGATCGCGGACTGCTCTCCATTGGTATTAGAATAGATCATCTCCAGGATCGTGCCACGGGCGCACATTCCCAGCACAAATAAAACAACCGCCATGATCACAACCGCCAGATAACACAGCTCACTCCTGTTCTGTCGTCTGCCACACGCAGTTTTTGCAGTTTTTTCCAATCGAGTAGGGAAGAGCCATCTTTCCCTACTCGCGCGCCGGACGCGGGCAGCCTTAGCTGCATATTTCCTTTCCGCATCCGTGTGTAATCGAGTAGGGGAATGCCCTTCTCCACTACTCGCCGCGCGCCCCATGCGTCGCCTTAGCGACATAATTCCTCTGCATGGGGCTGCGCATAAAAACAGCCTGTCAATCAGGGCAGTCAGCAGACCTGCCGCAAGCAGCGCGACGGTCCGCATATGTACAAAATGTATGTATACAAGCACAACGAGCAGCAAAAACAACCCGGTTGCCCTTCTCCGTTCCAGATATTGATATATCAGTATGGTTATCAGGACATACAGAAACACCAGCATCGTCTCCGCCATCGTTGTCCTTGTATAAAGAAGGAGGGGGGGATAGAGTGTGATCACAGCCGCCAGGACAGTCGATAGCTGTCCCTTCCTGTCAGGAAACAATCTCACTGCCAGATACCGCAGCATGAAACCTATCCCCGCCAACATCATAAAATTCACTATAATCGCTGCACGGTACGCCGTCAGGCCATCCCGAAACAGCACAAATACAGGAAACAGTATGACACTGTATCCGTAAGAATAATAAGAGTTTAACGATACGATCTCCGACCAGTCGTATCCTGCCGCTGCCGCGGCATAGGACCAGTAGCCAAACTCATCCGGAAGAATCGCAAAACCATAAATCCTCCCCATGCTGTAGCCCAGAAAACAGCACATCAGCAGAAGGGAGGCTATGGTATATACATGATGCATACACCATAGCCTGATCTTCTCCATAGTACTATTTCGCAGTGATTGCATAGGTTCCAAGACCAGCCTGCACCTCAAAGGTAACTGTGGCAGGGTTCGTGTCCTGATCCTCAAGGATTGTGATCACTCCGCCCGGCTGTACACAAATCGCGCAGTATGTCTTGCTTGTGTCAGCGCCCTTTGGCAGACCTGTGACAAGCCCTACAGAACCGCTTGACAGTGCAACCCACTTGCCGCTCTCCTTCGCGCCGAGATCGATGTTCAGGGATGCCACTACCGTACCGCCAATCGCTGACGCTGCCGCATTGATGCTCTCCATCGCGCGGAAGCTCTTGCCCTCGTCCGTATCATAGATGATGATCGCCGGAGCCTGATTTCCTGAGAGGCCAAGCGCTGTCTTGACTGACGCAAGCGACGTCGTAACTGCCATGCCCTGTACCTTCTGGGCCGCATACACGCCTGCTACGGATGTCTTGACACTCGTGCCCGCTACCGTCACCGGCGCTGACGCTGCCTTTGACATTGACTGTGCAAAGGTCACAGGCGCTGACGACGAGCTTGAGCTGCTGGATGAGTCGCTGGAACTGCTTGAGCTGCTGGACGATTCTGTGGAGCTTACGCCCGGATCAGAAGTGTCTGAGCCTGATGCGCTGACTGTCACCGCAGACGCCATGACCATCGACGCCGCCAGGACTGCTGCAAGAATCCTCTTTACTTTGATTGACTTCATTGTTTCTTCCTCCTTTTTTGATTTAGATAGTCTGCTCAGGCAGACTACCTTATCTATATGAAACGTTTCTGTCGCCAGAAACGTTTCAAACATGATTAAGCTGCTGCACACCTCATGCGCTCATGCCGTCGTCCGCGAATTTGGTCAGGGGCACATTCAATGCCTCGCATATCGCGAAATACTCTGTCGCCTCGACGCTTCTCTTCCCGCTCAGCAATAAGCTCAGGATGTCCATCGGAATCCCTGTCTTCTCGGACACATGTGTGTACCTGATGCCGTTGTCGTCCAGATATGTCTTGATCTTGATTCCAAACAACAAACTCACCACCTCTCGTACTTATGTATTTTCTGTCATGTAAAACAGAATTTCTGTACATTCATAAATACTAACAGTTTTTCTGTTTTGTGTCAATAGTTTTCACGATGGTTCTGTATTTTTTTATTGATTTTGCGGAATGACTATGATACATTCAGTTTATGTGAAAATAGGAATTAAAAGAGGAAGAACAATGATTTCCAGTGAAGATATCAAGAAAAATATTTCAAAAAACATAACAAAATACCGCGAGGACGCCGGCTTCTCCCAGAGGGAGCTGGCACAGCAGTTAGGCATCACGCCGTCCCGCATCTCCAATTGGGAACAGGGTGCAAACTGTCCCACGATCGACATTCTCTTTGAGGTCTGCAGGGCGCTCCATGTCTCGATCAACGACATCTACGGCGTTTATCCCGACTCGGAGATGATGCTCTCCTACAGCGAACAGCAGCACATCCAGAAATACCGCAACCTGGACGACCATGGACGGGAGACCGTCGATCTCATCCTTGAGAGGGAGACCATCCGGTCAAAGGAACTGCAAAAAAAAGAAGCCCGCATCCGCGAGCTGAACAAGGGGCAGCAGTCCGATCAATGAACTGTGCCCCTATATAAAATCATTTATAAATCATTTTATTTTGAATCATCCAGCTTCAGCACCGACATAAACGCCTTCTGCGGTATCTCCACACTGCCGATCTGCCGCATGCGCTTCTTGCCCTCCTTCTGCTTCTCGAGAAGCTTCTTCTTGCGCGTGATATCACCGCCATAGCACTTGGCAAGCACATCCTTGCGCATCGCTTTCACAGTCTCTCTGGCGATGATTCTGCCGCCCACAGCCGCCTGAATCGGAATCTCAAACAGGTGTCTCGGTATCTCATCCTTGAGCTTCTCACACATCCTTCTGCCCCTGTCATAGGCAGACTCTTTGTGCACGATAAAGGATAATGCATCGACCTCCTCCCTGTTAATCAGAATGTCAAGCTTGACGAGCTCGGACTGCTCATAACCCTTGATGTCATAGTCAAACGAGGCATATCCCCGCGAGCGCGACTTGAGCGCATCAAAGAAATCATAGATAATCTCATTCAATGGCAGCTCATACTTCAGCAGCGCGCGCGTCTCCTCCACATAGTCCATGCCGAGATACCGCCCGCGCCGCTCCTGGCAGAGCTCCATGATGGAGCCGATAAACTCCGTCGTCACCATGATCTCCGCGCTCACGATCGGCTCCTCCATATATTCAATCTCAGACGGATCTGGCAGATTGGACGGATTCGTCAGCTCGATCATGGAGCCGTCTGTCTTGTAAACCCGGTACACCACGCCCGGCGCCGTCGTCACGAGATCCAGATTGTACTCGCGCTCTAACCGCTCCTGGATAATCTCGAGGTGCAGCAGCCCCAGAAAGCCGCAGCGAAACCCAAATCCAAGCGCGACGGAGGTCTCCGGCTCATAGAAGAGCGAGGCGTCATTCAGCTGCAGCTTTTCCAGCGCATCCCTCAGATCAGGGTACTTGGCGCCGTCAGCAGGGTATAATCCGCAGTAGACCATGGACTGCACCTTCTTATAACCCGGAAGAGGCTCCGCGCAGGGGTGTTCCGCATCGGTGACTGTATCCCCGACCGCGGTATCCTTCACATTCTTGATGGACGCAGTGAGATAACCAACCATGCCGGCGGCCAGCTCATCACAGGGGATAAACTGCCCAGCTCCAAAGTACCCTACCTCCACCACGTCAAACGACGCCCCTGTCGCCATCATCTTAATCTTCGTTCCCCGAGAGACTTTCCCCTCCATGATACGGCAGAATACGATCACACCCTTGTAGGAGTCATACACGGAGTCAAAGATCAGCGCCTGCAGCGGATTGTCCGCACTGCCTCCGGGCGCCGGTATCTTCGCGATGACCGCCTCGAGCACTTCTTCTATCCCAACGCCGTTTTTGGCCGAGATCAGCGGCGCGTCCTGCGCCTCGATGCCGATGACGTCCTCGATCTCGTTTTTCACCCAGTCCGGCCGTGCACTCGGCAGATCGATCTTATTGATGACAGGAAATACATCGAGATCATGGTCCAGCGCCAGATACACGTTCGCAAGCGTCTGCGCCTCGATCCCCTGCGCCGCGTCCACCACGAGGATAGCCCCGTCGCAGGCCGCCAGCGCACGGCTCACTTCATAATTAAAGTCCACATGCCCCGGCGTGTCGATCAGGTTAAAAATATATTCATTTCCATCCTGCGCCCTGTACACCGTCCGGACCGTCTGCGCTTTGATCGTGATCCCGCGCTCCCGCTCGAGCTCCATGTTGTCAAGAATCTGGTCCTGCATCTCCCGACTCGTCAGGAGACCTGTCTTTTCTATGATTCTGTCCGCAAGTGTGGACTTGCCGTGATCGATATGCGCCACAATGCAGAAATTCCTGATTTTACTTTGATCATAATTCGACATATCAGCTTATCTCCTTTTACTTTTTCTGTAACCTGCCCAGACCAATACCAGCAGCCCTGCCAGCATCGCCATCCAGACACCCATCGGCACATCATGGATATCAAAGCATCTGACATTGATCCACATCCGGTTAATCGCCCTGTTCGCGTCTGCGTCAAAGTACCGCATGACCGCAGTCCTGTCCATGACATCCTGAGGCGGATACTGACTGTAAAGCTGCCGTCCCATCTGGCTGCGCGTCGTCTGTACGACATAGTTTTCGTCGCTGTTGTCGCCGCTAAAGAAGTATCCTACAGGATACTCCATGAGATCCTCGTCCTCCTCATCGGCGCCATAGCACCAGTTCAGATATTCATATATGGTATTATCTGCCTCATTCCCCGCGATGGAGGAAGTGTAGCCGATGTAGTACATATTTCTGACAGCGTTGTCCGTCCTTGACAGGAAATTGACAAAAGCCTCCGCCGCATGCTGTCTGTCCGCATTGCCGTCAATGCCGTTCTTAAGCATCACCCAGCCGTCAAACCAGAGATTCGTGCTCTCCCGCGGAACCGCAAACCGCAGCTCAAAATCATCCTCATCCGCCTGGTCCATCGCATAGACCGCGTCGCCCGACCACTGATAATTTGCCACGATCTTACCCGTGATCATATCCGCCTTCCCGCTGTCCGTCTCGAGGGAATAAACATTGTCCATCAGCGCATCCAGAAGCTCCTGCGCCTGCCCGATCGTCTCAGGACTCACATCATTCATCACATCCGCCAGCCGTTCTCCATAATCCGCCGAACGGATAAAATCGTCATCCGTCAGCTCATCAGCCTTGAGAATGCCGAGCGCCGCAAAATAGGAGTCACGCACATTATCCTTCAATGTGACCTGCCTGTAAAACTTCGGATTGCCGAAAATCCCCCAGGTCGCTGCCTCCTCCTCCGTGACAAACTCCGGATTGTACAAAACGCCCGTGATCCCCCACATATATCCCGCGGCATACTTGCTCCAGCTCTCGCCGCCAATCTCATTGGACTCCAGCGTCCCCTGTATGAAGGGAGAGACATTATTAATATAGAAGTTATTGGCATCCTGTGCGTCGTAAAAACCCCCCGAGTATGGCAGCAGCCTGTCCTCCGCCATCAGCTTCATGATCATATACTCCGAGGGACACACCAGATCATAGGTATCACCCAGATTTAACTGGTTATAGAGATCCTCATTCGTGCCAAAACAAGAGTACTCCACCCGCACTTCCCTGCCATAGGTCTCTTCGTACCAATCTTCAAATTCCTCGTAGAGCGGCCGTTCCCCGAAGATCACAGCGCCATTGTCCAGCTCGATTGCCTCCTCCTCGTCCCACTCTCCGAGATCGATATACTCCTCCCAGCTGCACACGCGCAGCGTGACAGGTTCCTCCTTCGCACAGACTGTCTGCCCGACAAGGCCGCACACCGCACACACGCCGCATACCGCAAGCCCAAGTGCTGTCCTACCTGTTTTTCTCACTGTCCGCACCTGCCCTCCTTTGATTTTTGTCATTTTTCATCCCATTCATGTTCATGATCATCACCATCAGCACCACCACCACAAAGATAATCGTGGAGAGCGCCCACAGCGCTGTCTTGATCTCTGTCTGCGAACCCCTTGTCGCGTTAACTACATAGGTACTGATCGTGTCAAAGGTCGCAGGTTTGGTATAGCTTGTGATGAAGTAATCATCGAGCGACAGCGTGACTGCCAGCGCAAAGCCTGAGACCACCCCCGGAAAAATCTGCGGAAATACCACACGCCGCAGCGCCATCGCCGGGGAAGCCCCCAGGTCAAGCGCCGCCTCGTACAGACTGTTGTCCATCTGCTTTAACTTCGGCACGACCGACAGATATACAAAGGGAGCCTCCAGCACTACATGACCGATCAGCAGAGAGATAAAACTGCCCTTGTCCACACCGCACACTCCGATCAGCAGAATGCACAGCGAAAACGCCGTCACAACCTCGGCATTTACGACAGGCACCTGATTGAGTCCCCCGATAAGCGCATTTCCAAACCGGCCTGAATAAAAGACACCCACAGCGCCAAACGTGCCAAGCAGCGTCGACACCAGCGCGGAACCAACCGCAAGGACCAGCGTCCCCAGAATCATCGCACGCAGATCAGGCTTGGTGAACAATGTCTCATAATTCTTTAATGAAAAGCCATGAATTGCTCCGATGTTCGCGGAGTCCGTAAAACTGTACACCGCCAGCACAAAGATTGGCAGATACAGCAGGATCACCATCAGCACCAGAAACGCCCTGGCAAAAAACTTTTTCATCATCCGAGTACACCTCCCCTGCTGCTGCCCGCATCCTCGTCCGCATAACGGTTTGTAAACAGTGTAAACACCAGAATGATCACCAATAATATCAGCGCGATCATCGAGCCGTTGTGCCAGTCGTAGGCGCTGAAATACGCCCCGATCAGACTTCCCATGATATAGGTGCTGTTGTAGAGCATATCGAGCACGACATAGTTGGTCATGGACGGCAGAAACACCATCACGATACCGCTGATAATCCCCGGGACAGACAGCGGAAACGTCACTTTCAGAAATGTCTGCACCGTGTCCGCGCCAAGATCGGCCGCCGCCTCCAGGAGACTCTTGTCAAGCTTTAGCAGCGTTGTGTAGATCGGAAGTATCATAAACGGCAGAAAGTCATACGTCATGCCGATCAGCGTATTTAAAAACGGATGATAGGCGAGATTTCCTTCGATCATGGTCAGAATCTCCTTGAGCGCCGTGATTCTGAGCGTGAAATTAATCCACATAGGCATGACAAAGACCATCAGCGCCACTGATTTGTGTTTCATACCGCTTCTCGCCAGTATGTACGCGATCGGATACGCAAGAAGCAGACAGATACAGGTAGTCGCCACCGCGATGCCAAGGCTGTAGGCAAGCGTCCCGATCGTGTTGGGACTCGTAAAAAATCCCATCAGATTCTCCAGCGTAAACCGTCCTTCCCCGTTTGTAAATGCATAGTATATAATGACGATCAAAGGCGCCAGCACAAAGCATACCAGAAACAGACCATACGGTATGCACAGCTGCGACCTCTGAAAACGAAATCTGTTCATCCGCAACCTCCTTATTTCTTAATCGCGTACTGAAACTTCTCTTTGGGTATCAGCAGGCTCACATAGTCATCCATGTTCCACAGATACTCATCCGAGACAATAAAATCCTCATCCTCCTCCGTACGCACGACATAGCTGTAATGATCGCCCTTGTAGATCAGATTGATAATATGCCCGCGCAGAATGCCTGCTTCCTTGTCATCGCTCATCGTGATGTCATCCGGCTTCACCGACACGATCACCTTGATGCGGTCAGGCTCGATCACATCACCGTGCGCATCCGCAAGCGCACCGTCCGTGTTGAAGGCAGCGCCCGGTATCAAAGTTGTCAGGTCACAGTCAAGCATTCCCCCGAGAAACGTCAGCCTGTAATCCTTGTCCAGTCCGGATTCGATGCGGTTGATCGTATTTTCCGCCAGCATAATGTGAATCCCCTCCGGCTCGATACACAGTCCCACTGCAGCATTCAACTCTGCCTTTCTGGTTGACTGCACCACAATCTCATTCTTGCCGGACTGTACTGCGATCTCATAGTGCACTCCCTTAAATATGACAGAGGTCACAATCCCCTTGATCATCCCCTGCTCCGGTGCCGTGATCGTCACGTCCTCTGGCCGCACCACCGCGTCGATCATCGTGCCATGCTCCACATCGTCCACACATGCAAACTCCGCTCCGCAGAACCGCACCCTGCACTTGCCTGTCATGATGCCGCTGAAAATATTGCTCTCCCCGATAAAGTCGGCGACAAACGCGTTCTTCGGCTCATTGTAGATATCCTCCGGCGTGCCGATCTGCTGAATCTTTCCCTCCGACATCACGACAATCTTGTCGGACATGGTGAGCGCTTCCTCCTGGTCGTGCGTCACATAGATAAACGTGATTCCCAGCTTCTCATGCATCCCCTTTAACTCAAGCTGCATCTCCTTACGCATCTTTAAGTCCAGCGCGCCCAGCGGTTCATCGAGCAGCAGGATTTCCGGCTCATTGACAATCGCCCGCGCGATGGCAATGCGCTGCTGCTGGCCGCCGGAGAGCGTCTGGATGCCTCTGTCCTCAAAATCCTCAAGATCGACCATCTCCAGCGCCCGCTTGACCTTCCTCACGATCTCTGCCTTTGGAAGCTTTTTCAGCTTCAGCCCAAAGGCCACATTCTCAAATACATTTAAGTGCGGAAACAGTGCATACCGCTGAAACACCGTATTGATGGGGCGCTTATTGGGCGGCAGATCCCGTATATCCTGACCATTTAACAACAGCTCTCCCTCTGTCGGCTGATCAAAACCCGCGATCATGCGCAGCGTCGTCGTCTTCCCGCAACCTGAAGGCCCCAGAAATGTGACAAACTCGCCCCTCTGCACTGTGAGATTAAAATCGTCAACCACGCGAAAGCCGTCGTCAAACGTACGGCTGATATGCTTTAACTCAATAATATTTCCGTCCAACACCAGTCCTCCTCATTTCCTTTTTTCTACAGTTCCTAAACACGTTACAAGCATCACTTTGTAGTGTACCATATCCTTGCAGGAAATGCTACTAAAAAATGAAAAACAGTGGACTGCCGCCATAGAACAGTCCGCTGTTTTTACCTGTATTTTACTTATAGACCAGTGCATATGCATGAAATTTGTTTGTCTTGATCGTAATTGTGTCAGGATTGTCGTCCAAATCATCATAAATGATCGGCAGCCCGCCCTCAGTGACGCAGATCAGCCTGTACTCCCTGTCCCTGCGATAAATCGCCGGCGGAATCTTTATCGCAAGCTCTATTTCCTCGTCCATGCTGTAGACCGCGCGGGAATTCGGGAAAATGTTATAAGTCCTTCCGATTGTGTAATCCCCGAGAACGGCCTCAAACGACTGAAAGCACATAGGCCCCTGCACCGCATTCTTCATGACAACCTGATAGGCACTATTCTGCGACGGGGCGTATTGGATAATCTCTTTTCCCACGCAGTCATAGCGCTTCACCTCATCAGGGGTTGTGGGTTTCCATGTATCCGCGGCTGTGTCTGACGCAGAGTTGCTCCCGGATCTGTCGCTGCCGGAATCCGCATGGCTGTTGTCGTCTTTATCGGAATGATTGCTGTCATTTCCGTTGGAATTGCTGTTATCGTCACCGCCAGGTCTGTTATCATCCCCGCTTGAATTGTTGCTGTCATCCCCGCCTGAATTATTGTTGTCATCTCCGCTGTCATCTGGCACATAGTTAAAATGCTTCGTCGCATTTGTTATCACCGACGTATCACCGAGTTTGCTTATGCTATTCCATTGTGCCTCGCTGCCGGTAAAATATATATCAGTCAGGGAACTGTCGTCAAATGCACTTATTCCTATGGCCGTTACGCTGTCCGGGATGACGACCTTGATTAGACCTGCACAGGAAGCAAACGCATTCTGCTCAATACGCTCCACCCCCTGTGGAATTTCCACTGCTTTTAACATTCCGCAGTTCATAAACATTCCCTCGCCAATGCGATCCGCATTCTTTGGCAGAGTCACATTCATCAGCCTGTAGCATCGCATGAAAATATTATCACCCAATCTTACCTGTTTGCTTCCAGGTGCAAACACTGCATTCGTCATCTCATCACACTCCATGAATGACGCAGCTCCCACCTGCTCAACACTGGCAGGTAACGCTATCGATGTGAGACTTCTACATGCGCGGAAGGCATTTTGCTCGATCACTTCCACTCCCTCGGCAACATTCACTGAAACAAGGTTCCCACATCCATGAAAAGCGCTGTCACCGATCGTTTTCACACTGGATGGAATGGACACGGATACAAGCGAAGATTCACGGAAAGCATACCTCCCGATCGCCGTCACACCAGATGGGATCTCCACGCTAAGAGCCTCGCAGTTCCAGAATGCGCAGCTGCCGACACTTGTAATCCCATTTCCGATCACAATCTTTCGAATCTGACTATTGTATGAATTCCACGGCTGATCCCCCGCGCTGTCGAAATCGGGCATCGCTCCGCTGCCTGAGATGGTCAGCGTCCCCGCTTTCGTCAGATTATAGGTAAACCCGCCCCCAAAAGTGTCACTTGCAATTGAATCATTTGCAGCAGGATCATCCGGTGAAACATAACCTTCCGGGTAACGCGTGATGTAAGAACTTGTCTGACTCATCACTTCTTCTCTTGATATTGTTCTCCCCCAATGAACCTTACCGCTATAATTTCCCTCCGCGACAATCACGCCCGCATCCGTTACCTCAAGCACGATAACCGTATGTGCGCCACCATTCATCCGCAGGATATCGCCGCTTCTTATCTCCTCATAAGAAAACCCGCCCTTGCTGTACATCCTGTTTGGCAGACTGCCAAATGCCCGATCACTGAGTTCGAAGGCAAATGCCACACATCCTGTAGCTGTAATATTCACTTCTCCAATTGGTCCGCCATTCCAATCATAGTGATTTGTATCATCGGTCCAGGTCGTTCCTTCCCTATACCCATCCTGATCTCTCAGCGCAATCATGGCATTATAGACCTCTGTCGGCGTGGGAATCGTATCAGCATACGCAACCGGTTCATCTATGACTTCCTCCGCAAACTCCTCTGACAGCAGAAGAGTTTCCAGCAAATCGTTAGATTCCGCTTCGCTGCTGTCCAGTTCGTCTGTCATCTTTTCTGTAAAATCCTCTGCCAGGCCTGTGTCCTTCTCATCTTCGCCGTCCTGCTCCTGTGTCGGCTGTGGCATATCCACATCTTCGCCGCTATCCGATTCGTCTGTGTCCTTCACAGAGCCGTCCGTCGGCTCGTCCGCGGAATCCTCCGCCGGTTGTGATGTATCGTTTTCCGGCTGTGAATCTTCCTCTGGCTGTGAAGTGTCTTTTGGCTGCGACTCCTCTGGCTGTGAAGTGCCTTCCGCCGGAACTGTGTCTTCCGCCTCATTGCTGTCCGGCTCTTCCTTCGGCTGTGGCGTGTCCTTCACCGGAACTGTGTTCTCATCTTCATTGTCACCCAGCTTATCTGCAGTCTCTTTTGTCAAAATATCTTCCGGCTGCAAAGGCGTATCCTGCGCATACACGGTTGACTGAGAAGTACCACACAGGCACAGCGCTAAAAATATAGATAAAATTCGCCGTTTCATCTTGATCATCAACCTCCTTTTCACTGCATTTTTTCACTGCATTATCAATCAAATGCATCAATCCTTAGAGCCCGCCACCCAGCGCAGTCCCCAGCCAAATGCCTGATCCAGTTCGCGATGTCCCTTAACGAACTGAATGACTTTCTCCATGGAGAGTGATTTCCCATCCTTATTTTCCAGAAGCGCGATTCCGCACATGGGCAGGCTGGAACCATAATCGTCCATTTTGACGATAATATCCCTGCTTCCCGGACATTTCACGGTCACAATCCCCTGCGCCTCGCGCCAATTCGCAGCGCCCTCGTAGATAAAGGTGTATATCAGGATTCTCCTGATCTGCGGAATCATGGCGCTGTTTACACGCAGGTTCTCTCCTGCCGTTGATGTACCGGTCCGGTCGTCGCCGTCAAGGGAAATATACGGTGGGGCTGATAGGCTGCCAAATGCGTTTCCAAGAGCCTGCACGCAGCCCTTCCTCCCATCCTGGAGCTCGTACAGGCAGCCCAGATCCAGATCAATGCCCCTTGACTTTCTGAAAAATCCGCGCTTTTCCGGCTGACTCCAATTGAGATTGATCAATATCTCGCCGCTGCCCTTTGAGAGACTTACCTTCTGCCCCTTCTCGAGAACCACTGCGCCGCGCTCCGGATCTTTAATCTCCATGTCAACACCGTAATTTTCACACAGGGCTTTGAGTCCGCCGTTGAATCCGCTTCCCACGGCATTGAATTTCCACTCGCCCTTATACCGGTATATCTCACCGACCACGACGGATACCTCTGTGGAGAAATCTTCGCCGAGGTCGTACCTGAGCAGTTCGCTGTCTGTCGCGGAATCCACGATACGGATAAATGCATTGCTCACCTGTCCGAAATTCTGACATCTCCTGTCACCATCATAGATCGTAACTGTGACCGCGAGCCGTTCTATGTGTTCAGGAACCTTTGTGAGGTCTACATAAATCTGTTCGTCATCCCCGTCGCTTCCGCCGGTGAGATTGTCGCCCATATGTTCAATACACCCCGAAGAATGCCGCAGATTTCCATAATATATAAAATCTGAGTTGGAACTTACCTTGTTATCAGCTTTTAGCAAAAAAGCTGCGGTGTCGAGGTCAAAATCAGTGCCCCCGCCATATGTATTTGTATCCCAGCCCAGTCCGATCAGTATTTTACTCAGGTTCGGATTTCCTTTTGTCAGATCAACCTTTTGACCTTTTTGCAGACTAATTGCCATGTTTATACTCCTTCCTACGAAATTTTAATATCTTTATGCATCTTTCATTCTACAACTTTCATTGTTGATTATAGCATTCATTATACTGATACGCAACCGAAATTCATAGACCAACCCTTTAATTTTGTCGCGAATCTGCCGATAAAATAAATATATTCACAATATACAATATATTTACTCTGGAGGGCTTTCATATGACAGTTCAATATAAACCATCAGACCTGATCAACCAGATCAGACAAAACAATTTTTCCTATTCGCATTCCACCATCAAAAAAGTGACAGAAGCGAACGCGGACATTGAGAAACTGCAGGATAAGGCGGAGGCTTTCAAAAAAAGCGTCAAAAAATTAAAGCGCTACTCCGCAGGGGGTATCTCAAGGGATTTGCTCGAGAGCCAGGTAGAGGATCTGGTAAAATCCTACAATACTATGAAGAGCAGCACAGACGATGTGACGGACAAGGACGTGCTCAAGCAGATCACAAAGCTGGAAAAACTCTTCTCCGACAACGAGAAGAATCTGAAAAAGATCGGCATCGAGAAAGAAAACGGCAAATATACATTTGACAGCAAGACCTTTGCCGAAGCTACTGATAAAACGATCAATGCGCTCTTTGAAGGGCATGATTCCTTCATAGCACAGGCGGACAAGATCATGCGCAAGGTGGATGAGACTGCCAGTGACGCACAGTACAATACCCACGAATACAAGATAAGCCAGACACAGAAATACGAGGAATCAGACATGCTGATGGCGTCCTATATGACACTGGCCGGGCAGACTACATCGGCAATCCAATCATGCGACAAGCTCATCCAGTCCGGGCAGCTTACCGACAATGATGTACAGAACTCCGTCAAGACACTGCTGAAATATTTCGCGCAGTCAGTGTACCGCACGGACAGCACGCCTGAAAATGAAAACAGAGACAGGCTGAACCAGCTGTGCCTTGACCAGAAGGATAAGCTCGCAGACCTCGGGCTGACCTTTGACAACGATCAGAAAGAAATGAAATTTAATGACACCTTAGACATAACTACCACCAGCTTCCAAAATGCATACAACGATCTGTTTGGTCAAAACGCAGCATTCGGAAATGCAGTTTCAAACTACTGCAAGGAGATCTTCAACGATATCATCCTGCCCGACAAGATCGGTGTATCAATTATTGATACGCAGATTTAACGTCCATATATGCGCAGATATCTATCTCACGGACTTAGCATTTATTGCTAAGTCCTGTGTGAACTGTAACACCACCATTTTTTAGACTTTTTTAAGAGTTAATATTGAAAACTTAGAATCAATGTGTTATTTTATAAATAAGGAACTACGAAAACACCTTCTGTTCTACTATTTCTTCAAGGTTTCTAATACAAATGAAAAGTACATCCTCTAAAAGGAAAAGGAATCCCAAAAAACACTATATCAAAATGCAAACAGATCAAATCCCTGTTTTTCTTTTAGTTCTATATGCCTTTCACAATACGTCAAATGGAGTCTATTGAAATGAAATCTATCCAAAATCAAAATTCGAAACGTGCCAAGATTGATGCCATGCGCATGAAAGATATCATTGCCCAGCTCACAGATATCATCTATTTCCTCTGCAATGCCAAGAAAAGCAATATTTCCATCATCCTGGATCAGTTTACAAACATCACGGAAGAAGAGCTGGACAGCCTCAACATACTTTTCCCACAGGATATAGAGAACGAAAAATGAACGACAGGCTGAAATACAAAAATCCCAGAGTTTATATTAAATATAATACTCTGAGATTTTGTATGTAACAACTCTGTTATTAATACAGACTGATTCCGGAAGCATATCCATCAATTACATAATATGCCATACTCTCATCTACCTTAATATAAACCTCAATATTCTTGATCGCGTCCGCCTTATGTCCTTCCGCAACATATGCTGCCTTCACTCTGTCGATCAGGTTGTTCATGACCAAATCCTCTCTGCCGCCAATCTGCAGGACAACCTTCTCTGCCGCTGTCGCTTTTGCAGTGCTCTTTGTCTTTGGTTCTGCAGCTTTGGTTTCCTTCTTAGCCGTTGTCTTTGTAGCAGCCTTCTCTTCTTCCTTCTTGGCAGCTCTCGTCCTCGTCCTCTTCTTCGGTTCGCTTTCCTTCGCTTCCTGCTTCACTGCAGCTGCTTCCTCTGTCTTTGGCTCCTCCGCAGTCACTTCAACTTCAGCTGCCTTTACCTCTGCCTTCGGTTCCTCCGTCTCTGTCGTCACCTCAGCTGCCTTTACCTCCGCCTTCGTATCAGCTACCTTCGCTGCGCTGACAGACTTCTTCTCTACTTGTTTCTTTGTTGTTGATTTCTTTTCTACTGATTTTCTCACTTCTAACCTCTCCTGATCTAAATCTTCTAATTTTATTTGCCCCTGAATCACATCTTGAGACTCTGCCTTTTTCTTCGATGCAGAACTCGCCCTGCCCCCAGAAGCATGCCTTTGTTTTGTACTGCCCGTACCTTTCACAATGCAATCCTCCTCTTATGCCTGTATTCCTGTCCTATTACCAGTCAGAATACTGACTCCGAAATGGTGCAAAATTACATGCACTAATATGATATCACATTCATTTGCATATTTCAATTTATTTGCATAAATTTTATGAATTAATTATAGGATTCTACTTTTTTCACTGCTATCCATTGACAAAAAGTAACAATAAAAATACGTTATTCGTTGTATAATCTCACTCATACATGGTTATCCTATTCTTGGAGGAGGCGAAAATATGGGTAATAAATTAATTGATGGCATCGCGTTGACCATTGCAATTATCGGTGCTGTAAACTGGGGATTGATTGGCTTCTTCGACTTTAACCTTGTCGCTGCCATCTTCGGCAGCATGACATGGCTCTCCAGAATCATCTATGCGCTCGTCGGTGTGTGCGGCCTGTATATGATCTGCTTCTATATGAGGCTTGGCAGCTCCACATCAGAGGCATAGCGCAGAGCATTGGTCTATGTTATATCGTGCCTGAGGTGAAATTTCTTTCGCCTCAGGCACGATCACTTTTACCATTACTTTATCTATTATAAAAAATCTGTGTGATCGGGGAATCCTTGTCAAGGATAACCGTCTTATTGCCACCCTTTATGGAATTTTTCAGCGCATCCAGGCTCCTCATAAAGTTATAAAAATCCGCCTTCATATCTCCATCATATGCAGCCGCGATCTCCCTCATGTATTCCGCTTCACCCTCCGCCTTCAGAATCTCAGCATTCTTGTTTGCCTCCGAAATCATCAGCGCCGTTTCCTTGTCTGTCGTATTGCGAATCTTCTGTGCATCGGAATTTCCCTCTGCTGTGTATGTCGCTGCGATGTTCTCACGCTCCGATATCATTCTCTCAAAGACCGCGTTCTTATTATCCTCCGGCAGATCGAGAAGCTTGATCTCGACTGTCGTGATCTCGATGCCATACTGATTGATACCGGTGACATTTTCCATGATCAGACTGGTGAGCTTCTGTCCCCTCGCCGCGATGATATCCGCCTGCGTCATGCTGCTGATCACATTCTTGACCGAGTTGTAGACCGCTACATTGATCCTGGCCTCAGCGTTCTGGCTGGACGTGTTCAATGTCTGTGCAAAGATCTTGGGATCTGTGACACGCCACAGCACAAAGCTGTCCACGATCATCGATTTCTTGTCCTGTGTGATCACGTCCGACTTGGCAATATCATAGAGAAGCAGTTCCTTTGATACAGTATCCTTTTCCTGTATGAACGGAATCTTAAAATACAGCCCGGAATCCGATATCACCCGCTCAATCCTCCCAAACTCACGGACCAGTCCATACTGGTTTTCCCTGATGACAAACGCCGAATTGGCAATCAGCACTAGAGCCGCCACTAATATAATGACGCAGATTACTTTGCTAAACTTTTTCTTCATGTCTATTGTTCCTCCTGTGTATCGGTGTCGCTCGAAGAGGTTTCTGACCTGTCACCTGTGATATCCTCCAGCTGCAGCTCGTCGAGATACAGTGTCTTATTCAGATCGCCGCTTCCATCATCGATGATCAGCTTCACACCCGGGAGAACCTCCTCCATCGCCTCGTAGAACATTCTCTGTTTTGTGAGGAGAGGATTTTTCTCATACTCCGCGTACATCTCATTGAACCGCGCTGCCTGTGCGATGCCCTCATTCACCCGTTCCTGCTTTGCGGCTTCCGCATCCTGGGTGATCTGGTCCGCCTTTGCGCTTGCCTCGGGAATCTTTTCATTCCGATATTTATTGGCATTGTTGATCGCAGTCTCCTTACCCTGTTTTGCGGTCTCCACCGCCTTGAACGCCTCTATGACAGCCTCCGTAGGCGGCTCTGCATCCTGCATGGAGATATTGACCAGCATCAGTCCGATATCCTGCTCTTCAAGCTTCTCTATGATCATCTCCTTGATCTCCGCCTGGATCTTGCTCTTTCCCGTAGTGATCACATCGTCCACCACATAATTGCTGATAATATTTCTGATACAGGACTGCGCGATGTTCTTGAGGATTTCCTTGGGTTGTCTGGAATTATACAGATATTTCACAGGATCAGACACCTTGTACTCCACATAAAAATCGACATTGACAAAATTAAAATCGGACGTGATCATCAGCGATTCATCGTCAATCTGCTCCTGGCTGGCGCTGTCATCGCCGCCTGACCGGTATCCGATTGGAAATCCCAATATCGTAGTGTTTACTTTGGTCACTTTCTGTACAAACGGAATCTTAAAGTGCAGTCCTGATGTCACCACGCTGCCTGCATGGCCGAATGTGGTCACCACACCCTGCTCCTGCTCCCCGATGGAATAGACGGACTCCAGCCCCAATACAGCCATTATCAGCAGCCCAGCTACAATGAGAACTGCTTTGCCATAGGACCTGCCGCCGTTTCCCGACGCTCTGTTTTGTGTGTTGTGTCTCTCATTTCCCGGATTGTTTCCGGGGTTAAATTCTCTAAAGTTCTCTGCCATTTTTTCTCTCCCAGCCTCTTTGAATTCTTTAACAGTTTTTCAGTATTTCCAACAGATAGTCCCACATCCTTGCCGTTGACGATATGCTCAGACGCTCCTCCGTCGTGTGGATGTCATAGATATTCGGGCCAAAGGATACACAGTCAAGGCCTGGGATCTTCGATATCATAATGCCGCATTCAAGACCGGCGTGCAGTGCCTCCACCTGCACATCCTTGCCAAACATTTCTTTGTATATCCTGACCATGTCAGCCCGAAGCTTTGAGTCCGGATCGAACTGCCATCCGGGATACTCTCCATGCGTCTCTGTGTATCCGCCAAAGAGTCCTGCCAGCGTCTCCAGCTGCAGGTTGACCTTGTGCTTTGCGGTCTCTATCGCGCTCCTGATCGCACTGCTTGCGACCACTTCACTGTCACAGGTTTTTAAGATGCCGACATTCAACGAAGTCTCAACCAATCCTTCTATGTCTGCACTCATGGCCATCACGCCATTTGGGAGCAGCACCAGAAAATCCAGAACCCTATCGGTACTCTCACTATCCATGACCGGCACGGCATTCCACTCTGTCTCCTCCGCTTTTAGATACAGCTTCTTTTCCTTGGACTTCTGCTCATTCTTTTCTTCTGCCTCAATCCTGCTCAATTCTCTGACAAATTCGTCTCTTTTGTCTTTTGCTACACAGACCATGGCGGATGCCTCACGCGGAATCGCATTGTCCTTCTCCCCGCCGCAGATCTCTGCCAGCCTGAACGGAATCTTCTTTCGTATCTTCTTCAATGTGATTCCCAGCAGCTTGATGGCATTCGCATGTTCTTTGTTGATTTCTGTGCCGGAATGTCCGCCCAAAAGTCCGCCTGCAGATACTCTCACCAATATCCCTCTATCATTCGCCTCTCTTGTAACCGGAATATGGCAATCCGTCCGCATACCGCCCGCACAGCTCGTCAGAAGAATCCCCTCCTCCTCCGAATCGATGTTCAGCATTCTCTTTGCCTGCAGCATGGACAGATCGATCGCCGTAGCGCCCTCCATTCCTACTTCCTCATCCGTGGTGATCACCGCCTCGATGCGCGGATGCGCAATATCCTCCGCATCCAAAATCGCGAGAATATACGCCACAGCGATGCCGTCATCGCCGCCAAGGCTTGTTCCCTCAGCAAAGATAAAATCCCCATCCACTTTCAGTCTGAGCGGCTCCTTTTCCAGATCGATGTCGCAGTCATTTTTTTTCACCGCAACCATATCCATATGCCCCTGCAGAATAATGGGCGGGACAGACTCATAACCGGCCGAGGCCTCCTTGACGATAATCACATTGTTGGCGGCATCCCTGATGTGATACAATCCCCTGTCTCTGGCAAACTGCGCCAGATAACTGCTGATTCCGTCAAGGTTTCCGGAACCATGCGGTATCTGACATATTTCCTCAAAATAATAGAACACTTTCCCGGGCTTTAGATTTTCTAAGACTCTCATACTCATTACCTCATTTTCATTTATATTTTTTTATGTCTAAGGAACTGTTCCTAAATCACTTGTGACAAGTACTGAAAATCGATAATTTATTAGCAAGTTCCTAATCATAATATGTCAAAACTACAGATGATTCATTCCTCTTTCAATATAACAGACAATTGGTCACAGGTAAACTTACCTGTCTGAATCTTTACAAAGTTTTAATCGCAGCATTTTAAAAATTTAGTAATCTTTATTTTCGCGGCAGGGTGCCCGTGTACAATCGTGTAGGGGAAAGAGCTGTGCATAAAAAGAGGATATCACCATGAAAATCTCTTCCATGATGATATCCCTCCTTATGGTATCATTCACCCAACCCTGCTGACTATGCGCTCTTCTTTGCAAGCTCTGCGAGTGTCTTGAAACCCTCTGCATCGTTGACTGCCATCTCTGCGAGCATCTTTCTGTTGATGTCCACTCCGGCAACCTTCAGTCCGTGCATCATCCTGCTGTATGATAAGCCGTTCAATCTGGCAGCAGCGTTGATACGCGCGATCCAGAGCTGTCTGAACTGGCGCTTTCTCTCTTTTCTGCCGGCGTATGAAGAAGCAAGCGCCCTCATAACGGACTGCTTCGCCACTCTGTACTGCTTCGATCTTGCTCCCCTGTAACCCTTTGCAAGCTTCAATGTTCTGTTATGTTTCTTCTTTGCGTTTAAACCACCTTTAACTCTTGCCATTTTCTAAATCCTCCTAACAAATAATCGCCTTTACCAACCCTTATAAGTATGGTAAAATCTTCTTCATGTTCTTAACGTTGGTTGCATCTGTGATCGCAGCCTTTCTAAGATTTCTCTTTCTCTTTGTGGTCTTCTTTGTCAAGATATGGCTCTTATAAGCTTTAGCTCTCTTTAACTTACCTGTCCCTGTCACTTTAAAGCGCTTTGCAGCTGCTCTGCTGGTTTTCATTTTTGGCATAACCCATTCCTCCTAAACTCATAATTCTTTTATCTTTTAACTGTCATAAGCTGTTCCCTGAAACTGCCTATCGTTTTTCAGCTAAAAACATTGTCATACTTCTGCCCTCTACCTTTGGCTCCTTCTCCACCACTGCGATGTCGTTAAGACTCGCGCCAAAATCGACAAGAATATGTTTGCTGTTCTGCATATGCGCCATCTCACGCCCCCTGAAACGCAGTGTGACCTTTACCTTGTCACCCTTGGAAAGAAACTTGCGGGCAGCATTAATCTTCGTGTTCAGGTCATTAGTGTCGATATTGGGAGACAAACGAATCTCTTTTACGTCGATTACCTTTTGCTTCTTTCTGGCTTCCTTCTCTTTTCTTGTCTGTTCATACTTGAACTTACCATAATCAACAATCTTACACACGGGCGGCTTTGCCGTGGGCGCGATCTTCACAAGATCGACTCCTGCTTCCTCCGCCAGTCTCATGGCCTCGCGGGATGACATGATACCAAGCTGTTCACCATCCTCACCAATCACGCGCACCTCTCTGTCCCTAATTTGTTCGTTAATCATTAAATCGCTAATAACCTTACACCTCCATAAAATAAATCATAAGAAAATATAAAAAGTGGATAACCGCAGGATTATCCACTTTATTTCGTATTTCTATCCAATCTGTACGCGCAAAAGACACACTGGAATAAAATCAAAAATATGAACACCTATCAGCTCAATTGCCATAGGGTGAGAGTGGATACTCTGCTTTCCTGTATTGTCTGAGATATCTCAAACATCAATACTTTATCACAGTATCCATCTCCTGTCAACCATTTTTTGATTATTTTTCACGGAAAGTCGCGCAGAGTGTCTCTCCGCTTGTGCCCGCATGGTTCCCCTTGATATCAACATGCTCTGCACTGCAGCGGTAATCCGTATTGTACATGCATTTCACGGCCTCACAATCGATGCTGATATGTTGGCTTGGGTGTGAAACTGCACTTGTAAAGCTATCGCCGCTCCTCTTGTGAAAGCTCTCACAGCAGGTATCATCACAGTCGCAGGAATGTTTTCCTCCCACCATGATATCGCCCTTGCAACAGCAGCGGTCTTTGTTGTAGGTACAATTACATACTCCACAGGTTAATTCAGTCATAGACATACCTCCATTTCATGTTTTATATCACATATTTTCACAGCAGTTTTGAGTTTCTTATAAAATAAACTCACCCTTAGTATGCCTGACATTAACCTGTGTTATTCTTTTTTGATTATTTATTGTGCTGGAAGCTCCTCCCGGATTGTCTTGTTTCTGATCTCCTCCGTGATATCCGCAATAAAACTCTCCAATGATTTCGCACCCTCATCACCCGCAAAACGGCTTCTGACAGACACGGTATGGTCTGCCTCCTCCTGCTGTCCTACCACGAGCATATACGGAAGTTTATCAAGCCTTGCCTCGCGGATTTTGAAGCCGATTTTTTCCGATCGGCTGTCCACCGTCGCGTCGATCCCGGCCTTTTTCAACTCTTTGCAGACGCTCTGCGCATAGTCCTCATACTTGTCGGAAATCGGAAGCACACGCACCTGCTCCGCGCAGAGCCATGTCGGAAATTTTCCGGCATATTTCTCGATCAGCCACGCAAGCGTGCGCTCATAGCAGCCCATGGAAGTCCTGTGAATGATATAGGGACGCACTTTATCACCATTCTGGTCGATATAGTACATGTCAAACTGCTCCGCGAGCAGCGCGTCCCACTGAATGGTAATCATCGTGTCCTCCTTGCCATAGACATTCTTGGCATTGATATCCACCTTCGGCCCGTAGAACGCCGCCTCCCCGACATCCTCCACAAACGGAATGCCAAGCTCGGTCAGGATCTCCCTGATATGCTGCTCCGTCTCATTCCACACTTCTGGCTCACCGATGTATTTCTCTCTATTTTCAGGGTCCCATTTCGACAGGTGATAAGTCACATCGCCGTTTACACCAAGTGTCTCAAGGCAGTATTTCGCGAGGGCGAGACATCCCTTGAACTCCTCCACCATCTGATCTGGTCTGACGATCAGATGCCCCTCTGAGATCGTAAACTGGCGCACCCTAGTCAGTCCGTGCATCTCGCCGGAATCCTCGTTTCGGAAGAGCGTGGAAGTCTCACTGTACCTGCATGGCAGATCACGGTATGATTTCTGGGAATTTTTGTACACATAATACTGGAACGGACAGGTCATCGGACGCAGCGCGTACACTTCCTTGTCTTTCTCCTCGTCCCCGAATACAAACATGCCTTCTTTGTAATGATCCCAGTGTCCTGAAATCTTATAAAGGTCAGATTTTGCCATCAAAGGCGTTTTCGTCCGCATGTAGCCCCACTCATTGTCCTCCAGATCTTCAATCCACCGCTGGAGCTTCATGATCATCTTCGTTCCTTTTGGTGTAAACAACGGTAGTCCCTGTCCAATCACATCGACTGTCGTGAACAAATCCATCTCGCGCCCGAGCTTATTGTGGTCGCGGCGTTTTGCGTCCTCCATGCGCTCGAGATGCTCCGCAAGCTCTTCCTTTTTGTTATATGCCGTGCCATAGATGCGCTGCAGACGCGCCTTGTTGGAATCACCTCTCCAGTATGCCATGGAGGAGGACGTCAGCTTAAATGCTTTGATACCCTTTGTGCTCATCAGATGCGGTCCTGCACACAGGTCTACAAAACCGCCCTGATCATAAAAGCTGATCTCGGCGTCCTCCGGCAGGTCCTGTATCAGCTCCACCTTAAACGGCTCTCCCTTTTCCTCCATAAATTTGATCGCCTCCGCCCTTGGAAGTGTGAAGCGGGTAATCTCATGACCTTCCTTGATGATCTTTTTCATCTCGGCCTCGATTTTGTCCAGATCTTCTCTTGAAAATGGTTCGGCATCAAAATCATAATAAAAGCCGTCGTCGATCGCTGGACCGATCGTCACCTTTGCGTTCGGAAACAGGCGCTTTACCGCCTCCGCAAGCACATGTGACGCCGTGTGCCGGATTACATAAAGTGCCTTCGGATCTGTCGCGGTAATGATGTTGAGCTCGCAATCCTCTTCGATCACAGTCCGCAGATCTGCCAGCTCTCCGTTGATCTCACCTGCACATGCCACGCGCGCAAGTCCCTCGCTGATATCCTTTGCGATATCAATAATGGATTTTGATTCACTGTACTCCTTCACAGAGCCGTCTTTTAACGTAATCTTCATTGTCTTATCTCCTTTGCTTATCCTGCTTAACGTCTTTCTGTAGCGCTGTCTTTGCGCGATGCAACCATCATGTCATCGGCTTTGTTGCCGCAGCCATTCTTCGAACCGATCGTGTTGTTGCTCAGCACGGCCACCCTGCCGCTCTTAACCGGTGACAGTAGAAATCCGATCAGTATTCCCATCACAAGGCATAACGCCGGCAGCAGATACACTCCATACTTTGTCTTGATTTCTTCCAATTTGGTTTCTTCCATAATGATACTCTCCTTTATAATGTATTTTTAAATTAATGAATGAAAAAAGCCCATGCATTACCATCTCTGTAATGCATGGGACGTATCAACGCGGTTCCACCCTGCTTGCCTGCTGCCTGTACCCGGATGATTCATCATACAACACCGATTTCATTCAGGAATCATGCCACACAGCAGACCACTCATAGATTATAACGGAATCACCGGACCGGATTGGGGCCACTCCGAGGTAGTCTTCAGATATCTCCTGCAAAGGCGCTTTCAGCACAGACGACGCCTCTCTCTGATACATTACAATATCCTACTCATCTCATCAACGTGTTCATTCACTTATTTAGTATATTATTCCCTAATTCACAAATTGTAAAGAGCAAATCGCAAAAATTTTTATACAAAATTTACTTATTTTTACCGCAGCATTTTTTGTACTTCTTGCCGCTCCCGCATGGACAGGGATCGTTCGGGTATATCTTGGCGTCCTTGACGATGGTTGTCGAAGACTTCTGCTCCCTGTACAGCGCCTTCTTCGTCTCCTCGTCAAAAATGGCATTCCACTCCTCGAGGTTATACAGCCAGTCTGCCTCCGCCGCCACCATATTTTTGTAGAGCAGCTCCTTCTCAAAACCAAGACTTACCTCCGTGTCCTCGTTCATCTCCTCGATCGGATTTGCCACCTTTAAACTCTCATTGATACCATCCAGGAAACCTGTCATTGTCATGATGTCCACACCATACTTTTCCGCCAGTCCCTTTACGGTTCCTCTCACTTCCTCGTCCGGGTTTGTCAATAGCTGCTGATAAATCTCTTTTTCTTTCTGAAAATAGTCAATCCAGAGCTTCTGCAGTGTGTTCTTATCAGTCTGCTCGTTGTAAGCCATCCCTCTCCACTGGTCCAATAATGTCTTTTCTTCTGCCATGATCATTAACATCCTTTCGTCTTTATCACATATTTTCGTACCGCCGGAAAACATTCCGCGTTTTCGCTTTCGCCATACAGATAAGCGTGGAATATCGTCACAGTCACCTGTCCATATGGATTGCGCATACCATTATCATACAGACAGTAACAGTATATACTAAACTCCGCGGAAAGTCAAAGGGAATGTCGTTCCGCAAAGTTTTCTTTTGTCTGTATCAGTTTTCCGTCGTTGGTCAACCCATATACCATCTCGTCTGTATATGTTCCCAGCGCATCAAGATGCGCGGAAAGCCCGATTCGATTCGTTCCCATACATGTACCGCTCCATACCGCACCGTCCAGTCTGTCACACTCCCGCACTTCCCCGCCAGTGACCTCATACACATATGTCACAAAATCATCTGATGTATAGCTGCAGCTAAATACCAGAAAACTACGCCCATTCTCCTGCTTAATCACATGCGCATCCTCAACGCGTCCAAACGTCCCCACTGTCCTGCGTGCATTTCCTGACACAACTGTCACTTCCGTTTCCGAGCGCTTATCTGAATATACGGATACAAGCATCACCTCACTATTTTCTCCAATTAATTTTGAAAAATCTTCATTCGGCTCCACTCTTGAATACAAACTTCTGTATGACGGCAGATACTCATCTTCCATATACTGACCAAATTCATCATAAGGCAGCGTAACGTCCGGCGCGCCGGCTACATAGGGTGCAACCGAGTACAGACCGTATTGAATCACGATTCCCGTGTTATCCAGATACCAGCATACAGGCGTCTCTCCAAAAGTTTCTGTCTCCACCACTTCCCTGTAGTTCGAAAAAAGTATACCCTCATCATTCATCTCGTCAAGCTTTTCTAAAATATAACTGACCGCCTTATCATAAAAGCCTTCCGCATCGCTTAAGATATCTTCAAGCGTCAGCTTCTTACCACTGTGCACGTCAAAGGTTGCCCCATCATATCCATAATAACCATGTGCGCCGCCTGTGTACGCTTCATATCCGCCGCAAAAGCTAACCACACAGTCATCAAGCCTATATATACTGACGCCTTCACTGATATAGTACTCTATAAAACCATAATTGTTTTCGCTCATATATTCGTATTGTTCCTGAGCCATTTCCAGCTCATCATAGTGCTCCCGCAGTCCATGCCACTGCTGCGAGAGCGCAGTGTTCAGCGCTTCAAATCCATCGCCCAACACCGCAACCCTGTCCGCGTCTGCCTTCAGAAGCAATTGTTCCTCATCCTCTGTGTACCATTCCTTTCTATCATTTGTAATGACGATTGTCGGTACAATGCTCTCTGCTATTTCATTGCCTGACGCTTCCTCCGTCATATTTCTGTTTTCTGAGGATTTATTTTCCGCAGTCTTGTTTTCTGTAGTTTTGTTTTCTGTAGTTTTGTTTTCTGTAGTTTTGTTTTCCGCATCCACATTTTCTGAAGATTTCTGCTCTGCGGATTCGCTTTCCGAGGTTTCCTGTTCCAGAGATGTACTTTCCGAAAGCGCACTCTCGATCTGTGATCCCTGTAATTGCTGTCCGTTTTGTTCCGCGCAGCCGACTAGCAATATCCCGGATACAGCAAATGCCATATATTTTGCAATTTTCTTTTTCATATTAATCTCCATTCCGCCTATGACGGCTCAAATAGAAATGAAAAACGCTGTCCTTTGCGTTTTTCTTTAACTGTTGATTTTTATTCAAAGTCATATTCTCGAATGTCGCTAAATGACCGATCCAGTAATTGTTTCTCAAAGATTGCATTTTCAGCCGAAATAACGTATACTGTACAGGAAAGGATGTGAATATTATGCCATTACCACAGGAGAAATACTATACCACAGAGGAATTTTACGCAATGCCAGAGGATATCCGGGCGGAACTCGTGAACGGGGAAATCGTCTATATGGCGGCTCCAAGCAGGCTTCATCAGGAGATATCTCATGAACTCATGTTTGCCATCACAGGCTATATCAAGGAAAAGGGCGGAAAATGCCGTGTGTTTGCCGCGCCCTTTAATGTGCAGCTCAAGGAGAATGAAGATGTCGTCCTCGAACCGGACATCTGCGTTATCTGCGACACGGACAAACTGACAAAACGCGGCTGTATCGGCGCGCCCGACTGGGTGATCGAGATCGCATCCCCCTCCAACCCCAGCCATGACTATATCACAAAGCTGAATCTTTACAACAGCGCCGGGGTGCATGAATACTGGATTGTGGAGCCTATCAATGAGACGGTCTACGTCTATGACATGGACGGCGGCGAGCTGCCCTTAAAAACCTACTCCTTCCGCGACGCCATCAAGGTTGGTATTTATGAGAATTTATCGATCAACTTTTCAAGCTTTGACTTGGGCGATGCAGCACCGTAAATCGTTACTTTCCGCACCCACGTCAAAGCAGCAGGAATCGGCTATTCTGCGTAGGGCACCTGCTCAAAATATTCATAATCCGGCACGCCGCTGATCAAAAGTTGCCCCGCTCCGTCATACCATAACGCTCCCTTGCCCATTCCAGCTCCTCCTGGCCATAGTCGCCCAGCCCCTTCCACTGTCCGGCCAGCGCCGCCCGCAATGCGGCAAAGCCCTCGCTCACCACCTCAACCCTGCCCGCCTCAGCCGTAAGCAGCAGAACCTTGCCGTCGTCAGAGTACCATTTCTTTCTGTCCCGAGTGATTTTTATGGTCGGGACTTTATCATCTGCCATCTTTGCAAACTTCTGTTCTTTTGTCGTTTGTCCAGAAGTCTGCTGCGTGGATTCTGGTTCAGAGACGTCCTGCACCAGCTTCCCATCCTCTGTCAACTGGTACACCGTTCTGTTCTCGTAATCCTCGAGAGGCTCCACGGAAAGCCCGATTCTGTCCGTGCCCGCGCAGGTGTCGCCGACCACCCGCACACCGTCCATCTTGTCACAGAACCGCACTGCACCGCCTGTCACTTCATATACATAGGTCACATAATCATCATAAACATCCGTTGCATAATCGCAGGAAAATATCAGAAAACTGCGCCCGTCCGCACGTTTGATTACATAAGGTTTCCACATTACACGGTCAAATATCCCAACAGTCTCACTGGCATTTCCCGACACAACGCTTACATCATCAACCGGATTTTCACGTCCATTATAATGTACTACGAGCATTACCTCACCAGTCTCGCCGATCAGCCCTGAAATATCTTCATTCTCTTCAATGTCGGTGACGAAGCTATCACATGACATCCGGTAATCCTCTTTGATGTATGCCGCAAATTCGTCATACGGCAGTGTCACAGACGGCGTTCCCGCTACATAAGGCGCGATCTGGTATAGCTGATAGGTAATCACAATCCCCTTGCTGTCAAGATACCAGCTTGCGGACGTCTCCCCGAAGGTATCTGTCCGCACAGTTTCCGCATAGTTCTGATACAGGTTCTTCTTGTAAACTTCTTCTCCCAGACGGGCGATGATATACTCGACCGCCTTGTCATAAAAGCCTTGCGAATCCGTCAGGATATCCTCTAGCTGTAATTCTTTACCGCTCCTTACATCATACGTCCTGCCAATGCTTCCATGGGTTCCGTGCGATCCGCCCAAATAGTCGCCAAAGTAATCATTCAGACTGACGACATGATTATCAAGCCTGCATATCTTCGCAAATTTAGTGTTTCCCCACGTTGGATAGTCCCAGTCTCCTGACGCATAAATCTCCTTTGCCAAGTCCAGATATTCAGGAATAGAATCGTCAAGTCCCCTCCACTGTCCGGCAAGCGTTGTCCTCAGCGCATCAAAGCCCTCGCTTATCACCTCAACCCTGCTCGCTTTCGTTTCATAAAGCAGCTCTGCACCATCATCAGAATACCATTCCCTTGTTTCCTGTATGATTTTTATGGTCGGGACGCCGTTCTCCGCCAGCCCTGATGATTCCTGTTCCGCGGATTCCTGTTCGGAAGTCTCCTGCTCTGAAATCTCCTGTTCTGAAATTTCCTGTTCAAAAGATTCCTGTTCTGAAATCTCTTGTTCAGAAATTTTCCATTCAGAAATCTCCTGTTCTGAAATTTCCCGTTCTGAAATCTCCTGTTCTGAAGTCCTTCTTTCAACAGCTTCTTCCTGCCCCGCACGCAATTCGTGTACAGCTGCCTCATCTGACTTCAAACTGCACCCGCCCAGCAATAACATTCCTGCCACTGACAGCACGACGCCTTTGATAAATATTTTTTTCATATATACCTACTATCTGCATATGCCCAAACATTTGTTTGCATGATTCGAAAGATATTCAAAAGCAGCATAGCAGTTTACTCACTTGCTTCCATGAGCATCCTGTATTCCTCTGATCTCAAACAGCTTGTCCAGAAACCAGTACGGAATCATAATACCCTGTTCCTGCATTTTGAGCGCTTCCTCCTTGCTGCACCACCGGACGGCCTGCACTTCCTCCTCCTGCAAATGCAGTGATGCAAGGTCTACCTCCTGCTCCAACAGGTAATAATCATCAAATCCATGCTCAAAATTAATCGTGAAATCCGCCCTCCTGTCCGACAGGTCAAGCTTTAGTCCAAGCTCCTCCGCCACTTCGCGCTCTGCCGCCTGACTGCTGTTCTCTCCCTGCAGGGCAGAACCCGCCGCCGTCAGATCCCACATATTTGACCAGTCCTCCTTAAAAGGCTGTCTCTGCTGAATCAGCAGCTCATTCTTACTGTTAAAGATGCAGACGTGAATCACAAGATGATATTCCCCGTCCTTCATCACATCTCCGCGTCTGTGCACTTTGCCTGTTTTCTCTCTGTCCTTTGTGTAAAGATCCCACAATTCGTCCTCTTCCCTGTTCGGCATGATAACCTCCTCTTTTACGATTGTTTTTTATCCAAAATCATATTCTCGAATATCGCCAAATGACTGATCCAGTAATTGTTTCCCAAAGATTGCTTTCGCATAATCTACCACTGATGGCTGCATTAGTAGATCAGATATTGCCTCATAAGTTTCATTGACAAATACCAATGACTCAATTTCTCCATCAGTGGCAGTTTCCTCAAATCTTTGCAACAAAGTGTCCTTCATTAATCCTATCCTTGCTGTATAACAAATGCCAACTGTGGATTGGTTATCTCGTATGTAAAAATACTTTTTGTGATCAATCGATACGATATCGTCACTGGTAACACTTATTTCTTCCCTGCACTCTCTCAAAAATGTATGTACTGGATCGCCATCGAAAATATCTTCCTCAGACAATCCTCCGCCAATACATTGAATCACACCTGGAAAGGAAGTATGATCAGACATTTTTCCAAAAACATAATAGCCATCCGCAGTAACAATATTGCCTCCAACCGCTACAGCCCTGCATTTCGTTATATTTTCATTCTTATGATTCATTAAATATGTCATATGAGAATAGCGTGTTTTCTCAAGCTCTATTTTTATTTCGTGTGATAATTTTTTTACAGACTTGATACTTAAAACGACTCCATCAAATAAATCCGGATTTTTATCGACTGCTTCCTTCCAATATTTATTGATCGTGTCTCTTTCTGCTTCGCTTAGAGAAATCTCTGTCTCACTAAGGCATAGGGAAACTCTATCATTACATACAAATACTTTCGTATTGTTGCCACAGACATACTGCGAACTCACTATTCTAACCCCCTACTCGTGCGCCGGGCACCCGTCAGCGAACCGATTTATCGATTTGCTGACATACTTCCAATGTGAAAACTTTCATATATGGTTTCTCACATTGGTGCCCGTGTGCATCCGCAACAAAGTGCAAGATCTTTCTGCACAGACCTTGCACTTTAATGCACTATTTACTCAATCCCTCATCTTTTTAGAATCTGCGGGCAGCTCCTTACATAAACTTCACAAGCTCATCCGCGCTCTTTCTCTTCGGCGCAGCCGGTTCTTCATCCGCATAGCCCACTGCCACGAGCGCCGCTACTTTCTGCCCCTCCTCGACGCCGATGATCTCCGCTACCTTCGCCTCGTCAAAGATGCCAAGGATAACAGAGCCTACGCCTTTGTCGTGTGCTGCCAGGCAGAATGTCTGTGTCGCAAGCCCTGCGTCAAACACTTCCCAGCGATCTTCCTTCGATGTCGTGTAGGAACCGTCCCTCTCAAAGCCGCTTCTGCCATGCACCATGTTGACTACGACAAGCGCGGCGCAGTTCTTGATGATTCCGTTATTGTGTTCAAATCCGAGCGTTGCTTCCTCCGCGATTTTCGCCTTGATATCCGCATTTTCTACCACCACATACCTTGTCACCTGCGTGTTTTTCCAGGAAGGCGCAAAGGACGACGCCGCCACGATCTCCTGCATGGTCTCGTGCGGAATCTGCTCTGCCTTAAACTTTCTGATACTTCTCCTTGTCTCGATACACTTGATTGCCTCCATAAAGATACCTCTCTTTCGTTTTTGTTTATTTTTTTAATTTTTATTTTAAGAATCCGTTTACGATCTGCTCCTCTGCCTGCGCCTCTGTGAGTCCCAGCGTCATGAGCTTGATCAGCTGTTCTCCCGCAATCTTTCCGATTGCCGCCTCATGAATCAGGCTTGCGTCGATATTGTTTGCCGTAATCTCGGGAATCGCGCGCACCACGGCATTGTCCATGATGATCGCATCGCACTCAGAATGACCTGCGCATTTGTTGTTTCCGTTAATATGCGAATAAAATGTCTGCTCTGACGTGTCCTTAGCCACCGAGCGCGAGATCACGTTCGTGCTGGAATCCTCCCCATCCAGATCGACATAGAAATTTGTCGTCGCCTTCTGCTTTCCGTGCGTCATCAGCTTTTCCCTGATGACAAGCTGCGCGCCCTTTCCGAGCTTTGCCCGCGTAACCCTGTCCGTAGAGTCCACGCCCCGAATCTGCACAGTATCCATCTCCATGTGGCTGTTCTCGTCCATGTCCACGACCGTCTCGGGATTCATCACGCGCTCGCCGGTGCCCTCGCCGGAACCATAATGCTTCTCCACATAACGCACCTTCGCATTTTTTCCGATATAGAAAGAATGGATACCGCTGTGCTCGCTTGTCTGGTCTCCGCCGTTATGAATGCCGCATCCGGCTACGATCGTGACATCACAGTCCTCCCCGATATGAAAGTCATTGTACACCAGTTCTTTGAGCCCTGTCTGCGTCATCAACACCGGGATATGCACGCTCTCTTTTTTCGTGCCCGGTTTGATAAAAATGTCGATTCCCGGCTTATCCTCCTTTGGAACGATCTCGATATGTTCCGTCGAATGCCTTCCTGCCGACTCCCCGTTTGCGCGGATATTGTAAGCTCCGGCAGGTACATCATGCAGGTCTGCCACCTGCATCAGCAATGTCTTCTGAATCTCATCCATGGATACATCCTCCCGCATTATGCTTGCACTCAAGATTGCCGTTCAGCAGTCCCGGCAGTATCTCCGCCCTTGTCCCCATACTCTGGATCTCGCCGTTTGCGATCACCACGATCTTATCCGCAATGTCCAGTATGCGCTCCTGATGGGAGATGATCACGATATTTCCCTGTGTCTTGTCATGCATCTTCTCGAATACTTTGATGAGGTTCTGAAAGCTCCACAGGTCAATCCCCGCCTCCGGCTCGTCAAACACGGACAGCTTCATGCCCCTTGCGATCACGGTGGCGATCTCGATGCGCTTGAGCTCGCCACCGGACAGGCTGCCGTTCACCTCACGGTTGATGTAATCCCTCGCGCACAGCCCCACCTCGGCCAGATATTTGCACGCGCCCTCAACGCTGAGCCGCTCACCAGCTGCCAGTCTGATCAGGTCGAGCACTGTAATACCCTTAAATCTTACAGGCTGTTGAAACGCAAAGCTAATGCCCAGATTTGCCCTGTCTGTGATGGACATGTCTGTGATGTCCTGTCCCTCAAAGAAAATCTGCCCCTCCGTCGGCTGTATGATGCCCGCGATCATCTTGGCAAGCGTGGATTTCCCGCCCCCGTTTGGCCCCGTGATCGCTGTGAAGCGATCGTCTATCTTCAAGTCGATATGATTCAATATATCCTTTCCATTTTCGTCCTCAACGTGGTAGGATATATTTCTTAATTCCAACACGCAATTGCGCCTCCTCTCATTTTATAGCAAATTTTTTACAAGTACTGTATACGCTCTTTCAGTATAACCAATATTTAACAAAAAAGCGACTGTTTTTATCAAATTTTCATATGAAAATTTGATGTTACTGTTCAGACAGGACTTAGCATCTACTGCTAAGTCCGTGAGAAAATGTAGTGGTTGCAGGTAAAAATCCATTTGCGAAGCAAATTTTGCATGGATTTTTACTCGTTACTGAAACGGAGTGAACAGTAACAATTTGATAAGTAAGTTTTTAAATGGAATAAAGCAGTAATTTGCAATTATTATCATTTAGCGTTATAATCAAGAAAAGGGGAGAGGAAATGCGGGTAAAATTTAAAGTTAAACAAGGCGCAGATACTGTGGGTTACATATTGGGGACAGATAATGAAAATCAAGATATATATGTAGCGAAGAGTGATATTGAAGCTTACGAGCCTGATAATGCGGACAGGTTATCCAACGGACAATGGCGGGCGAAAAAAGGGTACTGCATTCAAACAATTGATATTGAAGATTTACATATCCAGAACAGAAATACGCCGATAGTAGGCAAACCTGACATTATATATAATTTTTCATTTGGCAGGCTGTCATTGACACAGCAAAAAATATTGAATATGCTTAATGAGCGCACCTACATAATCATAGATAAAAAGAAAGAAAATTTGAAAATTACGATGAAGGATTTAAGTGCGCTTACAGCATATACGGGCATTGAATATGCACTTTTCGAGAGAAACGACAAATATGCAGTCTATAAAGGCAACTCTGTCGAAATAATACTAACCCAAGGTGATCTGGCAATGCTGCTTAATGGAAAATATCAATGGATCGGGCATGCACATCCAGGGAACAGTTATAACTGCCTGATACCATCAGATGGGGATTACAACACACTAGCTGTATTTAAACAGAAACAGAGCGTCATTTACAATTCAGTAGGCGATTATTATGTATTTGGGGAGGAATCATAATGAGATTGAGTGAGAGTTCGAGGAAATTAGCATTTGGCAACATTGATTTATTAAAATATTGCAACAGCGTATGCATAGATACAAACAAGCTGGAGGAATGCAATATAGAAAAAATGGGGGATTTGTATATATTTGTGATGAGTAAGAATACAAATGGGATAGATACCAAAACATGTTTACTGGAGCATGACATAGCCACACAGCCAGATATCGTACTGACTATGGAATACAACAAAGAGAAAAAAACATTTGAATTTGAAACCACAGAGTATACAAAAAGAATACTGCGGTTATGAGGCAGGCCAATAACGCCCGCCTCCCATTCCTGCTATATCTTCACACAAAAGCAGATCTCCTGCCCGTCCCCGTGTTCTGACAGCTCCACCGTGATCTCCCCTCTGTGGCGTTTCGCGATCTGGTTTGCCTGATAGAGTCCCAGTCCCCTACCCTCACGGTTTTGCTTGGTCGTGTAGCCTTTCTCGAAAAAGCGGGCGATCTCACTCATCGTCAGGTTTTCCACCTGATTCCTGATCGCAAAGATCAGCTTGTCATTCTGTGCGTCGAGCACCATCTCCACCTTGTTTTTATCAGGCGTAGCCGCCTCAAACGCATTGTCCGTGAGCGTTCCGATGATTTCCACCAGCGCGTGTTCTGACACGGGTGTCACAATTTCCTGACTCAGCACCTGTATATCGATGTCGATGTATCCGGGCGCACTGATGATCTTACTGTACAGAAATCCGGCCAGTATCTTGTCCGAGATCCGCAAGAGCGCCGGATTGCAGCGCGACTTGTCCGCGTAAATATCCTTGCAGTACGCTGACTGCGCCTCCACCAGCTCATCATAATCCGCGATCGTCACGTGCATGTTTAAGATCGCGTTCATATGATTGTCAAATTCATGCTGCCGTGCCCTGATATCCTTTGTCAGCTCCTCCATCGGCTTTATGTAGAGCTTGTAGATCATCAGCTCCTGCTCCTGTCGACGCAGCGCCGCATAGTTCTGCGTCCAGTCCAAAAGTCCCAGTAGAATGACCGAAAATACGATGCCAAACAAAACCATCACCCTGACATCGAGCGTGTGGCTCAGGTACAGATCGATCAACAGATAGATCGCGATGATCAGCGCGACCACACAAAAAATTCTGTACAAAAATTTTCTGCCAAGTTCAGCCATGATGGCGCCCCCTTTTATTTCAGATTTTCAATTGAGTAGGGAAAAGCCTTTCCCCCACTCGCGCGCCGGGCACCCGTCATCGAACCGATTTATTGGTTTGATGACATATTTCCTTTGGGTGCCCGTGTGCATCAATATAATTTGGCCAGTGTATCCACATCAATTCCCGCTTCCTCAAGCTTTTGGATATTCCACTTTCCCCACTCATGATATAATTCGGCAAATGATTTTCCATACACAGTTTCCAGTCTGTTGACATCTTTACTGTTCGCAAATACCATATCCTTTCCATAGGTCTCCATCAGATAGGCGATCATTCCCGCAGCTTCACTGTAAGACAACCAATTGGGGCTGATGCCCTCTGCCATATCCGCTGTCCGCACGATAACCTCCTGCCCGACACTCAGATATTCCCGATCATTTGCATACCCCATATACACACCGAAGGCTTCCGCCATCCGCAGTAAGCGGATATCGACTTTTGATTCCTCATAGTCCCACAGACCGCATTGTCTGGCGCGCTCTATGTTTTCTTCTGTCATGAGGCGATCCATGTACAGCCCTGCCAGCCGATTGTCGCATTCCATCAAGGCAGTCTCCTCCGCGATTCCCTCTGCCCAGAAACCGCTGGAAACCTTGTTGATTCCATATCGTATCGTCAGATAATGGACGTATTCGTGCAGCAGATTGCATTGTGCAATATCCCAATTCTGATATAATTCCCCACAAAATAAATCGCTCCGTATATCTGAGCCAGATCAGAATCATCTGCAAAATTCGTGTAGATCGTAACTGCGGGAATGTCGCTTTCTATATAATCATGCAGCACCTCCCGCGCCTGTGCAAAATCTGCCTCCTGATAGTGTAATGTATCAGCAAGACCTCCTATAAAATCAGCATACCCCATCAGATTAACATCTGCCAGGGCTGGAAACCATTCGGCTGACTCTGTAAAAATAATATATGGATATTTGTCGCGGTTGTCATTCAGATTGTGCGAAAATGGTATCACATAAGACGCCGCCTGATAGGAGCCCTCTGCCCCAATTGACTTCAGCCATTCGTTTTTCTCTTTCTCGAGCGATCTGTCTAATTCTGGCTGTGATGACTGGACACACATCAACAATGCATTTTCCAAGCCTGTCTGCCCGATATAGTACTCCTCAAAAGAAGCTGCGCCCGCCTGTGCATATTCCGCCGTTTCCTCATCAACATACTGCGCCTCAAATACGGGCAAAAAGAAGTCCAACAGGCAGAGCTTGCCCTGATTTTTATAGTACGCAGCAAGCTCCTCATTGGAATATTGTGATTTTTTTACATAATCAGACAATCCCAATTCCCTGCACATATGAGCTGTAATGCCATAAGCCTGTCCATAATTTACCGTCTCTGACATTGCGGATAACAACACGGCTGTCATACCCTGACAGGTCAGCATATCCTGCGACTGGATAAACGCTTGTCCCGATACTCCCTGTGTCGTCAGGGAATTTCCCACATAAATTGTCACATCGCGATTTGCAATATCTGGCAGCAGTTCTCGTACTTTGCAGTAAAGCGCATCCACATCTGCAACATATCCAAGCCTGTCTTCCTCATTAAAAATACCCGACTCAAAATAGTAAGTTATACCGTTTTGCGCAGCGGTGTCATAATCAGTCAGCTTAGAGGTCTTTTGAACTCTCTCATTTACTGTCTGCCACGTCAGTGTTACCGCCTTGTCTGTCTCCACACTGTTTTCCCTGCACCCTGATATAAAAATAGTTATGACAGTCAACAGAATAAAAAAATAACATTTTCTTTTGATATCCATTTTATATCTATATCCCCAGTCTTTTCCGAATCTCATTCTTGTATGTAATACCCACCTCCGCCTGCTCGCCGTTTTTCATGCTGACAAGCCCGTTTACGGTATCCACATAGTCAATATAGTCCTGATTTACCACACACATACGGTGCACCTGCAAAAATTTGTCACCTGGAAGCTTTTCCATAAGTTGCTTTATGGAAAGATACAAAACTTTCATTTCTTCCTTTAATAAAATAAAGTTTACCCCTCTTGGCACCGCTTTGATGCACACGATGTCCTTACAAAAAATCTTATAGTTAATGCCGTCCTTTTTGACAACCACAAATTCCTCCCTCGTCTCCCCCTGCTGTGACAGAAACAACAGCTTTCCGACAAGTTTCTGGATATCCTCCTCATTGTACGGCTTTACGAGATACTGATAACAGTGTAATTCCCTGTAGGCGGTCAGCTCCATATTGGCCAAGGAGGTGATCATCACGATCGGCGTGAAGGCGTACTCCTTCCTCATGCGCACCTCCCGCGCAAAGGTAATCCCGGAAATATCACTGCTGTCATCCATCTGCAGATTAATGTCAAGCAAAAAAGCCTGAAAGGGCGGCTGCGCCTTCTCATCAAGCGCAGCCCTTGCCTCCTCCAGACTGTTTACCGGGACAGCACGCACATGCCCGGATACCCTCTCTACCATCACAGTAATCGCCTCTAAGCAGTCCTTACTGTCCTCCAGTATCAATATCCTCGTCATGTCTGCTGTCCCCTCCATTACTCAATATTTTATTTCAATATTTTTATTTTAATATTTCGCCCACGGATTTTGCAAGTCCTGCCACGCCCTGGATTTCTGACGGAATGATGATCTTCGTCGCATTGCCATTCGCGGCCTTCTCAAATGCCTCGAGTTTCTTGATGGTGAGCACCGCCTCGTCAGCGCCCGCGTCTTTCAGGAACTTGATTCCTTCGGCGTTTGCCATCTGTACGACACGGATTGCCTCCGCCTGACCTTCCGCCTCGCGGATTCTCTTCTCTTTCTCTGCCTCAGCGCGGAGGATCGCCGCCTGTTTCTCCGCCTCCGCCTCGAGAATCGCGGATTCCTTCTGGCCTTCCGCGACAAGGATTGCCGATTTCTTCTCGCCCTCTGCGCGGAGGATTGCCTCACGTCTCTCGCGCTCTGCCTTCATCTGCTTCTCCATCGCATTCCTGATCGCCTCGGGCGGGATTATGTTCTTTAACTCGACACGGTTCACCTTGATCCCCCACGGGTCGGTGGCAACATCAAGTGTAGAACGCATGTTTGTATTAATAATTTCCCTTGATGTCAGTGTCTGGTCAAGCTCCATCTCACCGATGATATTTCGCAGCGTCGTCGCCGTCAACTTCTCGATCGCCATGATCGGGTTATCCACACCATACGCGTACATCTTCGGATCGGTGATCTGGAAAAAGACAACCGTGTCAATCTGCATCGTGACGTTATCCTTTGTGATCACGGGCTGCGGCGGGAAATCCACTACCTGCTCCTTTAAGTTTACCTTCTTGGCAACTCTGTCAAGAAAGGGCACCTTGACGCGAAGCCCCACACTCCATGTCGTGTTGTATCCGCCAAGGCGCTCGATCACATACGCCGACGCCTGTGGCACAATCCGTACATTTGCCGCCAAAATCACAACAAGAAAAATTGCAATACCTAATAAAATATATGCCATAGTTACTCCTCCTCATACTTTACAACAATGAGCCTCACACCCTTAATATCGACAACCTTCGCCAGACTTCCCGACGCGATCCTGCACTTGTTATCCGCCGAGCGGACAGTCCATTCCTGACCATTTACCACGGCAGCGCCCTGGTCTGCAATGTTGTCGACATCCTGCGTGATCCTCACCACTTTGCCAATAATACCCTCATAATTTGTCCTTGTGCGCGAATTGTTTATGTACTTTACCGCCAAGGGTCTTGTGAGTATCAGCATGCCAAACGATACCACCAGAAATACTGTCAGCTGGAGTATGATCCCCCCGCCCAGCATGGAGACAATGATTGCCACCAGTGCCCCGATCGCAAACCAGATCGTAGCCAGTCCTACCGTCACAATCTCGATGATGATGAGTATGATCATAACCGCCAGCCATACCATTGTGTTCATCATGATACCTCCTCCTTTCCTCATCAAAAACCTTCATGTTTCTGATAAGGATACTTTACCGCACAATTTCATTTCACACAATGGTTTTTGCGCGAATGCAGTGATTTTCGTATCTAATACAAACCTATTTATTCATTAATACCTTTCCGGTACTCGGCAAGCTCCTTCTGAAACGCCTCTGTCTTGTGGTATCCGCAGGAAAACATTTCGGGACAGAATCCCCTGTAGATGCATTCTTTTACCATACAGCTTGCAAGCTCCGGTTCCATCTTTGCGATCTCCTCCTTGACAAGCTGCCACGCCTCGCGCGTCTCAGGGCTTGCACAGCTGCACAGGCGCTTACGGCTGATATTGATCAGTGCCTGCGCGTCCGCCTCACACGCGTGATTGACCAGCGCTCCCTGCGGAAGTTCATCACGGTCAACACCGGTCCTGTCGCTTCGCTGCGTCGATACCCAGTGCTCGATTCCAATCTTGTGCCGCACCATATGGACGCTCACCCATGATTTCAGGTCTTTCCACCGCCAGTAAAAGCGCATGCGCCTGATCGGGGAATGCTCCGACAAAATCAGCCGCCTCTTCCACTCGGAATCAGGGTATTTCCCGGTCGTCTTGTTGATTGTATTCATGGCAGAATCCTTGATATCCTGCCAGTTGTCCTCATGTTTAAACAAATCAATATACATAATCCCTGTCACTCCCCTTCCTTTTTTGCCTCTGAAAAGCTCCCCGCGCTGCCCCTTCTGTTTGCCATGGCCTCAATCTGCGTCCTCTCAGAGGAAAGCTCCCTGATCAAATGATATAAGGTCCAGTTGACATTTTGGGGTGTCAGGATGGCCTTGAGCTTTGTCGGGGTGAGTCCCACTTTTCTGTATGAGACTAGAAACTCATCCAGCTTTTTATCCGCCATTCCCGAAAAAAGAATAATCTCCGGCATACAGAAGATCGCCGGTGTCTTTTCCTCCTGCGACCAGTCAAGTGGTTTGATATTCTTTAGTCCGGCAAGCACTCCGACCTGTGTATTCAGATCAGATGGCTTCAGCTGCTTTGTCGCGATGGACATACTCATGCCCAGCACCTCCATCTGAATCTTTTTCTTCTCGTCCTGCACATAATACAGAACGACGCTTTTCTGTACCTCTTTCATACAGTATACCCCGCCTTTCCTACAAAAATTTGTCAATCGCCTTTTTCAGCTCCTCGATTGACTCTGTATCATTTTCCCGCACTGCATCGACGATACAATGATCGATATGATCCTTTAATATCACACGGCTCACACTGCTGATCGCTGACTTTACTGCTGCCAGCTGGATCAGCACTTCGCTGCAATCCCTGCCGTTTTCCACCATCGACTTTACCGCTTCCATATGCCCGATGATTTTGGACATCCTGTTTAGAACGGCCTTGGTTTCCTTGTGTGTATGTGAATGCCCCTGTTCATGTGTATGTTCATGCGCGATTCCCTGTTCGTGCATCTCGTCATGTGTCATATTTTTTTCCATCCTTGTCCTCCTGATCATATTCCCGTGCACCGCCTTAGCAACATCTCTCCTCTACATGAGGCTGTGCAATCGAGTAGGGGAATGCCTTTCTCCACTACTCGCCGCGCCGGGCGCATGTTGCGTCAGCAACTAATTTCCTTATGCGCCCGTGCGCAATTGAGCAGGGGAATGACCTTCTCCACTACTCGCCGCGCGCCCCATGCGCCGCCTTAGCGGCATCTTTCCTCTGCATGGGGGCTGCGCATAAGGAAGTCCGCCAGCACCAAATTGCTGACATCAATTCCTGCATCTGTCAGTCTGATGCAGTCGCCGCTCTGTATCAGCTTTCCCAGTCTCTCCCACTTACACAGAACTTCGCCGTAGAGCTCCTCTATTCCGATGCTAAAGCTGTCGGCAAATTCCTGCTTAGACACACCATTTGTCATACGCAGCCCCAAAAACATGAATTCTTCTATGCAGTCGTTTTGTGACAGCTTTTGTACCTCCCTCTTGATATCATAATCCCCGGCAAAGGCTGAAAGATACTGCTCCATATCATCTGTATTTTTCCATCGCACATCATTTACCCTGGAAGCTGCACCCAGCCCAAAACCGATATAATCCGTCGTATGCCTGACTCCGCACTGCCAATAGATGCAATTATGTCTGCACTCGCAGCCTTCCTTTGCATAATTTGATATTTCATAGCGCCGATAGCCTTTTTCCGCAAGAATCCGCTTGGTTACCTGATACATCAGCCTGTCCTCGTCCTCATCAGGCACAGGCGGGTATTCGTCCTGTCTGTCATACAGGTGCGTTCCCTCCTCAATGATCAGACTGTAGGCTGATATATGCTCTGGCTGCAATGCTGTCACCCTCTCAAGCGTCCGCATCCAGCTTTCCATCCCCTGTCCCGGCAATGCTGACATCAGATCAACATTGATATTGGTAAAGCCCACTTCCCTTGCCTGTCGGTATGTCCGCAGAAAATCCTCATATGTATGAATCCGTCCCAACAGTCTCAGCTCTGCATTCTCTGTGGACTGCAATCCGATACTCAGCCTGTTTATCCCCGACTTCCGCAATTTCAGCAGTTTGCCGCCGTCCACTGTACCCGGATTCATCTCCATCGTAATCTCAGCCGCCGCAGCAATATGATAATACTTCCCAAGGCATTCAAGAATTTCCGCAATCTCCTCCGCCTCTAACAAGGACGGTGTGCCACCGCCCAAAAAGATTGTCCTCACTTCATATCCGACATACTGATCTGCCTCGTGCTCAATCTCTCGTTTGAGCGCCGCAATATACTCCTGCTGTCTTTGCCTTGTCGCTGGAGCTGACAAAAAATCGCAATACACACATTTTCGAACACAAAAGGGAATGTGAATGTACACCCCACAAGTTTTTGACCTCATACTGAAACCACCCTACAGATCAATGGCATACTCCTTTTTGCTTATTGTTCTTATTATATCAGATTCCACAACTTTTTCAATCCATTTAAATTACTGTCAGAAAATCATATGACACTGCCCAGAGAGTTCTTTTGTCATCTGTCTCCCCCTTCAATCTACTCACTACTCACTTTTTACAACAATACGGTTCAGTTCCCTGCTAAATAGAACAATCAAAAACGCCACGATAAAAACACCTGCCACGCCAATATACCCTGCAAATTTGTGAAAACGCATCAGTCTGGCAAATAGGTACATGCCAATGCTTGGCGACAACAATATCACAGTATCTATTCCGCCCATAATCTTTCCCCTGTCCGCCTCATCGATCATCGTCACTGTATAACTAAACAACGGCTGTGTAATGGAATCCAGAAAGCCATACAGGAAGAAAATCAAAAGGATTCCATAGCTGTTTTGTGTAAATGCCAGTGATAACATGCAGAGCGCGTTTCCAATCATACTGATTTTGAAAAGTCTGCTCACCTGGCTGCCTTTGCGCGACACAACCGCAAGCCCTAATATCTCTCCAATCGCCATAAATGATTTGATCATACCCAGTATAACAGCACTCGACAGATCATCTGCTATTTTTACCGGCAGGATTTCAGGAATATACCCATATGCAAGATTCAGGATAAACATGATAACAATAAATTTTTTTATAAATGGATTCGTTGTCATTTCCGAGAACATTCTGCCAAGATCTCCGCGCAGATCTTTTAAAATACTGCCTATGCTCCTCTGTGCTTCCTGCGGCGGGGCCATATGTTTGTATCTTACGAGTCCGATACAACCTGCACTAATCATAAAAGTAACGATGTCAATCAAAAATATGGCCTTGTCGGGAATCAGGGCGACCAGAAAGCCCACAATACTTGAGCCTGCTATCACCACAACACGATTTATGATCGTACACCCTGCACGGAATTTGATAAATACCTCCTGCGAAAACAGTTCAGACGCCATTACCAGATAACTCCTGCCAAAAACTTCGTTATTGATGTCATTGAGCAGAATAAAAAAGATACCCAGTCCTATATGTTGTAATATGTAGGAATAGGAACAGGCAAAACATACAATGATCAGCGCAGAGCTGATATTTGACAGTATAATCAGCTTTTTCTTATCGATACGATCAACCAAAATACCAATAAATAAGGCGATCACTGCCCGAAATAAAATCGAACTTCCCAGCAGATACACCGCATTCATGATATCACCCGAACTGTTTGTGATATTCCATACAATAAACAGATCAAACAGGACATCTCCGAAATTGTTGACTATAATTGATATCATAATCGCCAGATAATTCTTCTTATTATCAATCTTTTTTCCAATCGTTTTTTCAATCATTCACGTACACTCCCATTCGTATCATCTTTTGTAAATTTAGTACTGGAGCATTTGTCTGTTTCCCCACGTCTCATAGCGTTTTGTGGGGAAAGACTTCAATGCCCCAGCATATCCTCTATAAATATCCCATATCCCTTGGTGCTGTCCTGCACGAGCACGTGCGTGACGGCGCCGACGAACTTATCGTTCTGCACGATCGGCGCTCCACTCATTCCCTGTACGATACCACCCGTTACGGAGAGCAGCTCCTCGTCCGTGACCTCGAGAGAGATCTGGCGGTTTACTGCCTCCTTCCCCGGCGCAAGCTTTGTGATCTCCACATCATAGTACTTTGCCTCCCCGTCAATAGTGCACAATATCTGTGCCGGCCCGGTTGTCACTTCCTGTTTTAGCGCTATGGGCAGCGCTTCCTGTCCCGCAGTGTACTCGCGCAACAGCTCTGCATTCGCCACGCCGTAGATTCCCTGTATCGTGTTGTCCACGATCACCCCCGACACCTGATCCGGCTTATACTCGATCACGCCTGTCAGCTCGCCGGGATTTCCCCGCGCACCGCGCTTGACTGCCACAATCTCTGTGTGGTATAGAAGTCCGCTCCCAAGCTTTAAGAGCTCTCCTGTATCCATATCGTTGATGCCATGCCCCAGCGCACCAAACTGATTCCTGCCGTCGATATAGGTCATCGTCCCGATTCCCTGCGCGCTGTCCCTGAGCCACGCGCCCATCTTGTAGACATTGTTCCCATCCGCTTCCGGCTTGATCTTTACCTGAATCAGCTCGTCCTTCCTGGAGACCTGAAAGATGATCTCCGCTCCGTTTCCGTTTTCCACATATTCCCTGATCTGCTTCTTGTCGCTGATCGCCACGCCGTCCATCGCGGTGAGATAATCCCCCGCCTGCAGCTTGTAGTCGGAGGGCGCATACTTGTCGCCGTTTGCCCCCTCAAAACTGCCCGTATCCACCACGAGCACGCCCTGTGTCCTGACGTAGATCCCGATCGGTCTGCCCACCGGCGTCAGGGTGGTGTTCTCTATGACCTGGATATCCACATCCTTGAGCGGCACAAGGCCAAAAAGCTTCAGCCGCATCTGGTAGGAGCTGGTCGTATCCCCCGCCACGATCGTCAGCGGCTGATTGAGCGCCAGCACCGTCTCTGAGTCTGTGCTGAGGACACCCGACGCCGGAATGCGCAGATTCAATTCCTCGCTGGTCCCTGCCTTGATGCTGATCGTACTTGGCACAGTGCTCTGATAATATGCGTATGTTGCCCAACAGAACAATCCGATCGCAAACCCCAAAAAAATATATAAAAACAGAAGGTATCTTTGTCTTCTTTTCTCTGCTCTCATCCATCCACTACCTTACTCTCTGCATACTTTTGACTGATTGTAGTATATGGATTTTTTTATAAAATAATCGACACTGAAATTTTTTCCATGAAAATATCAGTGTCGATCTATGCATTACAATTTACTGATTTTTGTCAGCAAGCCGTTTCTGGCGCTTCATCTGTCGCCTCTCCTTCGCCTCTTTTCTGCCCTGCTTGCTCATCAGCAGATAAAAGCTCGGCAGGAGCAGCAATATTAGCAATGTCGATGTGATCAGACCGCCGATAATGATGAGTGACATTCCTTTCATCATCGCCGCGTTTTCGTTCGTGGTAAAGATCATCGGCAGCATGGACAGGATCGTCGTCAGCGTCGTCATGAGGATTGGCCGCAGACGCAGACGCCCGCTCTCCATCAGCGCGTCGTTCAAAGGCATCGTTTCCTTGAGCTGATTTGTCGTATCGACATACAAAATACCATTATTTACAACGATACCGACCAGCATCAGCACACCCATCAGTGATGTCATGTTCAGCGTCGAACCGGTGATAAACAGCAGGAAGAATGAACCGATCAAGCTAAATGGTATACTGAGCATGACCATGAGCGAGAATACCGGTGACTCAAACTGCATTGCCATGACGAGGAAGATCAGAAATACCGCCGTGAGAATTGCCTTTCCGATCGCTGTAAATTCCTCCATGATCATTTCATTCATAATATTTTGTGTCTGACCGACGCCCTCTGGGAACTCGCCCCTCTGCTCCGCCTCATCCACAGCCTCGATAATGGCATCCTGTGCCGTGAACTTTGCAGAATCCGTCGTGTAAGCCGTGATTGCTACCTGATACTTTCCATCCTCTCTCACCAGCGTATCCGGTACGTCAGAATACGCCGCCTCTGCCACATCGCCCACCGTGACCACACTTCCCATCGGAGTGGCGATCTCAAGATTCAGGAGCTGATTCATATTGACATAACTGTCCTCCGGATATTCCATCCGCACAGAATACTCTTCTGTCCCGATCGTCATATCCATCACCTCGATACCGCTGCTGGCATTGTACATCTCACTTGCAACCTGCACAGCCGTCAGGCCAACGTTCATACATTTTAGCGGATCAATCTGTATCTTTACCTGTGTGGCGTCCGATGTCAGATTGCTCGATGTCTTGATGACGCCGGGAATATCCATCATGATCGCATCCACCTGCCTGGCGGCAGTCTTCAGGTCGTCGATATTGTCACCGACCAGATCGACCTCCGTGCTCGACATGACACTCATCATGGAGGACATCCCGCTTCCTGCTGCCGAGACAATAATACTCATATTCGTGGCATCCTTCAGCTTCATATTATACTCATCCACCAGCTGACTGACACTCTTCTCACAGGTCTCCGAGGGATATGCCGTAATCGTCGCCGTGGAGCCGCTGATTGTCAGATTACAGCCGTCAAAATCAGGATCATCGATAATCATCTGCTCGATAAACTGGATATTTTCATCCATCACCTCAAGTCTGGTCCCTGAGCGCTGCTCTATGGAAATACTCATATTGTCAAGACCTGTCGCAGACATCAGCTCTGTGTCAAGCAGTGATGCAAGGTAGAGTGCCAGCGCCAGAAGTCCCACGGCCACGAGCATGACCGTCTTTTTCTTCAGCATGATATGCTGCAAAAGTGTCTTGTATCCGTTTCCGACCTTTCCGACGATCCGGTTTGCCAGCGTGTCCTTCTTCTCCTTAGGACGGTATTTCCAGAAGAAAATGGGAATCAGCGTGATCGCCACGATCAGGGATGACATCATCGCAAAGATGATCGTAAATCCAAGCTGTGAGAAGAGCTGTCCGGCCAGTCCCTTCATCGTAGCAAGCGGCAGATACACGACGACTGTCGTGATCGTTGATGCGGACACGGAAGAAGCCACCACCTTCGTACCCACGAATGCAGCGTCCTTAAAGTCCGGCTTTTCATCCTTTAACCGGAAGCAGCTCTCCAGCACGACGATCGACGCGTCGACCATCATACCGATCGCGATCACAAGCGCTCCCATGGTAACCACATTCAATGAGAATCCTGCGAAACTCATGAAAATCAGTGTCGCCAGAAGTGATATAGGCATCGAACTGCCCACGATCAGGCTCGCCTTGAAATCGCCAAAAAAGATAAACAATACCAGCATGGAAAACAGGACGCCCAGTACCAGCGTCTCCGCCACCGAACTCAGCGAGGACCTAATACTGTCCGCCGCATCGTATGCCACAGAGATCTGAATCGCAGAGTTTTTTGCTGACACCTGCTCGATCAGTGATTTCACATGGTTGGATACGTCAACCGTACCTTCGCTCTGAACCTTTGCGATGCCGACACTGATACTGTCCTGTCCGTTAAAGCGGCTGATACTGCTGTTCGCCCTCGAGGACATTGACACAGTGGCGATATCCGAGAGGGTGATCGTCGTCCCGCGGCCTGTTATAATAGGTATATTCTGCAAATCCATCAGATTCGCCGGCTTTGATGAAGCGGAAGCGCTGATACTCTGTGCTCCCTGGTCGACGCTTCCGATCGGTATCGTAAAATCAGTCGTCGCAATGTATGACCTGACATTCGCCATGGTCACGCCGTACTGCTGCATCTTGTCACTGTGAAGCTGTATCCTGATATAGTCCTGCTCACCACCTGATATCGTGATCTGGGCAACATCCGAGAGACGTTCCAGCTCAGGCTGAAGCTCATCCTCCACAAAAGTCAACACATCCGTATCGCCTGTCGAGGTGACGGACAATGTCATCATATCCTGCGCATTCATATCCATCTCAATGATCACAGGGTCCTGCGCATCGTCCGGCAGCTGCAGCGACGCAGTATCAATCGCACTTCTCAGATCTGCATACGCATCGTCCGTATCCGTGCCGTATTCGTAAGAAAACATGACGAGCGACATATTCTCTGTCGTCTGCGAGGTGACAGAATCAACACCTGACAACGTTTTTCCCGAATCTTCGATAACCTTTGTCACCAGCTCCTCAGTCGTCGCCGGATCGCCGCCCTGAAAGATGGTCATGACAAACAACATGGGCATTTCCAGATCGGGCGTCAGCTCCATCTTAAAGCCAAAAACAGAACTGATACCAAAGACAAATAACGCCAGCACAATCAAAAGTGCTGATACAGGCCTTTTCAGGGCCAGCTTGGTCAAGGAACTCATAGCCTGTACCCTCCTATTCCTGTGTACTGTTTTCGGTGTCTGTACTGCTCTCAACCGCGGAAATCTCCACGCCGTCGCGCAGCTGGGCAGACCACGTCGTGATGATCGTGTCATCCTTCGTGAGCCCCTCTGTAATCACAATCCTGTCAATATCATACAGTCCAGTCTCCACCTCTGTCCTCTTTGCCCGTCCGTCCACAACGGTATATACATAAGCCTGTGTGCCGTCATAATAGATGGAATCGTACGGTATGATCACTGCGTTGTTCTCGTGATAGGTATCTGTTGTCACTGTGGCCTTGGTACCTGACAATAGGCTTGACGTATCTCCCCTGACAGCCGCCTTGATCTTGAACAGTCCCGTCGACGCGTCGATTGCGCTTCCGATCTCTATCACTTCACCGTCGTAAAGCTTCGCATCCTTCTCCAGCGTAATCTTCTGCCCTGTTGAAAATGTGTTCCGCACATCCTCACTGACATAGTATGTAGCAACCATTGTATCCTTATTTGAGATCACAAAGGCCGGATTGCTCGATGTGGCAAAATCATGCTCCTTTAGATTCACTGTCTCTATCACTCCTGAGATTGACGCCGTGATCGTATAGCTGTCAAGGCTCTCCTGCGCCTGCTCTATGCCGAGCTGTGCCTGTGAAATGCCTACCTCCGCCTGCGAAATGCTGTTCTGCGACGCCTGTTTCTGCTCCTCAAGCATTTCACCGTTACTGATATTATTGGCAGTTACCGCCTGACTATAGGAATCGTACGCCGTATTGATATTGTCCTGCAGCGTCTCGATCGCCTCCTCGTACTGGTCGATTGCTGATTTGTACTGTGCTATGGTGGCTTCCGCAGTTCCTACCTCCTGGGCGGCATTCTGATACCGCTGCATACCGGCAAGATAATTAGCGATTCCCTCCGGCGTGGTTTTGTCTAAATTATCTACATAATCCTTAATCTCGCTGACATTTTCCCGAAAATCATACTTCACTTTCAGATCAGCCAGTTCCTTTTCCTGTTCACTCAGCTTATCCTTCGTCCTCTGCAGATCATCCATGGTATCCATCAGCTTATCCTGCAGTTGATTGACGCCGTCCTCCGCCTGTGTGATGGTATTATCCGACTGCATATCATTCAATGTCGACGCGCCTTCCCCGTACTGGAGATCATAGGCAAGTCGCGCGCTGTCCAGCCCGATCCGGGCATTTTGCGCAGCAGTCTGTGCATTTCGCATGGTAAACTGTGCCATCGTATCATCAAGCACCGCCAGAACGTCCCCTTCTTCCACGACATCGCCGGCCTGAACTCTCACCTCAAGCACCTCCGCCGTAGCCTTTGGAATCACATACACGGACTCGTCCGGATTGATCGTGGCAATAAACTCAGCACTGAGCTTCAGTTCGCCGATCTCCGGCTTTGCCGTCTCGACCACTGCCACATCCTCCGCCATTGTCTCCTCCACTGTTTCTCCACATCCCCAGAGAGCTGATGCCGACAACGCCGCACACAAAAGCAATGCCGTTTTTCTTTGCCTGTTTTTCATAATTTCTCCTTTCTGCTGCGCTCCTAAAACGTATTTGGAAAAGCTCTAGTCCAACTGCCATTTTAAACAATTTTTCCACAAAATAAAAGAGGATATGACTAATTTAATCTAAGTTTTATTTTTTTATCATTTTTTTAATAAGCTTCCCCTTGCCATATGCTTCTATCTTTTATTATAATGATTATTGAGTATCCGTCATGCAGCATTGTATGAACCGGTATGGTCTGCAACTACTAAATTATTATGCACAAGGAGAAAATGTATGAAAACAATTATGAAAAGGAAGAAACTACTTTGTTCTCTGCTGACATTTGTCATCGCATTATCTGCAGCCCCCGCCCTGTCCGCATCCGCAAAGGAGAGCGTCGGAAATGGTCTGATCCTCTCCACGGACTCCATCACGATCGTGGACGGCGCAGCTGCGACCTTCACTGCTGTACTCGGGGAAGGATTTGACGCATCCAGACTTGCCTGTGTCGTCGCAGATCCCAGCGTCGCGACCATTACCCCCATCGCCTATGCAGCCAATGCAGCCGCGTATCAGGTCACTTATGGAAACGGGGGATCGACGGTCGCCGCTGTCTACAATCTCGACAACCCGAACGTCGTGGCATACATAACCGTCAACGCATCGCCGCTGATCATGGATATTCCATCCAGGCTGGGAACAAACCATGACAACTACTGTGCACTGGTAAGCTATGAATTTGTGCCCTATGATTTCACATATGCTGATTTCAACGATTACAAATCTTCACTGAAGCTGCAATATCAGTGTACCTCCTACAAGGATGACGCATACGCGAAATGGGGCTGCTACGGTTACTTCTATGATGCCGCCGGAAACGTGCTGTCAAAAGTACACCTGTACTGCAGTTCCCTCGCAAAGGGAAGGATATATCACAGCGAGTTTAATGTTCCTGTCAATGCCGTGCGTTTTGCCATAGAGGGATTCTAACAAAAGGAATGAAAAAAGGAGCGCGTTAATGCTCCTTTTTTCATTTTGCATCATTATTCTATGAAATTATTGAAGCGAATCAATAATCGAATTGATCAGATTTGTGATCTCCTCCACCGATGTCTCAATATCTGTATAAATTCCCGCCGACTGGTTTGACAGATCCTGCATGCTTTTTGCAACGACCGCAAAACCTACACCCGCCTCGCCGCTTCTCGCAGCCTCAATCGTGGCGTTGAGGGACAGAATCGTCTGCTTCTTGGCAATCCCTTTGAGGTGTCCTGTCTTCTCATTGATTGTCTGCACCAGCTCGCCTGATTTCTTGATATCATCCCTCACGGAATCAAACTTTCCGGTGTTTCTTTTCTTCTGCTGCTCCAGGATCGCAGTCTGGCTGATCATCGTGCCCAGCATCTTTGCAGCACTCTTTGCCTTTCTGTCCGCAGCCCCTGACACGACTACCGCTCCAAGCTTCTCTCCGTTCACAACAATATCATACGAATCCGTTTCCTCTCCCTGAAAATCATGTCCCTCTGTCAGGCGCTCTCCCTCCATATCGACCACAACAGTCTCCAAACCTGCAATTTCCGAAAAAAAATCCTGTAAATCCTGCAATTTCTTTGCATCCATGTAATCTGTTAATATCATATTCCACCCTCCATTTTGCATAACCGACATATCTATAGTATACCGATATTTTCTGACATTTTCAATATATATCTGTCTTTTTTTCAAACTGTTTATGCTTTCCTTTTGCGGGCTGTCGCAATCAGCTCTCTCGCGTTCTCCCTCACGGTATCCGTGATCTCGTCACTGCCAAGCATCCGCGCAAGTTCGTCGACAGTCTCCTTTTCATCCAACTGTACGATATCCGTGACGGTCTTGTCGTCCACGGCCTGCTTGGCGATCTTGTAGTGGCTGTCCGCCATGGCTGCGATCTGGGGCAGATGCGTGATACAGATAATCTGGTGGCTCTGTGCCAGATGCCCGAGCTTCTCCGAGACCTTCCACGCCGTCCTGCCGCTGATCCCCGTGTCGATCTCGTCAAAGATCATGGTTGGTATGCGATCCCTCGACGCGAGCACAGTCTTGATCGCCAGCATGATACGTGACAGCTCTCCGCCGCTCGCCACACTTCCGAGACTCTTTAACGGCTCGCCTGGATTCGTCGAGATCATAAACTCCACATCATCATACCCGTTAGAAGCCATCTCCTCTTTCCTGCGCACCTGGATCTCGAATTTCACATCCAGGAAATTCAGGTCCGTCAGTGCCGCGATCATATCCTTCGCGAGCTTCGCCGCCTCCTTGCTTCGAACCTTGGATGCCTTCTGACACAGACTCTCTAATTTCGTCTGCAGCTGTGCCAGCTGCTCCTCCAGTCCGGCTTTGTACACATCGGCATTGTTGAGCTTCTCGATCTTCTCTCCCAGGTCTGTCTGATACTGCAGAACTGCCTGAATACTGTCACCATATTTCAGCTTTAGATGGTTCAGCAGATTCAGCCGCTCCTCCATCTGCGCAAACCGCTCCCCGTCAAACTCCATGTCCGCCATGTACTCAGCGATCTCCCTGTTGAAATCACCAAGCAGGGCATCGATATTCTCAAGTTCGTCGGCGAGCTCCCGCGCCCTGTCATCATAACCCTCCACGCTGCGCAGCTCCCGCACGGCATAACCCACAGCATCCGCCGCCGACTGCTCGCCGTTACCAGTCAGCTGATACGCCTTGTCCGCCGCCTCGACGATCTGTCTGCTGTTTGCCATTTTCCGGTAGTCAGATTCCAGTTCCTCGTCTTCGCCCGCCGTCAATCCGGCATCCTCGATCTCCTGGTACTCAAACTCCGCAAGGGAGAGTTCCTTCGCCTTCGCGCTATCATCGACGCAGAACGCGTCAAGCTCCTTTTTCAGCTTTGTATACAGTTGATATTTTTCTTTGAGTTCCTCCTTGATCTGGGACAGAGCTTCCCCCGCAAAGGAATCGAGAATCTCCATATGATTTTTCTTGTACAGAAGTGACTGATGCTCATGCTGTCCGTGAATGTCGATCAAAAGCTCAGAGAGCGCCTTGATCTGCTTCGCCGTGACATTCTCCCCGCAGATCTTAAACAGATTTCTACCGGGCTGTATCCTGCGCTGGATAATGATGACACCATCCTCCTCGACAGGTATCTCGAGTGCCCTGATCTCCTGCGCCATAGCGTCGTCCGTCACCTGAAAGACCAGCTCGACGAGCGCATAGTCCGCGCCTGTCCTGATCATATCCTTGTCCGCCCTCGCTCCCAGTGCGAGATTGATTGAACCGATAATGATCGATTTGCCGGCGCCTGTCTCACCGCTTAAAATATTCAGTCCTTCCCCAAAAGTTACTTCTGTCTCCGAGATCAGAGCCAGATTCTTAACGTGCAAGCTAATTAACATTTTCTGTACCTAACCTTTTATAATTTCATCCAATTTTTGCATTACAACTCTCGTATCGTCCACAGATCTGACCGCTGCGAAGATCGTGTCATCCCCCGCGATACAGCCGACGATCTCCGGAAAATGCATGGCATCCACCGCCGCGGCGACCGCCATCGCCATCCCCTGCACCGTCTTGATCACCAGTATGTTCTGAGCCATATCCATCGATACAAATCCATCCCGAAGCACACGGATATATTTATCGCTCAGCCTGGTGGTCTCATTTTGCAGGATAATGTATTTCTGCTTACCATTTCCCGCCGCTATCTTTGACAGATGCAGCTCCCGTATATCCCTTGACACGGTTGCCTGCGTCACCTCAAATCCCTCTTTGCGCAGATAGGCTGCCAGCTCCTCCTGCGTCTCGATATCGTACCTGTTGATCAGATCTACCACGACCTCGTGTCTTGCTCTCTTCATCGCATCTCATACCATGCCTTTCGCAGATTAGTTCTCTCCCGTGTGCTTTATAATCGGGTAAGACGATGCCCTTCTCGCCTTACCCGTGCGCCGGGCACCCGTCAGCCCTGGCTGACTACTTCTTATGTGAAAAACTTTCATATATGGTTTTTCACATTGGTACCCGTGTGCATTAGAACACCCGCATTTTCTTGTGCAATGTATCCAAAAAGCTTCCCTCACTAAGCTTAATGATCTTGGTCACCTTGTCGGAGCGAATGATCCGTATCTTGTCACCCTCATTGAGATTGACCGGGCATCTGCCGTCAAAGCTGGCGTCCACCTCCTGCTTTTCCCCCGGCTTGTACCGCCCGATCTCTATGTCAATCACATCGTCCTCAGCGAGTATAATTGTTCTATTGTTCACCAGTGTGTGGGAACAGACGGGCGTCATCATGATCAATCGCGCCCTTGGCTCGACGATCGGCCCGCCCGCCGACAGGTTATATGCCGTGGAGCCCGTCGGCGTGGAGATAATCATGCCGTCCGCGCTGTATGTACTGAGCATGCGCCCATTTACATAGATATTGAAATTAATGACATGCAGCGCGCCTTTTCGGTTGATCACGATATCATTCAGCGCGGTCTGCGGATTGTAGCTGACGCCTGCTATCACCGGGATGCCGCTCAGCATCATGCGCGGCTCGATCTCATACTGGTCCGCGATCAGACTGTCGAGCGCAGTCTCGATCTCATCCTTGTCAACCTCCGCAAGATATCCTAATGTCCCGAGATTCACACCGATCATCGGGATATGACAGGAGACATATTCGCGCGCCGCCCGCAGCATCGTCCCGTCGCCGCCGAGCACAATCATTCCTTCCACCTTGTCATCAACCTTATTGCTGCACAGACACCCTTTCAGGTTCAGATAATCCCGTATATACTGTGTGGTCTCGCCTTTTCCGTCCTTTGTCTGGTTTGTGTATATATAAAATGTTTTCATAAATACTCCGTATCTCAGTTATCCAACGTCTGATGTGCGTACACAACAGTTTCCATTATAACGCCCGCAAAATGCTCCTGCACAAAGCCTGCGGAATCGAAATCCTGCGCCGGCTGCTCCTCCCTGACCAGGTGCATCAGATACTCAATATTTCCCTCTGGCCCCCTGATCGGTGAAAAGTCGAGATTCAATATGTCAAACCCCTTATCAAGCGCGACGGCAAACACTGTCCTGATCACTTCCATATGCACCTGCGGATCTCTCACAACACCCTTTTTCCCGACCTTCTCTTTTCCTGCCTCGAACTGCGGTTTGATGAGGCATACCATCTGCGCCTCAGGCTTGAGCAGGCTGTGGGCAGGCCCCAGTATCTTGTCAAGCGAGATAAAGGACACATCAACCGACGCAAAGTCAAGCCGCTCCCCGATATCCTCCGGAACCATATAACGAAAATTCGTTTTTTCCATACATATGACACGCTCGTCATTGCGGAGCTTCCACGCGAGCTGCCCGTGTCCCACGTCCACGGAATAGACCTTTTTCGCGCCGTTTTGGAGCATACAGTCTGTAAATCCGCCGGTAGATGCGCCGATATCCATACATATTTTTCCATCGAGCGACACGCCAAACCTGTCGATCGCTTTCTCCAGCTTCAGGCCGCCGCGGCTGACATATTTTAATGTATTCCCCCGGACTTCAAGGTGGACTTTTGACTCGTCAAACATGGCTCCCGCCTTGTCCTCCTTCTGATCATTGACGTACACGCACCCTGCCATGATCACCGCTTTTGCTTTCTCGCGCGACTCGGCAAGCCCCTGCCGCACCAGCAGTACATCCAGACGTTCTTTCATAGTTTCGCGCCCTTCCTCATTCCAATTAATCCTATAACTGGAATTTTATTTTTCTTTCTTAATCAATATTCGTCCCATTCAGTCCGACTAAATATATCCGAAATCAAGGTTTTATCTTCACACGCTTTCTTGAAAAGAAGAATAAAGTTTGCCAACGTTTCTTTGTCTTCTGAATTAGCACAGAACATATCTGCTTCGGGGTCAAAAGTGATTTTTTCTCGTAACTCTGGACACTTCTCGTTCAAAAACGCATGAGCCAAACTGGCCCAATCATAACCATTACCTATGAAACCATCGTCCGCACGAGCATCAAAAATATCTTGTAGGTATTCTTCACCTACAGTTAAACAGACACTTGCGCCTGTGCTTAGCTTCACCCAGCAGAAAGGTTTGATTTCCGTTTCAAACTGTTCTGTAATTTCCATTTTCGCTCTCCTTTCAGTCGAGTAGACAGGCACCTCACGATGCCAGCCCCTCACAGATCCGTGCGTGCGGCTTTCCCGCACACGGCTCTT
>VSNM01000003.1 GCA_009774245.1 Lachnospiraceae bacterium | reverse complement strand
CATTGCTCATTTTTTTGCAAACTCCCGAAAATAAAGGCTTTGAATAGAAAAAACAGGTAGTAGACTTGACACTACCCGATTTGGATAGGAGGAAAAGCAATGAATCCAATTATTGAAGTAGAACATTTTTCAAAGACATACGGAGATTTCAAGGCAGTAGACGATATTTCCTTTACGGTAGATGAGGGAAGCATCTTTGCGTTTCTCGGCCCCAATGGCGCGGGTAAGAGCACCACGATCAATACCTTATGTACGATTCTGGATAAAACGGAAGGCAGTATCCGAATCAACGGGCATGATGTCTCCAAAGAAAAGGGGGCAGTCAGAAAGGATATCGGCATTGTATTCCAGGATTCCACGCTGGATGCAAAAATGACAGTGGAGGAAAACCTGAAATACCATTGCAGCTTTTATAAGGTCCCGATAAATGAGGTGGCAGGGCGGATTGATTTTGCCCTTGACCTGGTGGAGCTTACGGACTGGAAAAAAGCGGTTGTCGGCAGTCTTTCCGGCGGGATGAAACGCCGCGTGGAGATTGCGAGGGGGCTTGTCCATTTTCCAAAGGTTTTGTTTCTGGATGAGCCGACAACCGGGCTTGCCCCGCAGACAAGGGCCAATGTATGGGAATATATCCAGAAGATGCAAAAACAGAAAAACATGACGATTTTTTTGACCACACATTATATGGATGAAGCCGAGGTATGCTCAAAGGTTGTGATCATGGACCATGGAAAGATTGTTGCCCATGACACGCCGGAGAATTTAAAACACCAGTATACCGGAACCGAGGTGGATGTAAGATGTAAGCATACGGAAATCTTGGAAAAGATATTGAAGGTGCAAAAGATTCCTTATAAGAAAGTGGGAAACAGGGTTGTCTTCCACACAAAGAAAGCATCTGACGCGCTTCCTGTTTTGTCAGGGTGCCAGGATACGATTCTTGATTTTGAGGCAAAAAACGGGACATTGAACGAGGTTTTCCTCGCAATCACAGGAAAGGAGATCAGACAGTCATGAATCCAGTTATCGCAATCATACAGAGAAATCTGCTAAATTACACCAGAAACAGGGGGAGGATGATCGGGAGCATCGTGATGTCCATGTTCATGCTGGTGATGTTTTCCTTTATGATGAAATCTTCCATGAGCGGCTTTGGTGAACCTATGAATTACCTGATTGCAGGCGTCATTATTATGACAGTTTTTCAGACGGGTATCAATAATTCGTCAGATATCCTGTCGGATATTTCGGACGGATATATGAAAGAGGTCATGGTTGCGCCGATTGCACGTTCCCAGATTTCTATCGGAAATATCCTGTCGGGGGCAGTCGTTTCTACGATACAGGGGACTCTTACCATGATCATCAGCCTGTTCATTGGATTTAGAATCAATGTGCTTCAGGTTTTACTGCTGATTGTGGTCATGCTGGTTTCAGCGATGACCTTCAGCGCGGTCGGCTTGTTTTTGGCGACTGTGTCACGCAACTCCCCTTCGTTCCAGACCATCAGCTCCATGATTATGATGCCCGGTTTTCTCTTACCGGTCGTGTATCTGAATCCGCTTACCTATGTGACATCCATTTTCCGGTATATTGCGCTGGGGGCATACAAAATGAGTTCTGCCGAACTTGTGCGGGAGGGAATGGCATTTGATATTTATGGCTTTGTCATAACGCCGTTCATGGGGCTTATGATTACGGTTCTGATCGGAACGGTTTTCTTTGCACTGAGTGTTGGAAAGTTTAATCAGGCGGATTTCTCCACGGTAAAAGTGGCAAGGACAATGCGGGGAGGCGGAGCGCCGGGATAAGTGTGGAAGATAGGTATGAAATAGAAGGGAAGCATTTATGGAATTGCAATTTGAAAGGATAGAAAAAAGCTATAAGGACAATAAGGTTCTAAAAGGTATTTCTGTCACAATGGGAACGGGGGTTTACGGGCTGCTTGGGCCCAATGGCGCCGGAAAGACGACGATGATCCGGATTATGGCGGATGTGCTGCGCCCGGACAAAGGACAGATTTCATATAATGGCAGGGACATTCATGAGATGGGCGACGAATACAGGGCGAAAATAGGGTATCTGCCGCAGGATATCGGCTTTTACAGTGATTTTACCGGCAGGGACTACCTGGAATATTCTGCCGCATTAAAAGGTATGAAAAAAGCATATGCAAAAAAGCGGATTGAGGAACTGGCGTACAGCGTGGGACTGCTGGAGGCTTTAAAGCGGCGTTGTTCCACTTATTCAGGCGGGATGCAGCGCAGGCTTGGCATTGCGCAGGCGCTTCTTGATAATCCTGAAATTTTGATTCTGGATGAACCGACTTCCGGTCTTGATCCGTTTGAGCGCATCAAATTCCGGAATATCATATCCGCCTATTCAAAAGACCGTCTGGTACTGCTTTCCACGCATATCGTATCTGATGTGGAGCAGATTGCCGCGCAGATTATGATGATGGAGTATGGCGTGATTCATCATGTGCACAGCAGTGGGGAATATGTCAAAATGATGGCTGGTAAAGTCTGGCTTGTGGAAATGCCTGCGGAAGACCTTGTGGAGTACCAGAAGCAGGCGGTGATCAGCAATGTAGCGGCAAAAGATGGGGTTATGGAAGTGCGGGTGATTGCAAAATCAAGACCTGCGGACAATGCGGTGCAGGCTGTACCGAACCTGGAAGATGCGTAATAATGTCTTATATAATTTTGTTTCCCTCATTTTTTCTACGATGCGAAGCTTCGTTTAACTGGATACGTAATGCACTGTGGGAAGATGATAACAAAAGCGGGCTGGCTTTTTGGAAACATTGCGGTTTTGATGTAACCTGTATTGCGATGAGGTATAAAGAAAAATGATTGATGGACATATTCATATTGAACGCGGTACGTACACGCTTGACTGGATTAATCAGTTTGTAAGGAAAGCAGTCGAAATGGAGATTGACGAAATACGTCTGCTGGAACATTGTTATCGGTTTGAAGAGTTTGTTCCAATGTATGATTCTGTGTGTGCATATAGTGCGTATGTAGATGCATGGTTTCATAGAAATGCAGGTGTGCATAAACTCGCAGACTATCTGGAACTGATCGAAAGAGTTCGCAACGAGCAGTTTCCGGTAGAAATCAAGTTTGGCCTTGAAATATGCTATTTCAAAGAGTATGAAAGCTTTATATTTGATCTCACAAAGGATAAAGTTTTTGATTTTTTATTGGGAAGCATTCATTTTGTAGATAATTTTGCTTTCGATCATAAGGTCGAGCATTGGGCGGGGGTGGACGTTGACAAAATATACCACAGATATTTTGAGGATTCTGTTTCATTGGCGAAGAGCAGGATATTTGACGGCATCGGCCATCCGGACGCGATAAAATTATTCGGTCATAAGCCATCGTATGCACTATCAGACTACTATGAGCGTCTGGCTAAAGAACTCTCAAGAAGCAATATGTATGCGGATCAAAATAGCGGAGTCGCCAGAAGATGCCCCGAAACGGCTTCGCTTGGCATGAATGAAGAACTGCTTAGGATATTGAAAATGAATCATGTGAAAATCATTACCTCGTCTGATGCACATTGCCCTGAAGATGTCGGATATAAGATTAAGGAACTGAATAGCCTTATTGTGAAAGCCTGCCGGGTTTCTCCTGAAGGGGCAGTAATGCCTGCCCGTTTCAGGAGCGGACGCGGCGGTCTATAATTTGACATCATTCTCCAGCTCGGACGCAATGGAAATCGTCTGTTCCAGTACTGTTTTGATCGAGGTGATATGAGTCATATGCTGCTTTGCCACGTCGTTTGCCTCTGTAATAGAATGCATGATGGACTGCAAATGGTTCACGATTGCCGACAAGGTTGTCTTGATCTCGGTTGCGGAACTGCCGCTGTCCTTTGCCAGTTTTCCCATCTCTGTGGCAACGACCGCAAATCCTCTTCCCGCTTCCCCGCTCCGGGCAGCTTCGATCGAGGCATTCAGGGCAAGTATGTTGGAATGTGATGCGTTGTTGCTGATCTTATTTACAATCTCCGCAGCCTCATTGACATCTTGTTCCACATCGGAAGTGACCTGGTTCATACTTGTCAGCATACTGGATAAAGTCTCGATTCCGCCGATGACATTTTGGACGGAACTGTCAATTTCCCGGATCGATTTCTGGAACTTATCGGCGATCTCCCGAACCTTCTCTTTGCCCTCCACGGAATAAGAGCAGATCACGCAGCCGACTACCTGCCCACCGTCCTTGATGGGAACCAAATTTCCCTCAACCGGAAAGCCCATAACCTCCTTGGGCAGATAATTGTGTTTTGTGATTCCTTTGGCGATAACCTCATCAAAGATGCCGCTTGGATCCCGGAACACGGAACCTACCGGCATCTGCGGAGGTAATCCCGGGGGCAGCGAAAACCCCTGTACAATATGGTCCTTGTCGATAACGGAAATGATCACTTCCTTGTCGTACAGCTGTCTGATCAGATCAAGATTGTCCACAATGTTTTGCAATTTCCCATTCATAATATGTATTCCTTTCACACCCGTTTTTTCTCTAAACATTTATTTGAATGGCAAACGTTTTCTCCCTATGTTTAATCCTATCATAATATTAATTCATTTTCAATTATAACGTATGGCAATCAGAATTTATTTTTTGAACAGCTCGTGTTACTGTTCACTCCGTTCCAGTAACAGGTAAAAATCCATGCAAAATTTGCTTCGCAAATGGATTTTTACTTGCAACCACTACATTTTCTCACGGACTTAGCAGTAAATGCTAAGTCCTGTCTGAACAGTAACCAGCTCGTTGCAATTGACAAAGAAGCTGCTTAGAAAACTGTTGAGGAAATTAGAAAAAAGGGTTAAAATCGAAAGTAGGGAACTCATTGGAAATACTTATGAAAGAGGACGCAGGATAAAAAGAGAAAAAGGAGCGCATAAAGATGCAGGTTCAAATTCCGCAGACAGGGGTAATAAAAAAGCAGCAACTTGACATTGACAAAGAAGTTTCCATTATATATGGGTACAACAATAGTGGAAAGACCACGATCCTTAAAGTATTGGATAGTGTATTTCACAACAGGCTGATGGAAAATTTTATTTTGGGTAAGGCAGGGGAAATAGCCATATATATTCCTACAAACCGGGTTATCGTCAGTGAGAATAATACGGAGGAGCTGCATTTAAAGGATTGTGAGGAATTGATTCATTATCAAAAGGACAGTTACAAGGATTACAGTCTTCATTTGAAGCGTCTCCGTGACCAGCTGATGTCAAACAAAGTGATACATACCTTTATCCTTCGGACGATTCATAGGATTTTTGGAATCAATGTAAAGGAAACAGACGGTAGGTACAGCGACGGCATTGAGAATATTATCAATATTTATCTGAATATCATATGGGCAATGACCTGGGATATCGACATTTTATCCCTGACAGAAAAGGAGTTTGCAAAATTATTGTCAAACAAGTCAATCATTGTCATGATCGACGAAGTGGAGATGTTTCTCCACGTGAATATTCAGTCCAGATTAATCAGCAGCCTGAAAGAAAATTTTTCTGCCTGCAGTTTCATATTGACGACACATTCGCCGCTTCTGTTGACAAGGTATCGGGATTGCGGGATCTATGAGATTGTGAAGGGAAAATTAGAGGAAATACATAGTGATGTTTATTATGAGGACTTGAATAGCATCTATGAACAGTTTTTTGAAGTGGATGAATTGCCAGAACAGTTTCGGGAGGCGATCAATTATCTTGGGGACGTTGCCCTGACAGGCGCGGACAATGACAGTGACAGGAAAAAAGTCAGCGACACGATAAAAAAATTGAGAGCAGAATACCCCAATTTGTGTACAAAATATAATGTGATTATCACAAAAGCCCAAAATAATGGAGAATCCAATGATAAAAATTAAAAGAACACATTCCCCGAAGGCTCTGGCAAAAACGAACAGGGAATTTAAGGACGCGATAGCGGGTATGGGCGCGCGTGAAGCATATGATTTTTATAAGGCACACGCGAGAAAATATTGTTACAACACGGAAGAGACCAAACGTCATTTTCAGAAAATGAATCATGGAAGATGTTCTTTCTGCACGCAATTTCTGCAGGATTTTGACGATGCGATGACAGTGGAACATATTAAAACGAAAAGAGATTACCCACAAAAGATATTTCAGTGGAGCAACCTGTTATGTGCATGCAGTATATGTAATACGAAGCGGAGCACTCGTGCCCATTATCCAAAAAAATATCTTGATCCCACCAAAATAGACGACATCGAGAAGTATTTTAGCTATAAAGTTGACGGGACGATTGTTGCCAATGACACGCTGGATCCGGATGAGATGGAAAAGGCGGAGTACATGATCAATCCAAAATATAATATTTTTGTCTGTATTTGCGTATTATAGGAGGTGTAAAGAAAAATATGGAGAGTAAGGTGTTTGCATTGGATCAGACGACGATCAAGAAGCTTCTGACGATATTTAAGCTTGTCATACCAGATTTTCAGAGGAATTTTGTATGGAAGAAATCGAAAAAAGAACAGCTGCTCGATTCGCTGTTCCGGGGATTTCCTATCGGTGCAATCACGCTGTATGAGGATAAAAACGCATACTATATCATAGATGGCCTGCAGCGAATCAACACGCTGAACCAATATCTTTCACGCCCGAGTGCTATAATTTCCTTTGAGCGGTTTTATCATAAAGTGGAAACGGATATCCGGAATTTTCTGGAGGACGAACAGTTAGGTGCGGAGGCAGCGCCGCTAAAGAAATGCATAAAGAAGTGGTACGAGAAGCTGGATACCCTTTATGAATTTGAGAAAGTAAGTATTCTCTACTCTGTATTGAAAGATGGAAGCACGAGTATTGCAAAGCGGTTTGGGCATCTGGAACTGGTTGAGAAACTGTTGGATATTTTAAAGGCAAAGATCGAAATTGCACATGACGATATCTCCCTGATCATCTACAGGGGAAATAAGGAGGATTTGCCGGAATTATTTAAAAATATCAATACCGGGAGCGTGGCTTTGTCGCAGTATGAGATTCTGCAGTCGGTATGGAATGACTATGTGCTGGATCCGCAGTCTGATCGTTGATGCGGGCGAAGCATTTGACAGGGAGCTTGATCTGATCCGGGGCGATTATGAGATTGACGCTGTCAAGGAGGCAGGCGTATTTGACATTTTCAAGAATATAGTCGGGCTAAACCATATGATTTGCTGCCGGAAATCGTGCGATGTCCTTTTTCGGTTTTCAGGTTTTAAGAGAATTGCCAAACCAATAAATTTCGGAAATGGAATCGTGAAATATTATGATAATGACAGCATTGCCTTCGAGATTTATTCCGTGGTGCTGAGCAAGGCGCCCAACAAGATAATCGATGCGGTTGACGCGCTGTACAGACATGGTGACCGCGGGAAGATCAGCCGGTTTGTCAATGAGCTCAATCGGGCGATTGTCAAAGCAGTGGATATTGCAATTGAAGAACTAAAGCCGTTAAAACAGGAGGTGTTGGAGAGCAAGTATCACTCCCTGTATATTCTTGCAGGTATCATTTTCTCAAGATATGACATTGATGTCAGTTCTTTGATGGTGGCGGAGACGGCGGTGCAGCAGGAAATTTGTGATCTGTGTCTGGATATCGAACAGCATATAGAGGATAAATGGTTTGTCGATGAGAACAGGCAGGTGGGATTTTTTAACAAGAAAATTAGCAGCCTGCTAGAGTTGAAAAAGACAGGCGCCAGTTATTGTAAAAAAGAGGGACAGGATACAGACAATCATATATTGCAAATAAGGGTTGAAGGCAAACTGATAAAAGGGGATACGGTAAAGGAATTTTATAGAAAAGTATTTGCGTACTTGATTGATCAGTTTGATTTGAGTGACAGTATTCCATATGCCACAGGCAAAAAGCGTTATCTGATCAATTGGTCGGAGCGCCATATTGATGGGGATTTGTTTGTTTCGCCGATTAAAGTCGGGGAGTATTATATAGAGACAAATAAAAACAAAAGGAATGCAGTGAGTGATGTGTATAAATATATGAAAAGTATTGGTGTTGCTGTTGAATATGTCAGTTCCAAATGAACCTTTCGCGATTGTCAGCCGTCTATATAGTTGAAACCGGTTTTCATCACATATAGGAGGTGTTGAGGTGGATCTATTTGAACAATTACTGGAAGCGGATAAACAGTCTGTCGAGCGGTTTGTACGGTTTCGGATCAGTGCCAGGGCAGATGCGGACGATGTGCTGCAGGAGATTTATCTGACAGCATGCCAGAAATTTTCGCAGTTAAAGAACAGGGATTCCTTTCGGGCATGGATTATGCGCATTGCCAGAAATAAGTGCAACGACTATTTCAGAAAAAAGGCGGTTCAGTATGAGATTCCGATTGAGGTCCTGACAGAAAATGAACTGACCGACAGCAGGCAGGGGGTCGCGGCTGCCTCGCTTGTAAGGGAGACGTTGGGTCGGTTAGGCGATAAGGATAAGCAGATCCTGTATCTTTCCTTCTGGAAGGAGCTGCCGCAGGCGGGGATTGCCAGACGTCTGGGCATTCCTGTTGGAACCGTCAAGAGCAGACTGTACACGGCAAAACAGAATTTTAAGAATATGTATCCATGTCACACGGAATCATTGAAAGGAGTACACTGTATGAAAAAAATGCCTGAATTTTTACCGGAGTATCGTATCCGGCAAAGTGCAGAGGAACCGTATGCCGTAAAATGGGAGGAGCTCATGGGCTGGTTTCTGGTTCCAAGGCTCGGCGAAAAACTGTCCTGGGGAATGTACGATATTCCTTCCCGCAAGTGCAGCCATGTGTATGACATGGAAGTGACAGGGAAGGCGAAAGTGCACGGGATCGAAGGGGTTGAACTGACGGCGCGGGAGGCAGCTTACACGGACAAGCGGGACGTGATCCGGCGCACCTTTGTGGCACAGCTGACCGACACGCACTGCCGCTATCTGGCAGCGCTCAGAACGGACGGCGATGTCCGAAACTATATCACATTTCTGGACGGGGATGAATTTCTGCCCAACTGGGGATTCGGGGAGGACAACTGTGGAAATGAGATTCATCTGTCGCCGAAGGGGGATATCCAGAGAACAAATGACGTTGTTGTGAGCCGCGACCGGGATTTCCTGCTTGATATTGTCGGAAGATATACGGTCGCGATCGGGGACAGGAGTTATGACACGGTCTGCGTTATGGATATTGAGACCTACAATTGCGGTGTCGTTTCGGAACAGTATCTCGACAGGAATGGAAGGACAATCCTATGGCGCAGGTTCAACCGCGATGACTGGGCGTTTGACCGCTACAACAGGAAGTGGAGTGAGCAGCTGCCGGAAAATGAACGGCTCACGGTGAACGGGTGCACCTATGTCCATTGGTATGACTGCATCACGGATTATATTTTGTGAAAAGGCTGGTCATCCAATCTGCCAGCATAGCCTGTATTCATTCGGACCCATATGATAATGCTGTCTGAACTTTCGGCAAAAATATCCAGAACCTGTAATCTCATCCATTAGGGGGAAATAAAATGGAAAACCAGTATCATAAGACAATTACAGCCTGCTTTGTGGGATATATTGTACAGGCTGTAGTCAACAACTTTACACCGCTGCTGTTTTTGTTTTTCCAGAAAAAATACCATATTCCGCTTTCGCAGATTACGCTGCTGGTGACTTTTAATTTTGGAATACAATTACTGGTTGATCTTCTTTCAGTCGGATTGATTGATAAAATAGGGTACCGTGCTTCAATGATTATAGCGCACGCCCTGTCAGCCGCAGGTCTGATTCTTCTGACCGTTTTACCGGAGATTTTGCCGGCGCCCTTTATCGGCATTTTGACTGCTGTAATGATTTATGCGATCGGTGGCGGACTTCTGGAAGTTCTTGTCAGTCCGGTGGTTGAGGCATGCCCTTCTGGTAATATGGAAGAAAGACATTCCAAGGAGAAGGCGATGAGTATGCTCCATTCATTTTATTGCTGGGGACACGCGGGAGTTGTGCTCATCTCAACATTGTTTTTTTACGTGGCCGGCATTGATCATTGGAAAATATTGGCGATCATTTGGGCGGTTATTCCAATCGGAAATGCTTTTGCCTTTGCCAGAGTTCCCATTGCGCCGTTGATTGAGGACGGAGAGTCCGGACTGGGATTAAAGGAATTGTTCCGGATAAAAATTTTTTGGATTTTGCTGGTCATGATGGTATGTGCAGGGGCAAGCGAGCAGGCGGTAAGCCAATGGGCTTCTGCCTTTGCAGAAAAAGGACTCGGACTGGAGCGCTTTATGATTTATAGTAGTTTTCTGTGTATTTTGTCTTATTTGGGAATTTCCCTTTTTCCTGCCCCGCAGCTTAGTCTGGCTGCATGCGCTGTCTGTGGGCTGTCAGTTGGAATCATGTGGCCGGGAACCTTCAGCAAGGCGTCAGCAGCCCTGCCAAGGGGCGGGACAGCGATGTTTGCATTGTTGGCTTTGGGCGGAGATATAGGCTGTTCAGGAGGTCCTACGCTGGTTGGAATGGTATCAGGAGCATTGGCAGATAACCTAAAGATGGGAATTCTGGCAGGCATTATTTTTCCGTTGCTGCTGCTTATGGGAATCATTCTCTGTAGAAATCAAAAGGAGAGCCCAAATAGGTGTTAAAAAATTGCTTATTTCGCGCAGAAATAGCGACTACTGTATTGAATGCAGTGAGGATGGCACAAATTTCAGGCAGATGCGGATTTTCCATATGTGGGAAGGGGCGGAAAAAATTACATATGGAATATACGCCTGCAGCCCGACAGAAGGTTCCTATAAGGCAACATTTTCAGATATGCAGATTACAGAATGCCAGTGGGAATCCGATGCGGACTGGCGGGACTGACAGAGTGTATGGGAGTTGTGTCAAAAGGCTATGTAATTTGTCATGAAGCGTATCGTGTCAGCATAATAGTAAAAGAAAGTAGAGGAATGCAAAATGAAAATAGTCGATATGCACTGTGACACGATATCGGAAATCTGGGAAAGCAGGAAACAATGCAGCAGCCCGCAGCAGCTTTCTCGGAACGATTTACAGATTGATATCCAGAAGATGAGGCAATCAGGTTACATGCTGCAGAATTTTGCCATGTATGTTGATCTGAAAAAGGGGCTGGCCCCGTTTGCGTATGTGCTGGAGCTGATTGACGTATTTTACGAGGAGATGGAGAAAAATAAAAATGACATCAGTGTCATAAAAGCATATGATGAAATCCTTTTGAATGAACAGCAGGGAAAAATGTCCGCGCTCATGACCATCGAGGAGGGCGGCTGCTGTAGAGGAGAGATCGAAAATCTCGAGAAACTGTATCAGCTTGGGGCGCGCATGATGACACTGACATGGAATTATCCAAATGAGCTTGCCTGTCCCAATCTATTTGTAAGGGACGAACAGTCAGGCAGAGCCGTCAGAGATGCCGACGGCTTCTGCCTGTTTGACGGTTCAAAAGGATTGACGGAAAAAGGATTTTTATTCATAGAACGAATGGAGGAACTCGGTATCATCATAGATGTCTCGCACCTGTCGGACGCGGGCTTCTGGGATATCGCGCGCAACACGACCAGGCCGTTTGTGGCAAGCCACTCCAATGCGCGCGCGTTGTGCGGACACTGCAGAAATCTCACGGACGACATGATCAGGACGATCGCAGGGCGGGGCGGCGTCATCGGGCTCAATTTTTACGGTTGTTTCCTGAATCCGACCAACGACAGCCATTCCACAGTGGCGCGAATGGCAGAACACGCGCGTCATATACTCAATGCGGGAGGCAGCGAATGTCTGGGGCTTGGCATGGACTTTGACGGCATTGGCGGGGAGCTTGAGATACAGGACTGTTCCCAGATGGATAAGCTAGCCGAAGAGCTTGCGAGGCAGCATTTTACGGGCGCGGAAATCGAGAACATTTTGTATCGGAATGTCATGCGGGTTTACAAGGAGATGTTACGCGCATAAGGGCTCATATGTAGACAATCTCCCCTATCCAATCACAGACACGTGCAGAGGAAATATGCCGATAAAGCGGCGCACGACGGGTAGGGAAGACGGCAGGAGTGGAAGATAGATATTATACCTGTATTTTGGAGAGAAGTGCTTCTTGTAATGCCTGGGAAAAGTTGATTCCCATAGAAATGGCACGATCATTTAGCCATGATGGTATGGTTAAGGTCTTTTTTACTGCTTTGGTGTCCTTATATTGGTTAATGTCACAAGATACAAGAGAGGAAAAACCGTCATCTGCATGAATGTCAGAAATATCGGATGGGGAAGCAATATGATCTCCATGCTCTAATAATGACAAAAGATATCCGGTAAGGGCTTCCTGTGCCATTTCCATGGCTTCCGGAATGGTGGAACCATAAGTATTGCAGCCTTTAAGGTCAGGAAATTCTACCCAGTAGCAATTATCTTCCTTGTGGAAGATAGCAGGATACACAAATAACATAACAAAACCTCCTTTGATTTTTTGAAAGGCAAAGCTATGTAAGCCCCGCATCTTTCAAAATTTGATGTAGCAAACCGGTAGGAACATCTTTTATAAGCTCCTTGTCTTTCATGTTCCACCTCCTTACAAAAATCAGAATAACACGTGTTGCACGTATAGTCAATAGAGAAAAATACCATTTCCCCATGTAACGCAAATGCAGGCTGGTTCAGTCGTTTTCCCAGTCCACCCTTTCGTGTGATAGCTGCTATCAGGCAGTGTCATCAGGGATGCCGACGGCTTCTGTCTGGTTGACGGTTCAAAAGGATTGACGGAGAACTCGAGATACAGGACTGTTCCCAGATGGATAAGCTTATCGATGATATTCAAAATATTTGGAGGATATGCCTTTTTCCATAAATTCCTCAACCATCACAAAATGATTTTTTTCAAGTACTTTAATTGAAGGAAGGTTGTCAGTGTAGGTGAAGGCGCCGATGGTATTCAGGTCATATTTAGGAATAATCTCCTGCATAAACAACCGCAATGCCTCAGTGGCGAGCCCTTTATTCCAATAGCCGGTCTCAAAAATGCAGTAGCTTAGGAAGCAGTTCCTTATCATCGCATTCGGAGTGTTTTCAGAATGAATCCCATAGCACCAGATGTCCCCGACATATACGCCGTCCGCCCAGATTGTCCTGCCATAGCTCGTCGCCCCGGGCAGTAATGTCGCTTTATAATCCGCGATCGCTCCCTCAAGGGTTTTCGCCTTTTGCGGCAGTGTTTTGCGAATCAGCGGGGTGTCTGCTTTTCTGAAATAGATCGCCACAGTCTCGGCAGTTCGCTCTTCTAAAGTGATATTCATGATCGTGCGTAACTCCTTTTCATTTTTAGCTTGGTATGAAAGAATACTTGTTGATATCATATCATAGTATTTTAGGCAGATCAATGCTCCTTATTGGTTTCATAGGACTTGATTTTGCAATATGGGTGGCAACTAGCGTGTGCGGGTATCATTTTTTATCCACATGGGCAACCAAAGAAAATATGTCATCAAACCGATAAAACGGTTTGATGGCGGGTACCCAGCGCGTTGAGTAGTGGAGAAGGGACGTGTCAACGCTTTTTGTTATAAATCGCCAGACAATATATGGCAAAAGCTGTAACCCATAAACTGCATTTGGCGGAGTATTGATTGTTGAGGGAAATTAATATATAATATTTTTAACTACAATTGTCTAGAACGTCCCTAGGAGGGTATGCATATGATGAAAGGAAAAAGTGAGCAGAAGGATCAGCATTTCTCGATTTTTCTGAGACAGGTGCGGGAGGAGTCAGATGTGTTGGCTGAAGATTTGGTGGAAGGACTGATGGATATCAGTCAGTTCTCGAGGGTTGAGAGTGCAGAGCGGCCTGTCTGTAAAACAATGCGGAACCGTTTGCTGGAACGGTTGGGCGTTGCGCCTGAGACATACGAAAATTTACTGCGGAATGAAGATTATGAGGAGTGGCAATGTCAGCACAGGATTCTGTGTGCGGTTGATCAGAAGGATTTTCCGGCGGTATCGCGGTTGATTGAGGAATATGAAGCGCTGGAATCTCCGGACGGTAAAGTGAAACAACAGTTTTGTCTTGTGATGCGGGCAGAGCTATTGAATCTCTCAGGGTCTAATTCCCCGCAGCTCTGCTGCGCGACAAACTAATGACGAGCGAAGCGAGTCTCGGGCTGATACCCCGCAGCTCTGCTGCGGGGAGTTTCATTGAGAATTTAAATGCAGGAGGAAATCATGGAGAAGGAGACGTTTATCACTAACGAGGAAAGAGAAAAATGTGGAAAAGTGAAGGAGGCGTATGCTGAATTTTATGAGCAGGAGGATATATTTGTTATAGATGCGGGAAGATATGGTTTTGTGAAATTACTGTATTATACTGAATACAATGATTTTGAAAATATGAATACCTATATTGATAGCAAATCATTATTCGATGCTCTATGGAGTGACTGGTTGGACTATAAATTGTATGATATTGCCTCAAATACACGGATGATGGAATTAAGTTATGATGAAATATTTGATAACCTACCTGAAAATATACAAGAAGAATTGATTGCAAAACGCTCTTATTTTGCGGAAAAGGCGGAAATGGAGATTTGTTAGCGCATGGAACAGCAAATTGGAAACCATGCGTTTTTGCGTTTCAAAGGAGAAAACCACTGCCATTATATATAGGCAAAACCTATAACCCCTAAAAGGAAAATCAGACTGTACATTTCCATTTATTTCTGTTATAGTAATATTTGTCATTGCAAATCATACTAAACACATAGGAAAAGAGGATATACAAAATATGACACTTGTCCAATTGAAATACATTATCACAGTAGCAGGAGAAAATTCCTTTAACAATGCCGCCAAAGTCCTTTTCATATCGCAGCCTAGTCTTTCTGCAGCGGTGCGCTCGCTGGAGAAGGAGATCGGGTTTGATATCTTTGTGCGGTCAAAGACGGGAATCACGGTGACAGCGAAGGGTGCGGAATTTATCGGATACGCGAAATCGGTGATGGAGCAGTATGAGCTGCTGGATGCGAAGTTTATCTCTCAGACCGATGTGCGCAAGACCTTCAGCGTATCCATGCAGCATTATACATTTGCGGTGAATGCGTTTGTGGAGCTGGTAAAGCAGTATGGAATGGACGAGTACGAGTTTGAGGTGCATGAGACCAAAACGTATGAGGTGATTGATAATGTCAGGAATCACAGGAGCGAGATCGGGATTCTGTATCTGAATGACTTTAATAAAAATGTCCTGACAAAGCTGTTTGCGGAATCCAATCTGCAGTTCGATCCCCTGATGGGGTGCGGCATCTATGTCTACATGTGGAAGGGACACCCGCTGGCGGACAGGGAGGAGCTGGCGCTGGAGGAACTGGAAGAATATCCGTGTCTCGGATTTGCGCAGGGAGAGCACAATTCCCTCTATTTCGCGGAGGAGGTTCTGAGTACATACCGCTATAAGCGTTTTATCCGCGCAAACGACAGGGCGACGCTGCTGAATCTGATGGTCGGATTAAACGGATACACACTCTGTTCGGGAATTATCTGTGAGGAGCTGAACGGCAGAGAGTACTGTGCGGTCAGACTGCGATCGGATGAAAAAATGACGATCGGGTACATTGTCCGCAAAGACGCGCCCATCAGCGCCATAGGGCAACGATATCTGGAAGAGATCGCAAAATATAGAGATAAATCGTTAAAATGATGAGATAAAGGTTGATATAAAAGTTGATATAGATATGAAAGTTGATATAAAAGAGAGGGAGTGGATTATGGCAAGGGGAATCGATACAAGATGTCTGCATCTTGAGGAGGAAGAGGGAGAGAACAACAACTACGGGGCGCTCAGCTATCCGATTTATCAGACGGCGACCTATGCGCATCCGGGCGTGGGGCAAAGCACAGGATATGATTACAGCAGACTGCAGAATCCGACGAGGGAGCATCTGGAAAAGATCGTGGCGACTTTGGAAAATGGGACGGACGCGCTGGCGCTCTCGTCGGGCATGGCAGCAATCGCACTGATGATGGAGCTGTTTTGCCCAGGCGACCACCTGATCGTGGACGCAGATCTATACGGTGGGAGTATTCGCCTTTTTCACAATATTTCTGAGAAAAACGGCATCACATTTTCAAGCATTGACTGCTGTCAGGAAGATGTGGAGTGCTATATCAATGAACATACAAAGGCAGTCTATATCGAGACACCGACGAATCCGATGATGAATGTGACTGATATTGAGGCATTGTCCAGGATTACGAAAAAGCACAATCTGTTGCTGATCGTCGACAACACGTTTCTCTCGCCATACTTTCAGAATCCATTGGATCTGGGTGCGGACATCGTAGTGCACAGCGGGACGAAATTCTTGGGCGGGCACAATGACACGCTGGCGGGATTTCTGGTGACAAACAGGGAGGATATCAGTGAGCACTTTCGCTTTTTCATCAAGACGACAGGAGCAGGGCTTGCGCCGTTTGACAGCTGGCTGATCTTGCGCGGCATCAAGACGCTGGGAATCCGCATGGAGCGGGCGCAGAAAAATGCCGTTTCGATCGCGGAATGGCTGTCCCGGCAGAAAGCGGTCACGAGGGTGATTTATCCGGGGCTGCCCACACACCTGGGGCATGAGATCATGAAGCGTCAGGCGAGGGGATTTGGCGCGATGATCACATTTCAGGTTGAGAGCAGGGCGTTTGCCCTCGCGGTGCTCGAGAAAGTCAGAATGATTCGGTTTGCGGAGAGTCTTGGCGGTGTGGAGACGCTGATCACCTATCCGGTGACGCAGACGCACGTGGATGTTCCCGAGGATATTCGCGAGCGAAACGGGATTACACAGAGCACGCTGCGGCTTTCTGTGGGGATTGAGGATGAAAAAGATTTGATAGAGGAGCTTGAGCGCGTTTTTCAGGCGACGGAGGAGGAGTTACATGGCTGAAAAAAATCTTGATTTTGACAGGGTGATCGACAGGAGAAATACGAGATGTATCAAATATGATTTTGCCAGGAGGCGCGGAATGCCGGAGGACATCCTTCCGCTGTGGGTGGCTGACATGGATTTTAAGACTTCCTCCTATGTGGAGGAGGCGCTTGTGGAGGCCGCAGGGCATGGAATTTTTGGTTACAGCGAGGTGCAGACGCCTTACTTTGAGATTGTGCGGGACTGGATGAAGCTGCATCATGGCTGGGATGTGCAGGAGGACTGGCTGATAAAGACGCCGGGCGTCGTGTTCGCTCTGGCGATGGCGGTGAAGGCATACACACAGCCAGGGGACGGCGTCCTGATTCAGCGCCCTGTCTACTATCCGTTTTCGGAGGTCATAGAGGACAATGGGCGGAGGGTGGTCAGCAACGATTTATATCTCGGTGAGGACAACCGCTATCACATCGATTTTGAAGATTTTGAAAAGAAGCTTGTGGAGGAAAAGATTCGATTATTTATTCTGTGCAGCCCGCACAATCCGGTGGGAAGGGTGTGGAGTGTGGAGGAGCTGACGCGGCTTGGCGACCTCTGTGTAAAGTATCATGTGACAGTGGTCAGCGACGAGATTCACGAGGATTTTGTGTTTCGGGGAAAGCATCATGTCTTTGCTGGACTGAAAAAGGAATACGCAAAGATTTCGATCACCTGTACTTCGCCGAGCAAGACCTTTAACCTGGCGGGTATGATGATTTCCAATATTTTTATCCCAGACAAAGAGCTGCGCCGTCGTTTTCAAAAGGAGCTGGACGCGGCTGGAATCAGTCAGCTTGGCGTGATGGGACTGGTGGCGTGCGAGGCGGCATACAGCAAGGGCGAGGAGTGGTATCAGGCGATGCACGCCTATGTGGCGGACAACATAGCGTTTGTCAGAACGTATGTGGCGGACAAGCTGCCCGGCGTGCGCATGACAGAACATGAGGGAACATATCTGGTATGGCTTGATTTCAGGGATACAGGGCTTGACGCCGATGCGTTGGACGACCTGATCATTCACAGGGCGAAGCTCTGGCTCGACAGTGGAAAGATCTTCGGAGAGAGCGGCAGAGGGTTTCAGAGAATCAATGCGGCGTGTCCGCGGAGTGTTTTAGAGGAGGCTCTGGAGCGGATTCGGCAGGCGCTTCGGGATTGACTGACAGGAGGGAGAAAAATTATGATTGAATTTAGAAATGTGAACAAGGAGTTTGAGGCAAAGGACAGGAAGGTGGAGGCATTAAAGAATGTGACACTAAAGATCGAAAAGGGCGACATCTACGGAATCATAGGATTTTCCGGCGCTGGAAAGTCCACTCTGCTGCGCGTCATCAATGCGCTGGAAAAGCCGACCTCCGGCGAAGTGTTCGTCGACGGCGAGGACATCAATCAGCTTCCTGCGAAGGCTTTAAGGGCGAAGCGCAAGCGGATTGGAATGATCTTCCAGCAGTTTAACCTTTTAGAGACAAAGACCGTCTATGAAAATGTCGCGCTTCCACTCAGATTAAATAAAGTGCCAAGAGATCAAATCCGTAAAAAGGTGGAGGAGATTCTGGAGTTTGTGGAGCTCTCGGATAAGCGGGATGTCTACCCGTCAAAGCTATCCGGCGGACAGAAGCAGCGCGTCGGCATTGCGAGGGCGCTGGCGACGGAACCGACAATACTGCTCAGCGATGAGGCGACGAGCGCACTTGATCCAAAGACGACGACGGCAATCCTGCAGCTGCTCAAAAAGATTAATCGAGAACTGCACATCACGATTGTATTGATCACGCATGAGATGAATGTCATTCAAAGCGTATGCAATCATGTAGCCGTGATGGAAAATGGTGAAATTGTGGAAAACGGCAATGTGATCGATGTATTCAGCGAGCCGCGGGAAATCATTACCAAAAACTTCGTGAAGACAGTTATCCCGGACAGCGTTCCGGATAAGCTGATTAAAAGCATTCAGAGCGACACCAGAAATTACAAAATCCTGCGCCTGAAATTTCTGGATTCCGACAGCACAGAGTCGGTGCTTGCGGCGATCAACAAGCGCTATGATGTGGAGACGAATATCCTGTTTGCCAATATCAGTGAGATACAGGATACAATCCTTGGAATCATCATTGTGCAGGTGATAGGAAGTCCCGCGGAAATCAATAAAGCGCAGTCGTATCTCAAGTCGCAGAAGGTCGGCTATCAGGAGGTCGGTCTCGGGGAAACGGACGTACAGCGCCGATCGCCGGTCGTATCAGGGGAATACGCGGCGGATATAGTGCCGGCATAGCCTAGAAATTGTCAAAAAGGGAGGAATATTATGAGAGAATCAATAGAAAATTTTTTGGGAATACCAGTCAGCAAAATCGGCATATCCATCAGCGAGACATTATATATGGTGAGCATAGCGCTGATTATAGGAGCGGTCGTGGCGTTTATCATATCGATCATTCTGATCTTTACACGAAAGGGCGGACTGTATCAGAACACGATTGTCTACAATGTCATTAATATCGTCATCAACGTGATACGGAGCACGCCGTTTGTCGTCCTGCTGATCGCCGTGATGCCGCTGACAAAGGCGCTCATCGGGACGCGCATCGGACCTACAGCGGCGATAGTGCCGCTGACAATCTATATCGTACCGTTTCTGTCACGCCTGATGGAGAACTCGCTGCTTGACACCGGAAAAGGGATTCTGGAGGCAGCGCAGTCCATGGGGGCGACTTCATGGCAGATGATCTTTTACTTTATCCTGCCGGAATCCAAAGGTTCCCTGATTCTGTCGTTGACAACGGGAATCGTGGGTTTGATCGGCGCCAGCGCGATGGCGGGATACATCGGTGGCGGTGGCATAGGAAGCCTTGTGCTAAATTACGGATATAACAGATTCAATTTCGAGCTGATGTACTCCCTTGTCATCCTGCTGATCATTGTGACACAGGTGGTACAGTCATTAGGAAACAGCTTCGCGGAGCGGGCAAGAAAAAATAATTTGTAAAAAGAATTTTAAAATGGAGGAGATTATTATGAAAAATTTGAAAAAGACAGCAGTGACAACAGTATTTGCGGCGGTGTTCGCAGCCATCGGCCTGACAGGGTGCGGGAAAACCGCGGACAATGCAGTGAGCGGTTCGGTGGCCGAGGAAAAGACCACGATTGTATACGGAAAGGGTGTAGGTCCGTATTCGGAACTGTTTGAGGATGGCATTATACCGATTCTGGAGAAAAAAGGTTATACGTTTACCGCGTCGGAGCTTGATCTGAACCAGGCGGACGCCGCGATCACAAGCGGGGATGTCGACCTGTCCGTCGAGCAGCACACAGCATACATGGACGCGTACAACGAGCAGGCGGGCGGACATCTGGTGGCGCTCTCAAAGATTCCGACTGTACCGGCATCCATCTTTTCAGAGAAGCATGATTCTATAGATGAGATCGGTGACGGTATGGTTGTCGCGGTGCCCCAGGATGCCGGAAACCAGGCGAGGGCATATGTAATGCTGCAGGATATCGGCTGGATTACGTTAAAGGAAGGCACGGATTACGCGACGGCATCGACAGAGGACATTGATCAGAACCCGCACAATCTGGAGTTCTATGAGCTGCAGACGAGCTACATCGCGACGAGCCTGAGTGATTTTGACTACGGAGTTATCACAGGCAGTATTGTATACAATGCTGGAATCGATCCGTCGACAGCGTTGTTCAATGAAAATCTGTCCGACAGCTTCTGGCTGCAGGTTGTGGTGGATGAGAAAAATAAGGACGCGCAGTGGGTAAAGGATGTTGTGGATGCTTATCAGTCGGATGAGTTTTTGACATGGCTCGAGGAACACAACAGTTCAGAATACAATGAGCTTTGGTCGATTCCGAAGTATTGATGTGCTTGATCATTGTCGTAAAGGAGAGTCCTAGAAACGACTATAATAACGACTATAATTTAAGAAAGGAAAATGGAGATGGATACAGAAATAAATACAAAAGCAAATTCAATAGAAAAGCAGATTATAGACATCATTGACAGTCACAGAGATGAGATCATTAATTTTGCAAGGGACATATACAGCCATGCAGAATTGGGCTACAAGGAATTTGAGACATCGAGAAAATTCGTGGAGTTTTCTAGAAAGCTGGGGCTTACCGTCAAGGAAGGGCTGGCAATAACAGGCGCAAAGGCGTATCTGAATCAGGACAAAAAAGACGAGATCAGTCTCGCCCTGATCGGTGAACTGGACGCGCTGCGCATTCCGAACCATGCGTATGTCAATCCCGAAACACAGGCGGCGCACTGCTGCGGACATCATGCGCAGCTTGCGGGAATCATAGGTGCGGCGATCGCGCTCTCCGCCCCTGAGATTGCGCAGGAGCTTGACGGGCAGGTGGTATTCTTTGCAGTTCCGGCGGAGGAGTACGGCGAGATTGAGTTTAAGAATCAATTGAGGGAAGAGGGAAAGATCAAATATGGCGGCGGCAAGTGTGAGCTGATCCGCATTGGCGCGTTCGATGACATTGATCTGAACCTCGCGCATCACAGTGCGAACGGAAATGCCGTCACATTCAAACAGGGCGCAAACAACGGGTTTGTGAGCAAGGTAATCAAATATCACGGCAAGGCTGCCCATGCTGCCGGAAGCCCGCAGCTTGGCATCAATGCGCTGAATGCGGCATCGATCGGACTGACGGCGCTTGCGTATCACAGGGAGACATTTCGCGATTCCGACCATGTGAGGATTCACCCGATCGTGACAAAGGGCGGAAATCTTGTCAACGTTGTGCCGGACGAGGTTGTCATCGAGACGCTTGTCCGCGCGTCAAACCAGGACGCGATCGTGGACGCGGCGGAGAAGACAGACCGCGCCTTCTTCGCAGGCGGCGCCGCGCTCGGTGCGACTGTGGAGATCGAGACAATGCCGGGGTATCTGCCAACACTTCCGCAGGAGCCGGATGCGGAGCTGGTCGAGGCGGCGAAAATCGCGGCTGATGGCAAATACGCGGTGGAGATCGCCGATGACAAGGGCAGTGTCAGCGGTGGCTCGACGGACGTGGGAGATGTCCAGCACATTCTTCCTGTGTACACTTTCCAGACAGGTGGAATCGAGGGGAATTTTCACAGCGCTGATTTCAAGGTGGTTGATGAGGAGCTTGCCTATATCGTGACCGCCAAGGTATTTGCGCTAAGTGCCTACAGGTTACTGCGGGACGGTGCGAAGGAGGCAAAGAGAATCGCCGCGGCGTATCAGCCAAAGTTCACAAAAGAGGCGTATGTGGCATTTATGGATTCCATGATTAAGAAGGAGTGCAGATAAATTGGTATTTCGTTATAAGGGGATTTCAAAGTAGGCTGCATCATGTGTCAGCGCGCTGCGGTTCTGGTAGTCAAACAGAATATAGGCAGGATTTTCCAGTCTAACCATGCATTCCGCAGGGCTTTTGCTCCACACCGGGTAAGTAAATTTTTCAATGTGCGTCATTCGCAAAAGCTGCACCGATGTGTAGCCTTCATAGCCTTTCAGATATTGGTGCGCCTGTTCTTCGTGCTCGAAGAATTGGCGCACTTTTTTCTTTTCTGTAGCACTTTTCTCCGTGACATTTTCCGATGCAAAATCAGGGCGGCTTTTCAGGTTTTCGCGCAGGTACAAGTCAAAGGTGAGCAGCTCGACAAAAAGGCTGCGCCTGTCCGATGCTGCGGAACATGCAAAATCCAATAGCACCTGATAGCGGTAGCTCCGAGAGGGTGTGTTGGTCATGTAGCCGTTTGCGCGGTAATAATCTGCGAGAGCTGCATACATATGAAAGGGTGAGGTAAACGCCTGTATCAATACAGGGAGGGTGTGCGAAAACTGGTTTGAGTTGTAGTATAGTTCTACCATCTCCTCGACGTCCTTTAATTTCAGCACATCATCAAAACTGAGCCACTTCGTATACAGTACCTCGTAGGGCGGTCGGGAGCCATAGACAATGCCGTATTCATCGGCGCGCAGTTCCATCGGAGAGCCTTTTAATACTTTCAGAAAACCAAGCTGCAGCTGATCTGGCGCCATCGCATACACATCATTGAAAGAACGGACAAAGCTGTCATAATCTTCATATGGAAGTCCGGCGATCAGGTCAAGGTGCTGGTGGATATTCTGAAAGCTGTGGATTGCGGCAACTGCCCTGCGCAGCGTGTCAATGTCCATGCGGCGGTTGATTGCCCGCAGCGTCGAGCCGTTGGTGGACTGAACGCCGATCTCTAGCTGAATCAGGCCGGGACGCATACCGCGCATCACTTCGAGCTGGCTGTCGGTCAACAGGTCTGCTGCGATTTCAAAATGAAAATTTGTGACACCGTTGTCATTCTCTTTGAGATATTTCCAGATGGACAGGGCGTGTTTCTCATTGCAGTTAAAGGTGCGGTCGATAAACTTTACCTGCGGCACTTTGCTGTCCAGAAAATACTGCAGCTCGGATTTAACAATATCAATGTCGCGCAGACGGACTTTCCTGTCTATGGAGGAGAGGCAGTAGGCGCACTGAAACGGACAGCCGCGCTGGGACTCGTAGTAGACAATACGGTTCTTGAAAGTGACAAGTGTGTCGTTTTTGAAATTGTCCGTAGGAAAATCATCTAAAGTACGTTCGGGCAGGTTGGATTCATTTTCGGCTTCAAGGGTAGAAAGCGGGGAATTGTATATAAAAGGAAGTCTGTTGATATCTAAAAGCGCACGTTCCCCGGTAAAGCCATTCTTGCAGACAATGCTCCTGATTTCCGTCAGCGTTGTCGCGTGTTCCCAATAATATTTCAAAAGTTCCAGAAAAGTCTCCTCACCCTCGCCGGTCATGATTCCCGTAAGCTGTGGGAACGTTTTTATCAAATCCTGCGCATGAAAAGAAACCTCCGGCCCGCCGAGCCAGAGCGCGGTGTCAGGCAGCAGTTTGGGCAGTTCGGCGAGCAGCTCCTGTACCATATTCCAGTTCCAGATATAGCAGGAAAAGGCAGCTACCATTGGTCTTTTCTGATATAAGTCTGCCAGAATGGTGTTGGCGGGCTGGTTGATCGTGTACTCCGCGATTCCGAGTGTGCAGCCGTCGGGACGGTCGGGGTAGTACCTGTCCGCGTAGGCTTTCAGACTGTAGACAGCCGGGTTGGAGTGAATGTATTTGGCGTTGATGCCGATTAGCAGGACGTTGTGGTCGGGGGATTGATTCATCGCTGTATGCTCCTTTTAAATAGTTCCTTACTGCCTGTTCATTGTACCATAAATCAGATCGCGTGAAAATAGTAGATTTTCCAGCCGTGTGATTGATTTGAGGGGGTGTTGGGGTTATAATGAAACTGTCAGGGCTGCGTGATGTGGGTGGCAGGGCGGGACAGGCAATCAGGATGAATGGAAGGATGTGCGATGATCAAACCGGATATGGGAGTAAAAAGCTGTGCGGCAGGCAGTGTCAGGCCGATTCGGGTGGGCGGTCTGCTTCTGCCGTCGAATGTGTTGATGGCGCCGCTTGCGGGGTATACGTGTTATCCGTTTCGAATGCTTGCGTATGAGCTTGGCGCAGGGCTGTGTTTTACAGAGATGTGCAGTGCAAACGCGCTGAAATATGAGGACAGGGCGACAAACCGCCTGCTGTTTACGACAGAGGACGAGCCCATCAGGGCAGTACAACTGCTCGGCGGCAATCCGGCGGTGATGGAGCGCATGGCGGGAAGTGTACTTTTGAGAGATTTTGATATCATTGATATCAATATGGGCTGTCCGGTGCCCAATGTGTTCAAGAGTGGTGAGGGATGCGCACTGATGCAGGATTTTAAGAGGGCGGCGGCGATCATACGCGGCTGTAAGCGCAGTGGGAAGGTCGTGACCGTGAAGTGCCGCGTCGGGATTCGGGAGGAGGAGCTGTTTGCCGCGGAGTTTGCGAGGATGTGCGAGGACTCCGGTGCGGACATGATCACGATTCATGGCAGGAGCCGCAGCATGATGTATGATGGAAAGCCGCATATGGAGGAAATCAGGCACGCAAAGGCGGCGGTGTCGATTCCGGTGATTGCAAACGGCGGTATTTTCTCGGTGGAGGACGCTGTGAACATGATGGAGCGTACCGGTGTGGACGGAGTGATGATAGCGCGGTACGGGCTTGAGAATCCTTTTGTATTCAGCGAGCTGACCGGAAAGTGCTGCGGGAAAACTGCGTTTGAGATATTGATGGAGCAGCTGGAGCTGGCTGCGCGGTATTATGATGAGACATTTGTGCTGGGTTATATGAAGAAGATCGCCTCTTATATGATGAAAAAGCGGAAAGGGACAAAGCGGTATAAGGAAAGACTGTTTGCGAGTGGAAGTCTGGAGGAGCTGCGGGAAATGATCGGGATGATTTTTGGGGGAGTGGGAAGTGGAGTATTATCAGATTGAAAACGGCGTGCTGGTTCGCTATACAGGGCGGGAGGAATCGATACAGGTTCCGGATGGAATCCATACGGTTGGAGAGGGGGCGTTCAAGGGCTGCGTCTCCCTGAAAAAAGTGGTGCTGCCGCGCGGGCTGACTTGTATTATGGGAGATGCGTTTAAGGGCTGCCGGAAGCTGGAGGAGGTCGTGATTCCGGAGGGAGTGACTTCGATCGGGCGCTACGCGTTCCACCGCTGTCATGCGTTGAGACAGGTGATTCTGCCGCTTTCTGTGGAGGAGCTGGGGGAGTGCGCCTTTTTGTACTGTGACAGTATGCGGGAGGCACAGCTTCCGGGTGTGAAAAGGATGGGCATGGCGGCGCTTGCAAATGGGATTTCGCTGGAGCGTCTGATGATCTCGCAGGAGTTGGATACAGAGTGTCTCTGTGATGTCTTTACGGGTTGCGGGCGTGTCAGGGAAATTTCGTGCGTCAGATCTGATGGCGGGAGATCTGTGATATCTGTTGAAACCTATCGTATACCAAATGTAGTGGAGGTGGTGGCAGGCGCGTTTCACGTACCTCCTCTGGTCGAGCTGGTTGTGCGGGATATTCTTGAGCGCATGATGGAGCTGGAAGGGAGAACCCTTGTCCGGTTTCGGGTGAATATCAAACATATGGAAGTGCCAGAGGGGATAGAGGTCTTAGCCAAAAGCAGCTTTTATGATATGCGGGGCATTGTGGACATCAGGCTTCCAAAATCGCTCAGATATATTGAAAGCCGTGCTTTCCGCAACTGTATTGGCTTGGAGCAGGTGACGTTTGGCGGGAGTGATGTCCAGATTGACGAGGATGCTTTCCGAAACTGCACTTCCCTGAAATCCGTCCGAACCTGCGACGGGGCAGAGTATATGTTTCATGGACTAAACGACATATATAAGATACGTGCAGGGCATTCTGATCAGCAGGAAGGAACTATTCAGACGGGAACTATCCAGACGGGAATGGAGTGTTACTCAGGGCACTTTGATACAGCAGTTCCGGAACTGGTTCGCGTGGTACACAGACAGGTGCTTGGAAATTTCAGAGTCAGCGGGACAATACTGCTACAATATCTGGGGGCAGAGTCCAGGGTGGTTATACCGGAAGGGATTACGAGGATTGCGGAGGAGGCGTTTGCGGGGATTGAGACCATCGACAAGGTGCTGTTGCCCGAAAGTCTGCGGGAGATTGGCGCGGAGGCATTTCGGGGTTGCCTGCTCATGCAGACGGTCACACTGCCCGGGGGACTGTGCAGGATTGGCGCGGGAGCGTTTGAGGACTGCGTGAAACTGCTTCGCATTGAGATTCCGGCGCAGGTGGAGGTTTTGGAGAACAGGACATTTCGCCACTGCCGGGCGTTGCAGGAGGTACGGCTGCCAGAGGGGCTGTACAGGGTTGGGGAGAGTGCTTTTTACGGTTGTTCCGGCTTGAAAAAGATACAGTTGCCAAAGAGTCTGACCTTCATAGGAAAGATGGCGTTTTATAAGAGCGGGCTGCGGGAAGTGCGCATTCCGGCGGGCACAGAGACCGTGGAGAGTCTGGCGTTTGCGAAGGCAGGCCTGCAAAAAGTATGGATATCGGGCGGACACAATACGGGAAAACAGTACGGAACGGACGTGTTTGGCGGCTGCGTCAAATTAAAGATGCTGGTACTCGAGGAGGGTGTGTGCCATATTCCTGACAAACTTGCCTACGGCTGCGTGGCACTGGAGCGCGTTGTGCTGCCAAAAACCTTGGAATCCGTGGGGCGGCATGTGCTGGAGGGTACAGCTTTTCTGGAACAGTGGAAACGGCGTGTGTCTGGCGCACTGGCTGCAGAGGAAGCGATTGTATGGGACGGACAGCATCTTGCAGACGAAGATTCTCAACGGCTGCCAGCGTTTTTGCCGCCATGTAATGAAGGAGGTACACTGGCTGTAGGCAGTCCGCATCATGCAAGGGAAGTCTGGGAGGGAGATATTTTATGGGACGGACAGCATCTTGCAGGGGAAGTGCGGATTCCTGAAACTGTAAAGATCATAGCAGGCGGTGCGTTTTACGGAAATACCCAGATTACTGAAGTACATCTTCTGGCACAGGTGCAGTCGGTCGGCGCAGCGGCATTTAAGGGGTGCAAACTTCTTCGGCGGGTGTGGTTCCCGTCAAATATAATGCGTCTGGAAGAGGAAGTATTTTCGGGCTGCGTTGAATTGGAGGAAGTATTACTGACGCAGGAAACAGAGGAACGTGCATTTTCATATGGAGTTGAGCAAGGGGAAGTACTGCTCACGCAAGGACTGTATGAGCGCGCATTTTCGAGTGGTGTTGGGTTGGAGAAAGTACCGCCCTCACAGGAATTAAAGGAGTATGCAGCGGCAAGAGAGCACACTGCGGTAAAACAGGCGGAACAAGACCGGATTCCGAGATGGCGATCAATTGGCGAACGCGCTTTTTACCGGTGCGGGAAACTGCGTGAAGTCTGTCTGGAACAGGTGGAGGAGCTTGGCAGGGAAGCGCTGTATGGGTGTACTGCACTTGTACCGGGTGCGGTGAATCCGGCGCTGCGGGCAGGCGAGGGTGCTTTTGCGGATACCGTGCAGGGTGAATGGCTGGAAAACGGACTGCATGTTGTGGGAAATCTGGTCATTTCCGGGGCTCTGTGCGCGGGCGAGGTGATTCTGCCTGAGAATGTACAGGGGATAGCGCCATATGCGTTTGCGGGGAACCATGTCGTCAGCAAGGTTATTTTTCCTGAAAAGATTTACTGGATTGGAGAGGGAGCTTTCTTTGGGTGCAGCAGTCTTGAATGCGTTGTACTGCCTGCGGAACAATGTCTGCCTGATTTGAAACACACGTTCGAAGATGGGAAATTGCAGTTACCCGCATATCAGTCCGAAGGAACCAATTTGCTCAAAATAGACGCTAACGCATTTGAAAAATGCAGTTCTTTAAAGGAAGTGTTCTGTCCGGCACAGCAGGTGGGAGCGTCCGCTTTTGCCGGGTGTGTTTCGCTTGTCAGGGCAGAGCTGCCACAGATCAGAGTCCTTGAGAAGCGCCTGTTTGCAGGCTGTGTATGTTTGGAAACCTGTCTGTGTGAAAAGGCGCAGGTGGTGGGGGCATATTGTTTTAGCGGCTGCAAATCCTTGCAGGACATTGATCTGGCGTCCATGAATCAGATTGGAGAGTACACGTTTGAGGGGTGCGAAAGCCTGCAATATGCGGAATTTCAGGATGGGACGCTTCTGATGGCGCACGCGTTGGAGGATTGCTGCGGTCTGGAAAAGATCTGTCTTTCGGGGCAGCGCAGTGAGATTGGGTTAAAAGAATACGCGCTTTCGGGCTGTACATCGCTGAGACAGGTAGTATATCTCGGAAAAGAGTGGAGATTTGGCTGTTATGCGGACATTCTATCGCAGGAAATCCCGGAGATGGTGCGCCTGTTGTTTCACAGCGCCTTTAGCTGTTTCACAGTGGAGCAGGAGGAAAAACTGGTCAGATACCGGGGAGCTGCGAGCCTGGTACGGATTCCAGAGGGGATACGGCGGATTGGGGCGGAGATATTTCGCGACGCGATGCTGTTAGAGCAGGTGGAGATTCCAGAGAGTGTGGAGTATATCGGCGCGAGGGCGTTTCACGGGACGCGCTGGCTGACGGACAGACGTAAGGAAAATCCTCTGGTGATGGTTCGGGACATGTTATTGGACGGTTCTGCCAGTGTGGGGGAGGTTGTGATTCCAGAAGGGATTCATCTGGTGTGCGGCTGGGCGTTTGCAAACGGTCTGGATATCACGAGCATTCGTTTTCCTGCCATAGGAGAGGATTTGAAAAATGGATTGTTTCAGGGCAGCCGTCATAAGTATGTGCAGGTGGAGGAGTACGCGTTTCGAAACTGTATTAATCTGCGCAAGATGATACTGCCGGACGGGGAAGTTGTGCAGTTTACAGGTCTGGCAGACCGTGAGCGCGAGCTGCCGCCGTTGGCGAAACAGGCGGTGATGGACAGCCTGAATTGTTTTAAAAACGATGAGAACGACGTGCTTAGGGAGTGTACAGGCAATATTTCCAGGATCAGGCTTGCCCAGGGCATCACGGAAATCGGGGAAGGCGCTTTTCAGGACGGAAACCTGCTGACAACAGTCACGTTCCCGGATACGGTGACAAAAATTGGCGCACGCGCGTTTGCGGGCTGCAAGTGGCTGCGCGAGGTCAGGCAGGCTGACAGTGTGGTCAGTATCGGTGCACACGCGTTTTTTGGCTGCGGCATTTTGAGTCATGTTCAGTTTTCTGAAAATCTTAGGCAGATCGGTGCGCATGCGTTTGAGAACTGTACCGCGCTGGAGGAGATTCTGATTCCGGAAGGTGTGGAGGAGATTCCCGAGCGGGCATTTTACCGCTGTCACAATTTGAAAGAGATCAGGCTGCCCTCCACTTTGAAAACGATTGGCAGGGAGGCGTTTGCGTTTTGCGGTGGCGCGTCCGGAATACAGGTGCCGGAAGGCGTTCAAGTCGGTGAGCGGGCATTTTATGGGGATTGAGGAGAAAATGATGAAAAAGAAAATAGGACTGTCAATGTTGCTGCTGTCAGTTTTTTTAACGGCGTGTTCATCAGGGAGAGCGGATACAGAATCAGCGGTGGAAGCTGCCACGCAAAATGAATCGGACATGAAACAGGTGGCAGTGCAGGAAACTATCATGCAAAATGAACCGGACTCGGAACAGGCAGCAGAACAGGAAAATATTACGCAAAATGAATCGGACTTGGAACAGGTGGCGCAGGAGCGGGCACTTGGGTTTCCTGTTTTGCTGCCTGGATTTGACTGGATAAAAAATGTGGAGTACTCCCAGCCGGGAGAGGACAGTTTGCGGATTGACTATTATGATGAGAGTCTGGGAGGCGACTGTATCCTGACGGCTGGCAGGGAAAGTATATTGGATTTATCGGATACTGCATTCGATGAGTCGGAGGAAGAGACATGGATGGGCGATACCGCTTCAGGACAGACAGTATACATCAAGGTGCAGCATTCCGCGGACGGGAAAGTTATGACAGCCTCCTGGGAATACATGGATTACCAATTTGTGCTGTTGGCAAATGTGTCAAACGATACCGCGGATACGAACATGGTACCCAAGACGGCGCGTTCTGTCATCGGGGGTTTGGGGTTGTGACAAGGTTTTATTGAAAAGTAGGAGATACAATAATGTATTACCGCATATTGGGAAGTACGGGGCTTAGGGTGTCGGAAATCGGCTTTGGCACGATTCCCATTTTACAGGGAAATGTGCCGGTGCTGCCGGATTATTTTGATCTGAGTGAGGACGAGGCATTGGCAGTGATGGAGCATGCGTACAGGCTTGGCTGCAATTTATATGATACCGCGATCGTGCCCGAGTATGGGGACGCGGAGATCAAACTCGGGAAATTTGCGGCGCGCGTGGGGCGGGATCGGATTATTATTTCCGACAAGGCACGTTTTTTTGGCGGCAGTGAGATGTACAATGCGGTGGAGACTTCCTGTGAGAATCTGGGGACGACACCGGACATCTATTTTGTCCATCAGGTTGATGCGGCTCACGAGGCGGAAGTGTTTGGCAGGGGCGGCGCGCTGGACGCACTTATGGAGTTGAAAGCCGAGGGAAAGATTCGTTGCGCAGGGCTTGCAACGCACTATTATGATATTCTGTTGCGCGGGGCGCTTGATGACCGCGTGGATGTGCTGCAGGGCAGCGGGAATTTGTTGGAGCGGGGCATGCTGGACAGGGTTCGGGAGGAGGCGGTCTTTCGCGGGAAGGGTTTTCTGGTGAACAAGGTGTATGCCGCGGGACTTCTTCCGGCGCGCTTTTCCGAGCAGACGCTGATTCGTTTTGTGCTTTCTTATCCCATATCAAGCGCTTTGATCGGACTTGGCACGAAAGAGCAGGTAGACGTCGCTATGGGGTGGGACGCCGGAGTACAGGACACAGATTTTCCATCCTTTGAGGAGGGGCTTACTGTACTGGAAAAAGAATATTCACCGATTCCGTGCGACAGGTGCCAGCGGTGCGTCTGCCCGTATGGGACAGAGGTTCATACGCTGTTTCGCCAATATCAGTATTTCCACATGGGAAAGGATTACTGGGCGTTAAAAAAACTGGGGCTTGGGATTGCCACGAGTGCAAGACACTGCCGCGCGTGTGTGGAGATGCCCTGCATGGATGCGTGTCCGCGGAAAATACGGATTCCGCAGGAGATGCAGAGGGTGGAGAGGCTGGTCAGGGACTATGCTGTGGGGCATTTATAACATATCAATCTGATAGCGGTGCTGTATATGAACTTAATGCCCGGATTAGAGAATATCAATGAAATATTACAGTGTTACAGGGCGAAAAGCACCGGCGACTCCTTCGTATATATGATGCCGGGAGAAATCGAAGCAATGGCGGAGAAATACAAGCTCACCATACTGCGCCATATAACGTCTGATGGAAACCCTCTCATGCGGTGCGCGGATTTTAATAAAGCCCGCAAAGAAAATATTGAGAAATATATGGAACTGCATCTGAGTATATGCGAAGAGAAAAGCTTGATCGGTTCGGGGCTTCATGGACTTGTGTTTTTAACCAATGTAAGTTTAGGTTAATATTAAAGCTTGAGAGGAGTATTTTATGGAAACAAACGAAAAGTGGTTACAGTGGGCGGTCGAACTGCAAAGTCTGGCGCAGGCGGGATTATTTTACTGCAAGGACCAGTATGAGCTTGAAAGATATGAGCGCATTAGGGAAATCGCGGCGGAAATGGTAAGCTTCCAGTCAGAGATACCGCTTGAAAAAGTAAAAGATCTGTTCTGCAGCGATGTGGGATATCAGACACCCAAGATAGATACCCGGGCGGCTATCTTTAAAGAGGGAAAAATACTGCTTGTCCATGAAGCAAACGGCACATGGGCATTGCCGGGCGGCTGGGTGGATGTCAATGTTTCGGTCGAGGAAAATACGATCAAGGAAGTCAAGGAAGAGGCGGGGCTTGATGTGATCGTGAAAAGGATTATCGCGGTACAGGACAGGGAAAAACACAACCTGCCGATTTACGCGTATAAAGTGTGTAAAATCTTTATGCAATGTGAAGTCGTTGGAGGGGCGTTTGTCTCAAATATTGAGACGACTGGTTTTGACTATTTTGGCATTGACGAATTGCCCTGTCTTGCAGAGGAAAAAAATAACAGAGAGCAGATTGAGATGTGTTTTCGGGCAATGGGGGCAGAAACGTGGGAAGCTTTGTTTGATTAAAAAAAGGAGACAGTGCAAAATGGATATCGAACAACAATTTAATATCATCGCGGAAGAGTATGACAGCAAACGGAGAAAATTTATACCATGTTTTGATGATTTTTACAGAAATACAACCCAGTTTGTCGCGGCTAACATTGGCAATCCTGGACGGATTATTGATCTGGGCGCAGGAACGGGACTGCTGACATATTTTTGGTATCAGCAGTTTCCCAATGCGGGGTATGTGCTTGTGGACATCGCGGAGGAGATGCTCAATGTTGCCCGAAGGAGATTTAACGGGATTCAGAACATATCGTACCAGGCGGAAAACTACATTCAGAAATTGCCGGACGGTATGTTTGACGCGGTGATCTCTGCGCTGTCCATTCATCATCTGGAAGATGGGGAGAAAATGGAATTGTTTGCAAAGATATATGACAGACTGCCAGAGGGCGGTTTATTCGTCAACTATGACCAGTTTTGCGCAGGGCAGCCGGCAATGAACCGCTGGTTTGACACCTATTGGGAAGGTCAGCTAGCAGATAACGGACTGACGGACAGCGATATAACACTGTGGAAGGAGCGCCGGAAGCTGGACAGGGAGTGTTCTGCCGGGCAGGAGATAGATATGCTTAGAGCGTGTAAATTCAAGGGCGTTACATGTGTCTATTCCTGTCAGAAATTTTCTGTGATTGTGGCAGTGAAATAATGGTGTACTAGAGCGTGTTTGAAAAATCATTCCCATCATCTGCACGCCCCGCTTTGCGTGATATTTACACCAAATTCAGGTTACATAGCCCGCTATGCGCCCTTCATTTGGTGCAAATCTCCCGCAAATTGTGACGCACATCTGATGGAAAGCATTTTTCAAACACGCTCTAGGCTGAACAGCTTCTAAGTTATTTGGAATGACTTCAAAGGTAATAAAGATTTGGAGAACAGTTTTTTGGTATTGCCATTATGGCAAAAGGAGATTGGAGGGACGCAAGCTTATGTTGGGGAAAAACAAGAAACAGAAATCGTCGAATAAGAAATCATCAAATAAGAAACCGTCAGAAATGAAGGACTACATCAGCGGGGCAGGAGGAACAATCGTCAGCAAATCGATACTGAGCGGCAAGGCGAAACTGAAATGGCTGTTTCGCGATGAAAGCGAATACGGCAATGGCTGGGTGGCATTTGGGGACACGGATACGCAGGAGTATGTGAACAATGTCGAAAATATGGAGATCGTCGATTTCAACACGCTGGCAAATATTGAGCCGACAGTAGTAAATGTATTTTACATGCCTGTGGGCAGTGATCTGGAGTTTTGTTCAGATAAGACGGGAAAATATTTTGTGGACACCAAGACCGGAAAGGAAATCCGTGAGCCTGTAAAGCATCCGGCGCAGATCGCTTTTGAGAAGAATCTGAAATTTTTAAATCAGGAGAGCTATCCAGTCGAATTTTTTCAGATGCTGTTTACGGAAAGTGATAAGCTCAAAATGGTGCAGGCAGGGGTAGTTGATTTTCCCACAGGAGAAGTCGTGCTCGCAGATCCGCTGTCCTATCTGGGAACCAAGTACGAGACTGTTCTGGACAGGAGAATCCCGGCAGGAAGTTATCCCGTCGAATTGTCCTTGTGCCTTTCCCAGATTGCAGGTGTGCGGATCGCCGCGGCAAAGCTTCGGATTGCAGACGGACAGGCTGAGCGCTATGAGATTGCCGTGCAAAAAGGGGGCAGATTAGAGGATCTCGGCAAGCCGAATGTCTGGACTTTTTTCGGTGTAGATGCAGGTCTTGCCTGCTTTGCAGACGTGGAAACATCAAAGGATTTTCAGATATTTATAGAAAAATGGGAGAAAGAAAACCCCGGAAAAAACAAGTACACAGACTATTTTGCCGCTCTCTTCCAGAAGAGCCGCGAGGCAAATCCCGAACTGCAGCGTGGGTGCGGTGATTTCCTCCAGTGGCAGCTGCCGGAAACGGGACAGAAGATTGTCTTTTTCACAAGCGGCATGGGGGATGGCATTTTCAGCGGATACTGGGGACTGGACGGAAATGGGGAGGTTGTCAGTCTGGTGGTGCCCTTTATGAATCCGGAATATTTTTAGAAAAAACAGAAATCGTGTGGTAGGGAGTGCTAAAATTGTTACTGCTGGCAGTGTGTGATGATATGCCGATGGAGTGCGTTAATATCGCGAAACAGATCAGGGAGCTACTGGGACAGTCCGGTATGGAAGGTGTAATCAAAAAATATATCAGCGGACAGGAATTGCTTGACAGCAAGGAAAATTTTGACATGATTTTTCTTGACATTAAGAGATGTTGTTTATTTTGAGCATACCTGTCTATATGCTATGGCTCATAAGCCTGGGGAAGCTTGGCAGCATCTTTTTCCGAAAGAGGGGCGGCGTGTGGAAATACGTCTGCTGCCTTTGCCTGCTGACTGTAGTGCAAGTATGGGCGGCAGGAAATTATATGGTTTATTCTGTTTTGCAGCAGGCAGTGCTGATTCTGTTCTTGTGCGCAGCCTCATGCAGAAAAAATATGCCGCTAAGGCAGCGCATGGCGTGCCCGGCGAGAAGTGGAGAAGGGCAGTCCCCGCTTGGGTGGCGCTCTTTCTTACGCGATTCATTTTGTGGAAACGGGTGGGAAAAGGCAGGACTGTCGTGTGTGCTGGTCGCGGTATGGGAGTTTGTGTGGAATGGTATCAATTCAGTACTATCAATTTTTAATATTCTGTTTTTGAATAACCGGCAGTCGTCCTATCTCCTATCGGCTGTATCCTTTTTGTGTACTTTTGTCTGCTTGTATCTGCTTTTTGGCAGGACAACACTGGCAGAGGGGAATTTACTGCGCGGGGGCGGCAAAGTCCTGTTTTCAGTTGTAGGTCTGCTGCTGATTTTGATCGACCTGTGCAATTTTGGCATCACGCGGGGAATTGTGATGGTGTCTGACAATGGGGCGGAATATTGGGACATCACGCACAATGAACTGCTCACACATCTGGAAGTGTTGACGATATCCGCCCTGTGCATGGTGATCAGCATGTCGCTGCTTTTTGGTATCAACAGGCTGATCGGGTATATTGCAGTCGACAATCTGCGCAAAATGGAGATCAGCCGCTATCAGGGCATACTGGAACAATACAGAAAACAGGCGAACGTGCGGCATGATCTGAAAAATCATTTTATCAGCATGTCAGTTCTGGCAGAGCAGGGAGAATGGGACAGGCTCAAAGAATATTTGTCAAAAATCTGCAGTGCCGGACTGGTTGGTGAAGAAGATATAGAGACGGGAAACAGCGTCGTGAATGCCATCATCAATACAAAAAGGCAGACGGCGGGACAGAGGGGCATCGTGTTTGACTGCAGTGTCAATATCACCAGACCGCTTGCGATCGACGAATATGACCTGTGCATCATATGGGGAAATATCCTTGACAATGCCATCCAGGCAGCAGGTGCCGCACAGGAGAAATTCATTTATGTCCAGGCAGAAGTCGTGAAAAAAAATCTGGTCATCAGCGTCAAAAATTCGGTGGCGGCGGAAATGGCGCAGAGGGATTTTGGAAGGCGGGACTGGGGAACAGGGCTGTGGAATGTCTATAAAATCGTCCAGAAAGAAAAGGGCATTCTGGACATCAAGGTGACAGACGCCTGCTTTGAAGTATCAATCCTTTTGCCGGTTGTCGTATAGAAATTATGATTTTTTAGACCATATATGACATGAAATGAACCGAATATGTCATTTTTATAATAGAGTGCTTTTGCGCGTCCGAAAATGATATTGAGAATCATCAAAAATGCGGATTCAGAGAGGAGGATTGTCATGAAAGCTGGAAGTATGGAAGGGCTGATCGGAGCAAGTCTGAATATGAAACTGACGCGGACGCCGATGCGGGTATTTAAGGCGGCAGAGCTCAAGGGAGATACCGAGACGATGAAGCGCGCCATGGGGTACGTCACAGAATTTCGGGAAAAAGCGCACGAGTGCAGCGACAGGGCGCAGGAACAACTTGGGAAGGAGCTGGAAGAGGAGCGCAAGGAACAGGAAGCCAGGCGGAAAAAGGCTCAGGAAAACGGAGAAAAGGCAAAAGATTACGTGGAAAAAGTCCAGGAGAAAAATAAGCCTGACACCACGAAAAAAGACGGCATGGAAATCAGCGAAGAGGGCAAAGTGATGCTCAAAAAAGATTCCGGGACAGAAGAAGAGTCCGTATCTGCTCTGGAAAAGACAGACGTGAAAATGTACACAGACGAAGGGAAGGCGGTATCGGTAGAATCGGCTGCGGATACTGATGATAAAAAGATTGATATCACCGTCTAAAATGCAGGCGTGTGAAGTGGGAGAAAGAAAGAGGAGTTTGCAAAAAGCGGGAGTCTTTATAAAAAGATTTCCGCTTTTTGCGTGAATTGAGTTTGTGTGAATTAAGATAAAAAGCTTCGACAGGGTTTTTAAAGGGATGGCGATTGACAGCATATAGGTCTGGTTATTCTGATTGACACTCATTTGACAAATTAGTATAATGAACCTACAAGGGAGGGATTCATATGAATAGTCAGGCATATCCCACAGGGTTGACGCATGAAATTGTTGAAAAAATCAAAATGGAAGCTCCTGATATGGTTCGAAACTTTATGGAAAAAGATCTTGTAAAGGTAATTTTGTATGGTTCATGTGCGCGGGGAGATTACAAGGCATCTTCGGATGTGGATATAGCGCTGCTTATGAGAGGGAGCCGAACTGACTCCTGGAAATATACGGATCAAATTGATGAGACTGCAACAGAACTTGCTTCAAGGTATTTTGCAGTAGTAAATTTTGTCCTGCTCCCTTATGATGAATTCGAGGAAAAGAAAAGCTGGTATGGATATTTTAAAAATATTGAACAGGAAGGAATATTACTGTATGGACAAAAAAGAATATGACGCCCTGATTTCCATACGGATGGAGCGGGCAAGGGAACAGATCGGATAAGAAACGCTTCTGATTACGATGATTTTTACATTGTGAATAAAGAAGAAACGAAAGAGCTTCTTCAGTTTGTAAAAGAATTTTTGGAGAAGGCTGAAGAATATATTGCCATTTGTAGTTGATTTAAAAGGGCGACTGGGTTACATGAGTTGTGTTTGAAAGGCGGTTGATTAAAATGACAGAATTGGAGCTAAGAAAAAAGGCTACTGCTATTGTAGCTCAATACAGAGATAATACGATATCGGATGAGGAAATACTGCGCCAGATTCGAGAAGAACCAGAGGTCGTACATGCGGAGTGCCTGTCGGGGGCAAACCTGTTTCTTGCGGCGGTGCTCCACAGCCGGTTTGTTGTTGCGAAGGCGCTCAGCGAGATGGGGGCAGACATTCATTGGACATGCAAGGCGAGTATGTTCAATGGAAACGCATTGAATGTGGCACATTCTCCCCAGGAGGCGGATTGGCTGCTTGATCAGGGCGTCGTGATCGAGAAAAACCTGTCGCTCAATATTGCCAAGCCGTTTAAGAATCCGGCGATCATGGCGGCATTGCACAATGACACGAATATGCTGCTCTATTGGCTGAGAAAGCAAAAGGAGCTCTTTGCGGATGATCTGGCCTATGTCGGGGAGATTTTTTACGCTGCCATAGACGTTGTGTCCATGATGAATCAATACAATATGCTCTCCTGTGTCATTGCCGATGACGAGCTGTTTGGCATTCTAAAAGAAATTTATTCCGGGTACGATGATGCGGAATCTATCCGCCTGTCTCTTCGCGCACTGCGGCACATTGATGACGAGAGCCTGGACGCCAGAAAAAAGGAGCTGCGAAAGATATTGAATGCAAGGAAGAAAGAATTGTCACTCAATCCGTAGTTTTCGGTTTGTGGGAATGTCGCGCACGATAGTCTGTACATACGAAGTGGCATCTATGATAATTCAACAGTGTTCCATAAATAGATAAAGGTAGAAGGGAATTACCATGAAAAACATGTTGAGCTATAGCACGGAGTACATTGATAGCGAAATGAAGAGCATCCGATTATATCTTGAAAGCGATAAGCAGGGGATTAATAGCAATTCTGGGTTTAAGCGCATGTTGTACCAAAGGTTAGATCAATGTATCGCAGAACAGTCATATGATTGGATTATTAATAAACTTCGAGACATATATTTTTTGCACGTGGGAGATGGCGATCTGCAGATGTGGCTGGAAGTTGATATAAAATCTGCGAAGGAAAGTTATTATATAGCTGCATCAATCGGTGCATTAATCTATGAAATGATAGAAAGAGGATTTTCGCACCATGTTCTTGACAGTGGTTATCCATATGATTTCAAAAGAAATAATTTCAATTTTTCTCTTGCGGCGATTCTTGCGAATGAATATGAACTGGCAACGAAAGTGACAGGAAGCGATACGGTTGAAGGCGCGTTAGTTTTGCAGGATTATCAATTGGCCTGTACGCTCCTCCCAGAAAGTCCGGAAGACGGTTCTATGAATGCAGATGAGATTTGTCAATGTATGTGGGCTGTTGCGCATGGAAGTGAGGAGTTGTTTAACAAATATATGGAAAAAAGGATAAGGATGCTGCGGCGTTATGCAAGACTAAATACGACAATATTTGACAGATGGGGGATGGCAGTAATCAAGCTGGCGCAGCAAAGAGGAATCAAGTGTAATCTGGATGTCATAGAACTGCCCTATTATCTTCTTGACGATATTAAAATCGATACATGTGGACTGAGCTTTTCGCGAACTGAACAGATTCGCTGTATTATAGACAAAAGTGATTGCTGATATCATTTTGTCGGTTACTTTTTCTTTTTGTTCATTAAGTGCCAGCACTAAATTTTTCCAATATGTCATCACCTTCTTCTCAATAATTGTTTATCATAATCATTGTCAGCTTGTTTGTAATGTCAAGAGGTATTATCTTTGAGCAGAAATGAGAAATTTGTTATACAGTCCCGGAATGATTAAGCGTTTTCCTTTTATTATTTTAGGATAAGCTATATTAACAACTTGTTCGGGTTTCATAACGGCAACTTTAAAAAGCAAGGTTTGTTCTATATTGGCTTTTCGTGCAAATTCGGTTTCCGTTGCACCGGGACAAAGCAAAGTGATTTTTATTCCTGTATGTCTGTACTCTCCATAAAGGGCATTCGAAAAAGACATAATATATGCTTTTGTGGCGGAATAAACTGCGTCAGATGGAGAGGGAATGAAAGAACCCGTGAACCGATATTCAGTATGTGTCCGTAATTATTCTTTTCCTGCCTGTGTTTCAAATTATCCTATAATTGCTTATTATGTGTCTGCATATACTCTGCCTTTACCTTGTCAATGGTTTTTCCGCCAATGCCAAAGTTTTTGTCGGGCACTTCCTTTATGGTTGTTACAAAAAATTCTTGTGGTATTTTCATAATGTCAGATGATATTTCTGTTAATCGTTTCATCAGTTCCTCCTTTTGCGTATCGGACAAAACACCGCTTTCTACTGTGATATAAGGCATTTTCCATTTCCTCCATGATTAAATAACTTCCATTCTTCGCTATAGGACATATTTTTAAAGGAAGAATCCTCTAAAAGTTTTTGGTAGAACGACAACTTTTTTTGTGTCAATTCAAATGCATTCTGTAAATTAGCCATTTGCTTTTTAATATCCTCCATGTGATTTTGTACCATAGCAAAACGCTGTTCAAGGGTTTCACCGCCCAGTAATAACAGTGCAACATATTCTTTAATGGAATGAATGGGGATATTTGCCATACGCATACACTGTATCATTTTAATCCATTCAATGTCTTCGTCTGTATATTGCCTGTATTTTTGGCTGTTTCTAGCTATTTTGGGCAGTAATTTTTCCTTTTCGTAATATCTCAAAGTTGCTGTTGATAATCCTGTCATTTTGGCTGTTTCTTTTGCTGAATACATATTAATCCGCCTTTCTTCTTAATCATAAACTATGAAGTGCACTTCATGTCAACAAGAAAATTATATCATGACAGAAAAAAAGATAATAGGAATTGGTGGCGGTTTATGTTATTTTTCAAAAAGAGAGTAAGTTAAAAGGGTAGAAATATTATTTTTTGCCAAAAAGTATTGACTCATGCGTATAATAGGCGTATAACTTTAATTGTAAGGAGGGAACGGAATGAAAACAAAAGATCTGATCAAGCTATTAGAGAAAAACGGTTGGAAGTTCAAGCGGCACGGCGGAAACCATGATGTCTATGTAAAGGACGGAAAGAGGGAGAGCATTGTAAGGCACAAAGAAACAGATGAAGATTTAGCAAAATTAATCATCAAGCGGAACGGGTTGAAATAAGCCCAGTATCCGCAAGATATAATAAATAAAGTCATGTTAAGGAGGTTTGCAGAATGAAAAAAGCATATCCAGTTATTCTGTCCCGTGGAGAAAAATTTATTGTGGCATATGTGCCGGATTTTGAAATCAATACACAAGGTACAGATATTGCAGACGCGATCGAAATGGCAAGGGACGCAATAGGGGTTGTTGGTATTGATATGGAAGATGACGGAGAATCTTTACCAGAGCCAACAGCGGTATCAGAGGTAAGAACTGATTCAGCGGCAGATATTGTAACGCTTGTTGACGTGGATTTTGTAGAATATCGTAGAAAGAGCGATATGAGAGCGGTCAAGAAAAACTGTACAATACCATCATGGCTGAATTTTGAAGCCGAAAAAGCGGGAGTAAATTTTTCTGCAATACTGACGGCGGCACTCAAAAGCGAGTTGAAAATTTAAAGTCTATAGGTATGAGCGAGAGAAAAAAGGCAGTAGAAAATCTACTGCCTTTTTGTTTTCCTGCGCTTTTTAATTTGATTTATTCATAATAGTATGTTTCATTTTTATTATTTTGAATTGTTGCATTCTTTGGTACTACTTTTAAAACATGAAATACATTATAAATATCAGGATAAACACTTATCATTCCCATGATTGATATTCCAAATAATACACCGTTTAATTCTTTTAAGTCATTGCTGCTCAAACAAAATATAACTAATGGAATGAGCCCTAAAATAATTGGTAATATGCTTAAAAATATAAAGCGGTTTCTTTTTACCGGACTTGAAGATAATGCTACTGCCGTAAAACTTTTAGGCATAAAACCTATCCATACGGTTGCATTTTTAGGAAAAGCAATAGCGTGTAATAATTCGTGAACAATGATTAACAAAAATCCCAGGATAACGCCTATAAATATAAAACCTACATTTATTACCCTTTCACTTGCCATAAATGTTTTGGCAAACATACAGATCAGACAAATTAAAACAGATGGTATCATAAAAGGTAATGCTTTTATTTGCATTTTTATCATATCTTCCTCACTATCTATTTTTTTAGCATTCTTAGGTATATCAGCTGTAGGGAAATCGTCCTCACTTTTTATAATACCTTTCCATATTATTTTAGACATATCTTCATCTCCAATTATTTCGATAACTTGTCACTTGGCAATATTCTTTTATATACTCATATAGCTCCACTGATTTTTCATATATTTTCTGAATGCGCTGTTGATTACCATATTGCACCACCATTGTCTTTGTAGTATGATTGTATCATATATGCAATGCATAGACAATGATAATTTAGCGGCTTGATATTGTTTCAAATGGTTATAGTTCACTTGCCAGATTATGGCGGGGTGTGAATTGTAACTAATATAGACAAAAGACCTAAGAAAGAAAAATATTACCCACTGGCATGACAAACGTTGAGGGAGGCAGCAGATGTTAAATATTGTTTTTGGAGATATTGAAAATTCCATTTTTCACCCGCTGACATATTTTGACAACCAGTACGAGGACGAGTGGATTACAAATCCATTGTCGGTGGAGATGATAAGAGATATTGACCAGTCAGAAGTAATCAGTGCATATCTCATACAGAGTCCTGTACTGGGGGCGATCTCGCCAAAGGAGATCTCTGGCAGTGTAAAGACATTGATACTTATGGCATTTGACGATACGGGAAAAATCTTTAATGCGTCCTCGTGCGGGGATAACTGCGCAAAGTGGATTGTGGATATCGGCACACGGAAGGAGCTGACGATCAATCTGCATCATGTGATGGACTTTAGCACGGCGGGCATGTTTGAGGCGTATATGGTTAATACTGGAAAAATTGTTCACGGCTATAAGGAATATCTCGACGAGGCATTTCAGATAAAGGAGCGTTAACAGATGAGAGGGCAATACCATGTAATGGTGCAGAACAAGAGACTGCGGTATGAATTTGACATCAAGAGATATATTACGATTATACGCGGCGACAGCGCCACGGGCAAAACGACGCTGTATGATTATATTGTAGGTGTTTTGAGATAAAACCCAATACACAATCGGTTCTCATCGAGTGTGGCAAACACTTCTCCCTGCATCTTTTCCACGAGGAGCTTTACGATGGATAGTCCCAGACCGGTGGAGTGGTTGCGCTCTTTCCTTTCCGCGTAAAAGCGCTGGAATATTCTGGAGGGATCTAACTCGGAGTCCTCGGCAATCGGATTCTGGACACAGACGCGGATTCGGCTGTTTGTGATATTCCCGTCTATGTCTTTGGTGATGGAAACCACCACTTCGCCGACAGAATACGCTAAACAGTTCTTTAGTAAATTCTGCATTACCCGGCGAAGCAGTTCCTCATCAGCCAGTCCCTTGTAGGGGGGGGGCATGGTCTAAGCGCATCATGAGTCCTTTTTCCTCGAACATCGGTATAAAATCTGTCATGGTATCGACAATCAGGTTGGTCACATTGATGATTTTGAGCTGCGGTTCCTGCTCCTGGTTTGTCCAGTAGGAGTACTCGAAAAACTGTCTGATGCGCTGCTCCAGTTCGTCCGTATGCCGAAAACAGACGGACAGGTACTTTCTGCCCTCGTCGTCAATCTCACAGCGCTCCAGTAATTGCAGATACCCTTTCAGCACGGTCAGCGGCGTCCGCAGGTCGTGGGAAATGTTGGTGATTAATTCTTTGTATTCATTCTCGTTCATGTTCTGGACGCTGCGAAATTCCTCGTCCTGTCTGAAAATCTGATTCAGTGCGACGGTCAGCGCCATCAGGTCGCGATCCTGCAGTTCCAGCGCAAGCGGCTTTTTGACAGGGGCGCTGACACGAAATTCCAGCTGGCGCCTCAGGCTGCGCAGCTGGAGTTTTAAACCTGCGATATATATGATAAGGGCAATCCATAAAACGCTGATGACAAAAATGACAAGTATCATGTATTCCTCCATTAGAAACGGTTTCGAAATATACTCACGATAGGCAAAATCTACCATATCAAATATGTAGTTTTCTATTTAATCTCACAAGTCATACGAATATGTTGGTGTGAAACTTATTCTATGATTAGGGTGTCAAAAGGTCCATTTTCATTGAAGAGATATTTTTTTCAAGATTGTGCCACAATATCTTGAGGCGATGCGGCGCATCGTTGATAGATATTGTGGTGCAAGATTGGGAAAATTAGCCTGCAAGGGAAATCCAGACCTTTTGACACCCTAATCATTCTATACAGCACATCAACAAAATTTGCTGTAGGGTGCGAAGTTTGTTATAAAATGAAAAGATTATTTCGCATTCTGACAAATTTAACCACCCGTGAGTATAACTTGTGGCAAGTTTCTAATTATCAAAGGCGTCATGTTATTTTAACTCTGTTTTTCGAAATCTAAGATATCCTGCGGTGCAGAATAGAACCGTCCAGACCAGACTGATGCCAATTGTCCGGGCAATATCCAACCCTGTCATATCTGCTTTTAATACATGACGGTACAGTCCGAGCGGGGTGTAATTGATGATTTCTGCGACCTCTTTGGAAACGATGGACGCCAGGAGATTTCCTCCGGCTAAGATTCCGACAAAACAGATGCCCATGGTGACGCCGGCCTTTCGCGTGCAGAATGCGATCACGCCGCAGATGGCAAACAGGCTGATGTACGCGGCACTACCGGCGGCAACCATTCCAACGATATAGGGAACGCGGGACAAATTCCCACAGATGTCCGTCGTGCCCAGACCGTATTTGAGACCTGTCGGCAGCGCTGTCACACACCAGTAGAGCAGGCAGAGCAGGGTTACAGTGACAGCGTAGGTCAGCATTTTGGCCAGATAGACAGTGATTCGTTTTTTCCCATGGGAGATGGATTCCTGAATCATACGGTTCTCGAAGCTTCCGCCGATCATCCAGCCCGCGAATAGACTCGCAAGCAGCAGCGCCATTGCGCTGTCACTCATTGTACTGCATATGGAGCCGCCGCTGTAGAGGGTATACATCTGGTCTGGTGTTCTGGTTGATACATACGCGGTACCTGTAAGCTTGGTTCCGAATATGACAGATGTCACCACTATGATGATGATTGCAATTTTCACGGACAATGATTTCCGTACCTGGTATAATTCGCAACGCAGTAAACTAAGCATTTTTCTTTCCTCCGATCACACTCATAAAATAATCTTCCAAACTTGTCTCGCACACCGAGAATTTTGTGACAATCACGTCATTTTCATGCAGCGTGCGCCCCACACGTTCCCTTTCGTCCAGAAAATCAAACAGCTTGACGCTGTTGTCCGGCATGACCTGAAAATTCCGGGTGTGCAGCTTTTCTTCCAGTACTGTTGTCAGCAGGTTTGCGTTGACAGCCTCTAAGGAAATATAGCATTTACACCGGTCGTCCAGTTCTTCATGCGTGAGGACTTCGCGGATTTCGCCTTCGTGGATAATGATAAAATCCGTGGCGGCCTGATACAGTTCCGGCAGGTTATGGCTTGAAATCAAAATGGTCTTATTCTCATAGGCGCTTAGTTTTCTGATCAGGTTCCGGATCTCGATGACACCGGCGGGATCCAGGCCGTTGATGGGTTCGTCCAGCATGAGCAGGTCGGGATTGCCGATCAGTGTCGTCGCGATTCCAAGCCGCTGTTTCATTCCAAGGGAAAAGTTTTTGACTTTCTTTTTTCCAGTGTCTTTTAAACCGACAAGTTCCAGCAGTTCGTTCTCAATCTCATAATCTGGCATGCCTTTCATCAGGCACTGCAGATGCATGTTTTCCTTTGCGGACATACCGGCCACCAGTGCGGGCGCTTCTATGAGAGAGCCAATGCGCTTGCCTGCCGCCTCCAGTTCCCTGCGGTTTTGGGTGCCGAATAAGTATGTGCTGCCCTGCGACGGGAATCCCAGTCCTGCGATCATGCGCATCAGCGTCGTCTTTCCGGCGCCGTTTTTTCCGATCAGTCCGTAAATCCTCCCCTGCTGCAGGCGCAGGTTCACATGGTTTAGTGCTAATTGTGTCTTATACTGTTTTGATAGGTCTCTTGTTTCCAAAACGATACTTCCCATAATTTTTTCGTAGCTCCTAATGTAAATTTTTTGATTTGAATGGCATCTATCGCTGTCCATATCACAAACGGCTTCAAAAATCTGTGTCTATGTAAGGACAATGCCGAGATTGGAGGCAAGAAATACAAGGGTACTGTATTTAAGGCGGGTAAGGTTTACTTCCTCTCGCCTTGAAATACCCGGCGCCTGCGCTACCTTATTTCCAGTTCCGGAAAAAACATTCCCGAAACATGGACGGGGATAGTTTGCACGATTTCAAGTGATACAGAATTCATTTCATTATTTTTCCTTGTCGAATACTCCCCAAATACATATGGCAATCCCGACTATAACAACACCCAGAGATATGATAAGCGGAAGTTCCACATTAAATCCCTGCAGCAATCCCCACAATCCAGATGCTCCATCGCTATGCACATCATAGACCGTTGCCAGTACCATAAGTGTTATTGAATAAATGACACCTATTAAAGCGAGCACTGCGCCACAAATTATTTTTTTCATAGTAAGCCCCCTTTTTTTCGTGCTGACCTCATAAATACCGATTGTGATTGATAAAGCGATGTATGGAAACTAAATTCAATTCCTACCTAAGCATAATGGAATTTTCAACAGCAGTCAAGGCGATATGGGGAAGCAAGTGTCGTTTCCTCCAAATTGGACAACTCTGTCCCTTGTTTGTATGGTTAAAATGTAATAAATTTAAAAATAACTTGTGAAGCAATTTGTTTGATTCACGAGTTATTTTCAATATTTATGACATGTGGAGAAAGTATTTTCAGAGTTTATAGAGAGGGACAATAGATAAACGATGCGAAGGAAGAAGGGTGTGAAAATTCCGGTGAATACAGATCAGGGTTTTCTGAAATTGTTGAGAAAAATACGCAAAGAGGAAAAGATTTACCTGGAGCAGTTATCTGAGGGGCTGATGATGGTCAGTCAGCTCGCAAGAATTGAGAAAGAGCAGCGTCCCGTTCCGAAAAATATGCGGGACCGCCTGCTGGGAAGATTGGGAGTTTCCAGTGACCTGTATGAGAATCTGCTCAATATCGAGGATTATGCGGAATGGGAGCATCAGAGAAATATTTTGTGTGCGATAGAACGGCGGGAGACGAAGCATGCGCAGGAGCTGCTCCTCGCATATGAGGAAGAGCCGCCGGTGCATGACAGGATCAAACAGCAATTCTGTCTGGTGATGCGGGCGGAGATTATGAAACAGCAACAGGCGGACCAGCAGCAACTTGCCGATTGCTATGAGAAAGCAGTAAAATGCACGATTCCTGATGTGGAGGATATGTGCCTGGAGAAGAAACTGTTGTCCATTCAGGAAATCAATATGCTCCTGGAGTATGAATGGTATCACAAAGGCGCAAATTATGCAGCCAAATGCAAGGAATTGCTGGCTTATGTGGAGAAGGCCGTTTACGATGACTTGTCAAAGGTAAAAATCTATCCAAAGATCGCGTATTATTTTATGCAGGAGATTTTTTCAGAACAGAATCAATGCACAGAGGAGTGTCTGCGGGAAAGCCTGCAGATCTGTAATCAGGCTATTGAAATGCTGCGTGATACAGGGAGAGCCTTTTATCTATTGGAGCTCCTGGAGATGAAGATGAAACTACTGAAGTGCATGGATAGGGAATCAGGCGAAGACGAAAAGCTGCAGTCAGAGTATCATGAGAGCAGCGAATTGGCCAGGCTGCTGAAAAAGCTTTATATGGAATACGATGTGCCGGCGTATATGCAGGATTGCACGTACCTGTATCAGCAGAGGTGGGTATTTTATATTGGAGATGTTCTGCGCATCCGAAGGGAGATGTATGGTCTCACGCAGAAGCAGCTGTGTGATGGAGTCTGTTCTGTCAGGACACTGCGCAGGGCAGAAAAGAGGGAAGCCAACATGCAGCGCGATGCCCTGGGAGTGTTGTTGAGAAGGGTTGGTTTATCCAAAGAATTTCAGCGCACGCGAATTGTGACAAATGACAGGGAAGTGCTGCAATTGAAAAAGCAGATGCTCACTTGTCGCAATAATAGGGATTTCGTGAAATGCAGAGAACTGCTGACGCAGATGCGGGAGCGGATAGATCTCGAAATTCCAGAAAATAGACAGTATATGATAGATTTGGAAGCATCGTTGGATTGGATGGAGCATAAGATTACCAATGATGAATTTGTGAGACGTGAAGAGGAGGCTCTTCAATGTACATTGAAAATGGAAAAATGCTTTAATGTTGATGAGATGTATTTGACAGAGATGGAAGTGTCATGCATTCGCAAAAAAATACAAGGACTTAATGGAATAGAGAAAATGCATCAAATTGAATTTCTACTTCACTTTTTTGAGATGTATGAGAAAAAATATTTGCTGTCAGACTGTATTGTTATGTATGAATTTGTCATGTCATATGTAGCAAGTGAATTGGGTAATCTGGGTAAATATCAGGCAGCAACAGATTTAGATAAAAAGATTCTGAAAGAGTCTTTAGCATGTAAGAGGATCTGCATAATAGATAATATTCTTTATAATATGCTATGGAATGAAAGGGAGAAGCAAATGCAAGATAAGCAGTTTACTTATCAGGCAAAAATGACTAAGTGCTTGAAACAATGTGTTTTACTCAGTCATTTTTGCAGACAGGATTTTCATGAAAAGTTTTATGAAAATAAGTTGCATCAGTCGATACTTTCATCGTAGGGAGGCAAGTCACTGTATGGAGCAATACCGCTATCCTCCGAATAAGAACCGGTATTCCCGTCAGTGTTTGTCACAATGATCGCGCCATTCTGGATAATAATTACAAGCGCAAGCGTCATAAGAATTTTTTTGCAATTAAAATTTTTCATTTGTAAAAACCTCCGTTTTATAAAATACATAATTTCCAGACCTCATGGAATGCGGCTGCATAACTGTAATGCAGCCGCAAAAACTAACTATGAGGAATGAAATAGTTAAGATAATATTACTGTAAGCATATTCGAGGTAATTTTCAAGGGACAGAATTGGCCAGTGGACATTTTTGTCTATTTTGCCAAACAGTTCCTCAAAAAGAGTCGATTATGTGACAATTTCATCAATTCACACGGAACTAAGGAACTGTGTCAGCATTGGCAGCAACAAAATCTGATATCTGTGGAGAAAGTACAAGGTTACTGTTCAGACAGGACTTAGCATTTACTGCTAAGTCCGTGAGAAAATGTAGCGGTTGCAAGTAAAAATCCATTTGCGAAGCAAATTTTGCATGGATTTTTACCCGTTACTGGAACGGAGTGAACAGTAATAGTACAAGATAGCGGAGTGTAGATTTCGCTTTTTCACTTGACAAGTGAGCGGAGTGAAGTTTATACTAATGCTATGTTTTATATGATTACAAAGACGATGACGGAGACAGTACACAGTTTCAGAAAGTCACAGAGAGCTGGGAGGGCGCAAATGACGCTCTGGGTGGAAACCAGTACGAGTATGGGATTGTCGAAGATCACTCCTGAGTTGCGGGCTGAAATGTCTGACGACAGGGCGGTATGATGCTGTCTGGCTGCTGTGTCGGCTCAGAGTAGGCGCTGACGCATTTCCCGGCGTTAGAGGGAACGTGTATAAAAGTTTTTGATGCTTTTGCGGATGGAAAAGCGGACGAAGACGGAGTACGCAGTAATTAGGTGGTATAACGATTGTGAGGCTCTCGTCCTATTTACAGGATGGGAGCCTTTTATGCACAGCCCCATGCAGAGGAAATATGCCGCTAAGGCGGCGCATGGGGCGCGCGAATAGGGGAAGGAGACAGTGATGGATGTTGTTTCAGAGATTTTGGATATGATTGGGGATATTGTGGAGCTGATTATCACACTGTCCATAAAAAAGAAAAGAGAAACAAGCAGGACAATAAAAACGAGAGGAGTAAAGAAAAACAATGTATAACAAAGTAGACACCAACCTGAACTTTGTGGACAGGGAAAAAAATGTAGAACAATTCTGGAAGGACAACGATATTTTCAGGAAGAGCATGGACAGCCGCAGGAAGGGCGAGACGTACACCTTCTATGACGGTCCGCCGACGGCAAACGGCAAGCCGCATATCGGACATGTGCTGACGCGTGTCATCAAGGATATGATCCCGCGCTACCGCACCATGAAGGGATACATGGTCCCGAGAAAGGCGGGCTGGGATACGCACGGTCTTCCCGTTGAGCTTGAGGTTGAGAAGCTTCTGGGGCTTAACGGCAAAGATCAGATCGAGGAGTACGGCATGGAGCCGTTTATCAAAAAGTGCAAGGAGTCGGTCTGGAAATACAAGGGCATGTGGGAGGATTTCTCCGGGACAGTTGGTTTCTGGGCGGATATGGACGATCCCTACGTAACGTATGACGATAATTTCATTGAGTCCGAGTGGTGGGCGCTGAAGGAGATCTGGGACAAAAAGCTTCTGTATAAAGGTTTTAAGATTGTGCCCTACTGTCCGCGGTGTGGGACACCGCTGTCAGCGCAGGAGGTCGCGCAGGGCTATAAGACGGTCAAGGAGCGCTCGGCTGTTGTCCGGTTTAAGGTCGTTGGTGAGGATGCGTACTTCCTTGCATGGACGACGACGCCGTGGACGCTGCCGTCAAATGTGGCGCTCTGCGTCAATCCTGACGAGACCTACTGCAAGGTGAAGGCTGCTGACGGCTATACGTATTATATGGCGGAGGCGCTCCTTGACAAGGTGCTCGGCAAATTAGCAGAAAATGAGGGCGACAAGGCGTATGAGGTGTTGGAAAGCTATAAGGGCACTGATCTGGAGCACAAGGCGTATGAGCCGCTGTTTGACTTTGCGGCCGGTATCATCGATAAGCAGCACAAAAAGGCGCATTTCATCACTTGCGACAGCTATGTCACCATGACAGACGGTACTGGTATCGTACACATCGCACCGGCGTTTGGTGAGGACGATGCCAATGTCGGCAGAAAGTATGATCTGCCATTTGTCCAGCTTGTGAACGGCAAGGGTGAGATGACGGAGGAGACAGCCTATGCAGGTGTTTTCGTAAAAAAAGCAGATCCAATGATCCTGAAGGATTTGGAGGAAAAAGGGCTTTTGTTCGATGCGCCGAAATTTGAGCATGAGTATCCGCACTGTTGGCGCTGTGACACGCCGTTAATTTATTATGCGCGCGAGTCATGGTTTATCAAAATGACAGCAGTAAAAGAGGATTTGGTGCGCAACAACAATACCGTCAACTGGATTCCGGAGTCCATCGGTAAGGGACGCTTTGGCGACTGGCTGGAAAACATCCAGGACTGGGGCATCTCGCGCAACCGCTACTGGGGCACGCCGCTCAATGTGTGGGAGTGCGAATGTGGTCATCAGGAGTGCATCGGCAGCAGACAGGAGCTTGCGGACCGAAGTGGAAATCCGGATGCGGCAAAGGTGGAGCTGCACAGACCTTATATTGATGAAGTGACGTTCAAATGCCCGGACTGCGGCAAGGAAATGCACAGGGTTCCGGAGGTGATTGACTGCTGGTTTGACTCCGGCGCGATGCCGTTTGCACAGCATCATTATCCGTTCGAGAATAAGGACCTGTTTGAGCAGCAGTTTCCGGCACAGTTTATATCGGAGGCGGTTGATCAGACGCGCGGCTGGTTCTACTCGCTGATGGCGGAGTCTACACTTTTGTTTGACAGGGCGCCGTATGAAAATGTCATTGTGCTCGGTCATGTGCAGGATGAGAACGGGCAGAAGATGTCCAAATCAAAGGGCAATGCCGTCGATCCGTTTGAGGCGTTAGAAACGTATGGCGCTGATGCAATCCGCTGGTATTTTTACATCAATTCCGCGCCGTGGCTCCCGAATCGTTTCCATGGAAAGGCAGTGCAGGAGGGACAGCGCAAATTTATGGGTACGCTGTGGAATACCTATGCGTTTTTTGTGCTCTACGCGAATATTGATGAATTTGATGCGACGAAATATACACTTGAGTACGACAAGCTTCCGGTGATGGATAAATGGCTTTTGTCTAAGCTCAACACGGTTGTGGGCGAGGTGGACAGCAATCTTGAAAATTATAGGATTCCGGAGGCGGCGAGGGCATTACAGGAGTTTGTCGATGAGATGAGCAACTGGTATGTGAGGCGCAGCCGCGAGCGGTTCTGGGCTAAGGGCATGGAGCAGGATAAGATCAACGCGTATATGACGCTCTACACCGCGCTTGTGACGATCTCCAAGGCGGCGGCGCCCATGATTCCGTTTATGACAGAGGATATTTATCAGAATCTTGTGCGCAGTATTGACAAGTCCGCACCGGAGAGCATTCATCTGTGCGACTTCCCGCCTGTTGATGAGAAACGCATCGATCAGCAGCTGGAAGCAGATATGGAGGCTGTCTTAAAGACGGTTGTCATGGGGCGTGCCTGCAGAAACACGGCAAATATCAAGAACAGGCAGCCGGTCAGCACCATGTTTGTCAAGGCGCCGTTTACGCTGGATACATTTTATCAGGAGATTATCGAGGATGAGCTGAATGTCAAGAAGGTAGTGTTTACAGAGGATGTCAGGGAGTTTACGACATACACCTTCAAGCCGCAGCTAAAAACGGTAGGACCAAAATATGGCAAACAGCTTGGCGGTATCAAGGAAAGGCTTTCATCAGTCGATGGGAATGCAGCGATGGATGAGCTGAAGGCAAACGGCTTCATCGCTTTTGATGTAAACGGTGTGGAGGTGAAGCTTGCGGAGGAGGATTTGCTGATTGATATCTCGCAGAAGGAAGGGTATGTCACGGAGGCGGACAACACGGTTACCGTCGTGCTCGACACCAACCTGACAGAGGAGCTGATCGAGGAAGGCTTTGTCTATGAGGTGATCAGCAAGATTCAGACCATGCGCAAGGATTCCGGTTTTGAGGTTATGGATCACATTCATGTCTATATCAGCGGAAATGACAGGATCGCGGAGGTTGTAAGGAAGAACGAGAAGGCGATCGGCGGCAAGGTTCTGGCAGACGCGTTTGTGTACGACGGGAGTGCGCTTCCCAATGCGAAAGCGTGGAACATTAACGGCGAGAATGCTGAAATCGGCCTGGAGAAAGCGTAAACAGCAACGAGTGAGCGGTAACGGACAATAGCATTGCGGAGGTGTGATGTGGGAAGTGTATTGACATGAAGAAAAAGGGCAGGCTTTTAAAGATTATTTTGATCGCAGTGATTATCGTTGTTGTGATTTTTGTTGTTGTCTCCTTTGCCCTGATCAATCATTTTATGAAGCAGTATTTTAACAGGAGTGAGGAGAAGAAGTATTCCGAGTATATGCGGTGGGAGGACTATGAGGATTTCGAGAGGGAGACGGTGACGTTTCCCTCTGGAGATGAGACGCTGACAGGGTATATCTACGGAAAGGACAATACATCAAAGGGACTGGTGGTGGTATCCCACGGGCTTGGCGGAGATTCGGAGGGATACATCGCCGAGACGAAATATTTTGTGGACAATGGATTTATGGTATTCGCATATGACAACACCGGGAGCGGCGTTTCGACCGGCGACAGTTGTGTCGGGCTTGTACAGTCGGTGATCGATCTGGACAACGCCCTGACTTATGTGGAGCAGAATCCTGTCTTTGCCGGACTGCCAATCTGTCTGTACGGGCATAGCTGGGGTGGTTTTGCGACAACGGCCATCCTGAATTATGACCATGATATTATTGCGGTTGCCAGTCTGGCCGGATACAACAACAGCCTGGAGGAGATGACCTATGTGGGCAAAAGTCTTCTGGGCTCGTTTGTCTATGTGGAGAAGCCGTTTATCTGGCTGACGCTGCGCATGACCTTTGGGGACCGGATGAATCTCACTGCGACGGACGGAATCAACCGCGCGAAGCATACGGCAGTGATGATTGTACAGGGAGATCTGGACAATTTTGTCGGTTTTGACGGTCCCTGTATTTACGCCAACCGGGATAAGGTTACGCGGGATGATGTGCAGTTTGTGCTGCTCGGGGGAAGGGAGCACGGCAATCTGATGATGGACCACAGCCCGGAGCGCATGGCGTACATGGAACAGTTGAATGAAGAGTACAACCAGATTTTGGAGGAGTACCATGATGAGGTCCCGGATGAGGTAAAGAAAGAGTGGAATGATACGATCGACAAGAAACTGACATCGCGGCTTGACGAGGAGCTGTTTGAAAAGATTGTTGATTTCTATATGGAAGCAATCGGTAAATAGAACATAAAAAATAGAACATATGCATAAAAACCCTGTGGGATTTTCCCCAGGGTTTTTATGCACACGAGGTTATTCAATATCTTAGACATCAGCCTGGGCAGATATTGTTTTCTCGACTCCGTTCAGATTGATGTGCTCGTTTTCCTCCATGGGAATCATGAGATAGCTCCGGCCGTCAATCGTCTGATATTTTATCTGTTCTGCCTTGTCGGGCTTCATGCGCAGGAATACCTCCGCCCAGTTTTTGGCTTCCTCGGGATTCACAGGGGCTTCCATTTTCACAAGTGTCTCGATCTGTTCCGCTTTTTCCTCATTTTCCTGTCTGGTGTCCTTTAGCTCCTGCTTTAAGGAGGCAACTTCTTCGAGGAGCTTGATCTCCTTCTTTTCCTTGTTGTTTTTCTCGATGGCTTTCTCGTTCACGAGGTTTTTCACGACGGGCGGCTGTTCACGAAACTCCTCTGTGAAATGATTCTGAATCTGTGCCACGGCTGCATCGGGAATGTCGCTGTCCGCAAATACCTCCTTGATGATCTCGGGGGTGAGTGTGAAGTCCTCCGGTTCCACGACCACCAGATCTTCCATCGCGGCTTCGTGTTCCTCGGCGATATCGTTCAATTTTTCCTGAATATTGATCAGCATCTCGTCACTGTTTTCGATGATGGGGGCGATGGCAGTTTTTACGATGCTGCTGAATGTGTTGTGCTCCTCTGTGGCAGTCCGCTTCGCGCCACAGCCAAGCGCTGCCTCGATAAAATCACGGTGCGAATCCCTGGCGTCCCGGACATAATAAGTAAGCGCGTGAATGTCCGTCGAGCGCTCCACGAAAGACGGAAACAGGAATCCGACATCAGGAGCTCCGACAACCCAGTCCTGTATGCGGATGCCGATGCGGTTTAAGTCGGCGCGGTAGCCGAGTCCCGGCTTCGAGAGATTGACCGGACAGATGGCGCACAGCAGATAAGTAAAAACCTCCTCGGACTCGTCGAGCTTGAGGTCATCGTTTGTCTTAGTTATCACATCATAGGCATCGTGAAAGATCAAGATCAGATAATTGCCCACATAATCATAATTGTCGATGATCATGTCATAGAGGTGTTCTAACAAGTCGGGATTTTTCAGCCCGCTCTCGCGAAGCCCCAGAAGATATTGTTGTTTTCCGCCGGGCTCTTCCTCCTCCTTGGCAAAGCTCAGCTCCAGCAGATTGTTGCCGATCGTTCCGGAAAGTGCCTTTTTAGCGATCTCAAGGTACTTGAAAAACTCTTCGTCCTCGAGGTTTAGGAAGGTCTCGTTCAATTCAACGATCTTATTTTTGTTTGCGTCCACATAGCATCCGCACATCCTTGTGATTGTGCAGGATTCCTTTTTAAAACGCCTTTTTAGTTCAAGGATATCTTTGTTTCTCAGCATTGGTGTTCTCCGTTTCTCATTACGTACTTTTGTGGTGTATCAGGCATAAAATGCCTTGCTCTCCGAATGTGGTTAAAATATATCATATTTTGCGGGATGTGTCCACTCAAATGTAAAAAATAATACAGGGCTTGTTTATAGGCAGTAATGAAAATTAAAATTTAATTGATATATAACTGAAACAAAACGTAAAATTATGGGATATAAGAGGTAGAGGAGGTGGGAGGATGCACAGAAAAGATAAAGGCAATGTTGATATGGAAGCCGTATATCAGGAATATGCGCAGCTGGTGTATCGTTTTCTGTATGCGCACACGCATGACGCGGACTGGTCGCAGGAGCTAATGCAGGAGACTTTTCTGCGCGCGGTCGACTCGATTTCGCGGTATGACGGCTCCTGCAAGCTCTCTGTATGGCTCTGTCAGATCGCAAAGCATATCTTATGGCAGGAATTGCGCAGAAGGAAGCGGGTGGATATGGTGGAGCTGCCAGAGGAGCTTCCTGACGCCTCCGGCTCGGACGGGGAGACGAGCGTGCTGCATCGGGAGAGCATAGAGGAGCTGTATCGCGCGATTCACTGTCTGCCGGAGACAGAGAAGGAAGTGGTACTGTACCGCATGACTGGGGAGCTTTCCTTCCGGCAGATCGGGGAGATTCTCGGAAAGAGCGAGAACTGGTGCAGAACAGTGTTTTACCGCGCGAAGCAGAAGATCAGAAAGGAGTTGGAAAAGTATGAAATGTGATATTGTCAGAGATTTGATGCCGGGGTATATTGACGGTGTGATCAGCGAGGCGGGCAGCAGCGCAGTGAGGGAGCACTTGGATGAATGTGGGGAGTGCAGGCGCTTTTTTTCAGAAATGAAGGAGGATATGGCAGATCAGTCTACGCCCGAAGAGCGGGCTGCGCTTGACGGATTCAAAAAGATACGCAGCCGCACCCGGTATCTCAAGGCTGCGGCTGCACTTGGGGGATTGCTGCTGGCAGCGCTTGTCATCGGCGTCTTTCTCAAGGTCTATGTCGTGGGAAGCCTGCTGGAACAGGGAGCGGTGATGATTCCCAGTGTCGTGTACGATGAGGAGACGGACAGCCTCACGGTAAAGGGTTCTATGACGTATGCCGGATACCGCATCAGCCGTGTGGAGTGGCGGGAGAATCCGAGTATTGGCGCCCGCGTTGATCTGTTTGTCTATGCGGCGGAGACGCTGCCATTCGAGAAGGAGCAGCAGGATTTTTCCATCACGATACCGGACATGAAAGGAAAAGTGCTCTATATCGTCGGTTCGGATTACGATAATTTTAGGATATATGACTGGAATAATGACCATATCGGTCTGCTGAGTGAGCTGGAGGAGGAGATTTATACGCGCGTCAATCCTGGCTGGGACAGGGAGAAAGTGCTGTTAAGCCCTGTTCAGGGGCTGCAGATTGTCGACGGAGTGGAGGGAATTGAGTATGGCGTGACCTTTCTGTCGGGCGACGAACCGGGATACTGGAAGCTCGGTTATATGATTGTCATGCATGGGGATATCGCAGAGGCAGGGTATCATATCTGGATTTCACTGGAAGAGCCGCACCAGATTCTTATCTATGATTTTAGTACAGGGGAGTATCAGAGACCGGAAACCTTAGACTATGAATTTTTTCAATTTTAGGAGTACGCATGATAATGCCTATGATGACATTCCCCGCAACTGCCGCGGGGATGTCATCTGTCTTTGATAAGGTGTTCCGGTCATCGGTTGGCAAGCTGTTCTTTCAGGCTTGCGATTTCCATGTCTTTGTCAGCATTTGCCTGTAATAAATCAGCATTAGCTAGCTTTAAGCGTTCGATTTCAGCCATTACGTAGCGTTCATATGCCTCGTTTTCTGCCCTTCTGCGGCAGAGCTCCCGGATCGTTTCATCAGAGCTTAGTTCATAGATTGTGTTTACCGCCGCTTCCATGTATTGATTTGTGGCAGCCATAGCCTTCAACTCCTTCCACGTTTTTGCCTTAAAGAAGGCAGCCCATTTGTCAAGCTTATAAAGATGATCTTCTTCCGTAGCCAGATTGATATTGTTCAGTTCCATGATGGACAGTTGCAATTTATCTGTATAGATTTTGTTGTTTTTGATGTTCTTGAGCTTGTAGGTGGCATAGAACTCTGGCGATTCGGGAAACAGGGTAAAGTCAATAAAACTGACTTGTATTACAGGTTTTGCGAAAATGTAGTCCTCTCCCTTGTCAATGTTGTCAAAAGAGCGGCAGAGATAGCTTAGGGAACGTTCCTTCCAGTTTCCATAGTTAACTACCTGCATCTCGAGATTTAGTTTTGACTTGTTGTTAATCAGGACTTTGATGTCGAGAATGAAATCCTTGTTCTCAAATGACTGGCCGAGAATAATCGGATTCTGGATCTCCACATCAAGAGACTCTGGATCAACGTGCAAAAGCGCTCCTATGATGCCCGCGAGCACCTTTTTGTTTGTCTGCAGAACCGCCCGGAACATGTAGTCGTTTGTCATGTTGTATGCAAGTTTGCCACAGATTTTTTCAAGAGTCTGTTTTGTAGTTTTTTTGCTTTTCTTTCGCATTGTGTGTTTATTGTCTTGCTCTCCATTTGTGGTTAAAATATATCATATTTTGCAGGGAGTGTCTACTCAAATGTAAAAAATAGTGTAGGATAAAAATGATAAACTTTTTTCAGAATATAAAAACTTTTTCCGGCGTTATGACAATATATACATGCAAGGGCAAATCTAGTACTCCATCCGGCTAGAAATTGAAGTATGAGATTACCTGTTCCGCACCATTGCGTCGTTAAAATTTCTAGACGATGCCACCGCATCGCCGTCGAAATTTTGCCTAGCACTGGCACGAAACATGCAGCCCCATACTCCAATTTCTAACTGGATGGAGCACTAGGCAAGTCGCCAGATCGATATATCGACGTAAGAAAAGAAGACCATCTGCCAGTCATTTCCTATGCATGAATATAGGCAAATGCGGCATATGTTCAAGGAGGATGCTGCTATGAATAAAGAGGAATTTGAGCAGTTTGTCCTGAAGTTTGGGAAGGATATTCTGCGGTTTTGCCGGATGACGGCAGGGGATGTGGAAAACGGGGACGAACTGTATCAGGACACGATGCTCAAACTGCTGGAGAAAAAGAAAAGGCTGGACTCTATGCAAAATACAAAGAGTTATGCTCTGTCCATTTCCATTTATCTCTGGAAGAACAAGAAGAAAAAATATGCAAACAGAATGAGACTGGTTCCGGTTGACAGTATGGATGCGATGTCCGATGAGGGATATGAGGTTTCTGACCATGAACATGGCAGTGAAACTTCGCCGGAACAGATCGTATTGCAGAAAAACGAGGTGGACATGATTCAGGGATTCGTCGCGTCCCTGCCTGAGAAGTACAGAATACCAATCTATTTGCATTATTCGGCAGATTTACAGATCAATGAGATCTCTGAGATTCTCGCATTGCCGGAAGGAACGGTCAAGAGCCGGATGCGGAAGGCAAAGCAGCAGTTAAAAGAAAAATTGGAGGCGATAGGATATGACAGATGAAAGATTGGATCAAATCTTAAAGCAGGCCCTTGCTCCTGAGATCAGTGACAGGGAAATACGGATTCATAGAAGGAGGAAGGATAAAATGAAGCAAATTGGCAGAATCGGAAAAGTGGCAGCTGCGGTGATTGTGGTCGCGCTGATCGGAACCCTCGGACTGGGGTATTTTAACCCAGTGCTTGCGGCAAAGATTCCATTGATTGGAAAAATATTTGAGAAGGTTGAGGACAACATCACATATTCCGGTGACTATACCGATCAGGGAATTGTTTTGACAAATGAGGATTCCGCGGGCAATCTGGACACATCGGAGTATTCCGCATCTGACAAAGGCATTACGCTGACCGCATCGGAAGTCTTTTGTGATGGATATTCCGTATTCCTTACGGTGAATATCGAGGCGGAAGAGGCAGATTTTACGCATATTCCTGAGCATTATACAGGTGTAAATGTCGCGGAAAACCGGACTGCGGCAGGATTTTATATCGACGGAACATGGAGTGTTGACGGCAGCTCGCCTGAATGGCTGGACAATACATTTGAGGGAGAGGTGATCGACAGCCATACGTTTGCGGGAATGTTAAAAGTGAATCTCGCGGAGAAGCTTGCAGGCAGCGGTCAGCTTTCCTTAAATGTAAGCGGGTTCGGTTACGATGATGACAGAATGCTTGACAGCGAGGAGATATCGGCGTCTCACCGGACAGATGGCAGCTGGAATCTTGTTATTCCGTTTGAAGTAAACGCGACAGATGTAAAAACAATTGAAGTCGGGGAGCAAAAAGGGAATATTACGCTTGAAGATGTAGTGATATCTCCCTATCAGGTGATTGTCCATGCGACGACACCAGGAGAGCAGCGGGAGCTGACAGATGACAGGAGACAGAAGCTGCTGTCAGAAGATCCTGACTTGACGGACGCGGAGATGTTTGAGATCCTTGGGTGGTCGTATGAGCCCTGCCAGACAATCTGCTTTGATCAAAATGGAGAAATGCTTTACTCGGATATGGAAATGCCAGGCAGAGCCGGGTTTGCTGTCCAGAGGAAAGAGATAAAGACTTTGTATGTCTATATTTTTGATAATTTTGACGACTGGATGCAGATGGAACAGGAAGGAATGAACAGCAGCGCTGCGGATCGGGCGATTATTTTTAAGGAAATTCAGGTAGAGTAAGGAGGAGGTTACAGTCCAGGTAAAAATCCATTTGCGAAGCAAATTTTGCATGGATTTTTACCTGTTAATGGAATGGAGTGAACAGAAACAAGGCTGAACATTATCTTATCAGGTGGTGCTGACAGTTCCAGTTATGGGCAAAATGCATTTTTCTATGATGCGGCGGAGGGTGGGCTGAAAGAGCAGATAGCTATTTAATGTAGGAAACGATTTTAAACGGTTCCTTAGTGAATTGTGAGTGCCCTATATTCTGATGGTGTATTCCCTATTACTTTTTTGAATACTTTCACAAAATAATTATTATCCGTATAACCGACATAGCTGCTGATTTCCTGGACAGGCAGGTTTGTCTCCCTGAGCATCTCAGCAGCCTGGCGGCATCTTAAGTTCGCGATGTATTGTGTTATGGTTCGTCCTGTTTCGTGTTTAAAGATTTTGGCAAGGTGGGAAGACGAATAGTCCGATATCTGACACAATATGTCCATATTAATATTTTGTGTATAATTCAGGGAAAGATGTTCCACAACCTTAACAATTGCAGAAGAGTAACCGCTGGTATTTACCAGATGGTCACGCACCGCGGTTGTCAGCTCAATCAGCATTTCGTAACAATATTGTCCCTGTTTCTCAATGTCGTCAGTACCAGAGAGGCGCTGGACAGATTTCTGGGTAATCTGGTCAATTGTTATGATGGATAGTCCGCTCTGCTCCGCAGCTTTCCGCGCTAGTGCACGCAGAATGGAAATGGGACTTTGATAGACGGGGCTTCGGAACAAGTCGGCAAGGGAGGCAGATTCGTCCTGCATCTCGTCGTAAGCCTGAATAATATTCTCAACATCGCCCTTTTCAATCAGTTTTAACAGGCGGTTTTCGACATGGTAGCGCTGATAGATCGCACTGTAGTCAATGGAATCCTGCCGATATGTTTTCGGTTCTTTTGGTTCTTCCTGAAATCCCAATAACTTTCGATATGTATACTCATGCATAAGAGGATTAAAAGATACCATGCATGCGGTGACAGTACGCTGAATCTGATAAGCGCCAAGCAACGGCATGGCGGTATAGTATAACCTGAGGGATGTGGCGTAGGATGCCGGCATTTTGTTTTCGATTAAAATATTCTGCATTTTTTCATCAGAATATTCTGTCCTGACATAAGGTCCAATTAGAAATATGTTCTTTTCAAACTGAAAGAAAAACAGGCATACATCAAGCTTGTCTACAATTTCATAAAAGGTCGTATCATTCATGGACCCCAGTAAATAGGAAAGTGAGTCAGCAGTAAACATCGGCTGCAGTGCTTTTTGAAAACAACAAGCCTCTTCAAGGGCAGCAAGTGACCGGATATCATTGTCATAGGTTCTCACATCTGTATTCAGGAGATTTTGTAAAAGTTTTCTAAATAATTTTAAATCCATATTTCACCCCTTGAGATTTTTGCAAGTTATAAGGAACAGTTCCAGTAATAATTTCATTATAATTTTCTATTGATATATTCAATTTCAGTATAGCATACTCTTTATTTTTTTCAACATTGCTTTATCAGAGAATTATGTGCAGCAAAAAGTATCAAACAAGACAAAATAATGCTATAAGTAATTAAATATTTCTAACGTTTTTTTGATTTTTTTGTTATAATTCAGTTAGCAATCAGATTTTGTATTTGTGAGTAAACAGAAAGGATTCAGGTACTAAACGGAAAAAGAAGCTGGTCATGGGAAGGTTATGAAGGCTGCAAGACAAATATTACTGTATATTCAAACGCTGTCTGGGCTGCTCTTGTGCTGAATGGCAAAAAAATCGGGATTAAAAAAATAAAAGACTGTAAAGCAGTATTTAAAAATGTCAGCTATGAACCGGGAATACTGGGCGTTGTCGCACTGGACGAAAACGGAAAGGAAACTGGTCGTTCAGCCCTAAAGTCAGCGGTTGGGAAAACGGTCATCAAGCTGCGCGCGGATAAGAAGACACTGCATGCTGACGGACAGGAGCTTTGCTTTATCGAACTGCGGCTGTCCGGTGAGAATGGGGTAACGAAATCCAGCGCAGACCGGAAAGTGTCTGTGGAAGTGTCGGGAGCAGGCACATTGCAGGGATTCGGGTCCGCCGTTCCAAATACGGATGACAGCTTTTTATCCGGTACGTATTCTACCTATTATGGGAAGGCGCTTATTGCAGTGCGCGCAGGATATAAAGAGGGGGATATTATGGTTACAGTGAAAGCAGAAGACCTGGAAACCAGGACGCTTACGATTCAGGTCAGGAGGTGAAAATTTTAAATTTCTTAAAAAAATATAAAAAGACAATATAATAGTTCTAATAATAATTAAATTTTTCTAACAGTTTTCTCTGCTTTTAAGTATAATACAGTTAGCAATAATAGTTAAGAAGTATGCCTGCGTACAAAAAAGGAGGAAACAAAATGGAAAAAAAGGAAAGACTTACACAGAGTCAGATTGACGGTGTACAGTACCGCCGCGCGAAATTGTGGCAGATCATTCTGGTCGCGTCCAGCGGTATGGTCAGCATGGGATTCTATTGTCTGATCGGACTTGCGAACTACTCGGCCAACATTGGTTTTGGGATCGCGACGGTTGCCGTGGGAGGGATTTTGACCTTTACCCGGGTTTTTGATGCGATTACAGATCCACTGCTTGCATTTATTTACGATAAGGTAAACACACGCTTTGGCAAGGTACGCATCCTGCTCGTCATCGGCTGGCTGGTGATGGTTCTTGCAACGCTGCTGATGTACAGCTGGGCGGCTGGCAAAGGGCATGGATTCATGGTCTTTGTGCTGCTGTACATGCTTTATATTATCGGCTATACGCTGTATAACATGACAGGACAGACGCTGTTTGTCCTGATGACCAACGACCCGAAGCAGCGGCCGATGGTGGGCGTGTGGAGCACGATCTTCAACTATATCGTTCCGATTGCCCTGAATATGGTTTACTATGTGGTGTTGATGCCAAAGTATGGCGGTTTCAATCTGGAGTTTCTGACCGCGGTCTGTTGGGCAACCATCGCGGTATCCGCTGTGGGGCTTGTGACAACCTGTATCGGTATTTCGGAGTTTGACAGGCCGGAGAATTTTGCGGGCACGACGGCAAAAAGGGAAAAGCTCAGGATAAAGGACATGGTGGAGGTATTGAAGAACAACCGTCCTTTGCAGTGCTATATCGCGTCAGGGGCTTCTGACAAGATCGCACAGCAGGTGGCAAGCCAGTCCATCATCAGTACGATGCTTGGAGGGATTGTCATTGGCAATATGTCCATTTCCACGACACTGAGCACAGTGAGCATCATCCCTTCCATTCTGTTCGCCGTGGTGGGCGCCAAATATGCCGGAAAACATGGCAACAAAAGAACCATCATCACATGGACTTATATGTGCATTTATGTGACCTGCGCAATGATCCTCTTCTTCGTTTTCTTACATATTGGCGGAAGTACGCGCAGCATTTCAACAGCCTTTCCGCTTATGGCAATCTATGTAATCCTGACGCTTGCGCTGAATGGCACGAAGATGTGCGTGACTACTGGAAACAATGCTTTCATGGCGGATGTTATTGACTATGAGCTTGATCGTGGAGGTAAATATATCCCGGCAGTGGTATCTGGTGTCTACAGCCTGATTGATAAACTGGTATCTTCTGTGAGTGCACTGATTGCAACCAGTGCGGTGGCGCTGATCGGCTATACGGAGACCATGCCGCAGCCCACGGATGCGCTGACGGGCGGTGTTTTCTGGATGACTATGGCACTGATGTATGGTTTTCCACTGATCGGATGGGTGATCACCCTGATTGCCATGAAGTACTGTTCTCTGGACAAGGAAGAGATGGTGGAAGTTCAGAAGCGCATAGCGGATAAGAAAGCAGCCGCGCTGAAGGAGAGATAGGCAGACAGGAAAGAAGAGGGAGAAATTTTCATGATAATTGATAACAGGGAGTTTGGGCGTATCGAAGTGTCAGATGTTCCATTGCCAGAGGGAATTGACGCGGAGAGGCAGGCGGTGGTGTTGTGACCAATTCCTGCATAGATGCCGATATATACGAGACGCTTTATGAAAATTACAGTGAGGACAGCCGGACATTTTATGACGGATGGATCAGGGTAAAGGCCCCTGAAAATATGTTTATGCCGGGAGAGACAGTGATTGAGAGTGATATCAGTGTAACAGGCGAACATAAAGGCAGAATGAAACTGCGTATCGCATTGCAGTCAGATGAACAGTTCCAAGTCTGTCTGGACAGAAGTCCGGATGAGAATGGGGAGCCCAGGAGCGCTGGTTTTGCAGAGTATGATGGGATCAGAAGAAATGTGGCGGATATGGCAGACTGACAGTTATGAAAGTTGTTTTTTGCTTTTCAGAAAGGAGAAGACAGGATTATGATAAGAATCACGGACGAAACAATGCAGCCCTTTGAGAAGGAACATATTGATATGGTCAGGAAAGCGGCGCCGGAGTGCACGCTGTTCCTAAAAAGAGACGGCACCCTGCCGTTAGACGCACCCTGCCGGGTGGCATTGTATGGGAGCGGTGCAAGGAAGACCATTAAGGGCGGAACCGGTTCAGGGGATGTCAATGTGCGCCATTTTGTGACGATAGAGGAGGGGCTCCAAAAAGCAGGATTTGAGATTACGACGAAAAAATGGCTGGATGATTATGATGCGCTTCTTGTCCGCAGGCGTGCAGAATTTGTAGGACAGGTACAGGAAGAGGCAAGGCAACTCGGAGTAAATCCTGTGATGTACTGCATGGGGAAGGTTATGCCAGAACCGGAGTATGAGTTTGCACTGGATGCCGAAGGGGAGCTGGCGGTGTATGCGCTTGCCAGAATCTCGGGGGAAGGCGCTGACCGCACCATGGTGGCGGGTGATATCAGCCTGTCAGAGACAGAGATCCGGGATATCCTGGCATTGAATAAAAAATATGATAAGTTTGTCCTTGTGCTCAATGTGGGCGGCATGGTGGATCTGGAACCTGTGATAGATGTAAAAAATGTTCTTCTGCTAGGGCAGCTCGGAACGCCGACGGGGGATGTCCTTGCGGATTTGCTGCTTGGAAAGAGTTACCCTTCCGGCAAGCTTGCCATGACGTGGGCGCCGATAGGGAAATATGCGTCCACAAAAGGATTCGGCGATATGGATGACACACTTTACACGGAGGGAATCTATGTGGGATACCGCTATTTTGACACAGTCCATGAAAAGCCGGATTTCCCGTTTGGCTATGGGCTGTCCTACACGGATTTTGAGATGGCAGTAAAGGATACTGTCGTGGAAGCAGGAAAAATTACTGTGACGGTGGAAGTCAGAAACACAGGGACATTTGCCGGAAAAGAGGTGGTACAGATATATTATTCCGCACCAGCAGAGAAGCTGGATAAGCCCTATCAGGAACTTGCCGCTTTTGGTAAGACGGAAGAACTGCGCCCGGGAGATTGTGCGAGTGTAATGCTTTGTTTTGACATAGTGGATATGGTCTCCTACGATACAGAACTATCATCTTACATATTAGAAAGCGGAGAGTATGTAATACGTGTCGGAAATTCATCTGCGGATACGACTCCCTGCTGTAAGGTAGTGCTGGACGAAACTGCGGTAATAAAAAAAGTGAAAAATATCTGTCCGGGATGTACTTTCAAGGACTTTGTTCCGGGAAAAGAGACGGACACATCGTCTGAGACTATAAAAGACAAAAATGCGGCGGACATACCGGTTTATCGGATCTGGGCGAAAGACATGCCGCAAGAGATTGTGGTTTATGATGAAATGCCCCGTGAACTGGCTGGAAATGCGTGCACCTAGGAAGATGTAAAGAGCGGAAGAAGTACAATTGATGAATTTGTGGGTTCCCTAGATGAAAAACAGCTTGCGTACCTCAGCATTGGTCAGTTTGAGGATCATGCAGGGATGGGTTCCATGGTCGGCGCCGCGGCGCAGTCTGTGGCGGGTGCGGCTGGTGAGAGCAGTCTGCGGTTGCAGGATTTAGGCGTGCCGTCGCTCGTGATGGCGGATGGACCCGCGGGGCTGAGACTCTGTACGAAATATAAAGTCGTAGACGGAAAGGCAAAGGGCGTTGACAGTCCGCTTGCAGGGTTTATGGATTTTCTGGATCCGGAGCAGCTCAGACAGATGGCGGCGATGGCGCCCAGACCGAGCGAGGAAGAACTTGCCGCACCGATCAATTATACTTACTGCACGGCCATTCCGATCGGAACGGCGCTTGCACAGTCCTTCAGTGGGGAAGTGTGCAGAATGTGCGGTGACATTGTGGGGGATGAGATGGAAAAGTTTGGCATCCATCTCTGGCTTGCGCCAGCCATGAACATACAGCGTTCCCCGCTGTGTGGACGGAATTTTGAGTATTATTCGGAAGACCCGCTGGTGAGCGGCCTTCTGGCGGCGGCGGTGACCAAAAGCGTACAGGCACATAAGGGCTGTGGTGTCACGGTGAAGCATTTTGCCCTGAACAATCAGGAGACAAACCGCACGGCTTCCAACAGCATTGCCAGCGAAAGGGCAATCCGGGAGATTTACTTAAGGGGATTTGAAATCTGTGTGCGGGAGGCACAGCCCCACACAATTATGAGCTCCTATAATCTGGTGAATGGTGAACATACCTGTAACAGCAGGGATCTCCAGACGCATGTACTCAGGAATGAATGGGGATTTCAGGGCATGGTAATGACGGACTGGTATGCCGCTGGTGATACCATGCTGGGCATCAACAAAGGGGAAAGTAAGCATCCGGCAGGTTCGTCCGCAGGTTGTATCCATGCAGGAAATGACCTTGTCATGCCGGGTATGCAGGCAGATCTGGATGATATGATGGATGCGCTGTCCAATCCAGAGCATGCGTATCCGATCACCAAAGCACAGCTGCAGGTGACGGCGAAGAGAGTGTTGGAGATGGTGTTAAAACTGACGTGACAGCGCATGGTAGAAAATACAGCGCAGGATATTATAAAAAGGCAAAGGAGCAGTGAAAATGGCAAGAATTGTTAATAAGATAAACGAACAATGGGAGTTCGGGAAACAGGGGAAGACAACAGATATCAGTCTTCCGCACACATGGAACGCAGAGGATGGGCAGACCGGACCGGAACTATATTTTCGCGGCGTCTGCACTTACCGCAGGCAGCTGAAAAAGCCGGAACTAGCGCCGGGACAGCAGGTTTACATCGAGTTTCGCGGCGTCAACTCATCAGCAGTAGTGCGAATGAACGGGAAAGAGCTTGCGCGTCACGACGGCGGTTATTCTACGTTCCGGGTTAATGTCACGAACGCAATGGAAGAGGACAACACGCTGGAAGTTCTGGTGGACAATGCGCCGAATACAAAAGTTTATCCACAGAGGGCGGACTTTACGTTCTATGGTGGCATTTACCGCGATGTCTATATGATCATCGCAGACCAGTCGCATTTTGATCTGGATTATTACGGCGGAAGCGGATTTCGAATCACTCCGGAGGTAAACGGGGAAAACGCGGTGATCAGTTTCGAGACATATTCCGTGGGAGAGGCAGAGAAGATTGTTGTCTCCATCGCGGGGGTTGGTGAGACAGAGCTTGCACTGGAAACCGCTGACGGGAAAACATATGGAAAAGGCAGCATTGATATAGCGAATGTGCATCGGTGGGACGGCGTGGACGACCCGTATCTGTATGAGGCGACGGCAGTGCTGTACCGCGGCGGCGAGGCGGTGGACGCGGTCGCGGATCGCTTCGGGTGCAGAGAATTTCGTTTTGATGCGAAGGAGGGCTTTTTCCTGAATGGAAGGCGATATCCGCTGCACGGCGTTTCACGCCATCAGGACAGGCTCGGCGTGGGAAATGCGCTCACGCGCGAAATGCATGAGGAGGACATGGAACTGATCTTCTCCATGGGCGCTAACTCCATACGTCTGGCACACTATCAGCATGACCAGTATTTTTATGATTTGTGCGATGAAAAAGGAATCATCGCGTGGGCGGAAATTCCATATATCACAGTCCACATGGATACCGGCAGGGAGAACACGATCCAGCAGATGAAAGAGCTGATTACGCAGAACTATAACCATGTATCGATTGTATGCTGGGCGCTCTCAAACGAGATTTCACTCCAGGGCGTGACGGAGAATTTAATAGAAAACCACAGGATTCTGAATGACCTGGTACATGAAATGGACAGGACGAGGGTTTCCGCGATGGCAAACCTGTTCCTGCTCGAGACGGACAGCCCGCTGGTTTCACTCCCGGATATCCGCGGCTATAACCTGTACTATGGCTGGTATGTCGGGGAAGTGGAGGACAATGACGCATTTTTTGATGACTTTCACCAGAAATATCCGGATACGGCAATCGGACTGACTGAGTACGGGGCGGATTCCGTCATCACGCTGCAGTCACCCAAGCCGGAAAAAGGCGACTATACGGAGAGTTATCAGGCGGTCTATCATGAGCATATGCTGGAAATGTTTGCAGCGAGACCGTACTTGTGGGGGACATATGTGTGGAATATGTTTGAGTTTGCAGCCGCAGGAAGGGACGAGGCCGGCGATCCGGGCAAGAATCACAAGGGACTTGTCACGTTTGACCGCAAACAGAAGAAGGATGCTTTCTATATCTATAAGGCATGGTGGAGCACGGAGAAGTTTGTCCACCTCTGTGGCAGAAGGTATCATGACAGGGTGGAGGATACGACGGAGGTCAAGGTGTATTCCAATCTGGAAAAGATTGCACTGTATGTGGACGACAAATTCTTGGCAGAGCAGGAGGGACAGCATGTATTCAGATTCCAAGTGCCCATTGAGGGGGTACACCAGATCAGGGCAGTGGGCAGCTGCGCAGATATCGACAGTGAGGACATCAGCTGTGAAGACAGCATGGAGATTGCAAAAGTGGATACGCCAAATCCATCATATTTCATGTCGCCTGAAAAGGTGCGCAACTGGTTCGACGCGCCTGAGGGCAACGTGGAGGACAAGGAAGGATATCTTTCCATCAACAGCACAATGGGTGAGATCCAGGCGACCGAGCAGGGTGCCGCACTGCTTGCAGGCATGATGAGCCAAATGACAGGGAAGACAGCCGGGGGAATGGGCGAAGGTGTCGCAATACCAGAGGCAATGCAGAAGATGGTAGCCAGACAGCCGTTAAAGAAATTATTACAGCAGGGCGGAATGGAACTGGAGCCGGAAAAGCTGCAGCAGCTCAACGCAGCATTGAATCAGATACCGAAGGCAACGGTGCAGAAATAGATTTCCGAAGGGAAAACAGGATGTGCTGCATTTCGGAAGATCTGAGCTGTAGCAGATATATTTATAAAGGTTTTCATAAAAGTAGAATGGAGATTAAGAGTGAAAGAAAATTCGCACTGTGAAGTGTAAAAGTATCTTTCATGTCTTGTTTGTGGCTGGAAAGGAATGATAAAAACATGAATAAATTTTCAAGTGATTTTCTGATCGGCGCTGCCACGGCGGCGCATCAGGTGGAAGGGAATAATATCCACAGTGATTACTGGGCGATGGAGCACATGGCGCACAGCACGTTCAACGAGCCGTCGCTGGACGCAGTGGATCATTATAACAGATATGAGGAAGACATTCAACTGATGGCGCAGGCGGGGCTTTCTGCATACCGTTTTTCAATCGAGTGGGCGCGCATTGAGCCGGAGGAAGGAAAGTTTGATGAGACAGAGATTGCACATTACAGGAGTGTGCTTGCGTGCTGTCATGCAAACCATATCACTCCGATTGTGACAATGATGCATTTTACATCGCCGGTCTGGGTGATTCAAAACGGTGGCTGGGAGAGTGAGTGCACGGTTGATGCGTTTGCGCATTATTGCGGATATGTAGCAGAACGTCTGGGTGACCTGATGAGTTATGTGGTCACGATCAACGAGGCAAACATGGGACTTCAGGTAGCGGCGATCGAGGAGCGTTACAAGAGGCAGATGATGGCGAAGATGAGCCAGATGCAGGGGCTGGAAGGCACTGCACAGATCGGCATGAATTTCAATACCATGATGGAGAACATGCAGCTGCAGAAGCAGGAGAACAAGGACGTATTCGGAACGGAGGAACCGCAGAACTTCGTTTCGGGGAGAACCGCGGAGGGAGACATTCTTGTCATGCGGGCGCACCAGGCAGCGAAAAAGGCAATGAAGGCAGTAAAGCCGGAGCTTCAGATTGGACTGTCACTCTCCCTGCACGATATCCAGGCGGCAGAGGGCGGTGAGGAAAATGCACTGCATGAGTGGGATGAGGAGTTTTCCCATTATGTTCCCTATATTCTGGACGATGATTTCTTCGGCCTGCAGAATTATACGAGATCCATCATTGGCGCGGATGGTATTCAGCCAGTGCCGCAGGGGACAGAAACGACACAGATGGATTATGAGTTTTACCCGGAGGCGCTGGAGCATGTTATCAGGCGTGTGTCTAAGGAATTTAGCGCAAATGGAAAGGAAATGCCAATTATGGTCACGGAGAACGGCATCGCGACGGAGGACGACACAAGGCGCGTGGCATTTATCGGTCAGGCGACGGACGGCGTTGCTTCCTGCATTCAGTCTGGGATTCCTGTAATTGGATATATGTACTGGTCGCTGATGGATAACTTTGAGTGGCAGAAAGGCTTTTCCATGAAATTCGGATTGATTGCGGTTGACCGCGCGACGCAGGAGCGCATGCCAAAGCCGAGTCTGACATTCCTTGGGAAACAAAAACATTAAGAAACACTAAGGCAGCAAAGGACGCAGCCTAAGAGTTTCTTAATGTTTAGAAGAATGCCCAAAGGACGGGCATTCTTCGTGTAGTGGATAGAATTGTAGGAAAAATATCTGGGAGTGTGGGAGTATGGCAAAAAAGGCGGTACAGCAGATTATGCTGGGAACGGTCACAAAAAATGAAGCGCAGACAAAGGAAACCCTGAAAGCGATCAGGGCTGCCGGCTATGACGGGATCGAGCTGAACGGGTTTATGATTAGGCCGACCTCTTTTCTGGTGCGGGCAATGACAAAGGCGGCCGGAATGCCGGTCGGAAAGGGCGGCAACTATGACTGGTGTAGTCTTGTGCGCGATGCGGGACTTGCGGTGGTGAGCGTCCATGAGGATCTCGGAAGCATCAAACGCGATCCGGATGCAGTGATTGCGGAAGCGCAGAAATTTGGTACGGATAAGGTCGTAATCACTGGTATGTACCGGTTTGACTATTCCGACCGTGAGGCGGTCAAGGCGCTTGCCGGCGATTTGAATACTTCAGGAGAAATTTTGAAAAAAGCGGGGATACAGCTTCTCTATCACAATCATAACTGCGAATTTCGGAAAGTGGACAAAGAGATGACGGCGTATGACTATATCATAGAAAGTACAGATGACACCTGTGTCAGTTTTGAACTGGATTCCTACTGGCCAACGGAGGCAGGGGTGTCTGCGCTGGCTCTGATGAAAAAACTTGGCGCACGCATGAAACTTTATCATATCAACGACAGAGGGACGCGCGTGTCAGGTCCGTCCATGACACCGATCCTCAAATCCGACAGCATGGAGCTTGGCTATGGAAACATGGATTTGGAGAGCCTGATCAGGCAGGCATTGTCGGTCAATGTCGATGCCGTGATTCTCGAGAGTCACAAAAACTGGGTGGACAAATCACCAATTAAGTCACTACAGCTGAGTGCGGAATTTTTAAATCGTTTTATGACAGATATCAAATAAAAAAGGTATGGGAGGAAGGTTATGAAATATTATTGCAATCCAATCAATGTTCCTTATCGCTATCAATTTAATATGGATCCAAGATCAAACGGCAAACTGCAGATTGACAGGGAGGCGGCAGATCCGTCCATGATCCTGTTTCAGGGAAAATATTATATGTTCGTATCAATGAACCTGAGTGTGTGGGTGTCCGAGGATATGGCGCACTGGGAGGCGCACAGGCTGCCTGAAAGCCTGCCATTGTATGACTATGCCCCGGACGTGCGCGTGGTCGGAGAGTACGTGTATTTTTCCGCTTCCAAAAAAGGCGAAGTCTGCAATTTTTACCGAACAAAGGACATTATCAACGGACCATATGAGGAGATTCCGGGGACGTTTGACTTCTGGGACCCGAACCTCTTCTGTGACGACGATGGCAGAATCTATTTTTACTGGGGCTGTTCAAACATCACACCGCTGTGGGGCGTGGAGCTGGAACCGGAAACCATGCAGCCGAAGACAGAGCGGATCGTGCTGATTGAAGGGGACGGTTACGAGAGAGGCTATGAGCGCATGGGCGTGGATAACTGCGAGTTTCCGCGCAGTGAGGCGGAAGTAGAGCAGATGTTCCAGGGCTTTCTGAAGCAGAGCGGTACGCCTGTGGAGCAGCTTTCCCAGCAGTATATTCCGCAAATCAGGGGTATGTTCACACGCAGGCCCTTTATCGAGGGTCCGTGGATGGACAAGCATGACGGGAAGTATTATCTGCAGTATGCATGTCCCGGCGCAGAGTACAATGTTTACGCGGATGGAGTCTATGTGGGGGATACGCCGCTCGGACCGTTTACACTGGCAGCGAACAATCCATATTCATATCACCCGGGCGGTTTTATGCCGGGCGCGGGGCACGGCTCCACGATGCGGGACAGAAACGGAAATCTCTGGCACACATCAACCATGCGTATCAGCGTCAACCACCAGTTTGAGCGGCGCGTGGGAATCTGGCCTGCGGGTTTCGACAGGGACGGTGAGCTTTTTTGCAACCAGAATTACGGTGACTGGCCGGTGGCGGTGGATGAGAACGGCAGTGACCCATGGCGCGAGCCGCAGTGGTATCTGCTGAATTACAAAAAGCCTGTGACAGCGTCCTCCTGTGCGGAGGGCAGCGAACCGGGCATGGCGGTAAATGAGGATGCAAAGACGTGGTGGCGGGCGGCTTCTGCGGAGCGTGGACAGTGGCTTGTTGTCGATCTGGAAAAAGAGATGGATGTCCGGGCAATCCAGATCAATTTTGCGGATGACCAGCTCCCGATCACATCCCCGGGAAAAATACAGGGATCAGTGACACAGCCAAGGTATATCGAGGAGCGGGATCACGTGACCCGGTGGATTCTGGAGGGCTCGCAGGATGGGACGGACTATTTTGTGATTGAGGATAAGTCGGAAGCCGTGACGGATCTGCCGCACGATTTGATTGTCAGGGAGGAAGGCATCCGGGTGCGTTATGTGAAGCTGACAATCATACAGATTCCTTATGATGTGACGCCGTGTATTTCCGGTCTGAGGATTTTTGGCATCGGTGACGGCGGGAAGCCGCAAATTCCGGAATACAGCATGCGCAGAAGTGACGACCGGCTGGATTTGCTGGTGGACATCGAAAATACAGGGGATTCCACAGGTTATAACATTTTGTGGGGACATGCGGCGGATAAGCTGTACCACAGCTATCAGGTTTATCAGGACGATGGTGCGCAGACACACAAAAGGATTGGCGCGCTGGTAAAGACGCAGGACTATTTTGTGCGTGTTGACGCATTTAATGAGAATGGGATTACCCATGGAAAGGTGACAAGATTATGAGAGCCATCAATTTAAAGACGGAGCATCTGACAGACCCTATCGGGATTGATATCGCAAAGCCGTACCTGTCCTGGACGTGTGAGGACGGAATCACACAGACGGCTTATGAAATCGAGGCTTGGGAGAACGAGAACTTATTGTGGGGCAGCGGCAAAGTTTCCGGTTCGCAGATGCATGCCGTTTTGGAAAAAGAGCTGCAGAGCAGACAGCGCGTCAGCTGGCGGGTGCGCCTCTGGGACGAGACAGGGTGTGAGGGTGAGTGGAGTGCACCTGCCCTCTTTGAGACAGGTATTATGGATAAAGCGCTGTTCAAGGCGGCGTGGATTGATCCGGAACTTGTCTGCGACCCGGAAGTCCACAAGCCTGCAAGCTATCTGAAAAAGCGTTTTCAGGCCGCGAAAGGAAAATCGGCAAGGCTTTACATCACCTGCCACGGACTGTACGAGGCGTACATCAATGGAAAGCGCGTTGGTGAATTTGTGCTTGCTCCTGGCTGTTACAACTATGACCGGAAAGTGGCGTATCAGACGTATGATGTCACGGATCTGATTCAGGACGGGGAGAATCTGGCAGAGGTTATTCTCGGGGACGGCTGGTACCGGAGTGTGTCGGGGGTTGACGGGGACCGCAATCTCTACGGGACGGGAGTGGCGCTGTTCTTCCAGCTGGAAATCGACAAAAATGTCGTGTGTGTTTCCGACGGGAGCTGGACTGCGTCGCAGTCAGGGCCGATCCGCGAGAACGATATGCAGCAGGGCGAGGTGGTTGATGCCCGGATGGAGGAGATTGAGGATTATCATGAAGTCAGGGTTGAGGATTTTGGGGTGGAAACCCTTGCCTGTTCCAACTGCATGCCGGTTGCGGAGATGGAGCATTTCACTGGGAAATGCATCACGACGCCGAACGGGGAAACGGTCATTGATTATGGGCAGAACATGGCGGGATATATCTCATTCCGCATAAAGGCGCACGCGGGACAGAAGATCGTTCTGACACATGGCGAGACACTGGACGAGAACGGCAATTTTACACAGGAGAACTTTCAGGACCGCAAACGCCACAAGGAGGGCGGCACCAGACAGCAGGTGGTTTATACCTGCAGGGAAGGTTTCAATGAGTATAAGGCAAAGTTTACAATCTGGGGATTCCGTTACGCGAAAGTGGAGACAGATATTGACCTGCAGGACGCGGAATTTACCGCGATCGCAGTGTATTCCAAAATGCAGGAGCTTGGAACATTTACCTGCTCTAAGGCCGATGTGAACCAGCTGGTGCACAACAGTATCTGGAGCCAGAAGTCCAACTTCTGCGATGTACCGACAGACTGTCCCACGAGGGAGCGTGCGGCGTGGACGGGCGATATGGGTGTCTTTGCGGCTGCAGGGCTGTACCTGGAGGACTGTTATCCGGTCATCCGCAAATGGCTGGCAGAATGCCGCCTGACGCAGCATGAGGACGGGAAGCTGAGCAATATCTCCCCGAAAAATAATAACCCGAGCTTTTTCGCAGGACTGCTTGCCGGTTCTGTGGGCTGGGGCGATGCATGTATCATTGTGCCGTATGTGCTTTACCAGCGGTACGGGGACGTGCGCATTCTGGAAGAAAATTACGCGATGATGCAGAGGTGGTATACTTTTCTGGAAGGGCGTGCGAAGGACAACCCGGAGGACGCTGCGGAATTGATGAAGCAGAATCCATACCGCGATTATACCATCGAGACAGGGGTTGATTACGGCGAGTGGTGCGAGCCGGATGTCGACAGCACATCCGCGATGCGGACACCGCAGCAGAAGGTTGCCACTGCATATTTTGCGCGTTCCGGGCAGATGCTTGCGGAGATTGCACAGATTCTGGGAAAAACAGAGGATGCAGGGCATTACCACACAATGGCGGAAAATGCGGGGAAAGCCTTCCGCTATATTGCGGTGCAGGACGGCAGGATTCACTCCGACCGGCAGGCGGAATATGTGCGTGCGATCACATTTGAACTGCTGACGGCAGAGGAGAAAAAGCAGGCAGCGGACGACCTGAACCGTCTGGTGCAGCAGAACGATTACCATCTCAATACAGGATTTCTCTCGACACCGCAGCTGTGCGCGGTACTCGCGGATTACGGGTATGTGGAAACAGCATATAAGCTGCTCCTTCAGGACACAATGCCGGGATGGCTCTACCAGGTGAAGAAGGGCGCCACGACCATTTGGGAGACATGGGACGGAATTAACGAGGAAGGCGTGCCATCCGCGTCCTTAAACCACTATTCCAAGGGGGCAGTCACAGGCTGGTTGTTTGAGGGCGTGTGCGGTATCCATCTCGTTGATGGCAGGATCGAGATAAAGCCGCAGCCCTGTAATATGCTGGATGATGCGAAAGCTGTGTACCATTCGCCTGTTGGGGATATTGAAAGCGGATGGCGCTGCGAGGGCGGAAAGTTTGTATATGAGTTTGTCATACCGGCAAATACCAGTGCGGACATTATTCTTCCTGATGGGCGGAAAGAGCACGTTGCAGCCGGGAAGCACTGTTTTTGATGTTTTTTTCATGCAGATGACTTTTCGCTGGTATGGTGAGGGCAACGACAGCATCACGCAGGAGCAGATTAAGCAGATTCCAGGGTGACAGGGCTTGTCTGGGCGCTCCATGACAAGGCGGCGGCTTTGCGGCGTACTCTGGCGTATGAGCAGCAAACAGATAACATGGAGGCTTGTCAGTTTGACAAGCCGTTTGTTATCTGCCTGGAAAATGTAATGATGTAATCCGCAATCTCCTCTGGAGGTTCCTGCATTCCGTTTTGCAGCCACCATTGAATGACGCTGCTGCATCCACCAGTCAGAAACGTAAAACCGGCGTTCTGTTTCGCGGCGGGGCATCCGCTTTCCGGCGTTGAGCCAAGCCATTGTCCTATATAGAGTAAACAACACTCCGATAACTTTTGGATAAATTGTTGTTCACTCATGGGAGTAATTATTGATTGGATTAGCTGGCTTTTGCTGCGCAGCGTGTTCAGTATTGCAATCACTGCGGCATGAGCACCGGTAGCCTCAATGGCGGCCAGCATTTTTTCAAATTCCTGGATACCTTCTGCCTCAATTTTTTCCAATAGATCGTAACAGTCCTGATAATGCTTATAAAAAGTTCCGCGGTTAATCTCTGCCTTGTCGCAGATTTCTTTTACTGTGATTTTCGATATGGGCTTGTCCTTCAATAGATCCAGAAAAGTCTCCTGGATAATTTTGCGCGTATATCGCACGCGGGCATCAGTTTTCATGTCTTTGTTCCTTTCTTCAACAGTCTGGGATAATCTGTCTTTTATCTAGCGGATGTTGCAAGATTGTTTCTTGATTTGCCGCTGTGATTTCCAGTATAATGCAGATATCAGAAAAAATCAACATATGTACTATATTTATCATTTGTGCATTAATTGTGCATCTTTAAAAAGGAGGACTAAACGGATGAATACTTTGTATCTGATTACTGGCGCAGCCGGTTATCTTGGCGGAGAGGTCTGCCGTCAGATGGTGGAGCGCGGGATGAATGCCAGGGCATTGGTTTTGCCGAACGATAAAATGAAATGTTATATTCCTGATGAAATTGAATGTTACGAAGGGGACCTCTGCGACAAAATTTCATTGGAAAAATTTTTTGAGGTTCCACCGCAGACAGAAACGATCGTTATGCACTGTGCAAGCATGGTGGCACTGGGGGAAGAACGCCGGGAGCTGGTTATGAATGTCAATGTCAAGGGTACCATGAATATTATTGACTGCTGTCTGCAGCATCCGGAATGTAAGAAACTCGTTTATGTGGGAAGTACCGGAACGATTCCTGAACTGCCGCATGGGCAGAAAATGACGGAACCGGAACGTTTTGATGAGACAAAGGTTGTCGGCGTATATGGACAGTCCAAGGCAATTGCCAGCCAGTGTGTGCTGGACGCGGTGCGGGAACGAGGATTGAATGCCTGCATTGTAATGCCAAGCGGTATTCTTGGACCAGGGGATTATGCAATAGGGCCTGTAACAAAGGGAATGCTGATGCAGCTGCATGGGGAAACACGGATTGGAGTCGCCGGGACATTTAATCTCTGTGATGTTCGTGACCTGGCAAACGGTCTGTTTCTGGCTGCGGAGAGGGGAAAAGCCGGAGAAAGTTATATCCTTGCAAACGAGGTGGTAAGTTATCCCGAATTTGCGGCACTGTCTGCACAGGAGGGGAATTGTAAAAAGCCTTTGATTTATTTATCGCGCCGAATTGCAATGATTGCTGCAAAAATTTTAGAAATACCAGCAAAGATAAAGGGAACGACACCGGCCTTGACCAAATATGAAATTTATAATCTTTCGCGCAATAACAATTTTGACTCGTCAAAGGCGAGACGCGAATTGGGATATACGTCGCGACCTTACCGGGAAACAATTCACGATGAAATTGAATGGCTGCATAAAATCGGAAAGGTGTAATTTGATTTCTGTTGATGGTGCACTGAGCGCAGGGCATCAAAATATGAGCAGCTGGAAACATCCGGAAATTATTGCAGACGGTAAAAATATTGTTGAATGATCCGGAATAGTGTTTCTGGGATAGGTCGAGATACCTGAGAATGCTAAAAAACTGAGGAGGTTTTAAACGTGTCCGGGTGGCTTAGCCGCTGGATGCGGGGAATCATAGAGGAAAACTAAACAGCTGGGAAGGATTCAACGAGATGCTAAAGGTATATCCATTGGCAGTCCCGCGAATCTATGTGAATGTGTATATGTGACATATGTTAATAATCAGTTCTGTAAGGAGCCCGGTGCGGGAAAGCCGCACGCAGGGTTCTGTGAGGGGCATATCTCGTAAGGGATATGTCTGCTCGACCTAAGAATCTGTGAATAAATATAGACTATCCAATTTCAAAATAATGGGATATAATAGAGATATCTGTAACAATAGTGTGTAGTTAGGGAATCTCGGGAACAGGGTGGGATTGTTTTTTGAGGTTCTGGAAAAAGGAGGTATTTTGAAATGGGATTTTTAACAGGAAAGACAGCGATTATCACAGGTGCAGGCAGGGCGGTCTTGAGTGACGGCAGATGCGGTTCGATCGGCTACGGCATCGCTACCGCTTACGCGAAGGAGGGGGCAAACCTTGTCATCACGGGCAGAAATGTGAAGAAGCTCGAGGACGCGAAGGAGGAGCTGGAGCGGCTGTACAACATCAAGGTGCTGATTGTCCAGGCAGATGTCAATGCCGGTGCGGACAATGAGGAAGTGGTCAACAACGTTGTGAAGCAGACAGTTGACACGTTTGGCAGTATCGATGTGCTGATTAACAACGCGCAGGCGTCGGCTTCCGGCGTGCCACTTGCAGAGCACACCACAGACCAGTTCAACCTTGCGCTGTACTCGGGACTGTATGCGGCATTTTATTATATGAAGGCATGCTATCCACATCTGGCAAAGTCAAAAGGTTCTGTCATCAACTTTGCCTCCGGCGCAGGATTGTTTGGCAATTTCGGACAGTGTGCTTACGCCGCTGCCAAAGAGGGAATCCGCGGGCTGACGCGCGTGGCGGCGACCGAGTGGGCAAAGGACGGCATTAATGTCAATATCGTCTGCCCGCTGGCTTGGACGGCGCAGCTCGAGCAGTTTGAGAAGGCGTATCCGGACGCATTTAAGGAGAATGTCAAGATGCCGCCTGCCGGGCATTACGGGGATGCGGAACTTGAGATCGGACGCGTGTGTGTACAGCTCGCATCGCCTGATTTCAAGTATATGACAGGCGAGACGCTCACCCTCGAGGGCGGCATGGGACAGAGACCGTAGCCTGCAGACATTTCCGCATAGATACCGCTGTTTTTCCAGATTTTCGTGGATATACAGGCGCAGTTTGTGGCTGCGCGGTTTGCTGAGGGGAATCCGGTTCAGATTATTAACAGAAATATTGTGGGGGAGCTGCAGAAAGAATATCCTGATATTGCGTTAGGTGATATGACACTGATGAATGCTGTTTCCAGAATCTATCACGAGACAGGCAGCCAGTTTGTCATGATCTTTGACGAGTGGGATTATCCGATCCGGGAACTTGCGGAGTGCAACAGGGAGCGGTCGGATTATATTGAGTTTTTGCGCGGACTGTTCAAGAGCAGCGATGCAAAAGAGTATATCCGTCTGGCATACCTCACGGGCATCATGCCGATTGTGCGGATAAAGGGACAGTCCGCTGTCAACAATTTTGTGGAGTACACAATGACAAACCCGATGGATCTGGCGCAGGATATCGGGTTTACGGAGGAGGAAGTCTTTTCGCTCTGTGAAAAATTTGGTGTGGATTTTGAGCAGATGAAAGCGTGGTATTATGGGTATAACCTGGACGGAATCGCGATGTACAATCCATTGTCCGTGGTGCGGGCAATTTCGGCGAAACGGTTTCAGCAGTATTGGACGGTTACGGGCACTTATGGGGATATTGACGATCTGATCGGCAAAAATTTTGACGTGCTACGCGAGGATATCATCAGGACATTTTCGGGAAACCGGATTCCGGTCAATGTGTCGAACGGCAAAAATGATCTGCAGACCTTTAAAAACAAGAGTGAGGTGATCACGGCACTGATTCATCTGGGCTATCTGGCATATGATGCGGACACGCGGGAGGCGTATGTCCCGAATAAAGAAATTCAGGAAGTATTTTATCAGTATATGGACAATAACGAGGACGACAATTTGTCGCGTTTTATGAAGGCTTCCGAGAAGATTTTAAGCGCTGTACTGGAATGCGACGCAGAGGAAACTGCAAGACAGATTCAGAGCGTGCACAACGATTTTGTGTCGAGTATTGAGTACAATGATGAAAATTCACTCTCCTGCACGATCACGATTGCGCTAATTTCTGCGTTTCGGTATTATCATAAGCCAGTGCGCGAGTTCCCCTGCGGGAAGGGCTTTGCCGATATCGTCTATCTGCCATTGTCCAATTATCCAAACCGTCCCGTGATCGTGGTGGAGCTGAAATGGGAGCAGAGCGCGGAGACGGCGATCGCGCAGATCAAGAAAAAGCAGTATCCTGAATCGTTGCGGGAGTATTCTGGCGAAATTCTGCTGGTGGGAATCGACTATGACAAAAAGACGAAAGAACACTTCTGTGTGATTGAGAGTTTTTATGGGCAGTAGAATACAGCGGACAATAGAGAAGCGGGAGTTAGGAACTATCCCAAAATAACTTGCAATATTCCTTGTCTTTTTCTCCGATAGCACCAGAGCAAAATCAGTTACATAGCCCGCTATGCGCCTGATTTTGTGCCAGTTACGTAGTAACTTGCATTCTCGAAGAAAAATCCTACGGACTATTTGCGAGTTATTTCGGGACAGTTCCTTAGAGCAGATATGGGAACTGTAGATATGGCAGCAAGATGCAACGGACAATAGAAGAAGGAGTTTGGAAATGGATTTTGACACGGTGATTTTGGTGACTGGCAAGGCAGACGGCCCGACATCTGTCTTTTTGGCAGGCAGACTGGGCATTGCGGTTCTCATTGAAAAATCAAGTGTTTTCCATTATAATGAACTATATGTTACAGTTTGGCAAAGCTGGACTGTAGTATACTCACGACAGATGAAATCTGTCGTGAGTATCGCACCAGCCGCAGCCGCGAAGCGGCATATTTCCTTATGCAGCAGGAGAAACCATGAGACATAGTTGCCAGAAAGAAAAGCGCCGTCGTGAATGCATGTGCCATTTCGGCGACGATGACATTGTAATCGGCCATATACGCCTTAACCCGGTTCACGTATTCCCTCCCATCTGGCTCACGGATATGGAAATGGACTTTTACATGGATGACGGAGATGACATCTATCTGTTAACAATCCGCAATAACGACAAGCGAATCCTCACAGTTCTCTACACGAGAAAGGAAATCCGGGATATCGTAATGGAGCTGCCAACACAGGGAATTGACCGGCAGCATTTGCAGGGAATCATAAGGGCGCTGCGCTCCGTACCATATGCGCAGAAGCTCCGTCTGGGAGAGCAAAAGATATATGCTCTAAAATAATTACAAATATGGTGATGGAAATGAAAAACAGAAAAAACTACCTGAGGGCGCGCAAGCGCAAATTAAAGTGGACGCAGCTCGGCTGCATTTCCCAGAATGGCGCCTGTCCCATCTGCGGGGAAAAGGCGCTGATACAGTTCGACCAATATGATGCGTGGGCATGTATGTCCTGCATGGAATGGCTGGACGAGGCATGCGGCGATCCCCAATGCCCCTATTGCAGCATACGCCCAGAAACGCCCTATGATGCATATGTCCTTAACGACACTGATGCCGGACTCAAAAAGCGTTGGCGGTGTGACAACTACCAGCACAAGACAGACGGAAGGGCAAAGCATGAGAAGCGGAGAAAGCAATACATTCTGCTAAGGAGGTATTCCGATGGAAAATGATAACACAAACTGGTGTCAATCCGTGACGGGAATTGTCATCAGGGACAGCAAAGTCCTGCTGGCAAGGCACATCTACGGTTCCGGCAAGGGCAAGCTGATCGTCCCGGGCGGCTATGTCGAATACGGCGAGACGCCGCAGGAAGCCGTGAAACGGGAGTATCTCGAAGAGACGAACATTATCGTGGAACCAAAGAATATTATCGGCATACGTTTTAACGCCCATGACTGGTATATCGCCTTTCAGGCGGACTACATCTCCGGCGAGCCTACTTCCGACCATGACGAAAACAGCGAGGTTCTCTGGCTTGAAATCGAGGAGGCTCTGGCAAGGGAGGACGTTCCCGACCTGACCAAGAAACTGATCCAATGCGCACTTAACGCCAGTCGGGGCTTGACGCCACTGCCTTACAATGGCAATCCCGCCAATGGGAAGGGCTATCTGTATGGTATTAAAGGAGAGTAGGATTCTTATGAATGATATGAAAAATATGTGGGATTTCCCCGTTCTGGAAGGTGTTTCCTTCCCTAACGCCAACCGTGTCCACCCATTGATGCAGCGCAGGGTTCAAACAATGATCTGCGAACTTGGTAAAGACCAAAATGTACGCAAGCTGATACTGTTTGGCAGTTCCCTGGAATTTCGCTGTAGCAGCACTAGTGATATTGACCTATACATTGAAAAACTGGATTTAACAAAAAAACTGGAGCATCTGCCTGAGTTGGACTGCGAGACAGATATTATTACAAATCTGCCGCCGGACAATAAACTATATCAGCAAATCGTGCAGACAGGACTACTTTTATTTGAGAGGTGAGAACATGTGTGATATTCGCTTATTCAGGAGTGCATTGATGGATTACGAGACCGCTGTGATGATTTGGAGAAATCCATACAATGATGAAATGATATTAAACAACGCTGCATATCATTTACAGCAGGCTGTAGAAAAAGTTTTAAAAGGAGCTTTGGAGTGTGTGGGTGTCACCGTTCCAAACACACATAAAATATCAAAACTTGTGAAAATGATATCCGATAACGGCGCCAATCTGGTAATCACAGATTGGATTGACGACCATTCAGAGATGCTTGGCGAGTGGGAGGCGCAAACCCGATATGATATGGATTTCCTTGTTGAGAAGCGAAAACTGGATACCGCGATCAAAGAAATCCAAAAATTCCTCGCTGTAAACGGCATTCAAAATGAACTGCGCGAGGAGCTTCTCGATTCCGAAAAAAGACAGAATTTGTTGAGATGCCTGCCGGAGAACAAGCGGGAATGCAGTGCGTTTGAGCTAAACTGCTATTACATTATGTTTCGAAAGAAACTGTAGGAATGCGCATCTCAAACCGGTTTCCATGCCCTTCCTGATAGGACAGCGCTCCCCCGTGTTTTTCTACGACCGCCTTGGCGATCGCAAGCCCGAGCCCTGTACCGCCCTTGGTGCTCCTTGTGCTCTCGCCGCGCACAAACGCTGCAAACATCATGTCCCTAAGCTCCGCCCCGATCGGGATTCCGTCGTCCTGCACCCACAGGCTCACTTCCCCGTATTCCTCCATCATGCCCGCCTGAATCTCCCTTCCTGTCTGGTTGTATTTTCTGGCGTTGGTGAGCAGATTTCCGATCACTCTCGCCAGGAGTTTTTCGTCCCCGTTCACATAGATGCTGTTTTCCGGAATGGCAATGACAAACTCAAATCCCGCACTTATGATTTCCTCATAATATTCGGCGCACACGCGTCTTGCAAGTTCAGCGATGTCCGTATTCTGAAACGCTATGACATAGTCCGCGCTCTCCATCTTGAGCATAGTGAACAGGTCCTCCGACATCTGGTTTACGCGGTCTGCCTTTAATACAATTGTATTATAGTACTGTTTTAAATTTTCCTCCGCAACCATGCCTTCCTGCAGGGCAAATGCGGAGCTTTTTATCGTCGCGATCGGCGTCCTGATATCATGGGAAAGTTCCAGAAGCATTCTCTGGCGATTTCTGCCCATACGCTCATTTTCCGCCTTCTGTTCCTGGAGTCTTTCCGTCATGCGGTTAAACGCTTTCTGAATCTCCACAAACTCCCTCTCTGTCTGCATGGAAAGTTCCACGCGCTCCTCTCCCTGTTCCACCCGTTTCATTCCGCTGATCAGGTTTTGAAGCGGTCTGTGGATTACTCTCGATATATACAGACTCACACAAACCATGTCCGCAAGAAGCAGCGCAAACATCACAAGTCCTGCCCATCTCCCAATTTCCGGTGCCATTATCAAAAGCGACGACGCGTTAAAATTGTAGGTGATGGTAAACGCTTCCTTTGGATAGTAGATCAGATAATAACCCGAATCTTCTTCTTGTGATTTTTTCTGCCAATAAAGATGAAATGCGCTGTTTCCTGATTTCTGGTCTGTCCACTCCAGCAAAAATTCCGGCGTGTACTGTGTGGTTTCCGTTTTTTTCTCCCCGTATATACTGCGGACGCGGTAATCCTCGTCGAGTTCCTCCACCCAGCCGCCCAGCCGCTGAATGCCCTCAATATCCTGTATATTCCCGTCGCCATCGGTCAAGAGTACCGGAAAAGCCGGATTGCTGTTCGCCACCGCAAGGATAACTGATATGACAGATACGCCCACTACGATCACGATGGCGGACACGGCAAACACAAAATAACTTGCGATCAGTTTTCGAAAAATACTGCCCTTTTTCATTTTTCCTTATTTCTCTTTCTCAAATTTATATCCCAGTCCTTTGATGGTTCGTATCATCGCAGGCTTTTTGGGATCATTTTCAATCTTGTTGCGCAGGTTGCTGATGTGCACCATGACGGTACTGTCGTCCTCCATGTACGGCTCGTCCCATGAATGGTCAAAGATCTGCTGTTTTGTATAAATGCGCCCCGGCGTTTTCATGAAAAGCTCCAAGATCCTGAATTCCGTCTTGGTCAGGCTGATCTCCTGTCCATCCTTTTTCAGCGTGCCCTCTGATAAATTGAGCTCGAGACCACAGCCTGTTAAAACGTTGCTTTGCCGTCGGTCTGTCTCCTGATAATCGTAACACCGTCGAAGCTGCGCCTTGATGCGGGCAACGACTTCAAGCGGATTGTAAGGCTTTGTGATGTAGTCGTCCGCGCCCAGTCCCAATCCCAGAATCTTGTCATAATCCTCTGTCCTCGCCGTCATCATGAGGGCGGGAACCCTGCTCGTTTCGCGGATTTTCTTCAAGAGCGCAAAACCGTCCAGCCCAGGCATCATTACGTCCAACAGAACCAGATCGGGCTGATGTTTCTCAAATAGCGCGAGGGCTGATATGCCGTTGTCGGTTTTTATCAGCTCCATGCCCTCCCGCTCCACAAATAACTGCAGCGCGTCCAGCAGCTCCATTTCGTCGTCGGCTGCCAGAATCACAAATTTTTTATCTATGCTTTTCTCCCCCATATGTGTCCTCCGCAGTTCTAAAATCGTAAAACTGTTTAATACTCAACCTGGTTTGACAACAGCTCGTCCAATCCCGTCTTATCCGAAAACATCTGCTGCCAGTTGTCCGCGAGTTGATCTAGTAGCACACATTTAAGCATGCCCATATGATAGTATTTCTCGCTGCCATTGGCGTATTGGAAATCCTTGAGATAGATTTCCCTCCACGCGTCGTCGCCTGCCATCTCCCTGTAAGCCATACATTCCACATACCGCGCGCTGCCCTCGTAATTTTCAAGATAGTACTCCGTTGCCTTCGCTTCATCAGAAAGCTTTTCTGACCGCAGGTTTGCCGTTTCCAGAGCCTTTGCTGCCCACTCTTTTTTCTCTGCCGGATTCTGTGCATTATAGGCGTTCATCAGTTGCGCCATTTCCTCGGCAAATAGTGTTCTGAGTTCCTCGGAGGCATCGGCTTCCCTCACAATGATATCGGTCGGATTTTCATCCTCACCCTGCGTCTGCGCAGCCAGAGTGGTCATGCCCTCATGCCAGTTCTCAGCCTGCCATGCGTGAAACGCCTCGTGCCAGATTGTCGCGGCATGCATGCGGTCATCATATCCGCTTCTCTCGAAATCAAACGCTCCCTCCTGCATTCCCTGCTGATAACTGCCCAGTGTCCCCAATGTATCGAACATTCCCGAAAACTGCTCGTATGTTGGCAGCAGTACCTGCCACTGCCCGTCCACCTCCAATGTCGTCCCCGCAAAAACGTCAAGCTGTGCTGTTTCTTTTGTGACGACCATCTGGTTGTCGGCATCTGTCTCCACGACATAGTCGCAGTCTCCGTCATAAAAACGCACTTTTCGGTCTTGCAGCGTGAAGCCGTCAAACCCAAGCTTTTGCATTTCTCCGTCCAATGCAAGGGCGCTTTGGTAAATATCCTTATTGACACTGGATAACCCGTGTTCCGCCGTCGCGACGCTTCCTGCGGCCAGAAATATGCCTGTCACCGCATACATTATTTTCCATATTCTCATCGAATTCACCTCATGCCTCTTTCTTCCTTAACACAATCAGTCCTGTAGCGATCACCCATAGAGCCAGCAGCGCTGTCCAGAGCAGATGCGCGTCCACATGCTCCCCCATAATCAGGTGATACGCCTGTTTCTGCAGACCGTTCAAGTCCGGTATCACCCGGAGCAGAATGGAAATGCACAATCCGCTGGCCCCGCCGACGATACTCCTGAACAGTTCCAGAAATCCATGCAGAATGCCAACCATCGCAAACCCTGCTGTCAAAACTCCTGTCAGAAAAGAGGGCAGGCAGATGCTGAGCACGCTCGCCCAGAGGCTTACAAGCGAAACACTGACAACCACGATCAGATAAGCCGGAATCATTTTGGGAACGTAAACGGTGTACCCTTTTACCGCCGCATACCCCGCAAGCACCAGATACAGGATTCCGACTGCAATCGCAGATGCCGCCAGATTTGCAGCAGCCAGACCACCATGATACGCTGTCTGGCTGATTCCACGCACCCAGACAAGATGGCTGTTATGGCGCTCGTATTCCCTTGGAATCGTGTTGATGCTCAGTATCACCGCCAGTATGCAGCCCACAACATGAATCAGCACATGCATGACCATAAACATATTGCGAAACCCTGTGAGCGGTTCTCCGTTTATTGTGATCGAGGTGCTGTTGCTGCCACAGAACAAAATCATAAAAATACCAATTACCATGACGACATACAGCTCTTTTCTGCGAATCCGTTCTTTCAACGCGTTTATCATAATCACTTTCATTTTACACCTCCCCAACCGCTTTGACAAAGATTTCTTCCAGACTAATGCCTCCCTCCAGGTCCGCTCTCTGAAAACGCCGCACTATTTTTCCCTTTTGTAATATAACACCTTCGTCGCATACCTTCTCCATATCATTTAAAATGTGAGAATTCATTAAAATTGTTTTTCCCGCCCGTTTCAGGTTCGCGATCAGACCGAGCATTTCAATCCTGCCCATGGCGTCCAGTCCGGCACAGGGTTCGTCCAGAATGAGTATGGCGGGATCGCCGATCAATGCCTGTGCGAGCGCAAGTCTCTGCAGCATTCCTTTGGAATAAAAGCGGATTTTCGTCCTGTCATTTTCCAGTCCTACCAGTTCTAACAGTTTTTTCCCGCTTTCGATTCGCTCACTTTTGGGTACTTTCTGCAATGCCGCATAATACATCAGCACTTCCAGCCCTGTCAGAAACGGCGGAAAATAGGGTGTTTCCGGCGAGTAACCGATCAATTCCCCGTCTGGCACCTGAATCTTGCCGCTGTCGCTTTTTACAAGGTTTAAGATCATTTTAATGGTTGTGCTCTTCCCCGCGCCATTGCTTCCGAGCAGTGCAAAAAGCTGTCCTTTTTTCATGGAAAATGACAGGTCGTCCACTACTTTTTTGCCTTTGTACGATTTTGATAGATTGGATATTGTGATCATTTTTTGGTCCTTTCTGTATATTATGTAGTTGTTCATAATCTCCTTACAATTGACAGTATAAGACACAGACTTAAAAACAAAATAAATGCAGCCTAAAGTTATCCTAAAGACTGCATATCTCAATATCATTTTTTGTTTGAGCAATTCAATTTCTTCGGGCGTTTTTCTACAGTATCGCTCCTAAACTCCGCCTGTGTGACTGATGCCACGATCAAGTCTGTCCTCTCACCTGTAGGCAGATTCATTCTTCTGCCCTAAGTCTGCCGTCGACATGGAAACCTGCTTTCTCTAATAGTTTCAGCGAAGCATGGTTGGTCTCATTGCATTTTGCCTCAATCATGTAAAGTCCCTGATTGATTAAATATTCTGCCAATATGCAATGGATTGCCTCAAATGCGTACCCATGTTTCTGGTATTTTTCACCTATAACATATCCAATCTCACCCACTCCCAGTTGCCTGTATGGTATGTCTACCGTGATGTAGCCAACGATCTTTTCAGAGCCCTTATCCTCAATCACCCACGCGTCCTCATTGGAGAGAAATCCCCGCACCAGTTCCTCCATTTGCCCGAGATCTGTCATCGGATACGACGCAATATATTGTCCAAGGGATTCGTCCTGTCCCCAGCTCTCCCAGCACAAACTGGCGTCGCTCCTGTGAAAATTGCGTATCCGCAGCCGCTCTGTCTCTGCCACCTTTTCATTGCCCATAATCTTTCCAGAATGTCTCCCCCTTCACGAATACTCCCGACTGTTATTTTCCATAGGCTCTGTAATACTGCCGCTTTATTCAAAATATCCTCCTTCCAAAGCCTCTCTCCACAGACAATTATTTCTTGGCCTCCCGCATTTTTTCAAGTGCGTCAAAAACGCCTGCAGCCGCCTTATCCCTGTTTGGATACAAGGTCTTGCAAAACTCGTTGTCAATCGCGTACTTCCACTTATTACCCGCCTTTTCCAGACAGCAGAGCACGATCACATGCCCATCTGTTTTTAAGTATTCATTTCCCTTCTTAGATTGCTTCCACTTCTTTTGGAAGAAATGTTCCCGCCTGGACTCCCTGTTTTTGTACTCCGCCTCACGCCGCTTTGCCGCCTCAATGTCCCCTTCCATCTTCCCTGCACAGACGCACCCTGCTGTCAGGCTGTGGTATTGAGGATGCTCCATATGATGCGCGTACCGGATAATCTGATATCCGCACATTTCACAGATGCCAACCGGGGCTCCCAGATCTTCTATGCCGACGCATGTCCAGCCATCGTGCGGAACATCGTCCTTCTTCCACAGATTCGGACTGTTTTCCTTTAACTGGAGAACTTTCTGCTGCATTGTCAGCAAAAGGTCATTTTCACCAATGGCACACGTATCAGTCTCGTCGTTATCTTGGTATTCTTCATAATAATCCGTATCATCAGAAGTAGACACAACACTGTCAGACAATGCTTTATACTCTTCATTACCTTCTACACCACTGGGATCAGACTTCTCACCATCGTGCAATTTTTCGCAATGCTCTGCGTCAATAACATAGGGCATTTTATCACAGCAATCTATGCCATCAGCGCCAAACCAATCCTCACTGGACATTACTCCTTTGTCCATATTTATGTTTGTATTCCTGGCTGCATTGACAATCTCACCCGCAGAGTCCGACACTTTGTCATTCTCCGGCAATGCCGCCGAAATTTCCGAAACCGCCTGCCCCTCCTTTTCAATGGCAGCGGCTTCCTGCCCCATATACTTCTGCCGGATATCCTCATGTTCCTGCGCAAAATAGCGAAACGAGATGCTTCTCGGCTGCGCAAATTTTTCAAACCGAATCAGATAACTCGCCCTTTTCGCATCAATCTCCTCGATCGTTCCCTTTCCAAAAATATGGTGCTCCACCGTATCCCCGACCTTGCGGGCAGTGTCCTCCTCCGTCTGGAACGCACAGTTCAGCTTCGCCGCATAACGCCGGCTCTCCTGTTGTAAATCCTCCGAAATCTGCCCGATCCGCACAAAATTATTTTCCCCGATCTCCTCAATAAAACGGGAGACCAGCTTTTGCATTCCGTTCTGTGATGTCCCCTCCGATTCCATCAGAAACAGATACTTTTGCGCCCTGGTGATCGCCACATAACACAGCCTGCGCTCCTCCTCCAGTCCCAGATTTTTCCGCTCCCCGATCGTTTTGGCCGATGGAAACACGCCCTCCGTAAAACCGAGAATAAAGACAACCGGAAATTCCAGTCCCTTTGAGGAATGAATCGTCATGAGTTTCACCGTGTCTTTCTGGTCTTCCCTGTCCTCCCCCGACTGAAGCGCAATCTGCTGCAAAAACTCCTCGAGACTTAAGTTCTCCCCAAACTCCCGCTCAAACTCATTGGCGATTCGCTTAAATTCCGCGAGATTGTCCAGACGTTCCTCATCGCCCAGCTCGCGAATGTACTTTTCATAGCCGGACTCCCTTGTTATTTCATTAACAATGTCGGAGATCCGTTTCTCCCGATAATTTTTCCGCATATCGTCGATAAAATGGACAAAGGACGCCACATCGCTGTTCTGAAATTCCTTCGCCTCAAGGTGCGCCGATAACGTTGCAAATAATGACTGATCTGGTTCCTTCAACCCCTCGAGGTAATTCATCTTTGCCCGTCCAAACCGCCTGCGCGGCGTGTTTACAATACGGCGGAAACAGGTGTCGTCATCATAGGCAGTCAGTTTCAGATACGCCAGGATATCCAGGATTTCCATTCTCTGATAAAAACGGACTCCGCCAAAAATTTCATAAGGAATATTCTTTTCCACCAGTTTCTTCTCCACGACGCGCGACAAAAAACCGGAACGGTATATGATGGCAAAGTCGGAATACCGCAATCCCTGCACAGCACGCAGCTTTTTAATATTCTCAATCACATGCTCCATCTCCTCGAAATCAGTTTTGGAGTGATAGTGTATGACCGGCGCACCGGCGGCATTTTTTGTAAAAAGGTCTTTTTTCAGGCGCAGCTGATTCTTTTCGATCAGGGTGTTCGCGCATTTTAAGATCTGCGGCGTGGAACGGTAATTCTGGTTCAGAATAATCGTCCGGGTAGGTTCATGGTATTTGTCAAATTCCACGAGCAGGTTCACGTCAGAGCCGCGCCACTCATAAATATTCTGATCCGGATCGCCCACGATCATCAGATTGCGGTACTGGTCGGACAGGATATCCACCAGGCGCATCTCCACCGACGAACTGTCCTGGAATTCGTCCACCAAAATGTAATTTAACCTGTTCTGCCACTTTTCACGCACTTCGCAGTCCGTCTCCAGCAGATAGATTGCAAACGCGATCAGGTCGTGAAAATCCAGTGAATAAGTCGCTTTCTGCCTCTGCAGAAACTCTTCCACAATGCGATCGTCCTGCGTCCTGATCTCTGTTAAAATCTGACACGGCTGCGGATCGCACAGCTTTGCCACATATGCGCCGTCTTTCTTGGCATAGCCGATCTGCCGTAAAATGGATTCAAAACTGGCGTAGTCCAGTTTCAATTCATACTTTTGATAGATTTCACCGAGGATTGCCTTCTGCTGCTGGTTGTCAATGATCTGAAACTGTTTATTTAAAAACAGCTTTTCCGGATTCTCCCGCAGCAGACGGTTGCAGAAACCATGATACGTGCAGATCAGGCTGATGTCAGATTCGCCCCCGATCAGCGCGCGAATCCTGTGTTTCATCTCGCCCGCCGCCTTATTGGTAAACGTCACGCACAGAATGTTGAAGGAATCGATGCCGTACTCCTGCACGAGATAGGCGTAACGGCTCACGAGAAGCTTTGTCTTGCCGCTGCCAGCCCCCGCGATCACCCTGACATACCCCTCTGTCTCGAGCACCGCCTCCCGCTGCTTTTCATTCAGGTTTTCCAATAAATCCGCCATAATGATGCTCCTCCTCTTTACATTCATTATAACACTGACTGGTGTAGCTGTAAATTAAATAATACTTTATATGTGAAAATTTGTTCCGAAAATATTTTCGATTTCCGCCTTGACTTTTTTCATATAATCCTGTAAATTATATTTATCAAGAACAAATGAGCGATTGAATCTGCAACACAGGACTGCTATAATAAAGGAGACTACATGACAAAAATACGACAGACAATGAACCGGTTCCTCAGACGCCTTAAAATCCGCAAAAAATATAAGGATGCACTTTTTCGGAGATGCTTTGACAACAAGCAGGATCTACTCGAACTGTACAATGCATTGAACGGCACCACATATGATGACACTGCAGAACTCAAAATTACAACCCTTGACGACTGCATCTACCTGACATACAAAAACGATCTGTCCTTTATCATATCGGCAACGCTCAATCTCTATGAACATCAGTCAACTTACAACCCGAACATGCCGATACGGGGACTGATCTACTTTGCCAGAATTTATGAAGCCTATATCAAGGAACATCAGATGAATGTTTATGGCAAAACGCTTTTAAAGCTGCCTATGCCAAGATATATTATATTTTATAATGGAAAGGACGAGGAGCCCGATATGCAGGAGCTCAGACTTTCGGACGCATTTGAATGCAATGAAAATACTCCCCAAAAGACTCCTGCCATCGAATGTATTGCCACAATGTTGAACATTAATTATGGGCACAACCTGAAACTGCTGAACAAATGCAAGCGGCTGCACGATTACGCGTATTTTGTCAACGAAGTAAACCAAAATTTAAATGTTGGATATCCCTATGAAGAATCCATAAAACTGGCAATGGAACATTGCGAAGAAAATGATATTCTGAAAGATATTTTAGGAAAACAGAGAAGCGAGGTGTTTAGTTTGTTATTGAATGAATTTGACGTTAAAATCTATGAACGCGGTATAAGGGCAGAAAGCAAGGCAGAAGGAAAAGCAGAATACATTATTGAACTGCTCGAAGACGTTGGTGAAGTACCAGATTCCCTTAGATATCTGATCATGTCCCAGACGGACTTTACTGTGCTGAGCAGATGGCACAAACTAGCCGCAAGAACTACCTCCATAGAGGCTTTTGAGAAGGCGATTGATGTAGACCGTGTCTAAAATAGACAGTCCAGATTTCATTTAAAATTAATCTGATTTTAATGACATGTACGTGCATCTATGATATCCTACTGTGAGATACGGAGGAAACACAATGAAATTAATTATCACAGACATTGAACACTTTAAGATTCCTGTCGGCGGAGACTATAGGGTAATCATGCCGCAGGGAACCATTCACCACTGCGTCGGCTGCTTTGGCTGCTGGGTGAAAACGCCTGGAAAATGCGTCATTCACGATGGTTATGAAGGCACAGGAGTCGACATGGGCAAATGCACGGAACTCATTTTAGTCAGCCAGTGCTGCTACGGCAGTGTAAGCCCATTTGTAAAAACTGTACAGGATCGGGCAATCTCCTACATCCACCCCGATTTCGCGCTCCGCAAAGGCGAGATGCACCACAAACGCAGATACAAAAATATCATTACAATATCCGCATATTTTTACGGGGAGCACATCACAGAGTCTGAGAAAGCAACTGCTCGAAACATCATAGCCGCAAATGCAGACAACTATGATGGAAAGGTTAAAAATATCTGTTTCTATAAGACAACAGAGGAACTGGAGAATATGATCTTATGAAAATCGCACTGATTAATGGCAGCCCCAAAGTAAACAACAGCGCCAGCAAGATTCTGTTAGCAGATTTAAAAAGAATCCTGACAGCTCACACGCAAAATTCTCCTGCTGAAAAAAACGAGATACTGGAAATCGACATGCATAATACGGTTGTTTCAACAGAGGCGCTTAAGATGCTGCACGATAGCGATACCTGGGTAATTGTGTGCCCACTGTATGTAGACGGTATCCCCGCGCACCTTTTGTCATGCCTCGTCCAATTGGAGACATGTGATTGGACAGATTGCCCTATACGAATCCACGGTATTGTAAACTGTGGTTTTTACGAGGGCATTCAGGCGGAATTTGCACTCGACATTCTACAAAACTGGTCTGCAAAGACCGGGCTTACATGGGGAGGCGGCATCGGTATCGGCGGCGGGGGCGCTTTGGCACAGATGCCATCGGCGGAAAATGGACATGGCCCCAAAGCACCCATCGAAAAAGCCCTCCGTGCGATGGCAGGCAAAATCCTGCGGCGCGAGGCGCAGGAGAACAATTACGTTTCCATTGCCTTTCCAAGATTCTTATATAAGATGGCGGCTCAGATGGGCTGGCGGCAGATGATCAAAGCCAACGGTGGCAGAAGCAGAGACCTGGGAGAAATTCCAAAAAGGAGCTGAAGGGAAAACACTGACCAGTGTAGCTGTAAATGCGCTCTGGGGATTTACAAAGCCCACCGAGTATGTTAAATTATAAATAATTGGGTTTATTATGCACACGGGCACCCAGAGGAAATATGTCATCAAACCGATAAATCGGTTGGCTGACGGGTGCCCGGCGCAGCGAGTAGGGTAAGATGGTTCTTCCCTATTCGATTAAGATTATTGATAAGGAAAGGTGATGGAGATCATGCAGAATAAAGGCAAATATTATATCACGACGGCGATTGCATACACTTCTGGCAAGCCGCATATCGGAAATAACTATGAGATCGTGCTGGCGGACAGCATCGCGCGCTACAAGAGGAAGGACGGTTACGATGTCTTTTTCCAGACAGGCACGGACGAGCACGGGCAGAAGATCGAACTCAAGGCGGCGGAGGCAGGAGTGACGCCCAAGGAGTTCGTGGACAATGTGGCGGGAACAATCCGCGGACTTTGCGACATGCTCAACATTGCTTACGACAAATTTATCCGCACGACGGACAGTGATCACGAGAGACAGGTGCAGAAGATCTTCAAACGCCTGTATGACCAGGGGGATATCTATAAAGGGGCTTATGAGGGAATGTACTGTACGCCCTGCGAATCCTTCTGGACAGAATCGCAGCTCAAGGACGGCAAGTGCCCAGACTGCGGGCGCGAGGTAAAACCGGCGAAGGAGGAGGCGTATTTCTTCAAGATGAGCAAGTACGCGGACAGGCTGATCGACCACATCAATAAGCACCCGGAGTTTATCCAGCCCGTATCGCGCAAGAACGAGATGATGAACAACTTCCTGCTCCCGGGACTGCAGGATTTGTGTGTGTCGCGCACATCGTTTCAATGGGGGATACCCGTTGACTTTGATGACAGACACGTCATCTATGTGTGGCTTGACGCGCTCACGAACTATATCACAGGTATCGGCTACGACGCGGACGGAAACAGCACGGAGCAGTACAAGAAGCTGTGGCCTGCTGATCTGCATCTGATCGGAAAAGACATTATCCGCTTTCATACGATCTATTGGCCGATTTTCCTGATGGCACTTGGCGAGGAGCTTCCGCACCAGGTGTTTGGTCATCCGTGGCTGCTGCAGAACAACGACAAGATGAGCAAGTCCAAGGGAAATATCATGTACGCGGATGACCTTGTGAAGCTGTTTGGCGTGGACGCGGTGCGCTACTTTGTGCTGCATGAGATGCCGTTTGAAAATGACGGCTCGATCACATGGGATCTGATGGTGGAGCGGCTGAACTCCGACCTGGCAAACACGCTTGGAAATCTTGTGAACAGAACGATCTCCATGAGCAACAAATATTTTGGCGGCGTGGTGGAGGACAAAGGCGCGGAGGAGGCAGTCGACGCGGACTTGAAGGCAGTCGCCACAGGAACCTATGAGAAGGTTGAGGCGAAGATGGCGGAGCTTCGCGTTGCCGATGCGCTGACAGAGATCTTTAACCTGTTCAAGCGTTGCAACAAATATATCGACGAGACGGAGCCGTGGGTACTTGCAAAGGACGAGGCGAAAAAGGACAGGCTCGCGACCGTTCTGTACAATCTTGTAGAAGGAATTTCGATCGGCGCGGGGCTGCTCGAGCCGTTTATGCCGGAGACAGCGCAGCGCATTATGCGGCAGTTGAACAGTGATGTCCGCGACTTTGAGTCGACAAAGACTTTTGGCGTCTATGCGTCCGGGACAAAAGTGACAGATGCGCCGGAAATCCTCTTTGCGCGTCTTGATCCCAAAGAAATCGATGCGAAGGTGGAAGAGCTTGCCAACCGTCAGATGGCGGAGGTGGGTGCCGCAACGGAAAATGACACAGGTGTCACAAACGGGATTGATATCGAGCCCAAGGCAGAGATCACATACGAGGACTTTACAAAGATGCAGTTCCAGGTGGGAGAGATTCTGTCCTGTGAGGCGGTGCCGAAGTCAAAGAAACTGCTGTGCAGCCAGGTAAAGATTGGCTCACAGGTGAAACAAATCGTATCCGGCATCAAGGCATTTTACAGCCCCGAGGAGATGGTGGGCAAGAAGGTGATGGTGCTTGTGAACCTGAAACCGGCAAAGCTTGCAGGCGTATTGTCAGAAGGCATGCTTCTGTGTGCCGAGGACGCGGACGGAAACCTTGCGCTGATGACGCCAGAGAAGGCGATGCCGTCAGGGGCGGAGATTATGTGAATACAGTGGAAAGTGATTCTAAGTCAGTAAAGGACACTGACCAAGAATAACTAAATTCCACTGGGCAAATTTATGCAAGGCATAAATTTGCGTACAGAAATGAGGAGTGATATGGCCAATAAAGAGAGTGAAAAAGAGAATAAAAAAGAGAATAAAATAGAAGCGATCATATTTGACCTGGACGGAACCATGTGGAACGCGCTTGACGGGATACACCAGACATGGAACCAGGTGGTGGCAAACCATTCCGAATACAGAAAAGAGCCGATTACCTTCGAGGAGCTTGAAGGCTGTCTGGGACTGCCCATGACCGACATCGCGGCGAAGCTGTTTCCGGGTTCGACACCAGAACAGCAGCAGGCGCTGATGGACGAGTGCTGTGAGGTTGAGAATGCCTACCTGTCAGAACATGGCGGAATCCTTTATCCTGCACTCGAAGAAACTTTGATGGAACTGAAAAAAAAGTACAAACTCTTTGTGGTGAGCAACTGCCAGCAGGGGTATATCGAGAGTTTTATCAAGGCGCATAAGCTTGCGAAATGCTTTGATGATATCGAGTGCTGGGGCAACAACCTGCTTCCAAAGGGCGAGAACAACAAGCTCATCATGGAGCGCAACCAGGTGACAAGGGCAGTATATGTAGGCGACACGGCGGGCGACGAGGAGTCCGCGCGCGTCGCGGGCATCCCATTCATCTATGCGGAATACGGATTTGGCGAAGCCCAGGCGCCGGACTATAGACTCGAGGCATTCTCGAAACTGCCGGAACTCATGGAAAAAATAGCGAGAGGTTCTTGATGAATGATGTATCTGGAAACAAAACGATTGATTTTGCGGGATTACTGCGCAGATGATTTTGACGAATATTATCGGTTGAAATCTGATCTCAAAACGATGTATTACCTACAAGATATACAGTTGCACACAAAAGAAGAAGCTCATGAAGATTTCCATAAGGTTCTGGAGGATCTGTCTCAACCGAATCGGAAGTTTTATTTTTTGCATATCGAATTAAAAGATACACATGAGCAGGTTGGAAGCGTCGGGTATACGGTAACAGATGAGACTCCCGCCGGAAAAATAGTCGGTGCGGGGTATTTCATTTATCCAAAGTTCTGGGGAAAGGGTTATACGACGGAAGCATTTCAAAGGGTTTTGGCGTTTGCCTTTGCTGAAAATAACGTATACAGGGTAACGACGGGATGTCTGGCTGAAAATATTGGTTCTGAGAGAGTTATGCAGAAATGCGGCCTGATCAAGGAAGCGGAACATATTGATTATGAATGGCACGATGGAAAAATGAAAACGCGGCTGGAATACCGGCTGTTAAGCAGGGAGTGGGGCGGATATGAGATATAGACCATTACCGATAGGTATCAGTGATTTCGCGGAAATGATCGAGCAGGAATATTACTATGTTGACAAGACTCCTATGATCAGGGATTTGTTGGAGCATAAAGCAAAGGTTACGCTCTTCACGCGTCCGCGTCGGTTTGGCAAGATGCTGAACATGAGTATGTTCAAATATTTCTTTGAGGATGACAGGGATGCCCACGGGAATAAACGGGACTGGTCACAGATCTTTGCGGGGCTGAAAATCATGGAGGCCGGGGAGAACTGCCTGGCACACATGGGGCAGTATCCGCGTGCAGATTCACGAGGACATTACTTATGGTGAGATCTATGACAGCAGTGATAATCTGTGGAATTTTATGCTTTTCACAGGGTATTTTCGCAAGATAAGTGAGTGGATGGAGGGTTCTGCCATCTATGCTGAGCTTACCATCCCCAATAGGGAAGTACAGTACATTTTTGAGGAAAAAGTGCAGAACTGGTTCCGCGAGAAGATCAAGGGAAGGGACATGGCACCGCTTTACACTGTGTTCGTCAACAAGGACTGTGCCGCATTGGAAGAGCAGATCAATGATATCTTTGAGGAGACAATCAGTTACATGGATCAGAACGAATACTATTACCATGGAATGGTCACAGGGCTGCTGACAGGGATCAAGGGCTTCGGACTTCGTTCGAACAGAGAGGGCGGCAGAGGGCGAAGCGACCTTTTTGTCAGGCCGGTCCACAGAAGCCGGGAAGCATTTGTCATAGAGTTTAAGGTTGCAAAGGACATTGATGACATGGAGGCAAAGGCGGACGAGGCGCTAAGACAGATTGCGGAGAAAAAGTATGATGTCGAACTTCGAAATGACGGCTATAAGTATGTGAGCTGCTATGGTATCGCGTTCTGTGGCAAGGAATGTGTGGTGCACTGCAATGCACTGAAATCAGTGCAGGGATAACATGTGACAAAGAACTGGCGCGAAAGAACTTAGGAACTGTTAACAAACTACTCATGACAATAACTTGCCTAGTACAGCATTGCCTAAATAACAGTGAAAAACAGTGCCTGATATTTGTGACAGGGCAAGGCGGAGGAAGGAGGCAATGCGGTGGCATTGTTGACTGACGACAACGCAGTACTGGTGCAAATAGCAGGTGCTGTATTCACTGTTATTTGCGCAATGCTGTACTAGTTGCCCATCTGCGGTATTAGAAAATCTATGCAGCGTTCTTGTCACAAGTAATTTCTGAACAGTTCCTTAGAAAAAGAATCTGTTGAAAAAAGTAAAATATGGGAGGAAAAATGAAATGAGTACACGCATAGGAATCTTAGGGTATGGCAATCTGGGGCGCGGCGTCGAGTGCGCGGTCAGACAAAATGAGGACATGGAACTCGTTGCCGTGTTTACGCGCAGGAACCCGGAGACGGTCTCGAGCCTGACAGATACGGCTAAGGTCTGCAATATAGCGGATGTGGCAGATTGGAAGGACAAGATCGACGTGATGATCATCTGCGGTGGCAGTGCCACTGATTTGCCAGTGCAGACACCAAAGTACGTCAGATACTTTAACGTGATTGACAGCTTTGATACACATGCAAAGATCCCTGAGCACTTTGCCAATGTCGATGCAGCCGCGAAGGAGACAGGACATATTGGTATCATCTCTGTTGGATGGGACCCGGGAATGTTCTCGCTGAACCGTCTGTATGCGAACGCGATATTGCCGGAGGGAAAAGATTATACATTTTGGGGGAAGGGCGTCAGCCAGGGGCATTCTGACGCGATCCGTCGGATTCAAGGCGTCAAAAATGCAAAGCAGTACACGATTCCCGTCGAGTCCGCGCTGCAGGCGGCACGCTCTGGCGACAACCCGGAGCTGACGACGAGGCAGAAACATACGCGTGAGTGTTTTGTGGTGCTTGAGGAGGGCGCAGACGCGGCGAAAGTCGAGGAGGAGATCAAGACCATGCCTAACTATTTCGCGGACTATGACACGACAGTGCACTTTATCAGCGAGGCGGAGCTGCTTGCGAACCACAGCGGGATTCCGCACGGCGGCTTTGTGCTGCGAAGCGGTGTGACAGGCTGGGAGAAAGAAAATAAGCATCTGATCGAGTACAGCCTAAAGCTTGATTCCAACCCGGAGTTTACAGCGAGCGTGCTCGTGGCATACGCGAGGGCAGCACACCGTCTCTCAGACGAAGGGCAGAACGGGTGTAAAACAGTGTTTGATATTGCACCCGCATATCTGAGTGCAAAGAGCGCTGAGGAACTTAGGGCTTCGATGCTGTAGAGAGATTTCAGAAAATGAGGCGTGAGAGCAGGGAAAGATAAGGCTTTCAATGTGCAAAACCATATACGAGAGTTTTGCACATGGAAGTATGCCGCTAATTCCCCTGCTCAATTTGTTCCAGCTGCTGTCATAGACGCCTGATGATCTTTGATCAGTATGATGCCGTCTGCCGCATCATCCAGCTCGCTGCTGTGCATTACGACCAGTATCGTTTTGGAGCCTTTCAGACTTTTGATATACGCGGTGACCTTTGCCTGTGTCTCTACGTCGAGATTGGACAGGGGTTCATCCAGAAAATATATTGGTGTATCCGACGCAAATACCCTGTACAATGCAAGTTTCTGCTGCTGGCCATAGCTTAGGTTAATCGGATTGCTCGCGATCTCCTTATCCTCAAAATCAATCCCCAGCATTTTGATTAACTGTTCTGTTTTGGGCTTTTCATATAGATTGTCATCAAAGCTTCCGTCAACTGTAAAAATGGGATAGGTCAAAAACGTGTTATTCTCAATGTCCTTTGACACGCTGAAATTCCCTTTGCAGTTCTGTGGGGTGATATTTCCCAGGATCAAGTTCATCAGCATACTTTTGCCGCTTCCGTTTTCCCCTTTGATCACGTACAAACCATTTTTTCTGATTTCCATATGCGGAATGTGATACAGGAAATCCTCCGGCTGGTCGCCTTTGTAAAAGTCAAAGTCATTGGCGGTAAAAATTGTCGTTTCTTCTGTCTGGTATGCGGCGAGCTCACTTGGTTTCTCCGCGTCCAGCGTCAGCTCGTCAACGCGCTCGATATGTACTTTGTTTGATCTGTAGCGCATCAGTATACCGCACACCCCCGAGATCGGACCGGAGAAATAGTCAAGATACTGATACCCCATCAATAACACGCCTGTTGTGATATTTCCACGAAATACAAGAATGGCGGCAAAAAACAGATACGCCACGCCAAAGATCTGGTTGATGATATCTGGCAGATAATTGCAAAAATATTCAAAAAAACGGTATCTTAATACGAATTTTTCGTAATTCCCCACGTATTTTGCATATATTTTCTCAAAATACTTCTCTGTATGGATGGCATTGATACCAGCTTTGTTTTCGATGATATTGCGGATGCCTCCGAGATATTTGTCCTGTGTGGGCATAACCACTTTCTGCATTGCATAGAGCGGCTTGGCACTGTTGAGCGAGATCACGACAAGAATCGCCCCATACACCAGAAAAAAGATGCCGAAAAAGATATCCGCATAGGTAATGACCGCCAGGATACTAAAGATATAGAGCAGATAACTGACCATTTTCAGATGGATTTCTTCATGCAGGTCGCCGTAAGAAGCGCAGCTGTTGGAACAAACATTGTAATAATATCCCTTGTCCTTTTGTGTGTACAGGGACTGGTTCATTCTGAGTATATCCGCCGCTGATTTCTTCTGCAGGCGGAATGTGTTTTTGATGCCTAATTTGACAGGAGTATATTCACAGAAATAAAATTTGAGCAGAAATCCCACAACCGACACGCCAAACGTGACCGCACCCCATCGCATCAGCGTGTCCATGTCTCCTGATCCCAGAATGTTATCTATCAGGTAACTCATCAGGATAGGCAGTATCATCGTGATCAGAAACGTGACGGTCATCATCAAGACCTGGAAGGGGTATTTCTTTAATACTTTTGTTTTCATTTAAGGCTCCTTATTGTGATTTTATTTCCATTAATACATCTAAGGCTGTTGTGTGTTTTTCCCAAACCGTTAAATGTCAATTGTATTGTATCAAAATGTATGGATGAAATCAATGCGTTTGTGAGCATCGTCAGGAACGACAATACAGTTTAGTATCCCAATATTAATTTTATCTGCCTGTTTAAGTGGTGATAACCTTCAACTGGTATACATCGTCAAATTGCGCTTTGCGCTCCGGGGACAGATGATGGCTGATCAGGATCAGCGTCAGCTCCGGGTTTGCCAGCAGGCTCTTTTCCACGATATCCGCGTTTTTCTGGTCTAGGGCGCTGGTGCCCTCGTCCACAAGGAGGATATCGCACTCATGAATCAGTGCACGTGCAATGGCCACCCGCTGTTTCTGTCCGCCTGAGAGATTGCTGCCTTCCTCGCCAACAAGAGTATCTAAGCCGTCCGGCATGGAGGCCAGGTCGCCTGCCAGGGCACTGTCTCGGAGCGCTTTCTCCATCTGCTCGTCAGTGAATATCTCGCCCAGCGTAATATTGTCGCGGATAGTGGAGTTGAATAAAAATACATTCTGTTCAATGTAGCTCATCTGACGCTGGAGCTGTTCGGGCGTGAAGCCCTTTGCGTCCTTTCCGTCAAAGCGGATGGTTCCGCTATAGTCCGGCAGCCAGCCCAGCAGCAGTTTTAAGAGAGTAGACTTGCCACAGCCGGAGGGACCAGTGATGGCATACTTGCCGCCTTTTTTGAACTGCAGGGACAGATCCTGCAGGATGGGATGCTCGCCGTAGCGGAAGGTCAGATTTTCAATGGTGATGGAATCGGCGATCGGATTCATCTGCCCCGTCATTCTGGGATGCGCTTCTTCGTCATGGACCGCGATGTTTTCAAAATAAGGTTTTGCGGACGCAAGGGACAGGTGGTAATCAGCCATGGCGCGCAGGCCGTTCGTGATTCCGGCGGTTAGATTGCTGGCGCTAGCCATTGCTCCCAGCATAATTCTGCCATGGAACGCCAGAATAACCGTCAACGCCTGCTGGAAAACCTGCAAAAAGACACTTACGCCGCCGGTCAGGCATGAGACAGCGGCCTGATAACTGCCTCGGCGGCAGTTCGGTGTCTCTATCTGGTCGCTGATGACGCTGCTCTGGCGCAGAAACAGGCCTTGCCGGTTGAAAAAACGGAGTATATCAAATCCTGATATCAGGTCCTTCAGTCTGCTGACGCTCTCGGCCTCGGCGGCTGCACAGGCCTCGCCAAGGAGCTCCATCCGCTTCTGGAACAGCTTCGGCACTGTCAGCATTATGACCGCGGATGCCACCCCTGCCGCCAGCAGAATCCAGTCCAGAGAAACAAGCACTAAAATGCACCAGACAACCCGCATGATGCTGTTGATGTATTCAAACAGCGGTCCCCATGCCAGCCGTTCGATCTGCTTCACATTCTGCGTCAGCCAGGAGATGTATTCTCCGGAGTTCTGGTTATGGTATTCCTGATAGCTCTTGTCCAGCAGGGACAGGGACAAATCATGGCGGACATGATTGTTCAGAATGCGGCAGGCACGTGTCTGCAGGATATTTGCCAGCGCGGCGGAGATAAAATACAGACCATATCCGCCTAACAGTACTGCCGTCCAGAACAGAAATCCCTGGGAATCAAAGTTGATGGCAGCATCAAAGGAGCGCATCATGAAAAGCTGTATTACCGCATAAATACCCTCGGCGACTGCCCCCAATATGCAGACCGGAACGATTTTCTTCCAGTTCTTTTTAAAATAGTACAACATTGGTAGCTTAAACCTCCGTTTCTCAGGATTCTTGATACTGTGGTGAACGATGACAGTAGGGTGATTCACCATTTATGATGGCATTTCTTTTACATTGCATATTGAAGCACGTTAAAATATCTGGACAAGTATAGCATTTGGGTTCAAGGGAGGACTCGCTCCATGGTTGCGCGGCTTCTGGAAACAGGACAACTCCTTGCTCTGGGTTAAGGACACCAACCTGATTCTTTGGATTATCCAAAGCAACAGTACATTTTTCTATTTTGCCATTTGCTCGGAAGACAAATCCATTTGGGAAAGCCGCATAACATATCCGTGAAAACAAGGAATCGGAACTGACAGTTCGTTTCATTCCAATTTTATCTAGATACGTCTCGTGGGTGGTTTGATATGCTGCTTTGCTGTTGCCTTCCAGTAAGTTTAAAGACTGTACAGAATCTCCGCCCCAGTCATTTACGGAACGCACTGCCACAGAAAAACGTGTATCTGTGCCAAACATTTTATGCAGGTAATCATACCAGCTATAATCCTTATCTCCATTCAAAATATTGTGGCGTAAAATAATATTAAAACGATACTTGTCCTGCGGCAACGCAGAAATAGCTATAAGGTTATCCAGTATAGTCTGTAGTGTGCCTGTTCCTGATACATGAGGCCTGGTTTGATCATGAGTCCATCCATCTAAAGTTATTTGATAGTTGGTAATCCCGACGGCGTAGAACTTTTGAAAACAGTCTGCATCTAATAGATATCCATTTGTTGTCATAGAGGAGCTGTATTGAATGTGGGACTGTTCATGTAATGTCTGGACAAGAGCAGCTATCTTTATAACTGCATCTTTGCACAAAATAGGTTCCCCGCCATACCAACTAATATGAATGGATTTAAAGCGTGGAGCCTGTTCAATAATAAATGTTTGAAGTTGGTCCAACATCTGCTGTGTCATGCTGGTGGGTATATGATGCTCATAACAGTAAGTACATCGAAAGTTACATCCCTCAGTGGGCATGATCGTCAATATAAGTGTATCTCTTAAAAGTCGTCTTGCATTTTGTAAGGCTGCTTCAATTTCCTCCGCACTCGCCAATAATTCCTGTTGGTGTAGAAATTGTGTCAAAGGAGTAGATAGTTTTAGACAACCACCATTTTTAACAATTGAATAGAATTCGTTTTGAATAGATTGTTCTGTGAGTTTTACTTTGTTTTGAAGTAGCTTAGATGAAATATACAACATTCCGTCCTCTTCTTCATACGAGACATAGCCAGGCAGAATATACATGACAACATTCCTTTCTATCGTTAGAACATTTTACAAGACTGTAAGTCTGAGAAAACTCAGACTTACAGAACATGTGATTAGTGGCATCCGCAACCCGGAACGTAATTGGCATGAACATCAATGCTGTCAGGAACACGGATTGGCTTCTTGCTCTCAACGATTTCCATAAATAATCTCCTCCTCTTATATGTATTTCAAAACAGATGCATGCTTCATTTTTGATAAATTCAATGATACACCGCTATCGATAAAAAGCACATGACTTTTCGCATACAAAATATTTTTTATTTTTTGTATGCGAAAAGTCATGTACTTTGTCGGAGATTTGTGTATAATACGGAAATAAAGTATTTTGATACATTATTAATTGGCGTTTCATGGAAAACTTAAAGGTATTTTGGCATTTGATGTCATGTCATATACCTTTAAAGAATCCATTGATATTCATAATTTATGTAGGAAGGAACAAATTATTATGAAAAAAGTAAAATCAATTGTAAAAACACTCTTATTTTCAGTTTTTATGGCAGTAGTGGTTTCCACGGCTGGGGATACTGTGAGTTTTGTTGAAAGTCCATCGGAAAACGACGTCCTAATGTGTTGCGAGGAGTATCCGGATTTAGATTCGAATAAATCTAATTATTAATTAGATTTGTAATTGATTTTGTGTCTTTGGTTCTTGCTATCTTATATATCATTATTTTTAAGGATTTATGGGTTCTGAAATAAGATAGAAGAACAGAGGCACAAAAATAATTACACTATCCATTAATCAATAACTTTCAAACACCTCTTGTTTTCAAGAAAATTTTTATAATCGCTTTTATCTTTGTCAAAGTGATTCAAATCACACATATAATATACTGCTTTAGCCCACTCATCGCATTCGCTTTCTTCCACGTTATTTTTGTTCAATATTTGTAAAATATGATTAAGGCAAAAAGGAAGTTCGGATGTTTTCCCACACAAAAATTCCATTTGAAGTTCTTTAAGGGTATCTTCGATCGATCTATTTTCACGGATATAGCTATTAAATAAAATCTGATAGGAGCGGTACCTATATTTTACATTGACTTTACTGCTTCTCATTTTTTCTAATGTAATCCTATATAAATCAAGTGCTTCGTCTTTATGCCCAAGTTTGCATAATGTAATGCATATGTTATTAATTACCAATGTTTCATTTCGCATTGGAATATGGGAAAAAGTTTTCTGGTCAAAATTCAAAAATTTCTTTGATATTATTTTGAATTTTTTTAACGCTTCCTCTGCTGATATTTCTCCAAGGCTTTCACCAGTGATAGCTTCATAGAGACTGACTACCATCCTGTTTTCTGATATTTCCATATCGAGACTGCTCTTTAATTTCTGTGTCGCCTCTTTTGCTTTTTGATACTCCCGGCGCATGATAAAGCCGTCGATACTTCTTTTCAGCTCCATCACCTCAAAGGAGTTCGTGATAACGCATCCGTTATATCTGCGTTTTTCCAGTCCGAGCTTGTCCATCAGCTTCTCAAAAGTCTTTTTGTTCGGCGATACCTTTCCGGTCTCTACGCGAGAGAGGGATTCCGGGTTCTGATAGATATCCTCGGCAAGCTGCGCCTGTGTCATGTACTGTGATTCCCGCTCGGAGCGGATTAGTTCATAATCCAGGTGGTAGTCTCTCTGACAGCAGTTGTGAAATAAGGAATCTGTCGGGTACCACTTTTTCGCGTAGCCCTGCCATAAAAAGGTCAGAATGTCATAATACTGTTTCCATTTGCTCCGCTCTGGCGCTATGCCAAGTGCTGCTTCTGATTCTGTCATCAGCTCCAGCAGGGGCAGCATAAAATATAGGATTGTGTTTTTCCGCAGTTCCTCCATACCCTTTTTACAGAATACAATAGCCTGCATATAATCCTGTTCCAGATAACAGATCTTTCCAATCAGCCAGGCACACTTGCTGGTCAGTTTGGCATATTCCTCATCGCCGTGGAAATGGTATTTAATATAATCCATACAGAGCGCAAGGTGACGCTTCGATATTTCTCTGATGGCGCTGTCTTTGATGTTGCTCTCGATATTCATTCGCTCGAGAGCAAGCAGATTTTCCAGCTCCACTGCGGAAATGAGATAATTTTCCATCTGTTCATAAAAGTGGTCATAAGAATAGTCAGGAAGAGTCGTGACGGCTGCTTTCCGGAGATGTTGTGCCGCAAGTGTGCAGTTTTTGTCAATGCGATAAACGAGAAACGCCTTCATGCGGTATAGGTACATCTCATCAACGTTGGTGCGTGACGGATAATGTTGCAGTAGCTGTTCCGCCAGCTCCCTTTTCCCGCGACAGATAGCTTCCGCAATCAGGTCGCGAAGTCGGACCATATCGAACAGACTGCTGTTGAGTATCATTTCAAATTTATCAGGCGATTGTCCCAGACGCTGCAGAAGGATATCCAGCATTAGTCCGTCCGCTGCATAACTGTCTGTTTCCAGCTCCTGAAGTGTGTGTTCGGAACATATTCCATATGATAATTCTTTTCTGGTGATTTTTTTGGCTGTCCGTATTTCTTTGATCAGGTTACCTATCGTTTTAAATTCCATCACTTTAGTTACCTCTATAAGATACTACTTTCTGTCAGTATAACATATCGGTCCTTTATCCCTGAAATAATACTTCAAAAATATTCATACTATTTTGAGAAGAAATGTACTGTTTTTCATACCCCTCATAATTAAAAGCGGTGACAACAATGTCACCCTTGTAGCCATGACTAAATATACAGCACGAGATAAAGTCATCTCCCAACAGAGCTTTAGGCTTATCATTGAATACGATATAATAATAAAATCTTTTAAGCTCTACATCTCCAATCCTTAAATCATCACAATAACATGAATACCCTATAAAACTGTCATTTGATGCTGACGTGAAAGTAGTTTGTATTAGTTTTTTGCCTTTTATGCTTTTTAGTAGTTTCGCCGCCTGAATGTCATCAAAACCTAATGCGCCTGTGGTAATTATGGTATCCGTTGCGCCTGTGTCAAATTTTATGGATACAAAATCCTTATCCATCTTTTGTAAATCTATAAAAGCCCTATAACTTTTGGTTCGCTTATTGTACCCGAAATGAATCAATACTGCATACCTCCTCCTCGCAGATCCCCCTGAATAAACTTGTATCCTCTCTGCTTTTATTTATCTCGTTTAATTTGGCATTGTACTCTTTAACCTTTGCATAAGCCAATACATTAATTATATTATTATCCAAATCCTGCCTGTTTCTGATAAACAGGGTATCTACACCTATGTGGGAATCCAGCCATTCCCATAAATTTGTTCTATATGGTTCCTTAAAATAAATGATTCCATCTTTTTCGTATGTTTCAACCATAACAATACCTGCCTTTCCGGTTCTTTACCTCTATAAAACACTACTCCCTGTCAGTATAACATGAGCGCAGCGAGGTACAATTTATTGTACCATATCCCCTGATTTTAAACAACATGGCTTTGCATTTAGGTTTGCCCAAAACACAAAAAGGGACAGGTTCTAAAGCCTGCCCCATATGTCGCTATTCTGATTTTGTCCTCAAAATTGCTCCAAAGCAATCTCTGGCGCATCATCCGATGTCAGATCATAATACAATCCGGCGATCGTTTTCTCATCCTTCACTGCCATAAACACCAACGAAATAGGCGGCATATCGTCAGCTTCCCGAATATCTGCCCCATATATGGTTACACCATCATTTTCAGATAAAACGCAGTATTGTCCAACAAAAGATGCGGAGGATTTTTCCACGGCATATTGTTTTAAAAGTGCAGTTTCTTTTCCTAGATCCTGAATCTGTCCCTCGTCTTGTTGTATTGCACACAGTCTGTCTTGGCCCTGGTTATCACGCCACATCACATAGATAGAATCGCCCAGAATGTAGCAGTCATTCACACATATGCTAAATGAATCTTCCGTTCCAAGTGTATAAAACTGCGCAGTATAATTTTCCGGGTGTTTTGCAGGAAATTCGACGATGGCCAGATCTGGCATCGTCGAATTTTCTATATCAAAGTTATGCCAGCACAAAAAAGTTGTGTCATCTGTCTGTCTCCTGAATGCTCCTGCGTGCTGCCAGTCCTGTTGTCCGCGCGCTGGCTGCTGATCTGACAGATCAAACTCGTAATAGGTATCATCTTCACGGACATAATAGATAAAAACTCCCTGCTCCTCGTGTCCGCCGCCATCCAGCGCCAGGGTATCACTCTGTTCTTTGATAAGAGCATGCATTGGCCACCATTTTAGCGCATCATTTGTCCAATTGTTTTCTACTGTTTTCGTGATGGAGTCAAAATATTCTGGTTCGGCTGAGGAACATCCACACATAGATACAGTTAATAGATCAACAACTATCATAATAATTTTTTTGATTTTCATTTTATCCAACCCTATAATAATATGCGGTAGAACTTGTAGGACGAATCACATAATTTAATCTGTCATTTGTATGTCAGGGATTTGTGAGTTCTAAATTAAGAGCATTTTTATGTTCGGCGGTTTCTATGCGTGAGATTCCGGTTACTGTTCACAGGTCAGGAATGCGCTGAACTGCGCATTCCGTGAGAAAACACACAGCTTGAAATGCAAAAATCCATTTGCGAAGCAAATTTTGCATGGATTTTTGCCTGTTACTGGAACGGAGTGAACAGTAACAGATTCTGGGTTGGCTTGTTCAACAAAATGATTTGAATATTGCATAGACATCAAATGTATGATATGATAAAGAACAAAAAAAACATAGAAAATATATAAATGTTTACGCACTCGAAATAGGAAACCATATTATATGGAAAGTTGCAGGTGTTCAAAAAGGGAAGGGGCAAAAATTTTGGGAAAAGGCAGAGCAAAATATCTGATATGGATTATTGTGGGGATTGTTGTGTGTTTTGTGGAAATGATACTGTTGTCTGTGATCAGCATCCATGAAATATTCAAGGAGACGGTTGTGTTGTCTGCGATTTCGGCAGTCCTGTTCCGGGCAGTCAGCCGTCATGCGACAGGGGAAGCATTCTGCTTTTTGAAGTGCGTTGTGTGCATGTGGATTGGCAGAATTGTGATTGATGTGGTGCTTTATCATGACGGCGGCAGGGAAATCGCGTCGTGGGTGATTTTCTGGCAGGTCATGGTGACGATTCTGCTGTTTTGTATGAAGCTCATACAGATGGTTTATGACAGGATTCCGGAAAAGAAAACATATTTTGGCTATATTCTGATAGGGACTGCCCTTGCATTCAATGTCTCTTATATCGTGAGGATGTATAGTAGTTTTCCACAGTCCAAAGGTCTGCTGTGGGGGATGGTTCAGGATGTGTACGTGCTGGCGCATGCAGCTGCATTACTGATTGCTGTAGCAGTTACGGTGTACTGGTATCAGAAACGATATAAAGTCAATATGAAAACGAATGAGATAGCAAGGGGCACATATCTGCGCAATGCTATAAATATGACAGCAGTGTCATTTTTGCTGTTTGTATATCCGCTGTACCAGTTGTTTTTGAGCGAGTAGGCTAGTACAACGTTTTCTTAATCCTTATATACTAAGTGCTTGATATTTGCGTCAGTGCAAGGCGGAGGAAGGAAGCGATGCGGTGGCATCGTTGACTGACGACAACGCGGCAATGACACAAATAGCGAGTGCTTAGTATATGAGGAATTAAAAAATGTTGTACTAGTACTCCATCCGGCTAGAAATTGGAGTCTGGGACTACCTGTTCCGCACCATTGCGTCGTTAAAATTTCTAGACGATGCCACCGCATCGCCGTCGAAATTTTGCCTAGCATTGGCACGAAACATGCAGCCCCATACTCTAATTTCTAACTGGATGGAGCACTAGGAGACAGACCTTTGCCGATAATTTTACCTGCAATCGTGTATCAATGTTTTTATTGAAAGTTATTTGCGCCGCGCGATTGCTTTACCACGAGGGTTATGCACATGATAAAAAACATCACCACATAAGCGGTCTTATAGCTTGTTTGGGACAATAATACACCAAGTACTATGACGATAATTCCCTTAAAAAGACTCGAGACAAGACTGTTCATAGACAACATTGTACTTTTTACATCTTCTGAGGGGATGTTTTCCAAGATAATATTCTGTGCAATTAATCCCCAGCTTCCGAAACAGATTTGCTGTATACCGATTGCAAAAAATATGATCCAAAGGTTTTTCGCAAATGCAAAACATAGATACGAAATGGAAATCCCTATGATAAATAGACTAAATATGGTTTCCAACCGCATTTTGTTTATCAGTTTTTTGGAACTCTTTGCGCCGATTCCTCCCAAAAGCATAAAGGAAGCATATAGAATGCCGCTATACTTTTCAGGAAAATCAAACTTATCCAATAATATTTGGTAATACTCAAAGTTAAAAATCAACAGAGAGGTAACCACTGCTGATAATAGTGTTATCCTCACTACAACAGCATTACTGAATGTATACTTTAAAACACCAGATGTATCCCGCAGATACTCCTGAACAAGATGCTTCTTTCTCACTTTCGTTTCTGCTTCAGCTTTAATGTCTGGCATTGTGCAGATCACAACAAAAACCACGCAGCCCAGAGACGCTGTAAACCCAAAATTATATGTATGATTTATACTATACAATACACCGCTGAACAGAAAAAATCCGGCACTGATATAGCTTCCCCAATATTGAATTTTACCGGCAATGTCTACATACTGATCTTTGGTCTGTGCGTTGATATAATCGTGGAGATATCCTGCGTCGGCTCCGGAGATAAAGGATGAACTGAATGCCAGAATAACCTGTGTTAATATGAAACCTGCATAATTTGGCATAAGCACATAGATCCCTGCGTGTAAAGCGAAAAGGACTGCCCCGATTGCCAACGATATTTTCTTACTGAATTTATCAGCGATGATGCCGGTCGGCAGCTCTGTCAGAGTCACTACGATCGAAAAAATTCCTTTTAAAGTCGCCACCTGCCCTTCGGAAACACCATGTTCCAACATATAAAATACCCGAATACTCGTAATCAGGCTTGTTGTCAATAAAGTCATTATGATAAAAAATTTAGCATAGATTCTTTGTTTCATGTTAATCAATTACCTCTTTCGTTTTCTTTGAACGTGTTTGAAATATATTATAACATGATATTGTCCATTTGAAAACTGTCAGATATTTATTTTGGGACTGTTTTATGATTTATTGCTGCTGTTCACGCTCTATCTGGTTTTGGTACATTTAATCAACGAGTGAACTGTAATGATTAATTCCTGATGTCATGTTATATGCGCCGTACAATTATTATGTATGCAGCCAGATTAAGGGCAAGCGCGCCGGTCCATGCCGCTATTTCCGCATAAGCGGCCGCCTGAAACGCGATCCTGGGCAGAAGGAGGACAATGATCAGCACGCGCAGGACCATTTCCAGAATACCGGAACACATGGGGATCATGGGTTTACCCATGCCCTGCAAAGCGCTTCTGAAGATAAACAGAGCGTTCAGAGTAAAAAGCATACTGCCGCATATCCGCAAAAACTCAGATGCGAGTGCGATGGACTGCGGTCCGTTTAACATCAGGCCGGCAAGTGCCTCCGGCAGACATATCATGGCAGTGCCGCACAACGCATAGGAAAAAAGTCCGATGATCAGACCTGTGCGGACACATTCCCGAATGCGGAGATATTTTCTGGCGCCAAAATTCTGACTTGTAAATGTCGATACAGCAAAACCTGCGGTCAGCGAGGGAAGCATAAACAGGTTGATGTACCTGTTGCAGACAGAGTATGCGGAAGTATACTCGACGCCGAGTGTGTTCACGTAGGATTGGGCGATGATACAGCCCGCTGCTGTGACGGAATTCATAAATGCCATTGGAATGCCGTTTTTCAAGAGCACAGGAGACAGCCGCAGGCTGCCCTTAAAGTCATCAGAAGTAAGGCTGAGACTTTCTGACCGATGGATTCGCAGGATGCAGATGAGCGTGGAGACGGCCTGCGAGAAGACCGTGGCGATCGCGGCACCTTCCACACCGGTATGCAATACAAAGATAAACAGACTGTCCAGCAGGATGTTCAGTGTCGATGAGACCACGATCGCAAGGAAAGGCGTTTTGCTGTCGCCCAGGGCCCGCAGGATGCAGGAACAGAGATTGTATGACATCGTGATGATAATTCCGCCGAATATAATGCAGCCATATAGGAGGCTGTCATGCAGGATCTGCTCTGATGTCCGCAGGGCAAGAAGCGCAGTTTTAAGAGTGGTTATGCTCAACACCGTGAGCAGTGCGGCGAGAAAGGCGGAAAGTTTGATGGACGCCGCTACAGACTGGCGCAGGGCAGTATGGTTTTCGCTGCCACAGCATTGGGCAATGATCACGGAAAAGCCGTTTGCAATACCCTGCAGGAAACCGATGACAAGTAAAATCAGCACGGACATATTGCCGACTGCAGCAAGTGCGTCGTCGCCGAGACCTTTGCCAACGATGACTGTATCGGCAAACGTATAGATTTGCTGCAGCAGATTTGTAAGAAGCATAGGAAAAAAGAACCGGAGCAGAACGGCCGGCACTTTTCCTGTTGTCAGATTGCCTGTCTGTGTCATGTGACTACCTCCTTAGATCATTGCGCTTTTTTTGATTATGAAATAATATGGGGCTTTTTTATATCTGTTTTCTTGCTTTTATGTCGAAAAACTGATATTACTAGGATAGGGATGGTGATAAGATGAAAATGAGAAATGAACTCAACCGTCATCTGTATGTGCAAAAAACAAGTAATATTGAGAGACTTCCCTATAATGTGGAGCAGGGGCAGTATGCGGACATATGCAGCGGCGACATGGAGGCAGTTGAAAGGGGATTGTCTGTTATGGAGCAGCGGATATTCCTCCGGCAGCTTTCTGATGATCCCGCGAGAAATGCGCTGCTTCATCTGGTTATTGTAGCATCTGATACCGCGAAAGCCTGCGTTGACAGTGGGATGGGACATGATGAGGCATACACACTTGCTGATATTTATATCCGCAAAGCGGACAAGTGCAGGACTGAAAAAGAGCTTATTTGTCTGCTCAGGGAACTGCAGATGGATTTTGCGGAGCGTATGCGCGAAATAAGGAAACAGTCTGTGATCTCGCTCCATGTCAGAAAGTGTATTGACTACATCTATGAGCATCTTCAACAGGATTTGACGGTGAATGCACTGGCAGCCTACTGTGGGCTGAACCCCTCCTATTTATCCAGACTGTTTTTCAGGGAAACAGGTATTCATGTGAAGCAGTTTGTGCTGAACGCGAAGATTGATACTGCCCAAAATCTCCTGAAATACACGGATCTATCGTATCTGGATATCGCTATTTCTCTGGGGTTTTCCTCACAGAGTTTGTTCATTGCCACATTTCGGAAGATCAGTGGCACTACGCCAAAGAAGTATCGGGAGGGATGGTCTGTCTCAAATCAATGATTTTCAGGGAAAATATGACATACAGTTGACAGGTTTTCCGTGTTATAATTGCTATATACTGACCGAAGAGAATCCGTTTAGGAGCAGTTCGGGCGCAGTGGAAACTATTGTATCGTAAATAACATGGAGGAGGAAAATATGGCGTTTGATTACAAGAAAGAGTATAAGGAATTTTACATGCCAAAAAATAAACCAAGTATCGTTGAAGTGCCGGCAATGAACTACATCGCAGTCCGCGGGGCAGGCGATCCCAACATCGAGGGCGGCGAGTATAAGAAATCGATCGGGCTGCTGTATGCGGTCGCCTTTACGATCAAGATGAGCAGGAAGGGCAGTCATCAGATCGAGGGGTATTTTGATTATGTGGTTCCGCCGCTGGAGGGTTTCTGGTGGCAGGAGGGTGTTCAGGGAATCGATTATGCGCATAAGGAGACGTTTTGGTTTATATCCGTGATCAGACTGCCCGACTTTGTGACAAAGGACGATTTTGACTGGGCGGTCAGAGAGGCAGAAGCGAAAAAACAGGAGGATTTTTCCAAGGTAAAGTTTTGGACGTATCAGGAAGGTCTGTGTGTACAGTGTATGCATATCGGGCCTTATGACGATGAGCCGGAGACTGTCAGGCTGATGCATGATTTTATGACGGAACAGGGGTATCAGCTCGATATCAGTGACGAGAGGCTGCATCACGAGATCTATCTGAGCGATGCCAGACGGACGGCGCCCGAAAGATTAAAGACAGTGATCCGTCATCCGATTCGAAAAAATTGAGCTCATAAATTATTATCAAAAAATTTAACTATGCCGTCAATGACAGATCTGCATATTTGTGGTATCATACAGGTAGCGGGCAAATGGGAGTTCGAGTGATAAAGGGCATTTATGTATCTGTCTGGACGCAGCAAAGGCACCGCGATTTATCAAATTCTGAACACGGTGGTTTAATTTGCTTTTGTTGGGAACTGCACAGGGAGGGAAGAACAGTGATTGACAGACCGAAATATGACGCAAAATGGATTGGGCACAATTTGAAGCGGCTCCGACTGGCGAAAAAACTCACAGTGGACGAGGTGAGAAGATATCTTGGTGTGGGCTCCGTGCAGGCGGTCTACAAATATGAGGAGGGCAAGAGTTATCCGCCAGCGGATACGATGTTTGCACTCATGCAGCTCTATGAGGCGGATCTCTATGATATTCTGTGCGGGTGCGACCAGCGGCCATGCATCACTGAAATGGTGGTGACAAAAGCGCAGTGGCGGAGTCGGATGAGCAGATGCATTTATTTTTGCGGGATTTATGTCGGCAGGAGGGCAGGGTAGCCGCGAGGGAGAATGGAATGAGTACGCTAGAGAGAACAATTTCTATGATGAAGGAATTGCCGGAGACTGATTTGCTACAAATACAGGATTTGATTCGGAAGCTTTTTCCGGATCATCAATTTGAGATTGTAGATCATGCGGCTGGCAATGCTTTGAATTCCCTGTTAAGAAAGGATTTTATGGAAGAGACCGAAGCGTTACTGCTCACACAGGACTTAGCATTTACTGCTAAGTCCGTGAGAAAATGTAGTGGTTGCAAGTAAAAATCCATTTGCGCCACGAACGAAGTTCGTATTGCAATTTTTGCATGGATTTTTACCCGTTACTGGAACGGAGTGAACAGTAACATCGAAGCTGCTGAGCAGAAATATGTTTCGATAAATGCTTGACAATGAAGAACAGTTTCCTATATAATCAATGCTAAGAATTCTTAAAGAAATAACAGAGCAAATGCAGGGAAAAGAAATAGTACATGGGACTTGGATTTCAGAGAGAGGATGGAAGGAACTTACAGTTCTGTGGTGCGAATCCTTATGAAGAGTACATGGAAGGCGTCTTGGAGCAGCGGAGCGAACTTAGATTAAAAAACAGTAGTATCCGACGGAGATTCCACCGTTAAAGGAATGTGGTATAAGATTGTTGGAAATCCGTACCATGCAGAGCGCAGATTTGATATCTGAAATTAGGTGGAACCGCGGTCGTTTATTCGCCCTAAGTATATGTGAGTATACTTAGGGCTTTTTATTTTAATGGAAAGGAAGAGGGTAACATGGAGAAAACAAGTTTTACAATGGAAGAAATGGTATCTTACTGCAACCAGTACGGCTTTATTTATCAGGGGAGCGAGATCTACGGAGGACTGGCAAACACATGGGACTACGGCCCGTTAGGGACGCGGCTGAAAAACCAGATCAAGGACGCCTGGAGATATTATTTTATACAGCAGCGGGAGAACAGCTATGAGCTGGACGCGGATATTCTGATGAATCCGCGGGTATGGGAGGCGAGCGGCCACCGCGCCGGTTTCACCGATCCCCTGTTGGACTGTAAGGAGTGCAAGACCAGACACCGTGCGGACAATCTGATACAGGAGTATGACAGTGCTGTCGATGTGGATGCAATGACGCAGGAGGAGATACTTGCGTATATCCGCGGGCAAAAGGTTCCGTGTCCGGTATGCGGAAAATCAGATTTTACGGATATCCGGCAGTTTAACCTGATGTTTGAGACACAGCGCGGCGCGACGAGTGACAGCGCGAGCACAATCTATCTGCGGCCGGAAAATGCGCAGGGTGAGTATGTCAACTATCTGAATGTCATGCGCTCCATGCGGGCAAAGCTACCGTTTAGTATCGGACAGATCGGAAAGGCATTTCGCAATGAGATCACGCCCAAGAATTTTACCTTCCGCACGATTGAGTTCGAACAGATGGAGTATCAGACCTTCTGCAAAGAAGGAGAGGACAGTTCCCTGTATCAGTATTTTAAAAATTATGGAAAAGCGTTCTTCGAATATCTGGGGCTGTCCCCGGAAAGGCTGCGGTTTCATGACCATGAGAAGCTTGCGCATTACGCGAAGGAGGCCTGCGACATAGAGTATCTGTTTCCATTTGGCTGGGGGGAGATCAACGGGACGCACAACCGCACTGACTTTGACCTGAGCCGTCATCAGGAGTATTCCGGAAAATCAATGGAATATTTTGATGAGGCGTCGCGCGAGAAGTATATACCATATATCATAGAATCCACATACGGACTTGACCGTATTGTGCTGGCGGTTTTATTTGAGGGCTTGCATGAAGAGCGCGTCAGTGAGAACGAGACAAGGGTGGTTCTGGGAATCAGACCATTTCTTGCCCCGGTTAAGGCAGTCATTTTGCCCCTGATCAAGAAAAGGCACGCTGAAAAAGCAATGGGAATCTACCGGAATCTGCGCGCACACTTTATGGTGCAGTATGACGAATCGGGAAGCATCGGCAAGCGCTACCGCCGCGCTGACGCCATCGGAGTGCCCGTTGCGGTCACCGTCGATGACGATACGCTGGAAAAAGGAACCGTCACGGTCAGGGACAGGGATACCATGCAGCAAAAAACGCTGTCGATTGAAGAGCTGGTTCCGTATTTGAGTGATGCAATGCGAGCCTGAAGATATTTTATAACCACAACGCCTCACTCAGAATCTTCTGTGCCCTGACATCCTCAAGGCACACCATCTTTACCAGCAGCCACGCCCGTTCCTCCTCCGTCATTTCAGTAATCTCTTGCGCCGCGCTGGAAGCCTGCAGGTTTTGAATCATCTCGCCCAGACACTCCTCCTTATATCTGGCGCTGTCTATGGTTTCCAGCCATGCCCGGCGCTTCTTTTCAAGCATTTCCAGCAAGGACTCCTTCGCTGTTTTTCCGTCGAGAATCATTTTGATTTCGTCGAGGGAAAAACCGAGTGCCTTTAATTCTAACAGCGCGTTTAACTGCTGTACCTGTTCCGCCGAATAATAGCGGTATCCGTTGGCAGCGTCTGTTTTCACCGGTTTTAAAATGCCTTTCTTTTCATACAGGCGGATTGCTTTTCTGGAAACTCCAAAGAAATCTGCGATTTCTCCGATCAGCATAAGGTCATCTTTCATAAGCGCCTCCTATTCTTCCAATGTATCATTGATTCTTTTGATGCAGACGGAATTTGCCTTCAGGTTGTTTATGCAGGATATGAGCATGAAGATTCCCGATAAAATGGAACCCCTGACCTGAAAACAATAAACGATATCCGAAAATGCCATCGTTCCATCATAAATCAGCCGATATCCTGTGAGCAGAATCACAAGATATCCCCCGATCCCGAATAAACGCATACCCGCGTCGCCGACCGCCTTTCTTATATGCATTTTCATATTGATTTTCATGAGTCTTTTGCTTGTTTTGGCACAGTTTGCCATCATCAGCTCTTTGGCGTCATATAACAGGATTGTGTCTGCGTCTGTGAGTAACGGCTTGATGGCGGAAGTATTCTCGGCCATGGTATTTTGCGATGCCTCCTTTAATTTTGGTATCGCTTTCAGCACGATTTTATCATTCATGACGATTTGGGGAATCGCAAACATCCATGTTATTGCCAAAAAAAGGACGCTGCTCTTTAGCATCAGAAGGCAGGACAACAGGATATTTATGATGGCGACCGCCAGGTGGGGAATATTCAGCGGGCCGTTCATCATTGTAAACGCAGCCTGTATATCACTGTTTAACCTTGTGATCCATTCACCGCTAAAATGATGGTCAATCCGTTTCAGCGGCAGACTTAACATTTTACCAAACATCTTTTTCTGGAGTTCAATTTCTGCTTTTGCTGAAAATGCAGCGTATCTCGTCCATATGATTCCATTATATACAAATAGCACAGCGCATAGCAAGCCGTATATTATGCACAATTTAAAAAGTGCGCCGGAAAGTTTTGTTTCCAGACAGAGGAAGACAGATTTCATCAAATTTGCCGACAGCCGGGTTCTGAAAGCATCGAACGGCGAGCGCAACAGAAGTAAAAATATGTATTTACGCCAGACGCCCATTCTTTTGATCAGTTTGCGAAGCTCACTCACGAATCATTTTCCCTCCCTCCATGCGATAGATTGTGTAGCGGTCGTCAAGCGTCTCCTGATGATGGGTGACATGGATCACTGTCCTGCCATCTGTCAGATTGCATAAAGCTTCCAAAACGGAATGTCCGGTATCCGGATCTAGTGCCGAGACTGGTTCGTCTAGCAAAATAATCGATGCATTTTTGCAAAGCGCCCTGGCGATCTGGATTCTCTGCGCCTGCCCGCCTGACACCTGGTTTCCCCGTTCGCCCACATTTGTATCCAGACCGTCTGGAAGCGTCTCAATCCATTTCACGAGGCTTGCGTTTTGGCAGGCTGCCCATACCATTTCATCTGGATAATTGTGACCGCAGGTAATATTATCCCTTATGGACAGCGGAAAAAGGCTGTTATTCTGCATGACAAGCGCTACCTGCTTTCTGATTTCCCCAGGCAAATGTTCGCCTGCAATGACCGCTGTTCCGCGATCTGGCGCATACAGACCAGCAAGAATTTTCAGCAGCGTGCTCTTGCCGCATCCGCTGTCCCCGACAATTCCGATGTGTTCGCCGGGTTCGACTTGAAGCGACAAATCCTTTATCACTGTATGATTCTCATAGGAAAACGAAATATTTTCTAAATTAACCGCGTATTGAACCATAGTTTTCCCTCCAATCTGTCAATAGATGCGCAAAAACGGCGAAAAGCGGCATAGATTCCCGGCATGTTCTGTAAAAAGCCTGAAACATTTCCCGACAGGTTGATAAATATATAAAAAGTTCCTATGCTTATTTTTTCATGGATCACCATAAACCCGCCCAATCCAAGCAGTAACAAAAGCGGTACAAATGAGAGCACGCCGGAAAGCGACATCAGCCTGGCAGAAATCTGTTCTTTCTGAATACTTGAATCGCCCCATTCAGTAAGATTTTCCTCCATGACGCCCGCAATCAGCCGATACGCGTCGTAAACCTGAATGATCGGAAACAATTCCAAAATCATGTCCGCCAGCCCGTTGATTTTTTTCTTGCTATTTTGGCATTGTTGTGTGTAATTTTTTATCATTTTGCTCGAAAAGGAACAATAGAAAATCAGCGGAATTACCGGAACGATCGAAAACAGGGCAAGCTTGAAATTTTGATAGAGCAGGAATATGACAGTGACGGCAAACGTGCCAAACTGCTTTATCAATGAAAAGAGATTTTCGCTCAGATAATCAGAGATCTCTTTTAATTCATTCTGCATGGCGGACTGTTCTTCTCCGACATTCAGCTTTGAGAGCGTCCGAATGTCACATTGCAAATAATATCCGGCATAACCCATCCGCAGTTCATGTGCAAATATTTCACAGGTATAGGAGGATAGATATAGTGATAAACACTCGCTTAGTGTGTGCACAAGGACAATCAGTATTCCAAGTGAAAGAAACAGCTCCAGTTCGTTCTCCAGATAGAATAAATCTGCATTTTGCAGAATGTCCAACAGCCGTGCCAGGAATTTGTTCCAACACAAATTAAGAATCACAGACAGGAAGGTGAACAGAACTGCTGCTATAAATAGGATTCTGTGTAATTGGATAAGCTGCTTCAAAATTTTCATACAAGTTCTCCTGCTTTTGGGGGACAATTTATTTAAGGATCATTAGGAGCTGCAGGAAAATAAGTGATACAGACAAGTCAGGATGCGTCAGTTTTCCTACAGTTCCTTGCTTCATATGTAGCATAAGCTATGTCCCAGGGGCAAGGTCAAGCAGAAAATTGTTCGCAATGAAAAGTGTCTGGTAAGGCTGGCAGGGTGCCTGATGAAAGCGGCGGCACCATAATGTAAAGCAGCTGGATTTATTCGGAGACAGGGATTTCAATCTGCACAATATAATCTTCAATCCGGTCAATGACATTTTCATTAATGCCCATTTCATAGGAAAATCCATGGAGATTCAGTTTATGCTTTTTCGCATAATCAAGAATTTCCTGATACCGCTTTGGAATTTTGTCCCACGCCCCTTTATGGAAAGCCCGCAGGTATTTTCCGCTGGGCATGATGTGCAGACCAGCCTGATAGGGAAGGAAAGGGATTTCAATGAAAAGTTTGGAATAATCGTTAAAATTGCCGTTCAGCAGGCTGTTAACGGAGATCATGGAACCATAAGAGGCTTTATGGAGACGCCCAAGCTGGTACTTTTCCGTTTTGGCAGTAATCAGTTCCACCTCCTGTTCGAAGGTGGTATTCTGGTCTACTTCTACAGTAACCAGACAGTGTTCCTTCTTTTCAACGATGCTGATTTTAGATAAGTCCATGGTAAGCAGGGTGTCCATGTTCTGGTGATGTGTACATAAAGTTGTGCGGACTGCCTGCAGATGGGTGATCTGCATGTCAAGGGCTGTTATCTTTTCTTCCAGGAGGTGTTTTAAGTTGTCCGCTGATCGGTTTTTCATAAAATCCTGTATTTCGTGAATAGAAACGTCCAACTCCCGTAAAAGAAGGATGGTTTCAAGGATAGGGCTCTGATAGTACGTGTAACAGCGGTATCCGTTTTCGGGGTTGATGGTGGCTGGCTTGAACAGCCCGATTTCATCATACCACATAAGTGTTTTCTTATTGATGCCGTGCATGGCAGCAAATTGGCCGATTGTGAGAAGCGTATCATTTTTATTCATGGTTACCTCATAAAAATTTCAATATTGTATTGACTGAACAGTTACTGTATGGTTTATAGTATCATACACAGGAAACAAATACAAGATGAATGGAGGAAAATTTATGGAGAACTCAAATGTATATGAAAAACCTGTAACATTAAAAAATATCCTGAAATTTGCCGTACCTACTATTGCGATGACAGTGTTTATGTCCTTTTACACAATGGTAGACGGTCTGTTTGTTTCGAACCTGATCGGGACAAACGCGCTCTCGGCAATCAATCTGACGGCGCCTATCATCCAGCTTGTCACAGCAATCTCAACCATGCTTGCCACCGGAGGAAGTGCGGTCATTATGAAAAAGATGGGTGAGCAGAAAACGGATGAGGCGAAGGAAGATTTTACGTTCCTGATTTTGGTAAATGTCATTGTGGGGATTGTCATGTGCGCAGTCGGGTATCTGGCGATGGATTATATTTTTGCCGGTATGAACCTTTCCGCTGATGTGGAAGGGTACTGTGTGGAATATTTAAGCCGTTATCTGGTGTTTACGGTGCCGATTCTTCTGATGAACAATTTTACGCTTTACATGATTGCCAGCGAAAAGGCGAACCTTTCCCTGATCTGCTCGGTGATGGGCGGTGTTTTGAATATGGTACTGGATTATGTGTTTATTGCCGGATTTGATATGGGGATCAGCGGTGCGGCGATTGCAACGGGGCTTGGATATTCTGTGACGGCGGTTGTGGGATTGTTTGTTTTCAGCCGGAAAAAAAGTCTGCTTCATTTTGTAAAGCCTGTATTCCGATTCAAGGTTCTTGCGAATGCGGCTACAAACGGATGCTCGGAGATGGCGACTGCGCTTGTTACCGGGATCATTACAATGATGTTTAACTGGACGATGCTGCATTATGTCGGGGAAGATGGAGTTGCTGCTGTTACCATCATCATGTATGTGCTGATGTTTGCAAGTTCTTTATATACAGGGTATTCTTACGGGGTTGCGCCCATGCTTAGTTTTTACTATGGGGAGCGCAGTTTGAATAAAGGGAACATGCAAACGCATGAAAAATTAAAAAAGCTGGTTGCGTTGAGCATGAAGGTAATCGCAGTGATTTCCGTGATCACGGTTGCGGCTTCCTTTATGCTGACAAGACCGCTTGTATCCGTATTTGCCCGGCCGGATAATCCAGTGTATGATCTGGCAGTAACGGGAAACAGGATATGCACGGTGGCATTGTTCTTTATTGGTTTTAATATTTTTGCCAGTGGGATGTTTACCGCATTATCCAACGGAGTAGTTTCGGCTATTTTGGCATTTTCAAGGTCATTTGTATTTATGCTGGTCACGATGATCGTGCTTCCAATTATTTTAGGCGTGAATGGAATCTGGCTGGCAACGCCTGCGGCGGAATTGATGGCGCTTGTATTGTCTGTTTTTATGTTTTTAAAATATAGGAAGAGGTACGGTTACTAATGAGCTACACATTTTATGAACTTGCCATACTCTTTTTTACCTATTCTTTTTTGGCGTGGCTTGCTGAGACGGCAGTTGCGACGATAAAGGTAAGGAATTTCAGAAACCGTGGTTTTGCATCGGGGCCGTTTTGTTTCCTTTATGGGTTTACCGGGCTGATTTTGACCGTATTCCTACAGGAACTGAAGGGCGACGTGCTGTTCCTCTTTCTGGGAAGTATGGCGGTGGCTACTGCCGTGGAGTGGTTTGCAGGGAAAACACTGGAAAGGATGAAACAGAAAAAGTGGTGGGATTATTCTGATAAAAGATGGAATTTTGACGGATATATCTGCTTACAGTATTCTGTGCTTTGGGGGCTGCTTGGATTTTTAGCTGTCCAATATGGGAATGGGATTATTTTAGGAGTTTACCGCAGCCTGCCGGGCATTGTGGGAAAGATAGTGATTTGGGGACTTACGGCAGTGGGAGTGGCAGATTTTATGGGTTCTCTCTTGTTTATCTGCCATATGGAAGAAAAACTGCCGCGGCTGCTTGGGTGGAACCATAAGCTGCAGAGATGGACATTCCGGCTTGCCACAAAGGTTTCAGGGCATATTGAAAAGAGGATAGGCAGATCATATCCTGCTATTCTGCAGGAGAAGGAAGAAATAGAAAAGAGTCGTGAAAGGTGCGGCTTTGTACAGGTGTTCTGGCTGTTCCTGATCGGGGCTCTTGCGGGTGATATTGTGGAAACAATATTCTGCCGGGTTACGTCAGGTATCTGGATGAGCAGGAGCAGTCTTGTATGGGGGCCGTTCAGCGTGGTATGGGGACTTGCGATTGCGCTTGTGACGGTGCTGCTTTATAAAGACAGGGATAAACAGGAACACCATATCTTTTGGGTGGGCGTTTTCCTTGGAGGGGCTTATGAATATATCTGCAGCGTTTTTACGGAGATTCTGTTTGGAAAAGTTTTTTGGGACTACAGCGCCATGCCTTTCAATCTTGGAGGAAGGATCAATTTACTTTACTGTTTTTTCTGGGGGATTGCGGCAGTTTTCTGGATCAAAGGGATTTATCCAAAAGCCGCACGGCTGATTGATATTATTTTAAAGAAAACCGGATGGGTATTGACGGGGATACTGTTGGTGTTTATGGCATTTAATATTTTCGTATCTGTGCTTGCGCTTGTCCGATACGATACACGGTCGGACGGAAAGGCAGCAGTATACAGATGGGAGCAGGCCATGGATGAACATTTTGATGATGTAAAAATGGAGCAGATATATCCAAACGCAATACGGCAGTAGATGAGTCTGGGTAAAGGGCAGGAAAGGAAATGGAGGCGCAGCTTATGAGGAAAATAAAAAAGGTAATGGATCTGCTTCGGGTAAACTGGCGGACGATGGCAGAGTTTGAAATTCTATATAAAGTATTATCTTTGACCATATTTACACCGCTTTTTCTGTGGGCATTTAATGGGATTATGAACATAACGGGATATCAATATCTGACGATAGAAAATATCTTTTCTTTTTTCCTGAATCCCCTGACTCTTCTGGCGCTTCTTCTGCTGATTGTCTGCATGGCTGTCTATGCTATGGTTGACATCGGGGCGGTCATATTTTTGCTGGATCAGTCTTATCAGGGAAAAAAAGCAGACCTGGTGCAGACGGTAAGATATGCTCTGCATAATGCGGCCAGAGTGTTCCACAGGAAAAATATACTGGTGGTTTTTGTTGTATTATTTTTGATACCATTTCTGAATATCGGTGTCGCATCAGGATATGTGGGTAGTATTGCAGTCCCGGAATTTATCATGGATTTTATAAAAGGGAACGTGCATCTGCTGCTTTTATTTTCCGGTGTCCTGATTGGACTTAGCGTTCTGCTGTTAAGATGGATGTATGCATTTCATTATTTTACGCTGGAAGGATGCGGCTTTAAAGAGGCCAGGAAGAGGAGTGTGGCGCTTAGCGGAAAGAACAAGATGAAAGATTTCGTGGCTTTGGTGGGGGTGCAGCTTGGCCTTTCTGTTTTGTTCTTTGTTTTTGCCATGTTGGGAGTAGGACTTGCAGTATTCTTAGGAGGGGTGTTTTCGAGACTGAAACTGGTGGGGATTATATCGGCATCCGTAGTATGGGTTTATCTTGCGGTTTCCCTTCTTGTCCTGTCGGCATTTGGCACGCCAATAAGTTATGCCTGCATCAGTATTCTATTCTATGCGCATAAGGAGGACAGGCAGGAAAATATTATACATGGGGAAGCAGACAAGTATCAGGAAAAGGAAAAAAGAAGGAAAATACGATATGCTGCAGAAGGGGTAATATTGCTGGGAGCAGTTGTCTGCTGCTGTTTTTATCTGTATGGTATCTATAACCATAAGGTAAGCGTACAGATTGAGTATGTCCGTACCATGGAAGTAACAGCACATCGCGGGGCATCTGCCCGTTATCCGGAAAATACAATGGCGGCATTTGAGGGCGCGAAGGAACTTGGGGCAGACTGGATTGAGCTGGATGTGCAGCAGAGCCGGGATGGGCAGATTTTTGTGATGCATGATACGAACTTTATGCGCACGGCGGGGATTGACAGCAACACATGGGAAATGGATTATGATGAGATCAGGACTCTGGATGTTGGCAGCTTTTTTGACAGTAGGTTTGCAGGGGAAAGGGTGCCGCTTCTGTCGGAGGTGATCGCATTTGCTAAAGAGAGTGGGATAAAACTGAACATAGAAATGAAGCCTACAGGGCATGAACATGAATTTGAGCAGAAAGTTGCGGAGATTATCGCAACGGAAAAGTTTGCGGATCAGTGTGTCGTTACATCCCAGGTATATGATGTGCTGGAAAAAATGAAATCATGTGACAGCCGTATTCAGACAGTGTATGTCATGAGTATTGCCTATGGTGATATCAATGTCCTTACGGCGGCAGATCATTTTAGCATAGAGGCATCGAATGTCACGGAAAAGCTAGTTTCGGATGTCCATAATGCAGGAAAAGAAATTTATGCCTGGACAGTGAATACAGAAGAAAATATAAACCGCATGATTGATCTGAATGTAGATAATATTATCACAGACGATATCACGCGGGCAAAAGAGTGTATTTACTTAAGTAAAACAAGTGATGTGGTATCAGAGTATGTGAAGTGGCTGTCGAAGTAAAACTTTATAACCCTTTCATCATGCGTGTGGACATCAGGCAGGTTTCCCCATTGGAAAAATGGACGATCCGGTTTTTCGTATCTATTTCTTTTATGTTCTTTTGGTTTACAAGAAATGACCGATGGCAGCGCACGAAATCACAGCCTAATTCATTTGTAAGTTCTTTTATGGTGCTGGGAAATTCAATTTGCCGGTCTTTTGCATGGAGAATGACTTTATGGATATTGCCGGAAGTTTCAAAAAATAGAATATCCTCATAATCTATGCTGATTTTTCGCCCATTTGTTTCAATTGTATAGACTTTGTGTGTCCTGTTGGTCTGAAGGGTATAGCGTTCCATTGCATTTAACAGGCACTCCTTGATTTTTAATTCCGCTTCGGCAGGATTGTCTTTTAATACAAAGTCCATTGCCTCCACCCGATACTGGAAGGTCATATAACTTAGTTCAGAATGTGCGGTTATAAATATGATGAAACCACGGGGATCAAATAATCTGATCTGCTGTGCCAGCTTCATTCCGTTCATGCTGCTGTTTAAGTCGATATAAAGAAAATAAATGCCTGTGTTCCGGCTGGATTCCAGCTTTTCCAACAGCACATAGGGATCGCCTTGTATTTTGATAACTGGTTTATAAATGCAAATCATTTGCCGCAGGGGTACGGATGGGTGCATGCAGATGGCACTATGGGGACGAATGCTATTATCCAGAATTATGGGATTATTAAAAAGTTTATCATTTAATACGGAGTATGATTCGAAGGTATGGGAGTTATGCAAGGATGCCAATGAGTTGGGTACGAAGCTTGATTACACGCTTGAGATTATAGATGCGGCGATGCAGGGAAATATTGATTTTGCATCCAAGCAAAATCCCCATCTTGAATTACAGGCAGTCTAAGTATTTCTGTTTGTCGCAGGGATAGAGATTGGTGCAGATAGGGATAGCTTATCGTTTTTGGACCATTACGTAGTAATTTGCATACTCGAAGATGTATTCAGCGCAATATCGTCATGTTATTTCGGGACAGTTTCTAAGACCTTCAAGAGGGCTAAGGCATTTAGCGATATTGAGCTATTAAGGAACTTAGGGGATGAGTTAAAGGAAAAAGAATAAAGGTCTATATGAGCTAAGAATAAAATTTGCAAGTGATATTCTTATGGACATCAGCAAGAAAATCAAGTCCACCTTTAAGGCAAAGGGCGAAAGCGGAAAGCATGTTGCGAGCAGTTCGCCATACGGTTATCTGAAAGACAGTGAAGATAAAAATCAATGGATAATTGATGAAGAAGCAGAGCCCATTACGAACTGACAGGAAATCTCCCTAAGTGCGTGGGCGTGGGCGTGGAGCGTTTATGTGAGGGTGCAAATTTTCAGATACCTTTTAACACTGATGAAATCAATCTAATCTATCAGTTTGGGGAACAGGGCAAAGCGGAAACGTGCGCCAGTTTATCCGCTATTCTTCCGCAGATAAGGGACAGCGACACAAGGCAGATAGTAAGCGGCACATTAAAGAAATTAAATGTCCTGTCAGAAAAAGCGTGTGCGGAACTGACCGACACCACCAAAAGACGGAAACTGACCGAGCGTGACCATTCCATAAGGACAAGGTTAGCCAAAGCAAAGGAGCAGGCAAAACAGCCGACAGTTGCCGAGGGAAAACAACACAGAACCACAGCAAAGGTAAGGGGGATATGGCACTATGAAACTTTCCCGATACGAGCAGGAAACGGTTGTCAATTATAACGCAGGAGAACAGACCGCCACCCTCTACACAAGGGATAAGGTGGTTATGCGGAAACTTAATACGTTTGTTGCCGATTTTCCCAATACATACAAGATGATATAGCAGGACGAAGAATCTAAAACCTATTCCTTTTCGAAGTCACACGTTTCTCCATAGTTAAGCGGAACAAAGGACAGTCGGTGGTTGAGAAAGCATCCTATATCAGCAGGAGCGTTCTTGTCAGCAAGTTTGACGGGCAAATCTACCGCCCGAAATACCATGAGGATTTAGTGCATAGTGAAATCACTCTCCCACCCGGAGGGAGGAAGAATTGTAAAATAATACGCAACTGGTATTTGCTTTTTAGCACTTGCCAAATTCTTTATTCTTTTTGCAAAATGCTTTATAATAACCATAAGGAGCGTGATTTTTATGAATATGAATATTATATCGAAATACTTACAGTTTTTGCGTAAAAGCAACAACTACACACAAGATGATTTAGCAGAAAAATTAGGTATATCAAGACAGGCAGTATCAAAATGGGAAACAGGAATGACTATTCCCGACTTAGAAGTTTTATTGAAAATTTCTAAAATATATGACATCACGATAAATGACATATTAGAACCAAAGATACAGCCACAGCGGATAACTGATTTTGAGCAGATTTCAACAATTTCTGAAAAGGAACTGAAAGAAGTGTTAGAACAGTTTGACACTAATTCGCTTGTAATAGCTTTAATGGGGGCATCTCCCGAAATAAATAGTTTTTGCGAGAGATTGTTTCCCGATATAGATTTTGAAATGACAAGAAAAAATATAGGCAGAATCAGGATAGAAACTGTTGAGGATAGGCAGAATCAAATAATTGCTATGATAAATTTACAGGCGGTTGATGAGGAAATTTAGTATATGAAAAATTTATATGAATTTCATTGTAAATATGGGACTTTTTGTATAATTGGATTGTGTTATGAGTAGGCTATATTGTAACAAAACAGTGTATTCCTTGACCTTTTTCAAAACAAGAATTATCTGTCATTTTGACACCGCCCGGATTGACACGAAAAATACGCATGGGACAGGCTGCACCTTTTCCTCTGCGGTTGCTTCACAGCTTGCGAGGGGCATGGGGTTACGGGAGGCAGTCCGGAAAGCAAAGGATTATGTGACAATGGCGATTGGGCATTCCCTTGACATAGGGAAAGGCTGTGGCCCGACACATCATTTCTGGCACATCTACCAATATGGCCTGCAGGAAGAAAGGGATGGTGGAGAATGAAACCGGATTATTCTTTATACCTTGTGACAGACCGTATGCGTATGAGTACCAGGACTTTGGGAGAAGCAGTAGAGCAGGCAGTCATCGGCGGCTGTACTTTGGTACAGCTCCGGGAAAAAGATATTTCGGCATTGGACTTTTATGCCCTGGCATTGGAAATAAAAACGATTACTGACAGATACGGCATACCGCTTATCATAAATGACCGTATCGACATTGCTATGGCAACGGGAGCAGACGGTGTACATATCGGGCAGCGGGATATTCCCGCGGATATTGCCCGGAAGGTGATCGGGAAAGATATGCTGCCTGGTGTTTCTGTCGGTTCCGCAACGGAAGCCATAGATGCGGTTAAGGCCGGAGCTGATTATCTGGGCGTGGGCGCTATGTTCCCGACAGGGACAAAACCGGATGCGGGTTTTGTATCTATGGAGGAACTTGGAAGAATCCGCAAAGCAGTTGATATACCGATTGTTGTGATCGGGGGCATCAGCAGGGAAAATGCAATGCTTTTCAGGCCGATGGGAGTTGACGGCCTGGCTGTTGTTTCCGCTGTGATTGCCCAGCCTGATATAAAAAAGTCTGCAGCCGATTTAAAATCACTGTTTTTGGGAAAGGAAGTTATGAATGAACATTGATGCACCTTTGCCGGACAGGGGGAAATAGATATGCTGGAAATGTGGGATTTGTATAATGGCAAAAGAGAAAAGACGGGGAAGGTTCTGCCGCGCGGCGTACCTGTTCCGAAGGGGTTATATCATCTTACTGTCAGCGCATGGATCGTAAACAGTCAGGGGCAGTATCTGCTTTCCCAGCGCCATCCTCAAAAAACATACCCGCTTTGTTGGGAATGTACGGGCGGTTCTGTCCTTGTGGGGGAGGACAGCCTGAATGGTGCGGTGCGGGAGGTCAGAGAAGAATTAGGGGTAATTCTGAATCCGTTCAAAGTAGAAATAATCTATCAGATCAGAAGGGAAGATGTTCAGGATTTTTAGATGAACTATAAAACTGCTGTGAGATTTCTGTGACATTTGTATGTTTATCTATAATATGTTATCCTATAAGGGAAAGGAAGTGAAGTCATGAGGCTTTTAGTCGTTGAGGATGACCACCTTTTGAACAATACCCTTTGCTACAATCTTTTGGCGGCGGGCTACACAGTGGATGCTGCTATGTCAAAATCAGAGGCAGTCAATTTCTGCGAAACGCGGGACTATGATCTGATCGTGCTAGATGTCAATGATAAAAAATGGACAGGCGAAGCCCTGTTTAATATTTTGGATAATGCGGTGAAGTACACGCCAGCAGGCGGCACAATCCGGGTGTCCGTTCAAAGCCGGGAGCTTTATATAAAAATTAACATTACAGACAGCGGCAAAGGCATCGCGGAGAACAGACAGGGGATGATCTTCAAACGCTTCTACCGGGAAGAAGAAGTACACGATGTTGAGGGCATCGGCATAGGGCTGTATCTTGCCCGTGAGATTATCACCATGCAGGGCGGCTATATCAAGGTAACTTCGGCAGTGGGCAGCGGCTCTACATTTTCTGTATTTCTTCCTCGCGGATCATAATTTGTAATTTAATCAAGATTGGAGGGCTTTGGGCATGATTGAAACGGAGAGTCTTATTTTAGATAAAGCAAAGTTTTCGGATTGGATAGAAATGTACCGCAATGTCTGGTCACAGCCGGAAAGCGCGAGATATATGGAGTGGACGATTACCACAAGCGAAGAAGCCGCTAAAATAAGAATCACAAAAACCATCGCGTTTCAGAAGGAGCATGACACTTATCTGGTTTATGATAAAACAAGCGGTAAGGCGATTGGGTTTGCAGGAGTAGAAAAAATCGAACCTTTCATATATCAGGAGGCCGGAATATGTTTGGGGCCGAACTATGTGGGGAAAGGGTTTGGTAAACAAATTCTTCAAGGTCTGATTCAATATTGCAGAGAGCAATTTGGCGCAAAAGAGTTTATCTATTCAGCGAGGGATGAAAACGCAGCTTCTAACCGATTGGCAAAGTCATTCGGCTTTTCACTGATTTCTTCGGCAGCTAAAACAGACAGCAAAGACGGCCACCAATACGATCTTTTACGGTATAGCTTGAAACTATAAATTTGTGTGGGTATTTCAGAAACGAAAAACTTGTGGCTTGTGACATTTCTGTGAGAATTGGCTGTTATAATTTATGACGTATTTTTGGAAGATACCAAGAAGGAGCATGGAAGGAGAGAAAAAAATTATGCTGGAATTTGTCCAAAATACTTATATGCTGGAATATCAGGATGGTGCCTATATTTGCAATGGAACGAAACGAGTAGAAGCGCCGCTAAATTTGGAAACACTTGAGGAGGCTGTCAAGCAATGTCCAAAACTTCAGCAGGTTTCCCTGGATGATGCCCCGTTTGGGGATGGGTGCTTTCCCATTCTGGCACAGATTCCCAAGCTGAACATGCTGGCTTTGCTGCGAGGCAGACAGATTGCCGGGCATGGGCTGAAACTGTTAAAAGACCTTCCGCTCAAAGATTTGTTTTTGCAGCGGACTGGCTTGGATGATGAGGGACTGGCTCAAGCTGCGCCGATTAAAAAACTAGAGAATATTAACATAGCTGCTTGCCAGCATGTCACCCCCAAAGGACTGTTGGCAATTTCCTGGAGGGATAAGCTGCGGGTCAGCGATACAGATATGCACGGCGAGCAGGTCACGAAAAGCAAATTCTGGCTTTATGCAGAACAGGGAATTTTCTATTATCGTTATCTAATGCGTTTGGTTGACGGCAAATGGATGGTTGATAATGCCCAGTGGTGCCAGAAAGGACGATGGTCATTCTGCGGGCTGTAACCTGTGCGGAAAGCGTTTCGTGTAAAGCTGGAGCAGAAAGAATATAGGCTGGATAAGTGGAAAAGGTAAACCTATTTTGCCGCAAAATGGAGCAGATGAAAACAGGGGGCAGCATTTGAAAAATCTGCCCCCGTTTTCGACCGTGAAATAGTTACGGCAAAACTCCCGCGGCCACCATATACGGAAAAGATTTCTGAAATGTCATAGGATCGTGACATTTCAAGGGTAAAAAATCAGTGGCCCGTGACATTTCTGTGAGAATTGGTCGTTATGATAGCGGCATCACAGAAAGGATGGTGCAATCTATGAGTATTTTGCAAACAACTGACCTCAAAAAATACTATGGCGCGGAGCCGAACATCACAAAGGCGCTGGACGGCGTGACCCTCTCCATTGAGCAGGGGGAATTTGTCGCCATTGTCGGAACCTCCGGCAGCGGCAAGTCCACCTTGCTGAACATGATGGGCGGTCTGGACGTGCCCACCTCCGGCAGTGTTCAGATCAGGGGCAAGGAGCTGGCCGAGCTGAACGATGAGCAGCTTACCATCTTCCGCAGGCGCAACATCGGCTTTATCTTCCAGAACTACAATCTTGTCCCTGTTCTGAATGTCTATGAAAACATTGTCCTGCCCGTGGAGCTGGACGGCGATACGGTGGACAAAAAATTCATGGATGAGGTGGTGCGCCTGCTGGCCCTGGGGGACAAGTTGAACAATATGCCAAACAATCTGTCCGGCGGACAGCAACAGCGTGTCGCCATCGCCCGCGCCCTCGTTTCCAAGCCCGCCATCGTTCTGGCGGATGAACCCACCGGCAATCTGGACAGCCGGACGAGCAGCGATGTGCTGGGGCTTTTGAAGGTTACCAGCAATCAGTTTCATCAGACTCTGGTGATGATTACACACAATAACGAAATCGCCCAGCTTGCCGACCGCATTATCCGCATTGAAGACGGCAGGATTTTTGAGTAAAGGGGGCGCAGGCAATGAATGATATTTTATTCGGCAACAACAATGGTGCGGTCATCAAAAAGCTGTCGGGTCGCTATTTTAAGGCCAGCAAAAGCAGGAACATCATTGCGATTATCGCAATCGTGCTGACAACCATACTCTTTACCACAATCTTCACACTTGGGTCTGGCCTGATGGACACCGTTCACGATCAGAACATCCGCAAGGCTGGTGGTGATGGGCAGGCGGTCTTAAATTATATCAGCGATGAAGTTTACAACGATATAGCGGGATGTCCCCTGATTGACCGTATCGCCTATACAAAAGCGGTATCCTACCGTCTGAAAAATCCAGGCTTGGAGCGTTGGCGGTCTGACCTGTGGTATATGGATGATACCGCTCTGGAATTTGCCCGCTACACACCCACAACAGGCCACCGGCCCGAAGCAGAAAATGAGATCATCGCGGACACAAAGACATTGGACGCCCTGGGAGTACCGGCGCAGGTCGGAGAAACCGTTTCTCTGACTTATGAAGTAAAAGGAAAGTCATATACCACCGATTTTACCCTCTGCGGCTTTTGGGAAACAGACAACTTGAGCAACATCGGACGGCTGATCGTGTCGAAAGCCTTTGTGGATACTCATTCAGATATTTTGACCTATACCTATCCAATAGACAATGATTATTCCGGCATTGTCACCGCCTATGTGATGTTCAGAGGGACAGGTGATATAGAGGCCCAGCTCCACCAGCTTCTTTCCGAAACAGGATATATCTGCGACACGATGGGTGGCAGCAAGGAGGACGGCAATTATGTGATCGCCCGTGTCAGTCCGGCCTATCAGAGCGGCGCATTAGCGGACAATCCCGCCATGCTGATTTCCGGCATCATTGGTGTTGCACTGATTATTGTAACCGGGTACTTGATTATCTACAATATTTTCCAGATTTCCGTCATTCAGGATATTCAGTCCTACGGACAACTGAAAACGCTGGGGACAACAAAGCGGCAGATCAAACGGCTTATCAACCGGCAGGCGCTCCGGCTGTCCCTGGTTGGTATTCCCATCGGCCTGCTGGCGGGCTTCTTCATTGGCCGGGCCTTGGTGCCTTTCCTGATGAACGGAACGAGTTATACCGCGGACGCCGGTATTAAGGTAACGGTAAACCCTCTGATTTTCATTGGTTCCGCCACTTTTGCCCTTTTTACTGTCTTTGTCAGCGTCCGCAAGCCTGCGAAGATTGCCGGTACAGTTTCGGCAATCGAGGCCATCCGCTACACGGAAAATGATACGGCAGCGTTTGGAAAGCGCAGGGCCAAGGACAAAAATTCGACCCACGGCGCGAAGCTCCACTTTATGGCACTGGCAAACCTGGGCCGCAACCGTAAGCGTACTGTGCTGGTGATCGTGTCCATGACATTGAGCTTGGTGCTGTTCAACACGATATTCACCCTGTCCAGCGGCTTTGATATTGACAAGTATATCGCTAAATTTTTAGATACGGACTTCGTGATCTCTACCGCAAGCTATTTTCAGTTCCAATTTGAGAAAAGCGAAAGCGACCTTTCGGAGAGCTTTATCGAAGCTGTCAAGCAAAATGATAGTTTTGAGGACGGCGGCAGGCTCTATACCTCCCGTATGCTGGAAGAACCGTTTTCCACGGAACACAATGCCTTTTCCAGCTATAACAAAGACCAGAATGGAAATTCTTTTGTGGGCGTGTATGGCGCGGACGATTTTCTGTTAAACGGCATGGAGGCCGTAGAGGGAAGTATTGACCTGGAAAAGCTGAAAACGGGACAGTATATTCTTTTGAGCGTGGATTGCAACGATGATGGAACGGTCATTGAGAACCCCAATATCAGCGTGGGGGATACAGTACAGATCAACCATCTGAAAGCGAAAGAGCTTTCCACCACCATTACTGACAGCTACGACTTTATCATCATGGCAAAAGTCCGGGCCAACGAGAACACGGCCACCACTCGCAACACAGGTGAAGCCCGGTTCTATCTCCCGACAGAAGTTTTCCTGCCGCTGTGTGATAACCCCCATCTGGTCAGTTTCCCCTTTGATGTGAAAGAGGGAACGGAAGCAGAAATGGCAGAGTTTTTAAACAGCTATACAGGCAGTTCTCACTTCCCTTATCATTACCATCGGCGGAGCTTTGAGTATCATCATCGGAATTATCGGCATCGCAAACTTTGTCAACTCCGTCCTGACAAGCGTTATCACCCGCAAAAAGGAATTTGCTATGCTGCAAAGCATTGGCATGACAGGAAAGCAGTTAAAGCGTATGCTCTCTTTTGAGGGACTGTATTATGCTGTGGGAACAATCATCACATCGGTTGTCCTTGGTGTTCTGTTTTCTGTGGTAGTCGTGCGGGGGATTTCCAGTGGGATTTGGTTCTTCACCTATCAATTTGTCATGTGGCCTATGTTGGTGATTTATCCGTTTCTTATCCTCCTGACCGTGGCAATACCGGCGCTTTTGTACCGGCAAATTGCAAAGGACAGTATCATCGAGCGGCTGCGGCAGTGATGAAAACGGGCGTCTTTGGAAATTGAGCCATTTAACAAATAAGGAGCTATGTAAAATGAAAAAAATATTGAAATGGGCGGCGTCATTGGCTGCATTGCTGGTACTTACAGGCTGCGCTGGGAAGGAACCAGCGCAGCCTAAGTGGGAAGTTACAATGAAATGGCCGGTAGAGAAGAACATCTGGACATCACAGAAGATCAACTGACTGTGAACATAATATTTGAAAAGGATGGACAGAGGTACTTTACTTATCGGAGTGACTGTGCATCTGCTGATGGAAACTGGATCACAGATCCTCTGGTACAGATTTATACCGGGAATATTCACTGCAACTATGCGCACAGCTTTCTGACGCAGTGGACATATATTCCTTCGGAAGCAGGTTCGCCAGAAAAGGCTTACGAAGAAATTGCTCCCTATATTTTGGAATGTGGCGCTCAAGAGAGTCTGAAGGAGGTGCGTCCTCTGCGGAATCAGTAAGATGAACCAGCTATTTGAGGGCAAAACAATATTTGTACCGGCAAATTGCTAAAGTCAGTATCATAGAACGGCTGCGACAAAAATGAGATTTATCCATGAAAGCTGTTACATTTCAAGTCACTATTTTTTCGATATAGAGGGAAGCGGTGACGGGCGGGTTGGCAAGTGGAAAAATCAGTTATAAAAAATTCATAAAATGTTTTGTTGCATTAGTCGATATAAACTAATAAAATAGAGATAGAAAAGTATGAATTGTAGCGGAAGAACCATACTAACAAAGGAGGTGTTTATCATGGCAACTTCAAGTATCACAAAGAATTTTGTCATTTCCGGCAAGGAACAGGTAGAGATGTTTGTCAATGCGATTGAAGAATCTGCCAGGAACCGTCCTGTTCATATACCCGTAGCGGCAAGAGAGATAAAAGGGGAATCTGAATTGAGGGAAATGATGCGGCTGCGGAAGATGAAAATAAAGGAGAAGGAAAATGCCGGGAAATGATAAATTCTTTTCAGTCAATATCCGTGAGTATTTGGCATTGGGGAATGATGAAGAAGCCGGAGAGCCAGCACTGGTTGAATTGCTTTCCGGCTTTTCTAGTCCGAAGAATAAGGACGTGGAACGTTTTTTGAAAAAAAGTGCCATAGAATTCACGAAAAAGAACCAGTCTGTTACATATCTTGTAGTTTCAGCAGAGGACGTCAGATTACTTGGATATTTTACACTTGCATTAAAACCATTGACGGTAAGGGGTGAAACAGTGAGTAATACTATGAAAAGAAAGCTGTTGCGAATCAGTGAGTTGGATGAAAAATCGGATACCTATACCATGTCAGCATATCTGATTGCACAACTTGGGAAAAACTTCTCGGAGAGTGGCGGAACAGAAATCACGGGAGCAGAACTGCTTAAACTTGCATGGGATAAAATTAAAGAGATACAGTATTTGGGCGGAGGTGTGGTGACCTTCTTAGAGGCAGAAAATGAGGAAAGGCTGCTATCATTTTACCGCGATAACCGTTTTTCGCAGTTTGATACCAGGCAGACTGCATCAGATACGGAGGAGTCGCATGAGCTGGTACAGCTTTTAAGGCTGCTTTAATGCGATTTCGCCGCACTGAAAAGTATGGATTTTGATGATTTGTCGAAACGCAAAATAGGGTGGGGTTCACTGGAATGGCTGGTGAACCCCATTTTTTCGTGTTTTAAGATGCCGCTGATAGTATGGCGATAGGGGAGAAATTGTACTATCACGCAAAAGTTGGCAGTTTCCGTGATAGTATCCGAGTTTTGCGTGATAGTATCCGAGTTTCCGTGATAGTATGGACTTTCAACTGTTTGTAGAAAAATGCTGTTGAAATTTAGTGACATATGGGGAATAATTGTTATAATTTTATAAATAGTAATAGTTTATTTGGTACATGTCAGTTTTGACAAAGTAAAGATATCATCGCAAAGGAGATATGAGATCAAATGGAAATTGTTAATATACCTATAATTAATTTTTATAAATTTTGTTTGGACTGCGCATATGAAAGAGGCTTTAAATGAGTATTATGCTTTTTGGCAAGAGAAGCGGATGCGGAAATGTCTTATAGGCAAATACAAAGATATTGGAACTCATTGCATGACTTGACAGGAAATCAAATTCTTTTTGTATTTGCAGGTGCATTAAAGGATGAATATTCGTCTGTATTACATCATGAGTATGAATCATGGCGTGGACTTCAAAATACAACATTGCACATTTTAGACAAAAATTCATTTACAATTCCATATTATAAATATCCTAAGATAGATTTTAATAAACATTGCTTTGGTAAAATTGCAGTGAATCATACTCGTTCTATATCTGAACTTAGAGACTACTTTGGTCTGACAGAAAAAGTAATTCCATCATTAGTCTTTACTCCTACCTATTGGTCAATTCAGGACAAACATATAACAGTGCCTCTCAAAGTTCAATTGATGGAAATTTCACGGCAAGTTGAATTACTTAATCGAGGAACCAAAGATCAGAGACGTTATGTTAACGCAAAGAGTTGGCTGAAAGAAATTATAAATAATACAGATAATGATATAATAAAGAACAATTTGATAAAAGCAATGCGCAGTCGAGTTGTTGATGAAGCATTTTCAATTAGCTTCTGCAGCCTGCTCTGAAACAGTTCCGGCTGTTTCTTTTTGATCTGTATGGTGTCAATCCGCACCCGCTGGTACAGGGAAGGGAATTTCTGAAAATTGCTCTATACTTCCGAATCTGCTTTTAAGGCTTTTCCGATATCCCTGTCAATGACAAATCCCTTTGGTGACATATCGGGAAGCACGGCTCTCCCAGCATTGGTCATCAGTCCCAGGCGTTCCATCCTCCGGCAGCGTTCCTTATTTAACTCAGACCATAAACTTCCCTTTCTCCGGGGAGCAAGCCTTTGGGCAGTCACGCCGTTATCCATCTTTTTTGTGGTGCTGTCTATCCAGCCGAAGCACATGGCCTCCTCAACGGAATCTATGTACCAGAAAGTGCCATCGTCAACAGGGCGGCCACGCTTCACGATTACCCAGCATTCCGTTTCCTTATCATGGTTATGTATGAGCCATTCCCTCAGTTTATGGCGGTTTTTCACATCGAGCAGATTTGTAAATTCCATAATCATTTCCCCCAAAAAATTTCGTAGTAGTTATTTGGATTATACCATAGGTAAAGAGATAATTCCACGGGTTGGCAATACGTTCAATTGCTCACCCTTGGGAATTTTATGCTTTTCATTCCCGAAAAATAGTCGTTTCGTGCCATCGGATGAAAAACAGAAAATTTTTATGGTATAATCCAGTGGATGCTTTTACTTTAGTGGAAATGGTTTTCAGCCGAAGTAATAGGAAACAGCAGAACAAGGAGGATTGGAAAATGTATGAATTGGTACAGGTCAGTGAGAAATGCTATTACATAAACTGCCCGGCGAAGATCGGTGTCTATGTTGCGGACGGGGAGAATGTCTATCTGGTTGACAGCGGAAATGATAAGGATGCAGGGAGGAAAGTCCGGAAGATACTGGATAAGAACGGTTGGTATCTGGCGGCAATCCTGAATACCCATTCCAACGCAGATCATATCGGCGGGAACAAGTACCTGCAGGGGCAGACAGGATGTAAGATATATTCCGGCAGCATAGAGGCGGCTTTTACAAAATACCCGGTACTGGAGCCATCATTCCTTTACGGCGGGTATCCTTGCAGGGACTTGCGGCACAAGTTCCTGATGGCGCAGGAGAGTGATGTGACGGATTTTTCAGATGAGAGCTTCTCGAAGGAGATTGAAGTGATACCGCTGCCGGGGCATTTCTTTGACATGGTCGGGTTCCGTATGCCGGACAATGTGGTGTTCCTTGCGGACTGCATCAGCAGCAGGGAGACGCTGGATAAATATGTGGTTTCCTTCATCTATGACGTGGGCGCTTATCTGGAAACGCTGGATAAGGTGGAGCAGATGGAGGCGGCCATGTTCGTCCCTGCCCATGCAGATGCCTCTGCCGATGTGAAGGAACTTGTCCGCTATAACAGGGATAAGGTGCATGGAGTGGCTGACAGGATTCTGTCTATCTGTGGGGAGCCAATGTGCTTTGAGAGGATTCTGCAGGAGGTGTTCAAAGGATATGGTCTTGCCATGAACTTTGAGCAGTATGTGTTGGTTGGCAGCACGGTGCGCTCTTACCTTTCGTGGCTGAAAGATACCGGGAAATTGTCGGCTGAATTTCAGGACAGTATGTTATTGTGGCAGAAAGTATAGGGGCGAAAAATTCAGATTGCCCAAGTATAATACGAGGAGTGATAGGAATATGGCACAGACAATGGTAAATTTTAGAATTGACGAAGATGTAAAACGCAAGATGGAGGCAGCTTGTAAGGAAATGGGATTGTCGCTTAGTACAGCGTTCAATATTTTTGCTGTTAAGGTGGGGAACGAGAGAAGGATACCATTTGAGGTTGCGGCAGATCCGTTTTATTCAGAATCTAATATAAGGGTACTGGAAGAGCGTGCCGCAAATATTGAATCAGGGAAATCAATTCCGAAAGAACACGAACTGATAAAGGTATAACATATGGGAGTGTTTTGGGTAGATGAAGCGTGGCAGGAGTATATTGACTGGCAGGAGCAGGATAAAAAGACGTTAAGAAAGATAAATCAACATTGGATGAAAAATCAATTTGTTGGACGAAGGGAGATAACATGAGAACATTTGATTATATTCGTCTTGCAGACCAAACATGGGATATGGATATCCTTAACAGGGCAAAGAATATAAGAGGAACGATACAGACCGCCGCTATGGTTTTATTCCATATGCGGCGGTTAATTTTTGCAGAAATCACTTGAAAAGATCAGATAATCCCCACAGGAAGTAAAACCGATAAATCTAAAAAATGAAGATATTTTACAAGACGCAGGTAAAAATAAGGGGTAAAATGGCTTATGACAAAATTCAAAAATTGAATTCGGAGGGAATCCACATGAAGAAAGAAATAAGGACAGTGGTGTATGATGATGAATTGCGGATGGAGGCATACCGATTTGAGGGAATCGTGCAGCCGTTTCCAAGCCATTTCCATGAGCATTATGTCATAGGTTTTGTGGAGGATGGGGAGCGTGTGCTTTCCTGCCGTGACAGGGAATATGCCATAGAGGAGGGCAGCATTGTGCTTTTCAATCTGGGTGACAGCCATGCCTGCGTGCAGAGTGATGAAGGGACGTTTGATTACCGGGGCTTCAACATTTCAAAAGAGGTCATGCTCGATCTGGCAGAGGAAGTCACCGGGAAGAAAGCGCTTCCTGGATTTTCAAGAAATGTTATCTGCGATGAGGAGATAGCCTGTCACCTGCGCCCGCTGCATGAGATGGTCATGAAAGGAACGGGGGAGTTTAAGAAAGAGGAAACCCTGCTGTTCCTACTTTCGTACTTAATTCAGAATTATGGGAAGCCATTTGAAAGCTGTATCCCGGAGTGCAGGCAGGAGATTGAAAAAGTCTGCGAATATATGACAGCGCATTTTACGGAGCGGATTTATTTAGACCAGATCTGCCGCCATGCGGGACTTAGCAAATCAACGCTGCTACGGGCATTTACAAAAGAAAAAGGAGTCACGCCGTACCGGTACCTTGAGACAATTCGCATCAATGAGGCAAAAAAGCTGTTATCGGAAGGAATGCCGCCAGTAGAAGCGGCCATAAGGACAGGATTTTCAGACCAGAGCCATTTTACAAATTATTTCAATCAGTTCATAGGGCTTGCACCGGGGACTTACCGTGAAATATTCTCGGAAAAAGACGGGGACGGTTCTGGCGGTTGAGGGCTTTTTCCTTCTGAATATAATGGGAAGGGGAGTGGGAACAGTGAATGAGCCTGCGATAAGGACGGAGGAGCAGATTATCAGCCTGTTCCCCGACAGGGAAACTTTAATCTGCCGGGGATGGGTGCTGAAAAGAATGGAAGGACGGATTGTGGTCTACCCGCTGTATTACAAATTTTCGGATGGGTATATTCCGGAGAACATCCAAAAATGCGAGGAAATCAGCCGCCAGTGCGGGGCAGGGTGCGTGTTCCGCATCGTGGAACATACCAATTACCACCTGAGTGCCTTCCTTACGGACAATGGGTATGGGTTGGAAAAATGCGGCATGGTCGGTGAATGCGATTTGACGGTGAAGGCTGGGGAACTGTGCATGAAAGGGAAAATGCCGGACGGGCTGTTCCTAAAAAGTGGGAATGACGGGACGGAGTATGTCATGGCGGGAGAGACGGTCATCGGGATAAAGCGTCAGGGGTTTTTATTCCTGCCAGACGGGAATCTGCCGGATATGGGCATGGAGGACATCCTGCGGTTTGCAGCGGCAAATGGAATCGCAAGGATACTGGCAGATATTCCGGGGAAGGGAGAATTGCCGAAGCAATATGGGCGGCTGGGCTTTCGCAGATCCTATTTTTACCGCTGCTATCAGAAAAAACAGGAGGAGAAATCCTTCGGAAAAGAGGAATAGAAAATGGATTTACAAAATGAAAAATGTGTTATGGTAATTGATGAGAACCTGCCGCTTGGCATCATAGCGAACACGGCGGCGATCATGGGAATCACGTTGGGGAAGCAGATGCCGGAGGTCGTAGGCGCAGATGTGTATGACAGGACAGGCAACGGGCATTTGGGGATTATAGAGTTTCCAGTGCCGATTTTAAAGGGAAACGTGGAGGTGATTAAGTCTATCAGTGAGAAGCTGTATGAGCCGGAGTTTTCGGACTTGACGGTGGTGGATTTCTCAGACCTTGCGCAGGGGTGCAAGACCTATGATGAGTTTATTGAAAAGATGAAAGATGTTTCAGAAACGGATCTGAAATATTTTGGTATCGCTATTTGTGGTGCGAGAAAGAAGGTTAATAAATTGACGGGAAGTATGGCGCTGCTAAGATAAAAAATATGCAAAAGCTAGCCGCCGCAGATGGCTTACTACCATATGCGGCGGTCTGTTGTTTCCGTGTTTGTATGAAGTTTTGCCTGTTTGTTTAAAAATATAATTTTTTTCGTCCTACAAATTGAATTTTCGTCCAAAAAGGCTTATAATTGGATGAAAAAGAATGACATTGGACGAAGGGAGATAATATGAGAACATTTGATTATATTCGCCTTGCAGACCAGACATGGGATATGGATATACTTAATCTTGTCGCAAAGATACATGAATATAAGGGGCGTCAGGATTTATATATCAGGCAGAAGCCTGTTGAACTTGAACGTCTGGCCCGGATTGCAAAAATTCAGAGCACAGAGGCATCCAATAAAATAGAAGGGATTGTTACGACAAGTACCCGGATGAAGCAGTTGTTTGAAGAAAAAACGACACCCCGGAACAGGGAAGAAGATGAGATTATGGGATACAGAGATGTGCTTAACACAATTCACGAAAGTAATGAGTACATTCCAATCAGGCCATCATATATATTACAGTTACACAGAGACCTTTTGAAAAGAGCGGGATTTTTTTATGGCGGGAGTTTTAAGAGCGTACAGAACTATATTAATGAAACAAAGCCAGATGGAACAGTAGTCACAAGGTTTACTCCGGTTGCTCCGTATGATACACCGGATGCAGTGGAGCGGTTATGTATGGCTTATGAGCAGGCAATTGCGAGTGAGAAGGTGGATTCCCTTATATTGATTCCTGTTTTTATATGTGATTTTTTGTGCATTCACCCTTTTAATGACGGAAATGGAAGAATGAGCCGGTTGCTTACTCTGCTTCTTTTATATAAGAACGGGTATCATGTTGGTAAATATATAAGTATTGAGAGGCAAATTGAGAAAACAAAAGACAGGTATTATGATGTCCTTGAAACTTCAGATATAGGGTGGCATGAGGGAAAAAACGATCCAACACCATTTATACGTTATATGCTAACGGTCATTTTGGCCTGTTACACCAGATTTGAGGAACGTGTAGGAATCATAGCGGGAAATGGAGATACCAGTAAGGCTTATGATATTGTAAAAAAATATACAGAAGAAAAAGTTGGGAAGTTTACAGGTGCAGAAGTTGTTGCACACTGCCCAAGCATAGGGAGATCATCAGTTTTGGCGGCATTAAAGAAACTGGTAGGTGAAGGAAGGATTATTCGGTATGGGAGTGGAAGAAGCACCTATTATGTAAAGGCTGACAGACAGTAAGTTAAATTCGGAAAGGGAATATGCAGAGTGATTCAAATAGATTTAGTGGATTAGATAGAAAAATAAGATTTTATGTCTAATGAATCGAAAGGATTAAGTGTTTTCATGATGAAATAATACCATTAATCATGTAAAGACCGCCGCAGATGGCTTACCACCATATGCGGCGGTCTGTCGTTTCCATAGACAGGTCTGACAGCAGAAAACCACTTGGAAAGCGGGGAATAATAAGGGGGCATCTTAGACTAAAATCTGCGATTCACGAAGCCAGATTAACCATTCACGAAGCAGATGTTAGAAATTGTCCTTATTTTTCCGATAAATTAGTTGAAGACTGGAGGTGGCAGAAACGATAAAAATTGCGGTGTGTGATGATGAAAAGAATATAAGGTCTTACCTCGTTTCGCTCATCAAAAAGCAGGGCGGGGCGTGCAGCATCACGGAATACGCCTCCGCAGATGCGTATCTTTCGGACGGTAAGGAATATGACATTATATTTCTCGATATAGAAATGGGCGGCTCTGATACAGGTCTGGACGGCATGGGGCTGGCAAGGCATATCCGGGGCATGGAGACACAGAAACAGCCCATCATCATTTTTGTGACAGGGTATGAAAAATATGTGTATGATGCGTTTGACGTAGGGGCGTTCCAGTATCTGGTAAAGCCCGTGGATGAACAGAAATTTGCAGAGGTGTTCGGGCGGGCATACAGACAAGCTTTGTCTGGACAAATTCAGTCTGGGCAGAGCAAAAAACTTGTGATCCAGTATGGCGGTGAGGGTAAGGCCATACCGTTGAATGATATTTACTACATGGAAAGCCGGAACCACAATATCATTCTGTATCTGAAAGACGGGAATAAAGCCTGCGGGGACAGGCTTGAATACTATGCGAAGATCGGGGATTTGGAAGAGGAACTGGCGGGGCAGTTTTACCGCATCCACCGGGGATACCTGATCAACCTTTTCCATGTGGAGGGGTATGACAGGACGGAGGTAAGGATGGCGAACGGGGATAAGCTGCTGCTTTCAAGGTATAAATATGACGGCTTTGTGCAGGCATACATGGATTACATTTCGGAGGAAAGCCTATGAGCCAGCCAGCGTATGAAATGATAAACGGTATATTGGATATTTGGAAGATTTCCATACAAGCCATCATGTTCCTTGTTTTGTGGGCGGCGGCTTTCAGGGAGAGAAAAGGAAAAAGGGATGGCATTGCGGCAGTGCTGTTTATTCTTGCGAATATAGGGATTGGGTTCCTGCCGTGTACTGTCTGGGTAAGGTATGGCGTTTCCGCTTTCGCAATAATGGGTTATGCCGGGATATGTTGTAAAAAGCAGATTGCAAATGCAGTATTTGTGATGCTCGCTTTTTATAACCTCCATTGCCTGAGCTTCCTGATTGCAAACAGCATTTACATGAAGATAATAGGCGTGATGATGAAAAGTGTTGATTTTTCGCAGAATAGTTACCCGCAGGAAGTGCATCGCTGCATGGCAGGTGGGATGTTCTTACTGGTGTCTTTTTATTTTGTATCATTTGCTGTAATGACGCTTGTTTTGTACAGACTTATGAAGGATGTAACCGTAATGGCATGGCAGGATGTTCTTCTGCTCTCTATTCTGAATGTTGTCGGGAGTATGATCACAGGAATCATCAGGGGGCTGATTACGGTTAAGATAGAGGATGAGTTTTTCATTTTATTTGATGAAAAGCCGAACTTGATTTGGAAAGCTCCAATGATAGCGATGCTTATTTTCATAGGAGAGGCGGTGCTAATCTATCTCTGGCAAAGATACCGTATCCTGCTTGTCGAGAGACAGAAGCATTTCCAGGAGGAACAGCAGGTGAAGGCCATGAAGAAGCGCCTGGAGGAAGCGGAGAGTTTTTATGGCAGTATCCGAAAAGTACGGCACGAGATGAAAAACCACATGGCAAACATCAAAGGGCTGGCAGGAGCCGGGGAGTATGGGGAGATAGAGGATTATGTACGGCGGATGGATGAGACCATGCAGGAATTGGAATATAAGTATATGACGGGAAATGCGGTCACGGATGTCATTATCAATGACAAATGCCGCAGGGCGGAAAAGGCAGGAATACGGTTTGATGCAGATTTTCGATATGGCGGGGAAATTCCGGTATTTGATTTAGGGATTATCTTAAACAACCTTTTGGATAATGCCATAGAAGCCTGTGAAAAGCATGAGCCGGGGAAAGGTTATATACATCTTATGCTGAAACGGAAAAAGCAGTTTTTATTGCTGGAGGTCGAGAACAGCTTTGACGGGGCTGCACCTGTGCAGACGGGGAGAAATTTGATTCCAGTCACAACGAAACAAAGTACCATGCCGGGGATTATTATGGAACATGGGATTGGGCTGGAGAATGTGCGTGATGTGGCAGAGAGGTATTTCGGCGGTGTAAATATAAAAGTGAAAGGGGATGTGTTCCATGTGACAGTCATGCTGCAGCAGGGGGAGGTGGGAGAAGGTAAGTAAATAATTTTGCATGAAACGAAACTCAAAAACAGATTAAAATGGAGGATGAGAATTATGTCAATGGAGATCATAAACAATTACGGCAACTATGCGGCAAATTATGCTGATACCGCGAAAAATCTGGATAGCAAGGCGGCAACAGAGGTAAAGACAAGCAAATCAATAAACAGCAAAGACAAGGTTCAGGTATATTATGAACAGCTATGCAAAAAATTTCCGCAGATAAATATTAATTCGAGTAGCGGCGTTGCAGGAGGCGGTAAAAATAATATTGTTTTGAATCTCTCTAATGACTGTCTGAAAAAGATGGCAAGTGATCCGGACTTTGCAAAGAAAATCGAAAATGACATAGCGGGCATACCAGCAGCGCATGAGCAGATGTTTGCCAGAGCCAAAAGTGACGGTATTGAGATACATGGGTTTGCTGTGAGGATCAACGCAGATGGAAGTATGCAATGCTCCTGTAGCGGTTCAACAAGAACCAGCGGCTCAAAACAAAGCGCATCCATACTGAATACAGAAAAAAGGCAGAAAGAAAGATTAGAAAAAAAGCGTGAGGAGAGAAAAAATTTAGAAGAGAAAGCAGCGAAACGGCGGGCAGAAAGAGAAGAGCAGATAGAAAAACTGACAGAAGCGACATACAAGATATCTGCCACAGGCACGGATGTGAAAAGCGTTACACAGAATATTGTTGCGGCGGTGTCAGGCGCATCGTCACCAACAGGTGGAAGTTTTGAAATCAAGGCATAAATAAGCCACAGCCCGACAACGTAGGGCAGGCATCATATACAGCGACAGCAGGCGAAAGAGCGCCAGAGTCTCAGTTATATAACTTAGGCAAACTACACACAAACTACAAAAAAGTATGATATGATAATGAAAGAGTGTGGAGGTGATACTATGCAGAGGATTTTAATTGTTGAAGATGATATGGATATTCAGGAACTTCTGCAGGAATTTTTGCAGGAGGCAGGATATAAAGCCGATATTGCAGGTGATGGCGTGGCAGCCGTGGATATGTTTGCGAATAATCTCTATGACTATGACCTGATCCTGCTGGATATCCTGCTGCCTAAAATAGATGGGTTCACTGTCTGTGAACTGATCCGGAAACAGTCACAGGTTCCCATTATTATGCTGACAGCTCTGGGCAGTGAAGGAGACCAGATCAAAGGGCTGGACTTGCAGGCGGATGACTATGTAACAAAACCCTTTTCCATGCCAGTGCTGCTGCGCAAAATAGCGGCTGTCCTGCGGCGGACGGGAAACCGGGAGGATGGAGAAGGTGCACTGCTCCATTACAAAGGGATTACTTTGGATATGGATGGTTACCGGGTTTATGCCGGGGATGTGGAATATGACTTGACACAAAGGGAATTTGAGGTGTTGAAGGAGCTGTTGGTGAATCAAGGGAAGGTACTTTCACGGCAGCATTTCCTGAACAAACTATGGAAGTACGATTTTTACGGGGATGAGAGGGTAGTTGACACGCATATCAAAAATCTCCGGAAAAAACTGGGCATTGACTACATTGAGACAATTCGGGGAGTTGGATATAAAATTGAAAAAGAGGGGAAAGAAAAGCCTGTTTATTAAAATATTTGCCGTCACCTGCCTGCTGATGGTGATATGCTGCCTGGCCACCTACTGCTTTATCGCGTGGCTGGTTCCCAAAACATACAGCACAGAGCTGGATGATGCGCTGGATAGGGAAGTGGACACGTTCATTGCAGAACTGGAATGTACTGCGGGAGGGGAAAGTGGGATTCTGTTTGATGAATTTCTGCTGAACAATGATGTGTTGCTCCAGCTATATGATGAGGACGGAAGGGAGATTGCATTGCCCTCACAGTATAACAATGATTTTCCGGGTGCAGTTCGTGATGGTATTGTTTTTGAAGGGGTGCCTTCTGCGTATGGGGTAACGCACAGCTACCTGTTTCGTTTCAGCGATTCTGAGATGGTCTATACCCTGTCTGTTGCCGGAGACGCAGAGCCGGTAAACAGGCTGATGGATACCATCGGCAATATAGTCCCGCCTCTGATGGTCATGGTGATCTTCATTTCAGCCATAGGTGCAGCATTTTATTCCAGGTATGTCACAAAGCCTGTCATAGAGATCAGCCGGGTGTCGGAAAAAATGTCTGATCTTGACTTTTCATGGAATTGTACGGAAATCCGCTCTGATGAATTAGGAATACTGGCGCACAGCCTGAATGAAATGTCCCGGAAATTGTCTTTGGCGCTCAGTGAACTGCAGGCGGCAAACAGCCGGTTGGAAGCGGATATTGAGCGGGAGCGTATGCTGGAACAGGCACAGCTTGACTTCTTTTCAGCAGTATCCCATGAACTGAAAACACCGATCACGGTCATTAAGGGACAGCTTGAAGGGATGATGTTCAATGTGGGGAAATACAAGGAGCGGGACAAATATCTTGCCCGTTCTCTTGAAGTGGTAAAGGCAATGGAGGGGATGGTGCAGGAAATCCTGACTGTTTCCCGGATAAAATCATCAGAAACATCCCCGCAGGAAGAAATATTTGATTTTTCAGATATGATAAAAAGCGAGTATGACTTATTTGAAGATATGGTTGTGGGCAAGGGGCTGGAATGGCATGAGGATATACAGAAAGGGCTGATGCTCCGAGGAGACAAAGCGCTCCTTTGGAAAGTGGTAAATAACCTTGTTTCCAATGCAATCCATTATTCGCCGGAGGGCAGTGATATTTTCATTACGGCTCAGTCTGGGAGCGGCAGGATACAGTTTTCTATAGAGAACACGGGGGTACACCTGCCGGAGGATGACATACCAAAACTCTTTGACGCTTTTTACCGAGTGGAGCGGTCACGCAGTCGGCAGACGGGCGGCAGCGGATTGGGCCTTTATATTGTAAAAATGGTTCTGGAGCAGCATGGAGTCGATTACCAGATAAGGAATACCGAACAGGGCGTATGTTTTAACATTGATTTTTTATGCCCGGCGCCTTCTTTTTGGGGAAACTTCACACAAAACACATAAAGTCCACAAGGGAACTCCAAATACTTTTGATAAGATAGAACTATCAAAACGAGAAAGGAGAACTTCAAATGAAATTAAAAATGACAAAAAGGATTTTATCTGCATCTGTCCTAATCAGTATATGCATGCTTACAGGCTGTGCGGGAAATGCAGCCGCAAGCGTTCAGAATGGAACTTTGCTGTCTGCAATGCCCACTTATGACACAGGAATTGTAAAGGATTCGTCTGCCGCGGAAATTTCCGGCAGTGTGGACTGGTCTGTATATGAAACATACGGGCTGTCCTATGATGACAAAAGGGGCTGCTATATTTACAATGGGAGCATTGTACGCTTCTTCAATGATCCGGCAGCAGGAGCGAGCTTTACGAATTTCTTCACGGGGACGGTGGATATTGAAGCGAAACGTGACGCAGACAATAACCTTATCGGTATCGAAGAATGCTCTCAGGAAGTATATGACCGTCATACGCAGAAGCATTTTAAGGATATGTCTATAAGTACAGAACCGAATACGGCGATGGAGGCCGGAACAGGGAAAGGCAACAGGGAGTCGCTAAAAGATTATGAAGAGTATGGTATATCCTTTGACAGCCATGATGGCGGTTGGTATTATGACGGTGACAAAATCAGGATACTGGTTGACAGTGAAAGGGCTATTGTTTATTACACGGATGAAATGGGAGTATGCCTTGCTGTCAGTAGAGACGGAAACTATAACATCACAGAGATAAAAACCATTTCAGAAAGCGATGCACAATTACTGTTGCAGGCAAATAAGCCCATGGCCTCCGCTGATTATACTGCCGAGGAAAATTGATTTTAGATTTCTACCACCGGTTGCGCAGATGTATAGAGGGCTATATGGAACGCAACCGGCCATTTTGGTATTGTAAAAGATGACAGAAACAAATACTTTACATTGTGTATTGATTGTTTTACGATCAAAAAGAAGGGAGTGATAGGAATATGGCACAGACAATGGTAAATTTTAGAATTGATGAAGATGTAAAACGCAAGATGGAGACAGATTCGTTTTATTCAGAATCTAATATAAGGGTACTGGAAGAGCGTGCCGCAAATATTGAATCAGGGAAATCAATTCCGAAAGAACATGAACTGATTGAGGTATAGCGTATGGGAATGTTTTGGGAAGATGAAGCGTGGCGGGAGGGCACACAACAATTCTTTCATGTAAAGACCATTATGGGGATAAGTAATATTGAATGGTGGGAGAAAAAATCTTCCATCTTTTTCATTTTTCTCTGGACTTTTCGTGCGCACAGAAAGTGAGATGATAGAGTGTCACCACGCGCGGACGATCGAAATCTGACAATCTATGAATTTTACTTGGTTTGATTGCAGTCAACGGATGAGGTATGTTATACTGTTTACGGGTGTTGTTTTGTAACTGGCTCTTTTCGTTTTGAAAATAGAATGAAAGAAGTGGGAGGACGCGTATGGAAATGGCTGAATTGCGTTTGACGCAAGGTACGATAGACAAAGTAAAAAAAGAGACTGTATTGTTGGTATGCGATGCATTGGGTGAAGATATTAAAAAAATCCTTTTATATGGCTCTTGTTCCAGAGGAGATTTTTCGGAAGATTCAGATATTGACATCGCACTGTGCGTTTCATGCGAAAGGGCAGATGTAAAGAAATATAGTGATATTCTCGCAGAGATCGCGACGCAACTGGCGATGAAGTATCTCGCCATTGTGAATTTTGTCTGCCTTTCCGAAAATGAGTTCGAAGAACGGAAAAGTTGGTATCCCTATTTCAAAAACATTGATCGGGAGGGGGAACTGTTATATGGAAGATAAATACTATGATGAGGTGGTTCGGATTCGAATGGAAAGAGCAGAGGAACTTCTTGTAGATGCGGAGGAATTATTGCAGAGGGATTCTTATAAATCAGCCAATAATAGAGCGTATTATGCAATGGAGAAGGCTGTTAATGCCTTGCTGATTGACAAACATGTGGAAACAAGAACACATAATGGTGCAATGAAGATGTTCAATGTAGAGTATGTCAGGATTGAAAATGCATACTTTACAGAAGAAGATTATAGATTGATTGTAAAAGCAGAACAGATCAGGAATATTTCTGATTACGATGATTTTTATGTGGCAAGTAAAGATGAAGCGAAGCAACAGGTTGAAAATGCCCGAAAGTTAATAGTGAAAATAAAGAAATATCTTGTCCAAAAGAATGTTTCTGATAATATGGATATATAGGTTTTCATCACTGTAAAACATGATTTACTGTCGACGGAGTACTTGGAGGACGGATATTGACTATTCTGAATTACAGTTGTTTCGTTTACTATAAATTACGACACAAATAAATTCAATAACCTACAGCCTGCACAGTTTCATTTATGGTGGTGCCAAGTGTGTAGGCATGGTGGTTTAGATTGAATCATTGTGATTTGACCAGTTGTATGATATAATTTCATTATCATTTTGACAGGGAATTATGATAAACAATGGCGAAAAAATGTAACAAAAATGGGGGGTAAAAAATGATCTGCACAATCAGAAAATGGAAACTGTCAGACGCGGCTGACCTGGCGGCTGCGCTCTCCAATAAAAAGATACAGGATAATCTCCGGGACGGGCTGCCATATCCATATACGAAGCAGGACGGAGAGGACTTTATCTCTGCCATGCTTGCCGCAGACGAAAATGACACATTTGCCTTCGCAATAACGGTGGAGGACAAGGCGGTTGGCAGCATCGGTGTGTTTCGCCAGGAAAATATTCACAGGCAGACCGCCGAGATGGGATATTACATAGCGGAGGCATACTGGGGCAGAGGGATTATGACAGAGGCGGTGCGGCAGACCTGTGAATACGTCTTTGCAAAGAGTGATATCATGCGCATCTATGCAGAGCCGTTTGCATATAATGCAGCATCGTGCCGGGTGCTTGAAAAGGCGGGATTTCAATACGAGGGCACCCTGCGGAACAATGCGGTCAAGAATGGCAGAGTTCTTGATATGAAGATGTATGCGCTGCTTTCTCCCTCCCAAGATCACGTACCCACTGAAAAAGAAACGTAAATCGGTGTTTGCAGAGGCGCGGTTATCCGATGAAGTATGAAACGAAAGGACATTGACAGAGAACATGGAACAGGTTCGGTTTATCTGGAAGTATATTAAACGGCACAAATGGCAGTATATCGGCGGAATCATTACATTATTCATACTTGATTTCGCCAATCTGTATATCCCGAAAGTGACAGGCATCATCACGGACGGTCTTGCCGCGCACACGATGGACATGGACGGCGTGCTGCGAAATATCGGCATCATTCTCGGAATCGGTCTGACGCTGGCGGTGGGGCGCTTTTTGTGGCGCTATTTTATTTTCGGGGCGTCGCGGTCGATCGAGCACGAGATCCGCGACAATATGTTTGAACATCTGGAAACGCTTGACGTGGAATACTATAACGAGCACAAGACGGGCGATCTCATGACGCGCTTTACAAGCGACCTGAACGCGGTGCGCATGGCGATCGGTCCGGCTGTCATTGCGGCGTTTGACGCGGTGGTCATGACCGTGATGGTGATCGGACAGATGATGGTCTATGTCAATCTCAAACTGACACTTGTCGCCATCATTCCGATGATTTTTATCGCGTTTGGGGAACTGTATTATGGAAAAATAATGCAAAAACGCTATCTGGAGCGTCAGGAGGCCGTGTCCGATCTCACGGATTTTGTGCAGGAGAGCTTTTCGGGCGTGCGCGTCGTGAAGGCGTTTGTGCGCGAGCGGTCGCAGATCAAAGCGTTTGCAAAGGCGAATGCCAATGCGAAAAAGAAGAACCTCAGAATCGCCCAGATGGAATCGGTCGTCATTCCGCTGCTCGACGTGGTGATCGGCATCAGCAGCCTGCTCACGCTCCTGTACGGCGGATATCTCGCGCTTGCCGGAGAGATCACGATCGGGCGCTTTGTCGCGTTTAACCAGTACATCACCATGCTCGTGTGGCCGATGCTCGCCTGCGGTGAGGCGATCAACGCGTTTTCGCAGGGCGGCGCGGGAATCAGGCGTATACAGGAAGTATTTGAGGAAAAGCCGGAGATTGCCGACCGGACAGATGTGGCAAAGGCAGACCAGATCAGGAAAATCAGGGGGGATATACGGTTAAGGCATCTTACATTTATTCACAGGGGACACAGTGAGCCGACGTTAAAAGATATCAGCCTGGATATCAAGGCGGGAACGACGCTCGCCGTCATTGGGCGCACAGGGAACGGCAAATCGACGCTCGTCAATCTGCTGCTGCATCTCTATGATGTCAAGCCGGGTATGATCTTTATTGACGGAATGGATATCAACAGCATTCCGCTGAAAACCCTGCGTGAAAACATTGCTTATGTGCCACAGGATAATTTCCTGTTTTCTGATACCCTCAAATCCAACATCGCCTTTGGAACGGACAACGAGGAGATGGACGAGATTATCAGGGCGACCAAGACCGCGTGCATTCACGACAATATCATCGCGTTTCCAGACGGCTACGATACGATCGTGGGTGAGCGCGGCGTAACCCTGTCCGGCGGTCAGAAGCAGCGCAGCTCGATCGCGCGTGCATTGAAAAAAGACGCGCCGATACTGATTCTTGATGACGCACTCTCCGCCGTGGACACGGATACAGAGGAGAAAATACTGAAAAACCTGAAGGAAAACAGGCGCGGAAAGACCACAATCTTAATCGCGCACCGCATCTCCACGATACAGAACGCCGATGTGATCTTGGTGCTCGAGGACGGGGAGGCGAAAGAGTGCGGCAATCACAGGGAACTGATGGAGCTCGGCGGTATTTATAAGGATATGTTTGAAAAACAGCAGCTCGAGGCGGCGAAAAAACTGTTTTGTAAGGAGGGAACAATATAATAAATAATCCTGAAAATTTTAAATTGGAAAATACTACGATTTGGTCATTTCCTGATAGGGGGAGATGGGCAACGCATTCTGGAGGTTATCGAGGTAATTGGTCGCCATATATACCAAGGAATTTAATTTTGAGATATTCTAAAAAGAATGATTGGATATTGGATCAGTTTTTAGGAAGCGGAACAACATTAATAGAAGCAAAACTTTTGGGCAGAAACGCGATTGGCGTTGATATTAATCCGGATTCCATTAAATTGTCTAAGTCAAATCTTCAATTTACCTGTTCGGAAACTTCGAGAATTTTTATCAAGGAAGGTAATGCATGCGATTTATCATTTATTAAAAATCAAAGTATGGACTTGGTTTGTACGCATCCCCCATATGCAGATATCATTCAATATAGCAAGGAAATTAAGGAAGATCTATCGCACTTATCATACAAAGATTTTTTATCTGCTTTGTCAGAAGTGGCAAAGGAGTCTTTTCGCGTATTGAAAGATAATGGAATCTGTGCTTTTATGATTGGTGATATTCGTCAAAATGGCTATGTTTTGCCACTGGGAATGTATTCTATGCAGAAATTTGTTGAGGAAGGGTTTGTTTTAAAGGAAATAGTGATTAAGGAGCAGCATAATTGCAGATCAACAGATTATTGGGAAAGGTGTGAGCGAAAGTTTTTGATGCTTGCGCACGAATACATTTTTATTCTTGAAAAGCTAGCCATTTAAAAACGATCATGGTATACTTACCTAATAAAAACATGAAACAAGTGAAAACACTATGAGGAAATAAAAGATATGGAACAAGTGGTTAGAAAAGAAAAGATTGTTCAGGCGAAGCCTATTTTGAAATGGGCAGGCGGAAAAACACAATTGCTAAATAGTATTATGCCCAAAGTGCCTGAAAGCTATGGGAAATATATAGAACCATTTGTGGGGGGTGGCGCGCTCTTTTTTGCGCTGAATCCCGAGCAGGCTGTCATCGCGGACAGCAATCCCGAACTGATTAATATGTATCGTGAGGTTGCAGACCATGTTGATGAGGTAATAGGATATTTAAGTCAATATAAAAACACAAAAGAGGATTTTTATGCTGCGCGTGAATTGGACTGGATTGGACTATCCAAAGCACAGGCAGCAGCCAGGATGCTTTATTTAAATAAAACATGTTTTAATGGATTGTACAGAGTCAATAAGAATGGGCAGTTTAATGTCCCTTATGGAAAGTATAAATCCCCCAATTATTGTGATAAGGATGCTTTATACGCCGCGTCAGAGATATTGAAACAGGCAGTTATTGTGTGCGGAAATTATGTGTCAGTTCTAAGAGATTATGCCAGAGAAGGGGATTTTATTTTTTTAGATCCGCCATATCTGCCGATTTCAGAGTATGCTGATTTTAAGCGCTATACAAAAGAGCAGTTCTATGAGGAAGATCATGTAGAATTGGCAAAGGAAGTCAGACGCCTGCAGGAATTGGGGTGCCACGTTGTACTGACAAATTCAAATCATCCACTTGTGCATGAATTGTATGCGCCATATAAGATAGAGGTGGTTCAAACAAAGAGGTATATCTCCTGCAATGGCAGTAAACGAAAAGGGGAGGATGTCATTGTGATGATTCCGCCCAAAAGAAAGGTTATGCTGCAAGTGGTTCCGGACGCATTGCCCGAACAGGTGCTAAAGTATCCATCGACAAGGTTTATGGGTTCCAAGAGTAAGTTATTGCCGCAAATATGGGCAGTCTGTTCACAGTTTCATTTTGACACTGTTGTTGACTTATTTTCAGGTTCCGGTATCGTGGGATATATGTTCAAAACGCAGGGCAAGGCTGTGATTAGCAATGATTATATGGACATGTCGGCAGCTTTTACAAAGGCAATGATCGAGAACAGCCATGTGACACTGCCTTTGGAGGAAGCAAAAGAATTACTGGTTTCCCAAAAGGAATCTGACCATTTTGTGTCAACTACGTTTCAAGGATTGTATTATTCTGATGCTGACAACCATTTGATTGATACACTGCGAATGAATATTGCAGAGATCAAAGAGCCGTATAAACAGGCTATTGCCATGTCGGCGTTGATTAGAGCCTGCACAAAAAAGCGACCTCGGGGTATTTTCACTTATACGGGCGCGCGGTATGATGATGGCAGGAAAGATCTGAAAAAAACACTGGAACAGCAATTTTTGGAGGCTGTTGTTGCGATCAATAAAGCAGTTTTTGACAACGGTAAACAAAATAGATCAAGACATGGGGACGCGATGGAGCTGAGGGCAGAGCATCCCGATTTGGTTTATATCGATCCCCCGTATTATTCACCCTTGTCAGATAATGAGTATGTGCGGAGGTATCATTTTGTAGAGGGACTTGCCAGAGATTGGAAGGGCGTTGAGATCCAGCAGGACACGCTGACGAAAAAGTTTAAGTCATATCCTACACCCTTTTCGACACGAAAGGGGGCGGCGGCGGCCTTTGATCAGCTATTTAAGAAATTTTCTGAAAGTGTCCTTATTGTATCTTACTCTTCAAACAGCCAGCCGACACAGGACGAGATGGTGGCCTTGTTGGCAAAGTATAAGGAGCATGTGGAAGTAGTACCGATTGATTATACATATTGTTTTGGCAATCAGAAAGCGACGAAGACAAATCGGAATAGGGTGCAGGAATATTTATTTGTTGCATATTGAGGAGCTGTAGAAAAATAACCAATGCTGTTTACTGTGCATTTTTCTGCAGCTCCTAAACGGAGGATATTATTATGCGGGAACAGGTTGATATATGGCAGGTAGGGAATACAGGTCTGCGCAATCCGAATCGTATTTGGGAGGGGTTTCGCGTTTTTGCTAATTCTGCTTATGTCGGAAGGCTCCGAGGACGGGAAAATGACATTGGTTTTATGAGACTCTTAGATGAAAAGGGGATTATTCAAAATGAGGACGGCAAGGATGAATCAGGGAGTCATGCAAGAAAATGGAGATTGATGTTTGCCAAAAATGGACTGATCTATCCCAAACTAAATAAAAAAGACGGAAAGCAGGAAGAACTCGGGGCATTGGATGATATTACTCCATTTGGCAGGATGTTTTTGAAGGCTGATACGTATTCGGCAATTCAGGAGTGTTATCTTCGCGCTATGAGTGTGGAGCAGTTTCCGGTTATGGATGGGAAATGCTATTTTTCCCCGTTGAGGTGGTTGCTTTCTATCATGCTAGAGCTGGAAAAACGCACAGGAACATCTGAGATCACCAGAATTGAATTTGCCTTGTGGGTGCAGACGACTAGCCCGTGCGATCATTTAGAGGAAGTGGTCGACAGGATACTAGATCTCAGAGAGAGACGATCAGAGGCGCCAGCGAAACGGGCTTTTGATAAAAAAGAGATTGCAGAGCGCGGTAAAAACTATTCTAAAAAAACGGAAAATTTTTATGAATACAGTGATATGAATATGAGATATCTTCGAATTTCAGGGATACTGCAGCGAAAGGGCAGAGGTCTTGCGATCGTACCCACAAAACATGTACTTGCCGAGAGGCTGGCAAAAAGTTCTGCGAGTGCAAATCCTCTCATGGAACAGCTTAGAGTGCTCTGTAATGGGGCATCATTGCCTACTGATGATATTAATACAGCCCAGGTAGTACTTGATGACTTGACAAAACAGATGAGGGAACGTCATATAGTCTTTGATATTTCAGATTTACCGCTGACAACCGCAGTGGAAATCAATATTGCCAGACGGAGACTTGAAACGATTTTATCCCAGACAGATGAGGTTCAATATGCAAAGGATCAGAAAAATCAATGGAGGGAAATTGCGGATTATATGTCAGTTCTGATCAAGGGCGGCGGAAAGCTGGTCTATGACGAGGACAGTGCCATTGAGGTTCCCAAAGATGAGACTCCGGCATATTTAGAATGGGTTCTATGGCGCGCTGCCCTGGCAATAAATCATCTGATAAACAAACCATATGAGGTGCGAGGATTTAGACTGGATTCTGATTTTTTGCCGGTCTCGGCAGCAGGCGGAGGCAAGGGGGATTTGTATTGCGAATTTGATGATTTTGTGATATTGACAGAAGTGACAATGTCGACTTCCTCAAGGCAGGAAGCGATGGAAGGAGAACCGGTGAGACGCCATGTGTCAGATGCGGTTCTAAAATATAACAAGCCAGTGTATGGCATGTTTATAGCAGTGAGGATTGATACAAACACAGCGGAGACATTCAGACATGGTATTTGGTATGCAAAGGGTGATGTAAAGCAGAGATTGGACATTGTTCCCCTGACATTGGCACAGTACCAGAAATATTTTGTGGCCATGTTTCAGCGAAAGCAGGCAAGGCCGGAAATGTTCAGGGATTTGATATTAAAATGCGAATCCCAAAGGGATGTATTGGAGGCACCTGTCTGGAAACAGTATATTTCAGATATGGTTACAGAGAAAATCGAGGACATGGCAAGTGAAAATTGTGAATTAAAATGATGCTTTGATAGTTCCGACTAGACCAATAAAATATTGGAAACCATGCAAATGGTGGTGTTACCAGCAGGCTAAGAGGACAAGAAAGTAATTATAGGATAGAGGGGAATTTCAGAAAACATAGTTGATTGATCTTTTACAGTTTTTGGATAAACATTTATTATATCTACCTAGGGAGAATGGAAATGAATAAATTTGAAACTTTGTTAAATATATTGGATAGCATATGTAATTCGGCACCTGAGGATTTTAAAAGTTATTTTATTAGTGAAAAAAGTGAGGAGGAAATTAATCAAATTCGTTCAAAAGCATTTATTCATCTTTATCTTTTGGTCAAATTTGGCTTAGAGGATTTTAAAAATAGACATGATCTTATTACTGATGGAAGAGCGGATGGAGGTTTGGATGCTTATTATATTGATTCTGAAACAAAGATGATTTATTTAATGGAGGACAGACGGCATATACGCTATCTAAGATGTTAGATGCTGAAGACGATTGTTTGAAAATGCAAGGGAAAAAAGTTTTATTGAAAGTAATTTCTATATATAAAGATGATGAACATAGTGATACAGATTATCGTACATTTGTGAATAAAATATCTGATGCAACAAATAAACAGACTAAAATAGATGAAGCTGATAGAAGAGCAAATAGTGAGATGCAAATCAAGCTGCAGAATGAAATATTTGAAAAGTATGGGTTTTATTATGAAAGAAAAGCTGGAGAGTTTGAAGAAGCATTATCTAAAAAATATATAAATAAAGATATGATATTAAAAAGGGATATTATTTTGAAAGTGGTGTGGGCATATAATGGAAAGTGTGGAGAGGCTAGAAATAATTCAGGAGATAAAATTTTTAATAAAGATGTATTTGATCAAATTATGCAACAAAATGTAACAGCGGTAATAGCAATAAATTCATATCAAATACATAAGGAATTGATGGAACTTGAGAAGCAGTATAAAAAACAGGATTATAATTCCAAAGAATGGGGTGGGGCTATCCGTTATGCAAAATATGCAGTAATATCAGCATACGCTTTACGTTTTCCCTGTGTGGATTTAGAATGTAATGTTTTCTCAATAAAAGAAAACGTTAAGAGTATTTTGGAAGAGTGGAAGAAATTTGAGCAATTTATTAAAGGAAAAGAGGAAAACAAGAAATATTTTAGTGCTGAAAGCGAATGGGATAATTATTATAAGAGTAGTAATGTTGATAAAGACATAATAGACTATTTTAGTTAAATGAGATGGTATGTTTGTAACAAATATAAGAAAGATAAAGAAAACAGTAGACTTTATAGGTGTGATTTTATGGGAACATGAAAGAAGAATATTTTGCAGTGTTTTAGTGGGATGCTTATGATTAGATCAAACGATGACAATAAGTTCAATTCTAATGGAAGTAGATGAGTTAAAATCATTGCTTTTTCCCCAAAACTAGGAAGTATTTGTTGTTTATTTTTACATCCATCTTTTTGTGAGTTTAGTATTTCTGTGAGTGGGTATATACAATGATCTCTCAAAATGTGTTTGACTTACAGTTTTTTGTAAATTAGGGATTCATACTTGTTGCCATTTGCTAAGATCGAAGAGGTTTTCTAGAGTAGCATAAGGGGGGATATAAAATGAAACGGCTATTAGGATATTTAAAACCGCATAAATGGATGATGCTGCTCTCGTCGGTGCTCGTCATCGCGCTGATTGGTGTAGAGCTCTACAAGCCGATCATCATCGGGAACGCCATCGACAATTACATCGGCAGCTACGGGCAGCCTGGGGTGAACCTTGGAATGGAGGAGGCCTTCCGCGGAATTCTGCGCGCCGGGGGACTGTATGCCTTGATGCTCTTGCTGGGCTTTGCGTTCAATGCCACCAACACATGGATTCTGCAGAATATCGGGCAGTCCATTATTTACAAGATGCGTGAGGAAGTCTTTGCGCACATTCATAGTCTGTCCGTCAATTTTTTTAACACACAGCCAGTCGGAAAGCTTGTGACCAGGGTGTCAAACGACACGGAGGCAGTCAATGAGCTGTTTTCACAGATTTTGGCAAAGCTGTTCAAAAATTCAGTAAAGATCGTCGGATTTGCGGTCGTGATGCTCTCGATCAATGTGCACATGGCGCTGTATTCTTTTATTCTGATACCATTTGTGACGGCGCTGACGTTCTTTTTCCGCTATATGTCCAGAAAAGCGTACCGGCTGACGAGGACGCGCATCACGGAGCTGAATACATTTCTATCCGAACATATTTCCGGCATGAAGCTGATACAGATCTTTGCGCGGGAGAGGGAGAAATATCAGGAATTTGAATATAAGAGCGGACAGCTCTTCCGGGCGAACTGGCGCGAGGTCATGACCTTTGCAATCTTTCGCCCGTCAATCTACATGCTGTCTGTCTTTGCGATGGTCATTGTTATCGGGCAGGGAAGCGCGTCGGTGCTGGCGGGGACGGTTTCACTCGGAACGCTGTTTGTGTTTATCAATTATATCAGTTCCTTTTTCGAGCCGATTCAGGAACTCGCGGAACAGTTCGGGACGCTGCAGTCTTCCCTTGCGTCGGCGGAGAAGATCTTTTCGATTCTGGACGAAAAACCGGAGATCGTGAATCCCGCAAATCCCACGGAAGTTGCGATCCAAGGCAGGATTGAGTTCCAGCATGTATGGTTTGCCTATGAGAAGGACGATTATATATTGAAGGACGTGAGTTTTCGTATTGAGCCGGGTGAGAAAGTGGCGTTTGTCGGGGCGACCGGCGCGGGAAAGTCCTCGATACTGAATCTGATCGGGCGCTATTATGATGTCCAGCGCGGGAAGATTCTGATCGACGGCGTGGACATCAGGGAGATTGACAAGGATGCCCTGCGCCATGCGATCGGACAGGTGCAGCAGGACGTGTTTATTTTTACAGGGGACATCAAGGGAAATATCTCGCTGGACAATGAGGACATTTCAAGGGCGAATATCGAGCGCGCGGCGCGCATTGTGAACGCGGATTCCTTTATCAACAAGATGCCAAAAGGGTTTGATGAGCCGGTTACAGAGCGCGGGAGTACGCTCTCGGCAGGGCAGCGCCAGCTCCTTTCCTTCGCGCGGACGCTTGCCTATCAGCCGACGATCCTTGTGTTGGACGAGGCGACGGCAAATATTGACACCGAGACAGAGAGCCTGATCACGCAGGCGCTCGAGAAACTGATGGAGGGACGCACGACCATCATGGTGGCGCATCGCCTCTCGACGATCCAGCATGCGGACAAAATCATTGTCATGCACAAGGGTGAGATCCGAGAGAGCGGTTCGCACCAGGAGCTTTTGCAGCTTGGCGGTATGTATAAGAAACTGTATGACCTGCAGCTGGTGGAGGCGTGACATGTCGTCATGGCCAATACACTTTTGTTGTACGCGACCGCATAAGGAGATTAGCCGCTTTGCGGTCGGTGTATGTAGACACAAAGATACTATAAAAAAAGAGGAGATAAAACAATGGCAAATTTAAAGTTAAAGAAAACTATTTTGGAAGTGGTAGACAATCAGTTAAAAGCAAACGATCCTCCCTGTACGAAGGAGGTCTATGAAAAACTGCAGGACGCCGGGTATTCCAAGTCAGAGGCAAAGGATAAGATTGGCGCGGTTGTACTGGCTGAAATTTATGAAAATGTAAAGGAAGGAAAACCCTTCGATGAGGAAAACTATAAGAACTGTCTTGAGGAGATGCTGCAGCAGAGCATTGATTATACAGACAATCATCATATAGAAACGGAATGGGATCAGTGGGACGATCTGGTGCAGGCCGGTTATGACTATATTGACAGGAATAAGCCTGTGGAGGGGCTGCCGCTTTGGGATAGTGCGTGGCAGGTTTTTCTTACGATCATGGAACAGAACACAAAGACATATACGCTGCATGACCTGATGGAAGAGACGGATTATCAGTATCCGGTTGACGGCTGGTTTCAGGACTATGAGATGGAACTTGGCAATGCACGAAGATATGAGGATAGAATCAAATTTTGCCAAAAGGTGTTGGAGATCTTTGACTGGCGCGAAGAGGACGACAGCTGTTTTCAGTGTGGCATCGGCGAATCGCTCTCCAGCGAAGGAAAGAAAGCGGAGGCGTATGCGCATTATGAAAAATGGCTCAAAGAGAATCCGCAAAATCCAAACGGTGTGAGCAGTTTTAGCTGGGTACTCTCCGAAAATGGGGATACAGAACGTGCATACGAAGTGGTAAAAGATGCGATATGGGGCGCTACATGTCATGTCGAAAATGCGTTTCTCTATATGCGTGCAAAGGAATTGGCTGTTGCCGCAGGGAAACAGGACGAGTGTCAGTGGTATCAGCAGCAGCTGGATAAATTCGAGAAGTCACTCAGCAAAGGGAAGGGTGGGATTCCCGTTGTAAAAGAGAAGAAAATTTACCCAAATGATCCCTGCCCATGTGGCAGCGGCAAAAAGTACAAAAAATGCTGCGGGAAACAGTAATTAAACACATAGTACAAAGGAGGTCTTATGAATCAATCACCATTGCCAAAACATTTTTTTGAGGATAATCCTATAAAAGAAATCCAGCCGCCAGACTGACTTATTTAGGAATGGTAACTCTTTCTTTTCCGGACTTGCAGGAGGAGGTAAACAGAGAAGTTGTCTCAAAAATGGACAAATTACGATATGAGAATTATCTGATGGAAAAAGAAGCGATTATGAACTTAAATAATGCGCAGGATATTGTAACATTTATGCGCAAGATGAAAGATTCGGTCAACACCCGTTCGCTCATGGAAAAGGCGCTTGCGTACCAGGATGAAGTGATGCCATTGGTGCTGGAAAAACTTTGTAAATCCGGTCATGATATCTTTATAGAGAATGCAGCCACACTGCTTGCGGGTGCAGATGAAAAATATACGGAACAATTGTATGACATTTTCCCGAATATCAGGAATACATATGCCCGCTCCGAGCTTTGTCTTGTATTTGGCGTGATGAAAAAGACAGAGTATACGCCGCTGCTTATGGAGCAGTTTCGGATAATAAAAGAGGAAAGACCAGATAGGGATTACGAACAGGGGCCGTTGTTTGCGCTGTATACCGATTGTAGTAAGATTGAGAAAAAAGTAAGGAGAAGGTATATTATGGCAGTTACAACACCGACACAGATCAGAATAGAGGAAAACGTCAAAAAACAGGCAGTGGAGCTTTTGGAGGGGCTGGGATTGAATCTGTCCGATGCAGTAAATATGTTTCTCAGACAGGTTATTTTGAGAAACGGGCTTCCTTTTGAAGTAAAATATCCTGAATTGAAGCCGGAGGTGGTCGAGGCGATGGAGGAGGCAAGACGGATTAGCAGAGATCCGAATGTGAAAGGATATACGGACGTTGACGAATTATTTGAGGATCTGAATTCATGAAATATACGATAAAACGTAGCAGAAAGTTTAAGAGGAATTATAAACTTGCTCAGAAAAGAGGTTTAGATACAAGTCTGTTGAAGGATATTATTTTGAAATTGGGAAATGGAGTACCACTTGAAGAGAAATATCAGGATCATTCATTAAAGGGCAATTGGGAAGGGTTAAAAGTAGGGAACAGGAAGTGATCATATGAAAATCGGTGAAGCGCAGAAATTATACCGCGCACAGCACGCCACACTGCTGGAGCAGAGGCGAAAGCTCCTAAAGAAAAAGGAAGATCTGGAAAAGAAGGCCAATTTAACGCCGGACGGCAAGGAGATCTACGCCAACGAGGCTGCGACATTGGAGCTCACGATCGACGCCGTTACGCAGCGGTTTGATGAGAACCAGGAGGTGCTTGACCGACTTGCGGAGGAGCATATGCTGGTGTGGAATGTGGAGGTAGCAAGGCAGCAGAGTGACGCCGCCAAGGATTATGGCGAGGACATGGCTAAGATTATGGAGGTGGCGCGCCGCATCGGAAAAGGGGCGAAAGTGCCCGCTTCGGACGAGAAGAAGCTGATGGATTACAGCATGGAGGTGTATCTGGCAGCCAAGAACCTTGCAATGATGAACGAGCGTAAGAAGAGAGAGAAGTACAAATCCCTGTGGGAGGACGAGGACGAAAAGCAGCGGCAGGAATACGATCCACAGGAAAAGGCGGAAAATGCAGAGACAAGTGTCGGTCTGCCAGACACGTCGCCTGTCGAGGGCGTAGACGAGATCCTGTCGGACGGCGGCATGGATGTTTCTGATGCGCCGGTTTAAATAATAAGAAAGTGGGCATTTCTGTTGTATTGAGTGTGATGCACAGGGATGCCTTTTCAGTAGACGGAGGAAAAGAAAATGGCTTTTCAGTTAGATAGTGTTGTGCCTTGGGGCAGAAATATGGAAGAATACAGATTGATGTTCCAATTAGACGATAATGATATGTCAAAGAAAATCGCAGGATTTGGTGATGGCCCAGCCTGTTTCAATTATGAGATGACTGAAAGAAATGGAAACGTAATTTCATTTGATTTGATCTATCAGTTTTCAAAAGAGGATATAGAAAAACGAATTGAGAAAGTCCGAATTACAGTCATGCAGCAAATGCGGGAAAATATGGATAATTATGTGTGGAAAAATATTAAAAGTTTAGAGGAACTTGAAAATACCCGAATGTCTGCCATGAAAAAGTTCTTGTCTGATTATGAAAAGGGAAAAGCAGAGGGGCGTTATGTATTCCATGAATTACCCAATAAGCTGCCCTATGAGGCAGATTATTTTGATATTGGATTGAGTTCTCATTTCTTGCTCATGTATACCTCGTTGGGGTATGATTTTCATATTGCCTCAATGACGGAAATGCTTAGGGTGTGTAAAGAAATCCGAATCTTCCCGATTGTAGATTTAGATGCAAATAAGACAGACTTGATTAAGAACGTCATGGATTATTTTCAAAAGGATTATCACATAGAAATTGTTAAGACAGAGTATGAATTTCAAAAAGGAGATAATAAGTTACTGATTATCAGAAAATAACGATATATCAGAATTTCATAAAGAAGTATGATAACAATTTTTGATAACAATATTTATAGAAAAATTCCCATAAATTCCATGCACAAAAAACGTATACTGAATAGAACCCATTTAAGACACACATCTGTCATTGCATAGAACATAGCAGCACGCGGGTAGATAGGAAAAACTGTTTTATGCACCAGCGGAGCGACGGATACAGGTGTGACGGCAGTTCTAACAGAAAGGGAAGGGAAGATTATGAAAAGAAAATGGACGAAACTCATACCAATGCTTGCTCTTACTGCATCTCTGCTCACAGGATGCGGGGGCGCGTCAGACGGCTCAAAATCCATGATGACAGCAGACACCGCAGCATCGGCAGAAAGCACTGCATCATCAATGGACTACAACGGGTTTGCCAGCAACAATTACGCCATGGCAGAAGAGGAGATCGCCATGGAGGATGGCTATGACGTGACAAAGAATCAGGAGCAAAGTAAGACGCAAAGCCCGGACAACATGACGCTGCTGGAAGAAAAGCTGGTATATCACTGCAATCTCGAGATCGAGACGCTCGACTATGCGGCAACGATGACTTCTGTCAAGGAGACAATATCCAAATACGGCGGCATCATTCAGTCGGAGAGCGAGAGTGACAGCGGGTATGAATGGTATTATGAGAATTACCGCAAGACGAGCGGTACCATGCACAATTATCTCGAAGTGCGGATACCGTCAAAGGATTACAACAATTTTCTGTCAGAATTGGACGGTGTCGGCAAGGTGATCTCCAAATCGACGAGCGTCGACAACATCAGCCAGCAGTACTATGACACAACCGCGCAGATCGAGGCACTGCAAATTCAGGAGAAAAATCTTCTGGCGATGCTCGAGAAGTGTGAGACGATCGAGGACATGATCACAGTGGAGCAGCGGCTGTCAGAGGTTCAGTATGAGCTGAACAACCTGCAGACCACCAGGCGCTACATGGATATGGACGTGGCGTACTCCTACGTCAACATAGGCATCACGGAGGTGATGGAGTATCGTCAGGACAGCGAGCCAGTCAGGAGAAACACATTTGTAGATCGATTGAAAAATACGATTGTGTCGACAGGCAGAGGATTCCTGTCATTTTTGGAAGGACTTCTGTTTTTGATCATAAGAATGGCACCATATCTTATAATCCTTGTTGTGATAGCCCTGCTTTTCCCTGGAGAAAAAATAAGTCTATTTATGGAAAAGAGGAGAAGTAAAAAAGCAGCGAAAAATGTACAGAGAGTGCTTGTCCGACAGAATATCATGCAGCAGCCGATTATGCCGCAGAATCAAAATCCCGGTTGGCAGACGCCGCAAGATGTACAGTTTCCGGCTTCGGAAAGCTCACAGCCTTCCAGTGAAATGCCACAGGAACAGCAGGAGAACAGTGAAAAAAGGGACTAAGGAAATAGGAACTAAGGAACCATAGACTTTGGCGAAGCGCCATAGACTTCATGGAAAGCCCTGTAAAATGAGCGCAGGCTACTAAAGCCGCTGGCAAAACAGACTTCTGTCATGGACAGCGCAGAGTGTGTCAGCAGCCCCATCGCATGTTCCGCGCGGAGCCGTTTGAGGTAGTCGCTGTAGGAACAGCCAAACTTTTCCCTGAAAATATGAGAAATGTGGTATTTGCTGTAGCCGAGGGCGCAGGCAAGCTGTGACAGACTGAGTTCCTCGGTAAAGTGCTGGTTCAGGTAATTGGAAATATCCTGGCAAATGCCATCGGAGTCGTACAGATTCTCCTGTCTGGCAAGCGGCACCTGCGATAAAATCATAGCGGTAAGAATATACAGATATCCCTTGGAAATGCGGATGTCTGTATTTTTTTGCGTGCTTTCCAGAAGTCCGCCAATCAGGGATGAAAACGCCCTGTCATCTGGCATGTCCGCAATAAAAGGGTTGATTGGGCGCTGTGTATTGAATTCCACAGAGAAATCAGGGAGGAAATTGTGGTTAAAGATTATCATGACAGCGGACGAATGCTCAGGTGTGCGTGTCTCGTGCACGACATTGGGAAAAGCGATCGAACCCATTCCCTTTTTCAACAATCTCTTTTTGCCGGATATGGTCATCTCGAGACTCCCGTCGAGCACATAGAAAATCTCAACCTGCCGGTGCATATGTGCCTGGTAATTGTTATTGTTGGTCACTTTCACAAATAGATATTCGTCCCAGTTCTGATAGACCATGTTCTGCCTCCTATAGTTTAAGAAACGATTCCCTAAGTACAGTATACACATATTATACAAGAAATACAACACGAACTGCCAAAAGGTAATCGCAAAATGACCACAAAACCGCAATATTTGGCACAGAAATAACCGCCCATGGCATTGAAGAAAAGTGTGCGGGTGCGGTATACTAATGATATCAATAACAGTGGAAAAAATTACAATAGAAAGGCAGGTACAATTATGAAAACAAACAGCATGTGGAACGCAGATCTGGGAAATGGCAGCTACCGCAACCCGATACTCTACGCGGACTATTCCGATCCAGACGCGATTCGCGTCGGTGAGGACTATTTTATGATCGCATCGAGCTTTTGCAATGCCCCCGGACTCCCGCTTTTGCACTCCAAAGACCTGGTAAACTGGAAAGTCGTCAACTATATCATCAACGAGATTCCGGAGGAGCGCTACAGGGAACCCATTCACGGCTGCGGTGTGTGGGCGCCGGCAATCCGGTATCACGAGGGCACTTATTTCGTCTGCTTTCCGATGCCGGATGAGGGCATCTACATGAGCACCGCGACCGATCCCTTCGGAACATGGACTAAACCAGTCAATATCAGGCCGGGCGCGGGCTGGATCGATCCCTGTCCGTTCTGGGACGATGACGGAAAGGCGTATCTCGTCGCAGGCGTGGCAAAGAGCCGCATCGGATACAAGAGCGTCCTCCATATGGTGGAGATGCAGCCTGACGGAATGGGACTGGTCGGTGAGGAAGTCAAGATTTTTGATGGAAATGAGAATGACCAGGAGACGATCGAAGGCCCCAAAATGTACAAGAGAAATGGCTGGTACTATATCTTTGCCCCGGCGGGGGGCGTAAAGACCGGGTGGCAGACCGTGCTCCGCTCCCGCAATGTATTTGGCCCATATGAGTACAAGGTTGTCATGCGGCAGGGCGATAGTACCGTGAACGGACCGCATCAGGGTGCGTGGGTTGATACCGTGACAGGGGAGGACTGGTTCCTGCATTTTCAGGATGTCTATGCGGCGGGGCGCATCACGCACCTGCAGCCCATGAGCTGGCATGAGGACTGGCCAGTCATTGGTATCGCAAAAGATGGCAACGACTATGGGGAACCCGTTATGGAATATCGCAAACCGAATGTCGGGAGCGTCACGACAGAGATCTGTGAGCCGCAGGCGTCGGACGACTTTACAGGAGAACGGCTGGGGCTGCAGTGGCAGTGGAACGCAAATCCGCGAAAGGAATGGTATGAACTGACAGGAAACGGACTGAAATTACATGCGGTTCGAATGGAAAAAGCCTATGGTGAGATGCCAAACCTGCTATTGCAGAAATGGCCGGCGCCGGAGTTTACGTGCATCACAAAACTGGATCTCTCACATCTTGCAGACGGGGAGGAAGCGGGTGTGATTTCCATGGGAATGCGTTATGGGCTCCTTTCATTTCGCAGGGATAACGGGAAGCTTTTGCCGCGTTTTATAAAAGGCGAACAGAAATACGGCAAAGTTCTTGTTGAGGAAGTGTGCGAGACAGCAGATGAACTTCCTGTGATGGACTGGAACCAGGCCGGAGAGCTCTATGTGAAATACACGGTAAAGCGCACAGGAACACAGGATTTGAACAGCAGGGAAAAAGATTTTCCACTGGAGCAGGTGACATTCGAGTACAGTACAGATGGCAGCAGTTATAGCAAAGCCGGGGAGATGAACGCAGTGCCTGGACGCTGGGTTGGCGTCAAAAACGGTGTGTTCTGCACATACGCAGGCCCGGACGTTAAGGAAAACTGCGGGTATGTGGTAGTAGATTCCGTATTATACCTGTAATATGAAAGGAGTATTTATATGAGCAATACATATCAAAATCCCGTACAGCGAGGCTTTTTCCCCGATCCGTCCGTCGTGCGCGTCGGGGAGGATTACTATATGGTCAATTCCACATTTCAGTATTTCCCGGCAATCGCCATCAGTCACTCAAAGGACATGGTGCACTGGCAGGTGATAGGACATGCCATCACAGATCCCGATGATCTTGATCTGCAGGATATCAGGGATTCGCACGGCATCTGGGCGCCGGATATCTCATACCATGACGGCAGGTTTATCATCATGGCGACGCTCCGCCTCAACGCGGACGGCAAGCGCGACAACAATGTCATGCGCAGACAGCTTGTCGTTTCTTCAGACAAGCCCGAGGGACCTTACAGCAAACCCAGCTGGCTTGAGGTGGACAGCATCGATCCGTCGCACTTTATAGACGATGACGGCAAACATTACATGGTGATCAGCCCAGGCATCAATCTCGTGCCATTGAGTGATGACTGCACGAAGGTAATCGGTGACAAAATACCCGTGTGGCCGGGAACCGGTGAGCGCTGTCCGGAAGGACCGCATCTGTTAAAGCGCGGCAAATACTATTACGCGATACTCGCAGAGGGCGGCACAGGCTACGGACATGGCATCAATGTAGGGCGGTCAGAAAATCTATTTGGACCATACGAGCCATCGCCCTACAACCCGCTGATGCGCCAGTTTGACGCGGACGCGCCGATTCAGCGCACCGGACATGGCAAGCTGATCCAGACGCAGAACGGCGACTGGTGGGTATACTATCTCATGGGCAGGCCAAACCAGGGACATTACACGACGATCGGAAGGGAATCAGGCTTAGATCCCGTCAAGTGGCTCGAGGACGACTGGTTTATCATCAATGACCGTAAGGGGCCAAGCACGGAGCAGACCGCGCCCGACCTGCCGCAGCATCCGTTTGAAAAATGGACACGCGACGATTTTGACAGCGAGGAGCTGAACTTAAACTGGGAGTTTGTGCGCAACCCGGCAAAAGGAAGTTACTCCCTCACCGAGCGCCCAGGCTGTTTCCGCATCTGGACAAGGGATGGACAGCTCTCGGAAATCCGCGCGAAAAATACATTGCTACGGCGCGAGCAGGAGCTAAGCTACACCGCCTCAACCAAGGTAGACTTTTATCCTTCAAGAAACGGCGAGCAGGCGGGACTGACCTGCTACTACAGCACAGCGACTTACGCGCGATTTTCCGTCTGCTATGAGGAGGGCAGAAAACTCCAGCTTGTCATCAACCGCAATCATGGCGAGGAGCTGATGGCCTCCGTCGATGAGATCAAGGAACAGAGTGTGTACCTCAAAGTAGTCGTTGACAAGCTCACCAGAAGCTTTTATTACAGCTATGACGGCGAGGCATGGACGCTTGTCGGCGTGCTCGAAAACTGCATCTACCTCTGTGACGAGGGCGTGCCCGACGATCCCAAGCGCCACACAGGCACGCTTGTCGGAATCTACGCAAACAACGGCGGCTGCGGCACGCGTATCCCGGCGGATTTTGATTACTTTGAATACATCGATTAATGAATCAGTGCGTTTTTACGCCGTTCTGCAACCGTCTTAGACCACCTATGGCGAGCGGCTTTTTGGGGTGCAGCTCAAAAAGCTTGCGCGCCATATTTAAGTTCGGTGCAGTGCCAAGCCCGTTGAGGTAGCAGGTGCCAAGCATGTCAGCGCCCCATGTGCTCCCTTTGAAATATGCCTTGCTCAACAACAAAAACGCCTGTTCATAGTCAGGTTTGATGTCCTCGCCGCCGCGAAAGTAAATCTCACCCAATAAATTACAGAAACCCACATCATCGGGAAGCTTTGCGTACCCCTTTTCCAGATAGGACAGCGCTTTTTTCAGGTCAAGCGGCAGCGCCCCGTTGTAGGTGTACAGTTTGCCGAGGCAGTAGTACGCGTAATCGTCCTTGTGCGTCAGTGCGCGCTCATACAGTTCCACGGCCTTCGCAAGTTCGTTGTCGTCGCGGTATTCGTTGCCGACAATGCGCTCATAAGCCCCGATGCCCATATCGGCTCCGATATGGATGTAGTTCTTTGCCCTCTGGCGCTGGATCGGCGCGCCATGCCTGCCAGTTCGCAGGACATCGACCAGATTGGGGATGGCAATGCCAAGTCCGTGTGCGACACACTCCTCGTAGAGTCGTACCGCAGTGGCAGTCCACTCATACTGCAGGCGCTCAAACCTTTTATCTCCCACGCTTTCCGGTGTGATACCCAGGAAATCAGCGACAGTACTATAGTAATACGCATTTGCAATCATAAATTTGCAGAAAACCTGTCCTTTCTCTGCCATCTGCGATATAGTGTCCCAGATTTCTTTTTTGGAGTGACAGGGCAGGTGTATACTCGTATTGTCAGGCAGCTGATATCCCTCCTGATGCATCGTCCCAAACATGCCGACAGCGCTCTCGAAGATCAGGCTCTGATGAAAACACTCAAAGGCAAAAGCAGTGTCCACCGGCATCTCCATGACCGGATCGACATAGCTTTTGCCCAGATAGCAGCGCCCGAGGAAATAAAAGGCGTCCCCGTCGCCAATATTGGCAGCCTCCCGCAGCAGGGCAAGCGCCTCATCCCGTCTGTCCGCCTGCCGGTCAAACCATATGATCTGAATTGCTTTTTCCACACGCTCATCAAAATGTGCAGCCATATACATCATGCTCCTCTGTCGTTTGTTAAGAAAATATTATTCATATTTTATCACAGAGTTTCGCATTTAACCACATAAATTTTTAATGATTGCTCAGTACTCTTGTTTTTTGGACACAAAGATGGCATAATAAGATATACAGATCAAAGCGAAAACGAGGAGAACGCTATGTCGTACACCGCATTATACCGTAAATTTCGCCCCGACGTCTTTGAGGATGTCAAGGGACAGGAACATATCGTCACAACGCTCAGAAACCAGATTAAGGCGGACCGCATCGGACATGCCTATCTGTTCACGGGCACGCGCGGAACAGGCAAGACGACCATCGCCAAATTGTTTGCCAAGTCCGTCAACTGTGAGCATCCCGTGGATGGCAGTCCTTGCGGACAGTGCAGGAGCTGTCAGACCATCGCGTCCGGGGCGAGCGTCAACGTGATTGAGATCGATGCCGCTTCAAACAACGGCGTCGACAATATCCGGGAGATCATCGATGAAGTATCTTACTCACCGGTGGAGGGCAAATTCAAGGTTTATATCATCGACGAGGTGCATATGCTTTCCATAGGGGCGTTTAATGCGCTGTTAAAGACGCTGGAGGAACCGCCCTCCTATGTGATCTTTATCCTGGCAACGACGGAGGTGCACAAGATTCCGATCACGATACTCTCGCGGTGCCAGCGCTACGATTTCAAGCGCATCACCATAGAGACCATCACGGACCGTCTGCGCGAGCTCATGGACAAAGAGCAGATTCAGGTAGAAGAGAAAGCGCTCCGCTATATCGCAAAGACAGCGGACGGCTCCATGCGTGATGCGTTAAGCCTCTTAGACCAGTGCATCGCGTTTCATTTCGGGGAGGAGCTGACCTACGACAAAGTGCTCGACGTGCTGGGCGCAGTAGATACAGAAGTGTTTGCGCGCCTCCTGGAAATGATACAGGCAAGGGACGTCACAGGCTGCATTTCCCTCCTTGAGGAGGTTGTCATGCAGGGACGCGAGCTCACCCAGTTTGTCACGGATATCACATGGTATCTCAGAAATCTGTTGCTGGTAAAGACTTCTGATGGCGGTATCGAGGATGTCATCGACGTGTCCGGCGATAACCTTGCGCGCCTGAGGGCGGAGGCGGAGACGATGGACGTGGAGGAGATCATGCGTCAGATCCGCATCTTCTCCGAGCTTTCCGGACAGATCAAATATGCGACGCAGAAGCGCATTTTAATAGAAATGACTCTGATCAAGCTGTGCAAACCCGCCATGGAGACGACAAACGACGCCGTCGTGGCACGCGTGAAGGATTTGGAAGAAAAAATCGAAAAAGGTGTTGTGCAGACAGCACCGGTTGCGATACAATCAACAGAGACCGTCACGGCGGCTGCGCCCAGGCCGGAGCTGCCTAAAGCGATTCCCGACGACATCAGACAGATTGTCAGCAACTGGCACGGGATTGTGGCGGAGACGAGCCAGCCGCTCAAAACGCATCTCAAAAAAGCGCGTTTAAGTCTTGGCGGGGACGACAGGCTGCTGATCGTGGTGGAGGATGGTGTGGCATATGATTATCTCAGCGATGAGGGAAATCATAGATATGTGGAGGATATGATATCGCATTTTTTGCAGAAGGAGGTAACCGTTCAGATACGCAGTCTGGAGCAGGGCAGGCATTTTGAGGAAAGCTATGTTGACCTCTCAAAAGAGATCAATATGGATATAGAAATCGAAGAAGAGTAGTAAAGGAGAATGACACAATGGCAAAAAGAGGAGGATTTCCGGGAGGGATGCCCGGAAACATGAACAATCTGATGAAACAGGCGCAGCGCATGCAGAGGCAGATGGAGGAAGGCCAGAAAGAGCTTGAGACCAAAGAATTTTCTGCAAAAGCAGGCGGCGGGGCGGTGGAAGTCGTCGTCACGGGGAAGAGGGAAGTGGTGAAAGTCACACTCTCAGAGGAGGCTGTCGATCCTGATGATATCGAGACGCTTCAGGACATGATTGTGGCAGCAACAAACGAGGCCCTTCGTCAGGCAGAAGAGGCAAACAACGAGCTCATGGGCAAAATGGCAGGCGGTTTAGGCGGACTCGGCGGAGGATTACCCTTTTAATGGAACTCTACAGCGGATATATCAATAAGTTAATAGAGCAGTTTGCGAAGCTCCCCGGCGTGGGAAACAAGTCAGCGCAGAGGCTTGCGCTCCATGTGATCAACATGCCCCCAGAGCATGTCGAGCGCTTTGCGCAGATCATGGTTGACGCGCGGAAAAACATTCACTATTGCAAGACCTGTTACACCCTTGCGGACAAGGAGATTTGCCCCATCTGCGCCAATCCAAACCGCGACCACACGACGATCATGGTCGTGGAGAACATCAGGGATCTCGCCGCATATGAGAAGACAGGCAAATATGAGGGTGTATACCATGTCCTTCACGGCGCGATCTCTCCCATGCTCGGGATCGGGCCAAATGACATCAGACTCAAAGAGCTGGTAAAGCGGCTTGAGGACGATATCAAAGAAGTGATCATTGCGACCAATTCCAGCCTCGAGGGTGAGACCACAGCCATGTACATATCGAAGCTGATCAAGCCCACCGGAGTCAAAGTGACGCGCATCGCAAGCGGCGTGCCCGTGGGCGGCGATCTGGAATGCATCGACGAGATGACATTGCTGCGTGCGCTCGAGGGCAGGACAGAACTATAAAGTTACATATAAAAAGAAAGAAGGAAAACAAAATGGCAATCACAACAAAAAACTTTGGAAAAGCACCAGACGGAACAGAAGTAACCCTGTATACCATCAAAAACGACAATGGTTTCACCGCTGAGGTGACAAACTTTGGCGCGATTCTCGTCAGTCTGCTCGTACCGGACAAGGCTGGGCAGACGGCAGATGTCGTGCTCGGTTTCGACAGCGTGGAGGGCTATTTCAAGAACGGCAGTTTCTTCGGCTCGACGATCGGACCAAGTGCAAACCGCATTGACAATGCAAGCTTCACCATTGATGGCACAACGTATCAGCTTGCCGTGAACGATGGTACAAACAATCTCCACAGCGACGATGACAAGGGGTATCACAAGAGGGTGTGGAACGCAGAGACAAAGGACAACAGCGTCGTATTTACCATTGACGATGCGGACGGTTCCATGGGATTCCCTGGAAATAAAAAGGTCCAGGTCGCATATTCTGTCACAGACGACAATGAGCTCAAGATAGAATATTACGTGACAAGTGACAGGAAAACCCTGATCAATATGACCAACCATACATATTTTAACTTGGCAGGACATAATTCCGGAAATATCGAGGCGCATAAGCTCTGCATTCATGCGTCACATTACACACCGATCTATGAGCGCCTGATTCCGACCGGAGAGCTTGTGGATGTGACAGGCACGCCGTTTGATTTCAGGACGATGAAGGCAGTCGGCGACGACATCAGTGCAGATGATGTGCAGTTGGGATACGGACAGGGCTATGATCACAATTATGCGCTCGATGATTTTGACGGAACGGTCAAAAAAGTTGCTTCCCTGGAGGAGCCAACGACAGGCAGAAAGATGGATGTGTACACAGACCAGCCCGGACTGCAGTTCTATGCCGGCAATTGTATCAAACCGGAGACCGGCAAGGGCGGAGCATCCTATGGCGCGCGCAGCGGCCTCTGCTTAGAGACACAGTGCTTCCCCAACGCAATCAATCAGCCTGGTTTCCAGGATGTCGTGTACGGGCCGGACAGACCATATAAGACTACCACGATCTATCGGTTTTACAATTAATACATATGAATTAAAACATATGAATTAAAACATATGAAATGAAATATATTTTTTTGTGTGACCTGTTTCGACAGATTCCTCGATTGGGAAGTGTTAAGATATGAATATAAGAATATCTTAATACGAAAGGAAGCAAAGGTGATGCCGAGATGGACAAGCAAACAAATATACTCACAAATACACAGAGCTTAATCCCTGTAAATACACGGACAATAGGAGCTCCGGAAGGAATTTATATTCTGTATCTCGAGGATTATGTACATACATTTATCAAGAAAATCCTGTCAGACAACCAGCAGGATGTGTTATCGAGAGACAATCAGAGAAAGAAAGCCAGCTCAGAATACCAACAGGAATATCTGATAGAAAACACTCCGCAGCAGGAGATCGCACTGTATGGCAGATCGATCGAGGAGAACGGGAGATACCGGATTGTGATATCGGGGGCAGCAGTTTCAGATGGCGGCAGCGAAAAAATTCAGCAGTTGAACACCACCTATTTTCCTTCGTGCTCCTATCTTGGAAATGCAAAAGTGAGCCTCAACAAGGATTCCGGACTGCGGCTTGAGTTGACGCTGCGCAGCACCAAGGTGATTGTGGATGATTTTTACATATACTATGATCAGAATGAGGAGATGCAGAATTATCTTGTGGAATGGAATACTACGAGAGAAAATGACAGGAGCAGAGTGATATTGTCGCCGACAGAACATGAAACCCATATGAGAAACCATAAGACCGACGCGGCGCAGTTGAGCAGAATTACGCAGGCGTACAATCGTGAGGAGGCAAAGGTCAGCTTCATGTGGAATGTCATGAACGTTCTGTGCCTCGGATTTGTCGTGTGTGTGATGGCCTATGGCATCATCTCTATGAACAATTACAATAAAATGCAGGACATGCAGGAAAATATTGATTATTGTATGGCGTTTATTGAGGAGAACACATCATTTCTGCTGAGCACGGCAAGGACGGACACAGAGCAGTCACAGCCGGTTCTTGCCATGCAGCAGAATGTACAGGCCGAAAACGAGAGCGCGGAGAGCAGCGAAGCGCAGACAGATGAAACAAAGGTCAGTGAAGCGCAGACAGAGACATACACCGCCGTCGTGGAGGAACAATCGACGCAGGAGGCTTCCGATATGCAGGCTCTGGCACAGCCCGTATTGCAGGATACAGCACAGCAGCCCGTGGAACAAAATACAGCGCCCATACCGGATCAGACGTCGACGCCGCAGTATTATGTTGTCCGCAAAGGCGATACACTTCGAACCATCTGTTATGATATCTATGGAGATTATTCCCGTGTGGATGAAATCTGCAGATGGAACAATATAGACGATCCCGATAATATTCTTTATGGACAAAAGCTTTTACTTCCATGAAAATAATGTTATACTGTATCTGTTCAGCTATGAGAGACAGTCATGGCCGGACGGATACAGTATTTTTGTGAGCAGTCAATGAGGTATACTGATGGCGGAAATAAAGGATTTCAACAGAAACCAATACCTGTTAAAGGGTGGAAAAGAGAAAAAGGGCAAGGAAAAAGAGAACGACAGCGATAAGAAAACGATGGACAATATGCTGGCGCGGCACAGGCAGGTCAAACTGTACTCCGTTTTGGCAGTGCTTGCACTTGCTGCCGTCGTGGCAGCAGGCAGCTATATCAACTGGAAAAATAAAGTGTATATCGATTACGAGGTGATTCAGCAGAGTGAATGGGTTAGGGCTTCTGAGTCAAAAAGTATCAACCTCAAGGGAACACTCTTTACATACAGCAATGACGGTATGAATTGCACTGATTTAAGAGGCAAGACAATCTGGAATCAGACCTATGAAATGCAGAATCCGGAAATCAGAACCTGTGGGAGAACAGTGGCAGTAGGTGACTACAATGGCAGAAGGATTTATGTAGCCAACACACAGGGAATGATCGGAACAGTGGAGACCACAATGCCGATCAGGGACTTCTGCGTCTCTGCAAACGGCGTAGTAGCGGCGGTTCTCGATGATTCGACAGTCACATCGATCTATCTGTATAACGGAGTGACAGGGGAATCATTTGCCGATTTTAAGACCAGAATGAGCAATTCCGGCTATCCGATCGCGGTTGATATCTCGAGTGACGGAAGTCTGGTCGCAGTTTCCTATATAAAAGTAGAAAAGGGAAAAATGGTATCCAATATCGGTTTTTATAATTTTTCAGCAGTAGGGCAGAACTATACAGATAATTTTGTGAGCGGCTATGTATATCCGGAAGCAGTGATACCGATAGTACACTTTATGGAAAATGACACTGTGTTTGCGGTTGCAGATAACCGGCAAATGTTTTTCAGGGGGAGGCAAAAGCCGGAAAGTCTGTCGGAAACCATGATCTCAGAGGAAGTGCAAAGTGTGTTTTATGATGAGAATCATGTAGGACTTGTGTTTTATAATACCGCGGCGGAGACAACATACCGCGTCGAGATCTATGATACCAATGGCAAGAAGGTCAATGAGATCGCATTTGATATGGAATACAAGGAAATCCTGTTTGATGCGGCGGGGATTATCATATACAATGACAGTGAATGCCTGATTTACGATTGGAGCGGCAAAATGAAATATCAGGGAATATTTGAGGAGCGAATCATGTGTTTTATTCCAGGCAAAAATATATCAAGACATACAATTGTCACAGAGGACGCCATACAGACAATACAGCTTCAATAGCAGAATAATAACAGAATAATAAAGAGACAGTATCGGAGGGAAACGTTTTGGAGATAAATGTACTTTTGATAATCGTCGTGCTCATACTGGCAGTCGGAACAGTATGGGGATGGAAAAGAGGTCTTTTGGAGAGCATTATACGCATAATATCCTATATATTGGGAATACTGGTGATCGTAGTGATTGCAAAAGGCATCGGAAGCTTTATGCACAAAAGCTATGTGCAGGTAATCATGGCATTGTTGCTTCTCGTTTTGATTCAGGTCATTCACAAGGTTGTGAAATTTCTGTCAGATACCTTTAAGCTGGTCAGAGCGGTTCCGGTTGGAAAACTGGTGGACAAGCTTGCAGGAGCAGTGCTGGGGCTGGCGGAAGCGCTGTTTGTGGTATGGCTGGTATTCCTGCTCATCGGAGTATTTGATGTGATGGACATTAATGCGTGGGTTGTGGAGCAAGTAGCGAAAAGCCATTTTCTCACCGTAATCTACTATTCCAATTATTTGATAGAATTGCTGCGAAAGGTCCTTTTTTAGGGCAATGAAAGAAGATCAGAAAAAAATTGGAAAAATTTGAAAAAAGTTGTTGACAACTGCAAACTAGCATGTTAATATAAAACACGTCGCTGATGACAAAATTGGTTTTTGGCTCTCAACGATATCCAGAAATATGAGCTTTTGAATAAAATAAAATTTTAAAAGCAAAAGTGCTTGACAAATGCGAAAACTTATGATAAATTAAATAAGCTGTCGCAAACAAGACAAGCAGTAAAGATGTTCAGCACCTTGACAAATAAACAGTAATGCAACCCTGAAAATTCTAATGAGAATAGAATTATTCAGAGAACATGTCTTAT
>VSNM01000029.1 GCA_009774245.1 Lachnospiraceae bacterium | reverse complement strand
TATCTGCAATTTTCAAGGTTCAATTGAGCCTAGTTTTTTGGTTCAGTTTTTCATAGATTACTTGACACTACCCCGCTATTTGATGCCTGAATGAGCCATCGTGTTCATGAAGCTCTTTCGAAGAATCAGGAATATTGCGAGGTTTGGTATAAACTGCAGCAGGATACCGGCCGCCTGGATTCCCTGTCCGGCCACGTTGCTGTTCTGGTTCGCCAGGGTATTGAGGTAAAATGCCAGTGTCTTCATGCTCTCGTCATTGACATAAAAGTTTGAGCTCTCGACATTTACCCACACCTGCTGGAACGACAGGATCGCCGTCGTCGCGATCGCAGGCTTCACCAGCGGCAGTATGATCGAACGATAAATCTTGAAGTCGTTCGCCCCGTCCATATATGCCGCATCGAGCAGCGCATCCGGAATCTGGTCGATGAACTGCTTCACCAGAAACAGTCCGACCGGCAGCGCAAGGAGTGGTAAAATATGCGCAAAATAAGTATCCTTCATGCCGAGGAAATCGATCACGAGGTATCTCGGGATCATGACCGCCACGGATACAAACATCAGTGCAGTGTTGTTGATCTCGAGCAGCGCGTATTTGCCCTTAAACCGCAGCTTTGACAGCGCAAATCCCGCCATCGTGGAGAACAGGATGGACAGCAGCACCACGGAACCTGTCACGATCAGACTGTTGAACACATAGCGGCTCATCGGGATATTGCTGTTCGCTGACGCCTTGAACAGTTTGACAAAATTGTCAAGCGTCGGTCTGTGCACGATGATCTGCGGAGGAAAGGCAAAGAGCTCATCCATCGGCTTGAACGCATGGCAGACGATAAACACAATGGGGATTCCCATAAAGACCGCCAGCGGCAGAAGAATCAGTATGATCTTCAACTGTCCCCACTCAAATTTCTTGGGATTGATATTACAACCTTTATATCCAGCCATTTTCTACCCCCCTTAGTCTTCTCTAAACAGGCGTCCGAAGAATTTCGAGAACGCAAATACCATCAGTAACAACACAACCGACACGGCCGCCGCATAGCCCATCTCATAACGCAGGAAACCATAATCTTCAATGTGGTTTACGATCAACTGGCCCGCATAGTTCGGCGTCGGGTTTGTACCCGCCAGCTGCACGCCGATCGCGCCGTTCTGAAAAGCGCCTACAATCGCCATAACCGCTCCGAAGAGCATCTGCGGTTTCATGGTCGGAATCGTGATATAGATCATCTCCTGGAAACGGTTCTTCACGCCGTCGATCGCCGCCGCTTCATAGATTTCCTCATCCGCATTCAATATCCCTGCAAGCATCGCGAGGAAACCAACGCCCATGCTCGACCACAGCGCGACGATGATGATAATCGGCAGCAGATACCTTGCGTCTACCAGCCAGATGATCGGCGCGTCAATGACGCCAAGCCGCATCAGGAAACTGTTTAAATACCCCATCTGGTCGCCGGAAAAAATGATCTTCCACAGAACCGTCATCGACACCGCGCCCGTCATACTCGGCGAGTAAAAGATGACAGTCAGTATGGTTCTCGGCACAGAGCTTAACTGTGCCAGACACCATGCCACCAGAAACGACAGCACATATCCTCCCGGCCCCACGATCACCGCGTAAATAATCGTGTTGGGCAGTACCTTCTGCATGAAGATGTCGTCCGCCGTCAACAGATTGATATAATTCAGAAAGCCCTTGAACGTCGGCGCCTGTATCGTATCATAACTTGTAAAAGAGAGCGCGATCGCCACCAGCATCGGTATGATGATAAAGATCGTGAACAGGATCACATACGGCGCCAGGAATGCGTATGCAGCCTTGTTGGCATGTTCCCTCTGCGCTGCCTTCGTCTTTTTTGTTTTCGCCGCCATTTACTTCGCCTCCTTCGATTTCTCTATGATCTCGCGCACTTTGTCGACCGTCGGTACTTCGTACTCCTTCACCATCTCGCCGTTTTCGATGTATCCGAACTCCTCGAGCTTTCTCTGCGTCTCGCGCTTCACGCTCTTCTGTGCATCGTCGAGGGACTCCCGCACAGACGCGCTCTTTGCCCCAAGCACCACCAGGTTATAAGCATCGGAAAGCTCGCCTCCACCATGTAACTTGCCAGTGCCCTCGGCGCCTCCAGTGTCCACTCCAGCTGCTCTAAGATCACCTCTTTGTCGTCGCTGTCCCATGGGAGCTGTGCAAACGCCTCTGCATTGGCTGTATTCCAGTAATACTCATCGCCGTATGTAATCTGAAGCCGCTGTCCAAACTCTGCCTGAACCTCTGCACTCGACCACCATTTCACGAACTCCCATGCCATCTGCTCCCGCTCGGGAGTCGATTCAAACAGGAATGTCGACTCCGCGCCCGCCGACGAGTAGCGCATCACCTCGCCGTCCTCATTTTTCACGCCCGGAATCAGCGCCACGCCCCACGAACCGTCGATCTCAGGTGCCGCGTTGGAGATCATGTTGTAGTTGCCAAAATCGGAAATACCGATCGGATAATCGCCGTTTCGAAAATGCTGGTAAAAATTCGGCACATCTTTTGGAAGGTTATATATGGTAAACAAATTTGTCAAGGTGGTAAAGCCTTCCACGTTTTCCTCACTCGTCAATATCGCCTTGTCGATCTCGCCGTCATACAGCGTACCGCCGCTCTGGAACAAAATGGGCGTCGTGTCCAAAAACGTCTTCATACCCACTGTCCTCGCCGTCGGATAGTAGAAGTTTAACCCCCTCATCTGCAGGTCAGGGAGCATCGCCTGCACATCCTCGAGCGTGTCCGGCACATCCAGTCCAAGCTTGTCGAGAATGTCCTTCCTGTAAAACATGACCTGGAAATTCATCGTCTCCGGCAATGCGTAGATCTTATCCCCGATGACATACGGCATGATCAGTCCAGCGTTGTATCGCTCCGCCACCTCTGCAAAATCTGAAAACTCTGTCAGGTCTTTGAGCGCGCCCCGGATACCAAGCTCAAACGGAATCGAATAGTTCACTCCTGTCGCCACGTCCGGCGAATCCCCTGACGCGTTCGCCAGTACCAGCTTCGTCTGGTCGGGCATCAGCGACAGATCCACCTCGATGCCCGTCTGCGGCGTAAACTGCTCGTTGATCAGTAGCTGCATGATCTCAAGATGCTGCCTCGAACGGTTCACCGACACCTGCAGGTGCTCCGGATTGGCGTTCGCGGAAGAGTACGCCTGCTCGCCAAACGAGGTGAAGAACCACACGATGCCAAGCCACATCTTTGTAAAGATATTTTTGTTCCTCGGCAGCTGCTTTGCCGAATCCTCCTGATACAGATAGATACTGTCCAGCGAAAAATCATTTCCATTGAGGCTGTCGATCAGGTTCGCCAGATGCTGGTTCACAGATGAGGTGCTTGTGGCAAGCTCGTCAATCCTGTAGATCAGTTCGTCCGGTTTCTTCGCAAGACTCCGCAGCTGGTTCTCCGCGATCTTGACCGATGAGTACGCCGCGATCTTGCTCTTTTGGGGATTGTATTCCCTTGCGTCTTCCATGACCTGGTTCAGCTCGTCTGCCCAGCCCGTCATCATGTCCCCGATTCCCGGGATGTATGCCTCCAGTGAAAAATCCCTGTACTTATCCTTGTTCGTGCCGGCAACCTTGGTGACCTCGAGCGAGAGGTCGTTGACTCTGCCCATGATCTTCTCTATCGTTTCCAGAGACTCCCTGACCGGCTCCATGCTGATCTGCATGGAGATCGTGTGCATTCCGGCCTCGAGCGGTATACTAATTTTATTCCCGTCACCGTCAACCATCGTATACATCTCGTATTTCTTCTCATACGCGAATGCATGATTCTCAAAAGCCGTGTTTGGAAGCTCTCCATCGATCTTCACATTCATAAAGACCGGAAAGTCCGCCTTGTCTCCCTGACTGTAATGAAAAGCGATGTAATAGTTTCCTGCCTGCTCCGCCTGAAAGCTGTAGGTGATCTCCTGACCGCCCTCCCCGAACGAGGTCGCGTCAATGGTATTCATCACCCTGTTTCCTGCCTGATAGGGATACAGGTCCGGATCATACTCACAGGTCGCATGGATTGCCGAGTCATTCCTGTAGAGGAAATCCTCAGCCTGGATCTCGATAAACCCATCCCCCGATGCCGCCTCACTGCCTGCGTATTCTGTCACCTGCGGCTTTGCCGTCAGACAGATATCCCCCAGCAGAAGCGTGCCCTCACTCAATTCGATGGAGATCGTGTTTTTCCCCTGCTCCAGCTCGATTCCAAGCGGCTGTGTGTATCGGTATGTAGAATCCTGCACATACTTGTTCTGCCAGTCATACACCTTGTCAGGCATACTGACCACTTCATTTCCATAGCTGTCATACACCTTATCCGGCTTCGCTGTCCACCGGCTCTCCAGCTTCTGCTGGCGCATCTCATAAAAAGGATATTCCCCGTTCACCATGATGCCCGCCTCCACCGGCAGAATGGACTCGCTGTTTGCCAGATAGTCAAAATTCATGTAATAGACTGCCGACTGCGGCACATCGATCTCGAGCTCCACCTTTCCCTTCGCCGGAATGGAGATCGCGCCGTCGCCATCGCCGCCCGCGTACCCGTACTCGTTTGTCAGACTGCCATCCCCTGATTTGTACACATCGCTCATCTTGTAGCGAATCGGCTCTCCGATGTATGCGGCGAGCGTATACCCCGCACTGACCTTTGTGTAACCATTGTCCAGTCTCTCATTTGAGTACGTTTCTTCATTCAAAGACGCTTCTGGCACCGCGTTCTGGGCTGTCTGCGGCTCCTGTGCCCTTGCGACCAAGGGCACTGCCCTTAGCTGCATAGGTGGAGAAGCCGCCACTGCCGTAGTCGCAGCCATACATACCGCAATGCCAAGCGCCATGACCTGTTTTGCAATTCCTCTTTTCATGATGACACAACCTTTCTGATTTTGATTTATTTATGTTTCAATTTATTTGCCTTAATTTATATGTTTTAAGTTACTTGTCCCGGGCTGCTTGTTTGTTTTATTTAATAGTTAATCGTTTTAGTTTTGCTTTATATAATCAATTTGCGCTATATTAATCAAAAAGTCAATATAGATTCTCATGAATCTTGGCACTATGAATACCAAAATTCCTTGATTTTATAAGGTTTTTAGAATTTTCCCACCATATGACGAAATTTAGCCGTCCGTTTTGTGCATATTCACCAATTTTGTTTATTTGAGGAAAAAATTGTCAATGATCATGTATTTTTAGTAATCGCTAAATATTTTAATTGATAGTTGACTTTTTTAGTTTTAGATTCTTTTAAAACTTTTTAAGACTTTCAAGAAATGAGAGAGTTCCAGTTTATGAATTTCTCTTTTTTCACCGCCATATGCCTTCACTTAATTTATAATTCATCCAATTATTGGCTAAAATTTCCAATCCATTCCTTTTGTCTCGATTTAATTTGTACATATTTACCTAAAAATTTTAGTCTTGACTTTTATTTTAGTTTTTACTATAATAATATTGAAATTATTTAACCAATATATAAGACACTGTGCAGAAAAAATCTGTGGAAAAGGGGGTAGTTTTATGTTATACTTTCGATCTGTCGGCGAGGCCGAAAATGTCTTTAAGGCATTGAGCACACCCATGCGTGTGAAGATTATGGAAATGATATACAAAGATGACTCCCTCAGCATGAACGATCTGGCAGAGGCGCTCGGTCTCACAAACGGTGCGATCTCCATGCATGTTGGGAAACTGGAAGAAGCCGGACTTGTGCGCATCAAGATCACCTCCGGCAAGCGCGGCACGATGAAGATCATACGGCCGCGGTACGACAGGCTCATGATTGACCTTGCACCTGTCAAGGAGGCGAGACGCTGCTACACAGACGATATCCGTGTCGGCTATTACACGGCATGCCACGCCACGCCGACCTGCGGACTGGCCACGAGCAAGGAGATCATCGGCTCACTGGACGATCCCAAGGTGTTCTCCTTCCCCGACCGCTTTCAGGCTGGAATCCTCTGGTTTACCAGCGGGTATCTGGAATATAACCTGCCAAACCACCTGCAGGCAGGACAGACACTGACAGAGCTGCAGATTTCCTTCGAGATCTCGTCAGAGTGTCCCAACACCAATGAGGATTACCCCTCCGACATCTATTTTTCCGTCAACGGGATAGCGCTCGGCATGTGGATCAGCCCCGGCGATTACGGCGGGCGCAGCGGCTATGTATCGCCGGCATGGTGGCCTGACAAGCTGAACCAGTACGGCCTGTTAAAGACGCTTATTATCAACAGTGAGGGCTGCTTTATGGACGGGACAAACAAGCTTTCCGACGTGACCATTCAGGACTTGAATATCGACTACAACAGCTACATCACCTTTAAGCTCGAAGTCCCAAAGGATACCGCAAACTGCGGCGGATGCACGCTCTTTGGCGAGGACTTCGGCGACCACAACCAGGCAATCCGCATCAAGGCTTACTATGACGAGGACAACAACGAGAATTAAAAAAACTGCCGTTTGGCAGTTTTTTCATTTCATTTACACCGTAATCACGCCACACGCGCCGAGTATGATCACAATTGCGCCGAGCACGATGCGATACCAGCCAAAGATCTGGAAGTCATGTTTCTTGATATAGTCCATCAGGAACCTGATGACAAAGATGGAAACAAAAAACGAAACCAGCATTCCGATAATCAGTTCCCCCGCTTCCAGCGTTGTAAATGTAAAACCAAATTTGACCAGTTTCAGGAGGCTTGCGCCAAACATCACCGGTATGGCGAGAAAGAATGTAAATTCCGCCGCCACGCTTCTCGACACCCCGATGAGCAGAGCGCCCACGATCGTGGCGCCCGAGCGCGATGTTCCGGGGAAGATCGCCGCGATGAGCTGAAATATTCCAATCAGAAACGCCGTCTGAAAAGTGATGTCATTCAATTTTCTGATTTTTGCCTTCTTCCCCTTATTCCTGCGCTCTACGACGATAAACGCCACGCCGAACACAATCAGCGCGAGCGCAACCGGGATCGCGTGATAAAACAACGCCTCAAACACATCGTCAAACAGCAGGCCGACAACCGCCGCCGGAATGCACGCCACCACGATCTTGAGCCACAGCATGATCTTATCCATCTCGATCACCGGTCTGGATTTGTCCCTGAACTGGAACGGAAAAATCTTGTTCCAGAACAAGATCACGACCGCCATGATTGCGCCGAGCTGAATGACCACCAGAAACATTTCCCAAAATTCCGGCGTACAGTCCAGCCTGATAAATTCGTCCAGAATAATCATGTGCCCCGTGCTGCTGACAGGCAGCCATTCCGTGATTCCCTCGACAATGCCAAACAATACCGCCTTTAGAAGTTCTATCATCGTTTTAATCCTTTCATAATGAAGTGCCGCCCCATCACAGTATATGATGCGATTCCCCTATGAATGCCATCAGCCTGTCATAACACTTTTTCGCATCGTGATACCCAAGCTGATACAGCGCTTCCAGTTTTTTCCTGTCCTTCTCTATCCGACCGATGTCGTTTGGTTCCTGCGGCCTGATGACAAAAGCCCTTCCTGCCCTCTCCTCCCCGTCCAGAAACCGCAGCGTGTCATTGTAGCGCAAATAGCGGTCACAGACCAGCTGATATACTTTGGGAAACTTCGCGTACCGGAGACGAATCATATTCCGCATTGACAGCGAAGCCTGCTTTCTCACATAACCCACTTCCTTCGTGAGGATCACCACGTTCTTCACATTTCCGTCCGCGACCGCCCTGCGAATCGGAATGGCATCGGAAAGTCCTCCATCAAGATAGTGCTCATTTCCGATTTTGACATTCCTTGACACCAGCGGCAGGGAGGCGGACGCCTGCACTGCTACGATATCCTTGTGCATCTCGCGCATCGGCAGGTACTCCGCCTCCCCGGTGCGGATATTCGTCGCCACCGCGTAGGCGTTTCCCTCGTATCTGGCGGCAGTCTTGTAATCATAGGGAACCAGCTTATTGGGAATAATATTGTAATTCATATTCACATTGAACAGATCGCCTGTCGTCAGAAGGCTGTAAGCGCTGCAGTAATTCTTATCCTCCAGATAATCCAGCCCGATGTGATAAGAACGCCCCTTCTGCTTTGATATGTAATTAGCAAGATGGCAGGCTCCCGCCGACACGCCATAGCAATTTTTAAGATACAGCTCTTTTTCCATAAAGTACTCGAGGACACCTGCGGTATACATTCCCTTCATACCGCCGCCCTCAAGCACCAGGCCACAATCAATCATAATCCTCTCCCCACGCCATACTCTGCCTCGACAAATCTGCGCAGCGCGGGCATCGCCCGTTTTACCTTCTCCGTCTCCACGCAGTATGCCATACGGAAATACCCCGGACACCCAAACGAATCCCCGGGCACGAGCACCAGGTCATAGTTCATCGCCTTTTTGCAGAACGCCACCGAGTCCTCCTCGAGCGCTTTCGGGAAAATATAGAACGTCCCGCCCGGCTTCACGACATCGAACCCAAGAGCCACAAGCTCATCATAAATGATCTTCATGTTGGTCTCATACACAGACAAATCTGAGGTGATCCCCAAAACGTCTGCCACTGCTATTTGTATGATGGAAGGCGGACAATTATGACCGATTCCCCTCGAAATCTGCGCACACATCGGTGAGATCAGCGCGCTGTCCGTACATTTGGGATTCGCCGCGACATACCCGAGACGCTCCCCTGGTATTGATAAGGACTTTGCAAACGAGTAGCAGGAAAGGGAATTGTCATAGTATTTTGATACATACGGCGCGTCGACGCCCTCAAATAAGATCTCCCTGTACGGCTCGTCCGATATCAGGAAAATATCATGGCCGTATTCCTTCTGTTTTTCCTCGAGAACCGCGGCAAGCCTTTTGATCGTATCCGTAGAACAGACCGTTCCGGACGGGTTGTTCGGTGTGTTGACCAGCACCGCCATCGTCTTTGGATTGAGAACCTTGTCAAGTTCCCCGAAATTGATCTGAAACTGCTCCGTATCCGCAGGCACCACACGCAGCACCGCGCCCGTCTGCCCTATATAATGATCGTATTCTGGAAAATACGGCGCAAAGACAATCACCTCGTCGCCAGGCTGCGTGACCGCCCTGACTGCGTGCGCAACCGCACCCGCAGCGCCCGTCGTCATGAAAAGATGCTCCGCCGTGTAGTCCATGCCATATGTCCGGTTCAGAAATTCCGCAAATTTCGCACGCACCGACGGGATTCCCTGCGACTGGCTGTAGCCGTGCAGTTCCATCGTGTCGCGGTTCTGCAAAAGCTCTATCATCTTGTCCGTAAACTGCTGTGGCACTGCCACCGAAGGATTTCCTAAGCTAAAATCAAACACGTTCTCACTGCCGATCTCCTTCGCTCTCCCCGCTGCCCACTCCGACATCTGCCGGATCACCGACTTTGCGCCAAGCATGTCCTTATATTTCTGTGTGATCATTTTACTCCTCCATTCAATCTCTACAATATATCATCAACTCATTGTATCACTATGGAGGAGAAAATGCAATTTTTCCTTTAATCAACCTTCAATATCAGCTCCAGAATCCTCCTCGCACAGATCTCCATATCCGCACGCGCAAGAATCCCTTTGTCCAGCGCTTCCATCAGACGCTCCGGGAAACCAGTTGCCATCTTGACATCATTTCCGGCCCTGACTTCCTTGTAATGCTCGCCGTTTGTCCACCAGTCTGTCGTCACCATGCCGTCAAATCCCCACTCATCGCGCAGGATATCCTCCAGCAGCTCCCTGTTCTCGGATGCCCGGTGACCGTTCACGATGTTGTAGGAGGACATAATCGACCACGGTTTGGCCTCCTTCACGATAATCTCAAACGCCTTTAAATAAATCTCCCTGACGGCGCGCTCGGACGCCCTGGAATCGCTGTTTTTGCGGTTCGTCTCCTTGTTGTTGAGCGCAAAGTGCTTCACCGACGCGCCGACATGGTTGCTCTGGATGCCGCGCACCATCGCCGCCGCAAGCTTTCCGGCAAGGAATGGATCTTCCGAGTAATACTCAAAATTCCGCCCGCACAGGGGGCTTCTGTGGATATTGACAGCCGGTGTCAGCCACACCGCGATGTTGTTTTCTTTGACCTCAGCACCGCCGGCTTCGCCAACCTGCTGCACAAGCTCCTCATTCCACGAGCAGGCAAGCTGTGTCGCGCAGGGCCATGCCGTGGTATACACGCTGCACTCCGGCGCAATGCGAAGCCCCGCAGGCCCGTCCGCTGTCATCACGTTCGGCACGCCATAATCCGGCAGATTTCCCCAGCCAAAAGTGTTTGCCACCCCCGTGTTTGGCTGACCGCCCAGCAGATGCGCCATATCCTCATCTGACAGCTGCGCCATAAATTCATCCAGCGTAATCTTTCCCTCTGCCACTTCCCGCAGAAAATGATGCTGCTGTGCCGCCGTGTTCACCCACAGATGATACCGCTTCCCGGCTCTCGCCGCGGGCGCAAAGCCGTCAGACTCCTCCACAGTCAATGGAACCAGCTCATTTGCATCGGTATCGACAGGCTCGCCGAGCGGCAGCTCCTCATAGCTCCCGTCCGCAAGCATTCTCTTTTTGAGGCCTGAGGGGGCACACTTTCTGGAAAGCTGTCTCACTACGGTATCCTCCGTAACCTCATATTGGTAAGACAATTCCACAACATCGCGCACCGACGCACCGACGAAAAAAACATACGCCCCCTTTTCCAGCACGTAAGCGGACTCTTTGATCTTTCCGAAATCATCATACGACGCCATGTCCTCGACACGCCATGACAAAACGATACTCTGGCTCTCGCCTGTCTGCAGCAGTCTTGTCTTCTGAAATGCTGCAAGCTGCCTTGACGGCTTGCCAAGCTTTCCCTGTGGTGCGCTAAAATATGCCTGCACCACCTCTTTTCCGGCACGCTTTCCGATATTGGTGACCATGACCGGCACATAGATGCTGCCATTCTCCTCATAGGCAGCGCCCGCAGTCAGGGAAAAATCGGTGTACGATAAGCCATAACCAAACGGATAGTTGACCTTCCCGTCCGCGCCGGGAATCGTCTCAAAATAGCGGTATCCCACATAGATATCCTCGATATAGTCCACGAAGCGCTCCGACTCGTGAAAACCCTCTGTGGACGGATAGTCTGCAAGCTCGCGCGCAAACGTATCCACAAGCTTTCCACTGGGGTTTCCGTCTCCCATCAGCAGCTCCGCCGCGGCCAGTCCGCCCTCGATGCCGCCCTGCCATGCCATCAGCACGGACTGAATCCTGTCGTCATCGTGGAACCAGCAGGAATCCACCATACCGCCGACATTCATGACGACGATCACTTTCTCAAAGTTCGACTTAACAGTATCCACCATCGCCTGCTCCGCGCGCGTCAGGTTAAAATCCCCATTCTCAAAAATCTCCGCAGACTGTTTCGCCATCGCGTCCTCACTGATACAGAGATTTTTATTCTCCGTGTCCACGATGCTCTTTCTGTCCCAGCCCTCGCCGGAAAAGCGACAGATCGTGATGATTGCGGTGTCGGTATAGGCTCTCGCCTTCTTTAACAGCTCCGCGGGAACCTCCGGCTCCACCGTCATGCCGGGAACCCTGCCCTGCTGATACTGCGCCTTCACCTCGTCGCGGTAAAATGCGGAGAGCTCCTCAAACACGCTCACCTTGTCCTTGAGCAGTGTAAGTCCTTCATACAGATTTCTCGCATAGGAAACCGTCACCTCGCCGCTCCCACCGCCTCCGCGCACGTAGTCAAAGCTCGCTTTCCCGAAGAGCGCCACTTTGCTTCCCCTGGCAAGCGGAAGCAGGTTCCCATCATTTTTCAGGAGCACCATGCCCTCCTTTGCCGCCTCCTTCGAGAGTGTGATGTGCGCTTTGGACGCCGTCACCTTCTCCCCATTTTCCCCGAGCGGGATATTTGGCTGATACATCACCCGTGTCCATTTTTGCATTTGCAATTCCTCCTTTTTCTCCCAGTATATCAACAACCAATTTACTTTACAATAAAATAAATGAACTTTCTACACACCTGCCTTGATAAACCCTTTCGTCCGCCACTTTCCAGACTGCCACCGCAGAAGCATGCACACCGCGCGCACGCACTCATCGCACGCCATTCCCATGTACGCCCCCACTGCCAGCAGATTCAGGTGTATCCCCAAAAACCATGTGCCGCCCACCATGCACAGATACATGAAGATCACACCGATCACCGTCGTAAACAGCGCGTCGCCGCTCGTCTTTAACGCCTGACCAAACACCAGATTCGTCACGCGCCCCACCTCGAGCGCGATATCGATCGTCAGCAGCGTCCTTACCAGCGCGATCATCTCCACATCGTCTGTAAACAGCCGGATCAGCCAGCCGGAACAGAGGACGAACGCCGTCTCGAGCCCTGCAGCTATGCAGATTCCAATGCATGCCGCCTTCTTCGTACCCCGGTCGCACGCCTCGAAATCCCCCTCGCCAATCCGCCAGCCCGTCATGATAGCATTTGCCTGTGCCAGCGCCGCACCAGCACAGTAGGAAAAATTAGCGATCTGCGCCGCGTATGCCCTCGCCGTCACATTGAACCCGTTCTCGTCCATCTGGTTCAGATAACGGATTGTCAGCGTCATCGCCACGTTGTAAAGCGCCGTCTCCATGGCAGAGGGCAGTCCCACCCTGATAATCTGTGCAAAGACTTCCTTGTTTTTCAACCGCTCCGAATCCTCATTTGCCTTGACCAAAAGCTTAGAGAAAATCATCACAAGCACAAGGTTCACAACCCTCGAAATCACCGTAGCCGCCGCAACGCCCGCCACTCCAAAGCGAAACACAAACAAAAATACAGCATTCAGACACAAATTCAAAATATTTGCGGCCACCGTCGCAGCCAGCGGCTGCCGTGTATGCCCAAAAGCCCTCAGATAGCTGGAGAAAATCGGAATCAGCGCATTCAGGAAACAGGCGCCGCCCACGATTTTCAGATAGGTCTTCGCATACTCCATCAAAAGCGGCGCAACCCCCACGATCTCCAAAATATTCTCCGAAAAAACATATAGGAACACAGAGAGCGCCACCCCGATCACTGCATTAAAAACCGCCCCCAGCTGCCTTGCCTGATAGGCGACTCCGATTCTCTTTGCCCCGATATACTGTGTCATCACCGCGATCATTCCCGACGACACGACATGAAACATAATGATAAAAATACCTATGTACGTATTTGCTGTCCCCACTGCGCCAACCGCGCTGTCCCCCACTGTGGAGAGCATGATCGTGTCCACCATGCCCGCCAGCATCATGAACAATGTCTCCAGCGCGATTGGTATATACAATTTCATAAATGGTTTCATATCACTCACACACCTCTCAAATGCCCCGCTCTGTACCAAAATTACAACAAACCATGTGCACAGGCCAGGCAGTTGAAAAAGCGAAAGACTGCACTGCCCCGGCACATATTTTGTCTCGGTGGCCTTATGACCACCTATAGTTGCATTGTACTCTTATCTGTGCTATAATTCTTGCAGTATAATCCTACTTTTTTAACACAATCCTATTATGTATATATGAATACCAGTTCTGTTGCGACTATTTTTTACATGCAAAGATCCACAAAAGAATTTTAGCGAGGAGGACTCACATGGAACACACACCGATACACGAGACAAAGCTTCATGGAACGATCTCATTTCCCTACAGTATCTACAAAGGGCGCATACCCGAGTGGATTCACTCTTTCCCCCTGCACTGGCACGATGATTTTGAGTTGATCTACTGCACCCAGGGACAGATACAGGTCACTTTATGGGGACAGGCGTACACGCTCCGCGCAGGCGACCTCATCATCATTCTGCCCCACGCTGTCCACTCTATAGAGCAAGGCGATCTCGCAGGCGGGGAATATTTTAATATCCTGTTTCATCCCTCTCTCTTTAAGGGGGCAGAAAATGATCCCTGCTATGACAAATACGTCCTCCCTTTTCTGAATGACAAACGGACTATGGAATATTTTTATCCCGTCGGCTCGAGCCTGAGCCAGACTGTAACCCCCTGTATTTTGTCCATGCTGGAACACCGGAAGGAGAGCTACACCACCCACGAGCTGATGGTCAAATCTCATCTTTTTTTCCTCCTCTATCACATAAACCAGCACAGCGCTGCCATCACCAGCGACAACAGTCATCAACGGCTGTCCTACAGCAGATTAAAAAATGCACTCTACTACGTGCAGAAATTTTATGACCGCGACATCTCAGTCCAAAAAGCTGCCAAGCAGTGCGGTTTCTCGGAAAGCCATTTTATGAAATTATTCCGGGAACTGACAGGTATGAGCTTCAACGCCTATCTGGTAAACTATCGCCTGGAGCTCGCCGCAAAACAGTTGGCAGAGACGGATAACAAGGTGATCGATATTATGGAAAACTGCGGTTTCCACAACCAGTCCTATTTTACCAGGGCATTTCAGAAAAAATACCACCAGCCGCCGCTGCTGTACAGAAAGACTGTGCGGGCTGACCATGAATAATGACGCTCCACCTCGATTACAGTTCAATCCAAAAACGCTTGACAGGACAGCCGTCGACAGTAATACTTTTTTCATATATGCCGCCGTTTGCAGTGATCACCTTTTCACTTGCCAGATTGTCCTCATCGCAGGTAATCATGACTTTTTGTATACCCATCGACCTGCAGTGCTGCAGATTCTGCCGCACCATTTCCTTCGCATACCCTTTGTTCCGTTCTGACGGGCGCACATAGTACCCCATATGTCCGCCCCATGTACCCAATATCGGGTGGTTGATGTGATGGCGCAGATCGATCACCCCGACGATCCGATTATCACTCTCCCGCACCGCAATATAAATATTAGAAGGGACTTTATCCTCCGGACATGTCTCCACACGCTGATTCCTACGAATCATGTCAATCCACTCACCTGCAGACGCGCAGCGCTCCAGATTCCCGCACCCGGCAAACTTGTCCCTGTCATCTGAATCTATGATCTCCTGGCGGAACTGCCAGATATCGCTCGCATACGCCATCATCGGCTCGATTAATTTAATACCGCCCATTTTCTCTTCCTTTTCAAATTTCACCATGCAGCTTCCCCATCATCTATCCATTGCTTTCCTTCGTCTCCCACCGCATCGCGCCTTTCCACAGTACCTTTTCCAGTTCATACCGATCCATTATTTCTTCCCGCAAATACACGGTATCCCACCCGCCCCAAAACTTTTCAATATCTCCGGCGTCAAAAAATCTCTTGTATCTTCCGTCATCCGTCTCGTACAGATGCGGCTCAACCTCCCTGCCCTGTCCCGCGCCGTGATTCAGATCGCGCACGGAATTAACCCTGAAAAGCAGCAACCCATCTGGTCTCAGCACCCTTTTGATCTCGTCCAGGATCTCAAAAGTTTTCCGCTCCGTGAAATAATGCAGCGACAAATCACATATAACCAGATCTGTGAAATTACTTTCAAACGGCAGCCCTTTTGTCATGTCAAAACACACTGCCTTTTCAACCTCTGGAAAATTCTTCTGTATATTTCGCAGCACATTTTGCGCGTAGTCGCACGATATCACCCTTTTTCCGCGCTCAATCAGATACAGCGTGTCATTTCCGCTGCCGCAGCCCAGATCGATGACTGGCGTCTGGCAGCTATCGATCGCCTCCTGGAATGTCTCCAGCCAGTCGTCATATTGAATCTGCTCCCGCTCATAATTGCTGTGTATCGCATTCCACCGCTCCCTCGCCTTCGCGTTCGCTCTCTCCTCCGCGTCCGTCGACTGCCTGTCCAGAAATTCGTATGTCTGCGCTGCCTCCTCCTTTGACTGGAAAAAACGGATTCCCTCATACGGTTTCAGATCGCTCCGCCAATTGCCGATATTCTCCAAAAGCGCCCTCATATTGCGGGCGATGAGATATCCATTTTTGTCTTTGTCAATATAACAGATCGGCGCATCTCCCTCCAGATCACTCATCGCCCCGACCGTGGCAATATACCCGCCCCGGCTGTCTACCGCCATGATGTCAACGCGGGGAACCGTATAAAAATCCACCTTCACCTTCATGTCGTCAAAAATAAAATACAGATCATACGCATCCGCCAGTTTTTGATATTCCTCATTCCGCTCGGAAACCGACATAGAATAGACCGTTGCCCCCGCCTGAATGATCTCTGTATCTCTCATAAAATACGAAGTACAACCCTGATTCCCTGTCATGTCCAGATAAAGCTTTCTCATTTTAACCCCGTTCCCCTTTTCATCATTATATTACAACTCACAAATATCTCAACCATTTAACAAAATGTAATAAAACCATGTTGGTTTTATAGTAAAATAAATGCGTTGACTACCGCCACCCCCTGTTTTGAACAGGTTTTCCATGACCAAAATACACTGGGATGCTCCCAAGCCTTGCAATTTTTTCCGCGCTCTGCAGCATTGTGTTCCGATCACCATAAAGCATGGAGACCGTCGGATAAAACATGTTCATCAGCGCGTCCCCCACGATCACACCGGCTTCCCCGCAGTCTATCCCTATGGAGCCCTTCGTATGTCCGGGAAGACCGATCACCTTTGCGGATATCCCATACCGACCCAGACTGTCCCCGTCCTTTAAAAATACATCTGGCGCAAAATCCATCGCCACCTTTTTGAACGAAGCGATTGACGCGCCCAGAACGATCTTGCCGGGAATCGACTTCGCAGACAGCGCCTCCCTCATCTGATCGCGTATCAGGCCGATATCGTTTCTGTGCATCGCAATCGGCGCCTGAAATTGCTTCGAAAAATAGTCCGCATTCTGGCAGTGGTCAAAATGGGCGTGCGTTAAAATGATCAATTTGATCGTCAGACCACTGGTTTTTTGTTTTATCGTTTCTTCAATCTCTTTTCGATGCGCGGTTTTCCCGGTATCCACCAGAACCGCATTTCCATTCTCCTCCAGTACATAACAGTTGGCGTTCCCACATTTGATACGGTGTATCTGAATCATTTTCTCCCCGCTTTCTCTTTGGTAGATTGTAATCAATCATGAAGTCAACATTTCCAAAATCTCATCTTCCGTATACAGCACCGATGGCTCGACGCATTTTGATCTGTCGATCAGTTCGTCAATATGTGCCTCAAACTCTGCCTCAGTCACAACATTATGTTCCCAAAAATAATCATAATATACATTCCCCTGCGCGTCACAATGGTCGTTACACCACCCCGTCCCAATTTCCGAAAAAACGCCTTTCTTCAACCGATAGATGTTGCAGGGGTAAAATCCTGTTGCACCGTTCGCATTGTACAACAAGCCGCCATATTCAATATAGCTCATTCCACTTCTGCAGCGGTTCATCGTCCCGATCGTTCCATCATAAAAGGAAACGACCGTTTCTCCCGATACTGAAAATCCTGTATCGATAAAAAGCTCAGGAATATCATCATCATCCACGTAAATTAACGAGTACTCCCAATTATCATCCGCTGATTCTATGACATACATTTTATGCAGGAAATCAATATACGCCTCCTTCCATGTCTCAAAATGCTTTAACTGTATGTCTGTCCATTTTATTTTGTCTGACGCCTGATCTGAGACATGATCCTGCCTATATTGGACATACTGCTCCATATTTGCACTATTGCCATAGATACGAAAGGAATCTTCCTCGTCCATCTTGCAGTTTTTATTGTCATCATACCAGTGCGCTTCCTCACTTTCCTTACTGCCGTCAACGTTTATCCTGATAAACTCGATGCTTTCTCCCCCGTATTTGTACCAATCATTTACAAGTCCGCACAGTTTATTTGTGACGATAGGTTCATATCCCCACCGCCCCTCAAAAATAATCACAGGAATTTGATCCTGTACTTTTACCACGTAATATATAACACTGTCCCTGATCTGTAGTTCCTCACCGCCGTCGCCATCTATATCCAGAAGGCAGTATTCAATATCATTATCCCAAAACAATTCATTGATCTGAACCTGCTGTCCCATCCATTCCACCGCAGCCTCACCCTCAAGGAAACGACCATAAATCTCTGTGTAATTTACAGTTTCCGAATCATCTGTGACATTGCTTTCCTGTGCTATGTCTGTGTCATAATCCACATTCTCTACAATCTCGGAAAACTCCACAGTCACATCACTCTCACACCCTGAAATGGATGTCATGACACATATAATCATTGCGCATGCTGTCATGTACTTTTTTAAATAGCAAAATTTTCCGCGCTCCATTCACTTTCCCCCGTCTCGATTTATCACTTTTTTCCCGTCTGATATCCGCAACTCCATGTATATACCCTCTGTTCCTTTTCATCAATATTCAGTGGATAAAGGCTACAAACATTTTACCACGAAACACCCTGCGCGGCAATGAAGGAATCCACTTTTTTATTTCCTCCCCCTTGTTCTCGCACAATATTTTATAGTATAATTCATATTGTTCACGGTACTTTATTGCCACACGCAACGACCAGCCAATTTGTAAGAGGAGATGATCTCATGGAAACATACCAGGAATTTTTAGATCGAATTTATTCGTTCGAAAAAAAGGAAATCCATTACGGAGACAGCTATTTTCACGGAAACCCTTCAATTTCCTTAAAGGTCAATAAAGACAATTCCTTTCAAAATTTTTACGGAGACACGATTGTTTTCGCATTAGCTGATGCAGTGAAGGAAGCATTATCCAGAATTGTGGAAACATTGTATCAGTCTGCCCCGGAATGCTTTTGTGAGCGCTTAGTTCCCGATACATTCCATGTAACGCTGCATGACCTTGGCAATTCCCCGGTTCTGCGCGATGTGGCAGAAGAGGTATTCGAAAATGAGCTCAACGTGATCCGTCAGAAACAAACAGGAGCAATACAAAAACTGGCAAATACATCGATCAGATTAAAAAGCACCTACCTATTTAACATGGTTGATACAAGCTTAGTTCTAGGGCTGTTCCCTGCCGACGAGGACACGTATCACAGATTGATGGGATTATACTCTATGTTTGATTCCGTAAAGAAGTTAAATTATCCCTTTACCCCACATATCACACTGGCATACTATAATGTGAATGGGTTTGATTCCCACGCCGCCAGGATTTTGGAAAATACTGTCAATGAGCTCAATCAGAAAATAGATATAGAATTGAATGTCCATTCATTGTATTATCAGAAATTTAAAAGCATGAATGAATATATCGATGTCATTTGCTTAGGAGCTGTAGGAAAATAAGTGATACAGATTGCGCAGGATATTTCTTCGAGAGTGCAGTACAAAAAAAGTAGGCGTAGCGGGCTACGGCGAGGCTTTTTGTGCTGTGCTATCGGAGAAATAGACAAGTCAAGATGTGTCAGTTATTTTTCTACAGATCCTTAAATCCGTAAATATCCTACACGCATCTATTGCTGCCTGGTTCCTTTGGGTATCCGTATTCATGAAACCGGACAGCAATTACCTGCTCATTTGCACCATCTTTTACATCTTTTAAATCAGTCGTTTCAATTTCAATTCATAATCAGGTTTTGTGACATACTCCATATAAACCGGTCTGCCCGCATACTTCAGATATGCCTTATACCGCTCTATAATGTTTGGCGCCTGAATCAGTTCCAGCGCTTTCTCTTTCGGGACATACGCGGATTCCGAATTTTCATCGGACGGTCTTGGCGTCCCGCCTTTTGCCCTGCATATAAAGTCCAGCATGACCTTAGTGGGCACTTCCTTCACCCCGTTCGTTCCGGGATGCTTTCGCGTATTGGAGGAAATGCAAAACAATTCCCCGACTTCCACCTCAATGCCTGTCTCCTCCATAATCTCCCGCTTCACCGCATCGATAATATTTTCCCCGACCTCCACCTGTCCCCCGGGAAATACCCAGCCCGCGTTGTATGTTTTTACCATCAGAATTTCATCATTATCGTTTATGACAATTCCCGCCCCCGCAACGATATGCGTCGGCATCACCCAGCTCGTATTCTCCATATTACCTCTCTCCTTTTCAACAATTTTCCTCGATAGCCCCCTGATAAAATGCAATCTTATCATCCAAATTCTGCATGTACTCCTGCCATTTTCTCTGCTGCCCTGCCACATACTCCCTGTGCCTTTGCAGCATTTCCATGCGCTCCGGCATTGTGCTTTTGCCCTGGTAGCGCAGTTTCGCATACCGCCTGATATCCGCAAGCTGCATGCCGGTCTCCTTGAGGCGCTGTATGAATCGAATCCACTCAATGTCGCTCTCCACATAATCACGCCTGCCGCCCTGATCGCGCGCCACTTTGAGCAATCCCTTTTTCTCATAATAGCGCAGCGTGCTTTCTGTCAGTTTTGTTTTTGCCGCAATCTCCCCGATTGTCATATTGCACCTCCTTTTTTCTAAAAGATTTATCCTGCGTCATCTGCAAAGTTCATTCCGGACCATTTTTAATATTAAAAAAAAGTTCTTGACTTAAACCATGGTTCAAGTAATAAGCTCACATTATGCGGGGTATCCAAGCAACGCCGCCCCGTTACAATTTTTTCGTTCCTTAACATTGTTTCTCGGAATTTCCCTTACACGGAGAGTATCCGAGAGCCTATTATAACACAATTAGGAGGTATCATCAAATGAAACAAACACATTGCGAATCAGAGCGCTACGAATCAGAACATTGCGAATCAGGACGCTACCAATCAAAACATAGCGAATCAGGGCACTACGAATCAGAACGCTACGAATCAGGTTTAGAAATGCTGCGCCAGATCGACGGGACAGGCGGGGAAAATGTCATCCGGTCGCTCGAGGATATCGCGCCGGACATCGGCAGACAAATCATCGAGTTTGCCTTCGGGGACATCTACACCAGAAAAAACCTGACACTGCAGGAGCGGGAAATGATCACAATCACCAGCCTGCTCACCGCTGGCGGCTGCGAAGCGCAGTTGGAAGTCCACATCAACGGCTCCCTCAATGTCGGCATTTCCCCAGAAAAAATCATTGAGACATTTATACAGTGCATTCCCTATGTAGGCTTTCCAAAGGTGCTGAACGCAGTCTTTACCGCAAAGAAAATTTTTGCCAAAATACAGGGAAAAAATCTGTAGTGTACACCCGCGCTATTGCTTTACAGCTCCTTATTTTAAGGGTATAATAGCGGTGAGGTGATGAACGATGACAGCATATGCAGTTTCCAATGAAATATATGGCAAAACGATCCGATCCATGAGAAAACGGCTCGGATTGACACAGGCGGAGCTTGCCAGCCTGGCAAATGTATCTGTCGAGACGATCGACCAATGGGAATCCGCCATAGAAGCGATCACCGGCCCGATCGTCACACTGGTCAGGATTTTTAATGAATATCCGCAAATCGTTGAGAACATGGTCATTCCCGAAAATCCCTATCCGCTGCGGCTCTGGTATATGCGTGACAACGAAGTCTGCACCATCATTGATGTGGACGAGCGGCTTCGGAAAGTCAAAGTCCACAATTACACCACCGACTATATCTCCCGTGCCTTTGGGATCAATGACCGCCCGACCTTTGAGGAATACGAGGCGTTTCTCGAATCGAGGTGCTTTCCGAGGACGCGGGATAAAATGAAACTGATCCTGGCAGACCTCGGCCTTCCATTTTATGATCCATTTTTGATCATAGAAAAAACAGAGGGACGAATGGCAGAGGACAATTACTGGATTCGTATCGAGAGAGGATATGAGTAGGGAAATGATACTTTTCCCTACTCACCTTGCACGCCATGCGCCAATATTTCCTCGCTGATGCACAGACAAAGATTCGTATATCGTTCCAATGAATTTAACCCTGTTTCTATGTGTTTCCAGGACTCCTTAAAATCACCTCCCACAGAAAAATCCGAATTGCAGATAAACTCAACGAACCCCTCCCTGTCTCCCTTATATCTCTTTGCAAAACTGTAGGCATTCCTTTCCTTTTCATCATCTGTACTGTTACGCTTATCGTAAAGCACATGATCCAGATTACACGACATATAATACACCCTGTACGGCACACCCCATATAACCCCGTTAGCCCTCAACCGATAAAGATTTTCCCGCTTCGCATTATTTCTGGCTATAATACCATCTGCATTGGAAGTGTGTATTCCATCTGATTCATATACGACTTCCCCCGCATTTTCTTCTACAATGACATTCGTGTCAGGAATATATACACCGTCCGTATCAACAATGTGGAGAATCTGTTTAAAATCACTTGGCTTATAATGCCAGGCTCTTGCATATCCTCTGATCATATCCCCAATCCTTGAAACAATATTCAAGGGAGTAACACCTGCTTTGGTAGTGATATCTCCATGTACGATATGAATATATACCATATCTTTGTCAAACACCTGATTCAATGCCACACCCAGAGCCGTGTCATCAGAAGCGCCTTCTACGATCACAAATACAATCTTCCTACGAGCCAAAACCTTCACCCGCCTCCCTGAATGCCAGAGCGATCTCAAAATTATTGGTGGACTGATAGACCGGCTCACTCTGCTCTCCAAGAACGATATCCCTATAATAAAAATCTCTGAGATTATTATTTTCTTTTACATTTGTCAACCGGATATACCGGTTTTCCGGGTTCGTCGTCGTAAATGCTATAAATCCCTTGTCGAGCGTTTCCAATGGCCTTAAATTATGTGACGTAAAAATCAGCTGTCCCTTACCCTTTTCCGAAATGATATTTAATATTTCGCCTAACAGATATTCAAAAATCCCCGCGTCAAGCTCATCGACTGCCACTGTAATCGATGGGTTGTTATAGACCACAATCAGGAGTTGTAATATGGAAACAATCTTTTTGATTCCTTCCGATTCATACTGAAACGGAATTTCCCTGCCATCCTTTTGCGACATCAACTGCACAATTCTTCCCGGTCTGCCATCCGCAAATACTGTCGCCCCCAAATCATAGATATTGATCGTCAGTCCCGGAACGATCTGTGTCAGGACAATATTCATATTGTCAATCACTTTTCGCACAATCTCCATGGACTGCTCCGGAACCTGCGCGGGTGTATTTAAGGGAAGCATGAGACTGCCGTACTTGATTAATTGTTTTTCCTTATACTTAAATGCCAGCGGAAGCGTATTCATACTGATCAGTCCTGTATTCTCCGTATTCACTACAAACAGTTCTGTCACTCCAAAAGTCCTAAGCCCTTCGATAACCGCCATATATCGCTCGTTCTTACAATTTTTCCGAAATATATTGATCATATCCCACGAAAAAACAAACGCGCGTGAAGTCGCCCGCACCAGTTTCTTGATCACGAGCAGATCCGTTATATCTGCTTTCTCCCCAACCAGTTCGACCAGTTTTGCTCTGGGAACAAAGACTTCCCCTTCCCTGACATCAATCAGGGAACTTTTTCTGCACTTTTCACTCGGCGATGCAAAAGCATACGAAAGCACCTCATCAAAAATCTCTGCCCTCGTTCCCGCAGATGCAGAATCCTCCTGTATGTTCGGTTCTGTATCATCCGCCGCCCTTTTTAAACAAAATTGATACCAGACATCAAAAATCCCTTCATCACATTTCATCCGAAACTGATAGCACAATTTCGCGTGATCTGTCTCGATATTCACATAATCCGCATACTTCGCTGGTATCTTATGACCACACAGCACATATTTCAGCAAATCTACCGCATCAATCAGAGCCGTCTTGCCCGAACCATTCTGCCCATAAATACCCACGATACTGGCTTTGTAATCCTTTCTCTTATTTTCAAGATTTATGTTACCCTTCTTTACATTTTTAAAATTCTCTATTGTTATACTTACAACTCTAACTGACCGGTTCATCATAACAATTCCCTCCACATTGATATCGTAACACACAATTCAACTTTCAGCAATGATGAATCGCAATATCAAAACATTTTGTATCGTTATGATTTTTCTTTATATGACAAATTCCGATGCAATTCTGATGCAGTTTTGATACAACTATGATGCATGCCGCCTGTAAAATATTAGGAAATACTATTCAGACACGAAAGGACTGGCGATATCAATGACATCGAAAAAAGAATTGAAAAAAATATTCAAAAAACTTGTGTGTCTCCTGTTGGCACTTATATGCGCTTTGCATCTCGTATCCTGCAACAGCAGTGAACCCCGTTCTGTCTCATGCCCTTATCCACTAAGGCAGCTTACAATGCTCGACGAACAGACCGGGTGGGGGCTGTCGCTGGAAAATGAAATTCTCTTTACAACAAATGGTATTGAAAATTTTAAGACGCTCAAAAGCTATGAAACCGCCTCCTTTGACCGCTTTGTCAGCGCCGCTTTTCTCGACAGCCGGACGGCATATACAGCTCTTTTTTCACTTAGCGACAATCAGCTGATCGTCGATCGCACGAGCGACAGTGGCGCGAGCTGGCAGCAGACGCAGATCGACTTTGCGGACTACTCAGACTTCTGTGACGCAGGAAGTCTCTTTCTTGGCTTCTCCGACAAACAGCATGGATATCTCCTGTGCTGCTCCACCCCGGCTGCGGGGCTGATGACCAAACTCCTGTTTTCTACTGATGACGGCGGGGCATCCTTCTCCTTCACAGCAGACCTGTCCGGCACAATCACCGGATATCCGCAGGGAATCACTGCTGTCAGTGAGGACAACCTCTACATCGCCGTCACTTACCACGGGATTGACAGCTATCTGTATCAGTCGTCAGATCGGGCAAAGACCTGGGCAAGCGTTGACATCTTTCCCAGAACAGCGGACGTAAACTATGTGGACGGATACGCGCCCGTTTTTGGCCGCACTCATACTGACGACAATGAAAATGGCATAATCCTGCTGAAAATAGTGGGTGAACAGACTGCCTTTCAATTATTTACCACCCTTGATGGCGGCGGACACTGGGCTCCAGGCATTGAAATCCCCTGTGAGAATCTGCTCTCCTACTCCATCGCCGGTGACGGGCAGCTTTATATCATCGATGCCTCTGGTCAGGTACTCTGTCTTTAATTTCCATACGCACCCCTGTGCATAATATACTTTTTGACTGCCAGTATAAGCTTACCCGATCAGGCATTCCTTTCCCTTAAACGCGAATCCGTATTTTCTGATCTGCGTAGGGGAAAACCCTTCCGAGATCAGTTCAGCCTCATACTTTTTTTCTTCGATCTGTTTATGGGCGTTTACTATGGTATCTTCAAGCGTCTGCTCGTCGTCATCCGCTGTCATGACCTTGAACTCGAATATAAATGCCTTGTCCATTTTGTCCAGTGGTTCTATCATCACATCATAACGCCCATACGAGCAAGGCTCGTATTTGCCTCTTTCACGATTGGAACGGATTTTATATCTACCCGCCAGGTTTATCACCATGCCCAGCACGAACCCATGATAAAATCGCGAAGCATCCGCTTCGCTTTGCAAGTTTGTGCCAAAGCACAAACTTGAGCCATTAGCTGCTCCCATACGGTCGCAGCATGAGACTAACCGTTCCGGCTGTGTTTCATCAGACGGATGATTTCCGCTGTCAAATGAACTGAATGTATTCAGCGCAACTTTGTTCATAAATGTGTTCATTTTCCGAATATTGTCACTTAACAGTGCATTGATGAACTCATTATAATATACTTTTGTGTCGCCATATCCAAACCAATTTCTTACCATCCTTGTAAACATTTTCTTCACTTCAAGATTCGTCAGTGTTAATGTGTAAAAAACATCATCCTCGTCATCAACCGCTCCCCTTGTCCCTGATACTTTCAGGTATCCTGTCGCAAGCAACAGGCTCCATACTGCATCTGCGCTTTTATCAAGCTCGCTGAATGCAATCTGCTCATCTATGACCGTCTCAAAGCTTTTATCATTTAAAAGCTCCTCCATGGTCTGCTTGATCTCGGTGTTTCCCTGCTGGATCAAGGAATTTATAAGTTCATTGCCGCTGGTATTTGACCAGAAAGTCCGATATTTACCGCCTTCCTCTATAAACGACGCGATTGACCATGGATTATAAATATCTGTACATTTTCCGAATGTAAATCCGTCATACCACTGTTTCACCCCTTGTTTTTTATCGCCTAACCCCGTATCATCAAGCGCCCTGAAAACTTCTTCTTCCGTGAACCCGAATGCTGCCGCATATTGATCAGAGGTCGTCGTAACCACTTTCAGATTATTTAAATCGGAAAAAATACTTTCTTTGGAAACTTTTGTTATACCGGTAATGATGCCCCGATAAAGGTGTGGGTTTGTCTTGAATGTCATGTCAAAGAAACTTCCGAAAAAGCCGACCGCCTCATCCCAATAGCCGCCCAGCCATGATTCTTGCATGGGAGTATCATACTCATCAAGCAGTATTATGGGCTTTTTGCCATAACGTCTTTCCATACACCCACATAGACGTTTTATGGCTGCCGCCGATTCATCAGACATATTATCATTGATAGATTCAAAATATGCCCTGTCCGCATCATAAGACACAGTATTCCCCACCATGAGATTTTGATATAGTCTGCATGTGTCTGTTATAATCCCTTTAAAGGATTTTTTAAGTCCTTTTGCAGTACGCGTCTTGATTCCCGCAAAACTTAACGATATGACCGGATATGTTCCCTGCAGTCGTCTGTATTTTTCATCCTTCCATATCAAAAGTCCGTCAAACAGATCGCCCCTGTCTACATATTGGTTAGAGAAAAAACACTCTATCATACTCATATTTAACGTCTTGCCAAACCTGCGCGGACGCGTTATGAGCGTCACATCCGAGCCACTTTCCCACCATTCTTTGATAAAGCCCGTTTTGTCAATGTAAAAAGCTCCCTGCTCCCTTATTCGATCAAACCGCTGTCCCCCTATATTTACGATTGTATTCCTATCCATATCCACACCCTTTTTCATTCTTATTGATCGTTACTGTTCACTCCGTTCCAGTAACAGGTAAAAATCCATGCAAAATTTGCTTCGCAAATGGATTTTTACTTGCAACCGCTACGTTTTCGCACGGACTTAGCAATAAATGCTAAGTCCTGTGTGAACAGTAACTATTGATCAACTATACTCTGTAATTAGTATACACTCATCTTGTGAACCTGTCAAAATCGTGATAAAATAAAATCCGAAAACCCTTTGGAGTGGAGGCAGGATTATGAACCGCACGAAAAAGCTGATCAGCGACGCGTTCTGGGAGATTCTGGAAGAGAAGCCGTTCAACAGGATCACGGTACAGAATATCGTGGAGTGCTGTCAGGTAAACAGAAATACATTTTATTATCATTTTCAGGATATCCCTGCGCTTGCGGAGTACTCGATCAAGGAGTGGGCTGCGCAGGTAATCCGGGATCACTGCACATTCGGGACGCCGATCAACTGTATCGCCCCGATCGCACAGGAATTTATGAAGCGCAAGGCCGCGTGTATCCATATCTACCGTTCTTCCTGCGGGGAGGGCTTCATACGGTATCTGAACGAGATCACACTGCACGTAGTACAGCTCTATCTGGACGGCATCGCGGAGAAGGTGGACATTCCTGACAGCGACCGCGCGGTCTTTGCCAGATTTTACAAATGCACGTTTGCCGGAATCATACTGGACTGGCTTGATGCCGGAGCCTCCTATGACCTCCTCGAATTCTGCGAGAAGGTCTGCGAAGCCTTCGCAGGCGTGGACGAGATGGTCTTTATGACAAAGTTCGGCGCACAGCGCAGATAAATCGTCCCCTACGGACGCTGTCCCCGTCTGCTGTCCTGTCTCCTATGGCTGTCCGCGCACACAAGAAACTGCTCCATCGCATCGGCGGCCTCGTATTCATCGTTTCCGTCTGTAATGATATTGATGGTCGTCCCCGGTGCCGGGCGAAATGCCATGATGCCCATAAGGCTCTTGGCGTTAACGTGATACTGCCTGTTTTCGAGTATGATTTCGCTGTCGTAACAGCAGGCCAATTGTATCAGGTCTGCCGCACTGTCCTGCACAAAATTGGATATGGTTACTTTTTTTCTGCTCATATTTTTCCCCTTTTTTATATTTATTTTTTCATTTACTTTTTATTCGCTGTCCATTTCCCGCTGCCGCGTCATGGAGGGAGACATCGTGCACTGTATCAGGTAGTGGTGCAAAACTCCCTCCGCCAGCAGACAGCAGCCCGCAACCGTCTGCGTATTCACTATGATGAGCACAATACCGAGCACACCCAGTAAAATGGAACCCGCCATGATAATGTACCATGAAACCAGACCAAACCGCCGGGCGTCGATGGCCGTCTGGACACAGAGCAGACCGTCAAACAGGACGAGAATGCCCAGTGCCGGAAGCAGATAGCCTCTAAATCTGGCATGCAGGATCAGCTCAATAATCCCAAGCACGATCAGCAGCAGTCCGCAGGCAAAATCATGCTGAAATGCAAGGCAATAAAGATCATCGGACAGATAACCCGTTATTTTGATAATGCCATACAGGATCAGCATGATGCCGCCCGCGACGGCCGTAGCTTCCAGATTTAAGTCCGGCGCGATGATGCATACAAGTCCCGAGATGTAGAACAGGACGGAGATCAGTATATACCCATGCCGCGCTATCGCCAGTCGGTTTGATATTATTTTCCTGCCCATCATAAAAACCTCCTTTTGCCCGCCTCAACAAGCGCTCCAATCAATTTTGTAAAGTGTTCTATTTCAATCTAACTCCTTTTGGACAAACTGAAAATAGACAAAACACGACAAAATATCCAAAAATCAGACAGATATGGTACATTTGTCTGATTTTTGGATATTTGCGGAAAAATGTCTATTGTTGAACAAACCAGGGCATTCTAATATAAAGGAAACACCCATCAGAAAGACACGACGAAAAACATATCGGGCAGTTGCAAAAAATTGTGCGGCTACAGATGGGAAGAATGAGCAGGGAGGAATGAGTATGGGAGGAATGGACATAAAGATGGATATCTGGGCATTGTATATGACTGCAATCATTGTCTCATTTATGGGCTTTGCCGTGGAGAATCTGTGGCTCTGCCTGACAAAAGGATACATGGACAACCGCAATATGTGCCTGCCATTTCTGATCGGATACGGCATGGCGATGTTCGGACTGCTGATGCTGCTTGGCACACCGCAAAATCCCTGTTTTCTTGGGAAACCCATTTTACCAGAATACACGCGTCTGCACCGCCCTCTTTACTTTATGGGTGCAATGCTGTGCGTCTGCGCGGGCGAGATCGCACTCGGGACATTTGTGGAGAGAACCTGCCATTTTTACTGGTGGGATTACTCGAAGATACCGCTGCACATCACGCGGTACACTTCGGTGCCGACAAGCACCCTGTTTGCCTGCGCGATCACGATCTTTATGGAGCATGTGCTGGAACCGCTCTATGGATATTTTCTGAGCTGGAACGCGCAATCGCTCCGCACAGCAGCCGCAGTCCTGATGCTGCTGCTGACAGGGGATTTTCTCTACAATGCCTGCCTGATGTACAAGAGACAGGGCATGGTGCGGCGCTGGCGCATTGATATACCATGCTTTCATCCTGACAAGGATTATACCCGGTGTCAAGATCCTTAACCAGCTTTGTTTTCCGTCAAAAACCGTTTTTACTGTACTATTTTCAGGATATCCCTGCGCTTGCGGAGTACTCAGTCAGGAAATGGGCTGCATGACCAAACAGCTCCTCAATATCCTGGGCGGAATGCGCAAGCACCCTGAGACACACTCCGCGAACTGCCCTTGACGCGCCGATTCGCATACTTCCATACGCCTTGTTGTTCATCTGCAGTACTTTTTCCTCTATTCCAGCCTTTATGCCAGCCTCTATTCCAGCCTTTATGTCAGCCTCCATGCCAGCTATACCAGCGCATGGATGATAACAGTACATCGTCCCGATATGTGTATATTGATCAAAAAACAGCATACTGCGCATGTCCATACACTCCGGTTCCAGGAGGCAGTTGTCTATCCAGGCCGGTTTTCCATCAATGCGCACACATACCCTGCTATGGTAATGATGAAATGCAAACCGCTCCCCCATTCCCACACGCCCTGCGGTCACAATGTCTGTGAAAAGCAATTCACTATTCTCTTTGATATCAATCGTCACAGCGCTGTCAAACCTGCTGCCCGCAAACGGAATCACTGCCTGCGGACAATAATAGAGGGACGCGCCCTCATCGACTGTAATAATCTGTGTCTTTGCTGCCCCTGCGTCTCCTGTATCAAAAAGTTTTGTGTATGATTGTTCTGTGATCAGTGTCTTCGTATGCGGCTGGCAGTGAATCCTGTACGAAAATGCATCCCCCTTCAATACGCCCGCCGACGCCATCATCAGGACAACCTTCAGCCTGTCTCCCTCCGTCTTGGGCAGCCCGATCTTTAGCGGGCTGGTAAAATAACTTTTTGTGACTGTGCTCTTTGTTCCACAAAGTCCAATTTTCATCAAAAGCTCTGCCGTCGCCATTTGTCAATCCTCCGCCAAGTCCTCCATCAGCACATTTTTTTGAATCCATGCGATAACCGCGTCAACACTGCCCCCGGACATCAGGTTCGTAAACAGTACTTCTTTTCCTCTCCGCACACGATTGGAGTCACGCTCCATCACTTCAAGGCTCGCCCCAACCATGGGCGCGAGGTCTGTCTTGTTAATGACAAGCAAGTCCGACCGCGTCACACCCGGACCGCCCTTTCTGGGAATCTTTTCCCCCTGTGCTACATCGATCACATAGATTGTCGCGTCCGCAAGGTCGGGACTGAACGTGGCAGAGAGATTGTCCCCGCCGCTCTCAATGAAGATCATCTCCACATCAGGAAATCTGCGCGCCATCTCGTCCACCGCCTCGAGATTCATGCTGCAGTCCTCCCTGATGGCAGTGTGTGGACAGCCGCCCGTCTCCACACCGACAATACGCTCTGGCGCGAGCGCGGAATTTTTGATCAGAAACTCCGCATCCTCCTTCGTGTAAATATCATTTGTCACCACACAGATCGAATACTTCTGTGCCATTTTTCTGGTAATCCGCTCTATGAGCGCGGTCTTCCCGGAGCCGACGGGACCTCCGACACCGATCTTTACATATGACATATCTCTGCCTCCATTTCTCTATTTTCATTCCTTTATTTCCATTCCTCTTTTCCACTTTACGGCGATTATGAACTATACTGCCGCGAATACAGGTTTTCATGATTCATGCAGTGTATCTCATATGCCGCACCCGATATTCCGATTTCAGTAAGATCCATATGCGCCGCCCGCTCCGCGAGGGACTCCATCCCGCCCATGCATTCATACAGAATCTTCTGCCCCTCCGTCTGGCTCAGCGGCACAAGCTTTACAGCATTGTTTACAATTGCCGACAATACACTGTACCCGTACATCAGCAGCAGGGCGTCCTGCCCGATTTTCACTTCCGCCCCATAGATTCCGAGCGCTATGGCATGAATGCCAAAAGCTTCCTCTTTTGCGATCACTTCCGCATACTTTTCAAGCTGTCCCCTGCAATCCCCCATCGCCTTTCGCGCTTTGAGATATCTCGCGCACATGCGCATCGTCCCCGTCCGCACCTCACAGGCGCTCTTTGTAGCTGCCGCGATACCGTCAAGCTCTGTGATGTACTGCATATCGCTGTAATGGGTGTACGCCAGTGACAATATTCCCAGATCATTATATGGAAAGAGCTGCATGAACCCCTCCAGGTATTGACGCAGCTCGTCACTGCCCGTCAAACGTTCCCCGATCACATAGTCCTCCAGCCCGTTTGACAGGGTAAACGCCCCCACCGGAAAAAAGGCGTCCACCGACTGCAGAATATTCAAAAAAGCCGCTGCGCTATTCATGGTGGTGAGCGCCTCCATGCGCGTGACACACCGTAAAATGACTGAATCTTCCCTCCACCTTTTCAATGCTGAACCCCATCTGATCCAGATAGTGAAATGTCGGTTCATCGTATGGCACTGTCACCTTACTTTCCTCAATCGCAAGGGACAGATGACGGTTTCCGAGCTCGAAGCACAGACGCCCCATCTCTACCATTGATGTCACTTCGATGACAGTCAGTTCACACGGAATGACCGCCACAATTATGACACGCGTGTCATCTGCATAGAGCACATCCCCCTCATGCAGACCGATGCAGATACCGATCTCCTCACCGCTTGCGAGTGTCTTTCGCATCCGCCTTTTCTCCAGCTCAAACCATTCGAGCTGTACTTCCTCTACCACCCTGTTTCCCACGGGATAATCCGCGATATTTCCCAGTATTTTCTCCACAACCATATCTTCGTACCTCTTAGGAATCCCTTTAAAAAAGATAATACCTCTGCGCCAGTGGAAGCACCGGCGCCGCCTCGCAGGTAATCAGTTCCCCGTTTACCCGCACTTCATAATTTTCAGGATTGACCTGTATATCCGCGATCACATCATTATTTCTCATATCCTTTTTCCCAATGTTCCTGCAGTTTCGGACTGCGCAGACCTGTCTCTGCAGGGAAAGCCTGTCCTTAATCCCGCCGTCAAGCGCCGCCCTGGACACAAACGTGATACAGGTATTTTTCCGCGCAAGGCCATACGCGCCAAACATATCGGTGTACACGACCGGCTGCGGCGTCGGTATGGAGGCGTTGGCATCCCCCATCCTTGAAGCCATGATAAACCCGCCCTTGATGACCATCTCCGGCTTGACGCCAAACAGTTCCGGACGCCACAGGACGAGATCTGCCATCTTTCCAACCTCCACGGAACCCACATAGTCGGACACGCCATGTGTCACTGCCGGATTGATGGTGTACTTTGCGATGTAGCGCCTCACCCGGAAATTGTCGTTTCTCCCACTGTCCTGCGGCAGCACTCCCCGCTGTTTTTTCATCTTGTCAGCGGTCTGCCACGTGCGCGTGATGACCTCGCCGACACGCCCCATCGCCTGCGAGTCGGAACTCATCATCGAGAAAATGCCCATATCGTGCAGCACATCCTCCGCAGCAATCGTCTCGGGGCGAATCCGCGAATCCGCAAAGGCGATATCCTCCTCCACATTTTTGTCGAGATGGTGACAGACCATCAGCATATCCAGATGTTCGTCCAGTGTATTTACCGTAAACGGCATTGTCGGGTTGGTTGACGAGGGAAGGACATTGGGGAATGCCGCCGCGCGGATGATATCCGGCGCATGACCGCCGCCTGCGCCTTCTGTGTGATACGTGTGAATGGTCCTTCCCTGAAAGGCCGCAATCGTATCCTCGACAAAACCGGCCTCATTCAATGTATCCGTGTGGATTGCCGCCTGGATATCATACTCGTCGCATATACGCAGGCAGTTGTCTATGGCTGCGGGTGTGGAACCCCAGTCCTCGTGGAGCTTCATACCGCACGCGCCTGCCTCGGCCTGCTCCCGCACCGTATCAGGTCCGGCGGCGTTTCCTTTGCCGAGGAAGCCCAGATTTACCGGAAAATCCTCCGCCGCCTCCAGCATCTTCTCGATGTGAAACCGGCCCGGCGTACAGGTTGTCGCATTGGTGCCGTCCGCCGGACCGGTTCCGCCTCCAATCATGGTGGTAATACCGCTGTACAGCGCTGTCCTGATCTGCGTGGGACTGATAAAGTGAATATGCGTGTCCATTCCGCCCGCTGTGAGAATCAGTCCCTCGCCCGCGATCACCTCAGTTCCTGCGCCGATGACCAGCCGCTCATCCACGCCATCCATGATGTCAGGATTTCCCGCCTTGCCGATTCCGCAGATTTTTCCATCCTTTATCCCCACGTCCGCCTTCACAATCCCCCAGTAATCCACAATCACTGCGCTTGTGATCACCGTATCCGGGCAGTCGTCGTCACGGACATTGCAGCTCTGCCCCATGCCGTCGCGTATGGATTTGCCGCCGCCAAATTTCGCCTCGTCACCGTAGACGGCATAATCTTTCTCCACCTCGATCAAAAGCGAAGTGTCTGCGAGGCGGATACGGTCACCCGTCGTCGGTCCGTACATATCCGCGTATTTTGACCTGCTAAGCCTGTTCATCGGCAGTTACCCCCTTAAATCCTTTTTCCATGGCTGTTTGCAATGCCTTTTTCCTGACAGAGGGATCGTCCATCTCTCCGCAGACAAGTCCGTTCAGCCCATATCCCCTGCGCGCGCCACCGATATCGACCAGATTCACACGCCTTGTCTCGCCAGGCTCAAAGCGCACCGCAGTGCCTGCCGGTATGTCAAGCCGCATTCCAAACGCCAGATTTCTGTTGAAATCAAGGAACTTATTCACCTCGAAGAAATGAAAATGCGAACCGACCTGAATCGGTCTGTCAGCAGTATTCGTGACTGTAATCTGTGCTGTGTCCCTCTGTGCATTCAGTTCAATCTCTCCCGGATCTATAAACAGTTCTCCCGGCATGACCGAATTTGTGACACTACTGTCATTTTTTAAAATGGGATCATGTACCGTCACAAGCTTTGTCCCATCAGGAAACGTCGCCTCTACCTGAATCTCATGTATCATTTCCGGCACGCCTTCCATCACGTCCTCCGCAGTCAGCATCGAGGAGCCCATGCTCATCAATTCCGTGACGCTGTGTCCGTCCCGCGCAAGTTCCAAAAGTTCGGAGCTGATATAGGCCACCGCCTCGGGATAATTCAGCCTGATCCCCCTCTGCCGCCTTTCTTTGGCCAGGCTTCCTGCCATATGCAGCATCAGTTTCTCTGTCTCCCTTGGTGTCAGATGCATCAAAGTCCCCTCCTCTCCCATTTGATATTCATATAGTCAACAATCACATCCACGCATTTCTCCCTGCCGATACGCGCGCTGTTGAGCGTCATGTCGTAATTGACAGGATTTGTCCAGTAGCCGCCCTGCGTGTAATATTTATAATAATCCGCCCTGTACTTATCTGTCTTTTCAATCAGCTTGTGCGCCTCCGGCTCTGTCACCCCGAGCTTGTCCATAATGGAGTCCACACAGGCCGCCCGCGGCGCTTCTATATAGATGCTGATCACATTGTCACAGTCCCGCAGCACATAGTCGGCACACTTTCCGATGATAATACAGGACTGTGACTTTGCGAGCTGCCTGATAATCTCACTCTGGATATTAAAAAGGTTTGCGTCGGACACAAACTCTTTTGTGTTCGGTTTGGCCACAGTCGTAAAAGGCACCTTTCTCAGATACCCAAGCACATACGCGCTATGTTTGAGTTTCTCATTTCTCTCATGGAAAAGCGCCTCATTGATACCGCTGAAATCAGACGCCATCCTGAGAATCTGGTCCTCATAACAGGGAATGCCAAGACGTTTTGCAAGCTTACTGCCGATTTCCTTTCCACCGCTCCCAAATCCCCTTGCTATGGTTATAATATAATTTTTCACACTACTCCTCCATCCCGTCATTCTCTTTATTTCGTCATGATATCCGTAATCTCCTCAGCGGAGAGGCTTGCCGTCTCCCCCTCCCTGACAATACTTCCCTTTTCCATGATGTAGATATAATCCGATATGCCGAGCACAAAATCCAGGAACTGCTCGACGATCAGCACCGTAATGCCAAGCTCTTTGTTGACGCGCTTCACCGCCTCACCGATGTCCTCAATGACCGACGGCTGGATTCCCTCTGTGGGCTCGTCGAGAATCAGTATCTTTGGCTTTAACACCAGCGCCCGTGCGATCGCGAGCTGTTGCTGCTGTCCGCCAGAGAGGTCGCCTCCGTTTCGCTTTGCAAAAGTCGGGAGAATCGGGAAAAGATCATAGATGTAATCCGGCACTTTTTCCCTGCTTCCCTTTGCCTTCAGCCCAAGCTCCAGATTTTCCTGAACCGTCATCTGCGGGAAAATATCGCGCCCCTGCGGGACATATCCGATTCCGAGTCTGACACGGTCATATGACGGAAGCCTGATGATCTCTGCGCCGTCAAGTGTTATGCTTCCCTCAGGCGTTTTCACAAGCCCCATGATGCTCTTGAGCGTCGTACTCTTCCCCACACCGTTTCTCCCGATCAGGCAGACGATCCGATTGTCAGGGACATCTAAATCAAGACTCTGAATCACCCGGCTCTCGCCGTAATACGCGCTCATCTTCCTAATTGTCAGCATAGCGCTCACCTCCCCTGCCAAGATATACGGCCTGAACCGTCTTATCCGCCAGGACTTTGGCGACATCTCCCTCCATGAGCACCTTTCCTTCATGAAGCACCGTCACCTTGTCCGCGATCTGCTTTACAAAATCCATGTCATGTTCCACCACAATGACCGTACAATCCTTCCTGATCTCCTTTAACAGTTCCCCTGTGCGGAAAGTCTCCGGCTTGCCCATTCCCGCCGCCGGCTCATCGAGCATGATAATCTCAGGCCGCTGCACCAGCTGCATGGCAATCTCAAGCCACTGTTTCTCCCCGTGCGCAAGCGCTCCAGCCCTGACATCCGCCCTGTCTTCCAGCCCGACCTTATGCAGGATATCCATGATCGCCTTCTCATCTTCATCAGACAGCCTGTAAAAAATGCTTTCCCATACCCCTTTATGTCCTTTTAACGAGAGAATCATGTTCTCCATGACCGTCAGCGCCGTAAACACTGACGGCACCTGGAATTTGCGCCCGACACCTTCATTTGTGATCTGATACTCCTTCATTCCAGTGAGCCTGACAGGCTCCTTTCCCGCCGGATAATAATGAACCGTTCCCGCCGTGGGCTTTGTCTTTGCGCAGATGATATCGAGCAGCGTCGTCTTGCCTGCGCCGTTTGGCCCGATAAAAAAATGGATTGTATTTCTTTTTATCGTAATGTCCACATCTGTCAGCGCCCTGAACCCGTCAAAGATCACAGAAATGTGTTTGATCTTCAGTACATCCTCCCTGATATCCGCCATGTCAAGCCGCCTCCTTCTTCCCGTTCATCCTGCCAGCTTCCTGTTTGGCAGAGCGCCCTGTTTTCCTGATCAGCGCGAGTATCTGCTCCCTCACAATACCCACGATGCCTCCCTTGAAAAAGAGAATCGTCACGGCAAAAATCGCGCCGATAATATATTGCCATATGCCTGCAAACGCGCCGGAGCTTAGATTGTACTCGCACAGATTGATGAAAAAAGCGCCGATCACCGCACCGATGATCGTTCCCCTGCCGCCCACCGCAACCCAGATGACCATCGTGACCGAATACGCGATTGTCATCTGTGACGGTGTGATGCTCCCGTTAAAATTGACAAAGAGCGCGCCGCCGATTCCCGTGAGGACTGCGGATACTGTATAGATAAAATTCTTGTACCGGTTCACACAGTATCCTGAAAAATAAGTCCTGTTCTCGCCGTCGCGAATCGCAATCAGAAGCTTTCCAAACTTGCTGCCCACCAGCCACGAGGCAAGCAGGTACACCAGCACGAGCACCGCCAGCGCCACAAAAAACAGTGCGGTCAGATGCCCCCTGTTCGCAGCCCCTCTCGTACTTCCAAAGAGGGAATAAAAATCCGTAATGCCATTGTTGCCGCCCGTGTATCTGGAGTTTGCGATAAACAGCGAATACGCGGCCCATGTGAGCGCCTGCGTAATGATCGAAAAATAAACACCCTTAATACGGCTCCGGAAAACAAAATATCCAAGCACCGCCGCGAGAATCCCCGGTACGAGCAGAATCAACAGAACCGCAGACGGAAAGTGCAAAAACGGTTTCCAGAAAAGCGGCAGCTCTGTCAGTCCGCCTGTCCGCATGAAATCCGTGAGCGCTCCCCCATTGTCGCGCAGCCGCAGATACATTGCCATCGCATACCCGCCAAGACAGAAATAAATGCCATGTCCGAGACTGAGCATACCCGTGTAGCCCCAGATCAGGTCAAGCGCTATGGCAACGATGGAGTAACACATACATTTCCCGAGAAACTGAACCATCGAAGTAGAGCTGACCAGAAACGGGCTGCCTGCCAGAAGCGCCACGATCACCGCAAAACAAAGATGGTTTCCTCTCATCTTCTTCATAAAAACCTCCCCTTCCCGTTTATCCTTCATCCAGACTGCGGCTCCTGATCGTAAACAATCCCTTGGGCCGAAACTGCAGAAAGACAATGATAATCAACAGCACGATTGCCCTGGCAACAGAAGCGCTCTGATATGCCTCCACGATAATACTGGAAAACCCGATAATCATGGCGCCGATCACAGTCCCCAGCAGATTCCCCACGCCGCCAAGCACCACCGTCATAAAAGAATAGACGATATAGCTCTGTCCCACCGTGGAATCAACAGAACCCAGAAGCGCTATGGAACAGCCCGCCACTCCGGCAAGCCCGGAACCAAGCGCAAACGTCAGGCAGTCTACCCTCCTGGAATTGATACCCATGCACTGCGCCATGGAACGGTTCTGCATGGTGGCGCGCATCTGCGCGCCAAAGGAAGATTTGTTCATCAGAAGCCATACCAGGGCAAGGCAGGCTGTTACCATGCAGATGATAAAAATTCTGTTGTAGGAAAAAGTGCAGCCTCCTACTTTAAGTCCGCTTTTTAGAAAGTCCGGTGCGTTGACATTGACACCCTGCGAACCAAAGATACTTCTTGCCGCCTGCTGTAAGATAAGACTGATCCCCCATGTTGCCAGCAGACTGTCCATCTTCCTGCCATAAAGCCGCGTGATCAACACTTTTTCCATAATACACCCAAGCAGAAATGTCACGATAAACGCAAACGGAATCGCCGCGATATAATAAAGATTTCCGCTTTTTCCAAACAGTGAGACAAAGATCTGCTGCATGATGTAGGTCATATATGCCCCGATCATCACAAACTCCCCGTGTGCCATGTTGATAATGCCCATCAGCCCGAATGTGATCGATAATCCCAGCGCTACCAGCAGATAAATAGAGCCAAGGCTTAATCCGTTAAACAGTGTGTTTATAATGTCCATATATACCTCCAATTTATTTTTTACTCCAGCGGCTTGATACCTGCTGCCACTGCCCAGTCGTAAGTCTCAAGATACGGATCAGGCTCCACCGGCGCATCCGTGGCATATACCTCATAGATCAGTCCGTCCTCACCGACCGCACCGATGCGCACCGGCTTTACCAGATGATGATTGCTCCCGGTAATGGAGACCGTTCCCTCCGGCGCGTCGAATGAGATACCGCCCGCCTCAATGGCTGCAAGCACCTGATCGACCTCAAAGCTGCCCGCTTTCTCACACGCTGCTTTCCACAGATATACAGCATCGTATGCCGCTTCCGCAGGATCGGAGGTCACCCTCGCATCGCCGTACGCTTTCTTGTAAGCCGCCACAAATTCCTTGTTTCTGGGAGTGTCGGTCGTCTGGTAGTAGTTCCATGACACCATATGTCCCTTTAATATATCTGCTCCAATCGCTGCCACTTCCTCCTCCGCGATGGAGAACGACATCGTCATGTATGTATCACTTGTATAATTTTTCTCCGCCATCTGTTTAAAGAACGATACATTTCCCGTGCCGTTTAATGTATTGATAATCACGTCCGGCTGTGCCTCCTCAATCTTTGCGATGATGGCCGCAAAGTCCGTCTGCGTCATGTCGGCGTACTCCTCACCCACCACTTCGAGTCCGGCAGCCTTTACCTGCGCATTGATGATCATATTTGCCGTGCGGGGAAATACATAGTCAGAGCCGAGCAGGAAAAACTTTGTATAACCCTCACCAATCAGATACTCAATCGCCGGAACAATCTGCTGATTGGGTGCGGCGCCAGTGTACACGATGTTGCCTGACGATTCCATCCCCTCATACTGAACCGGGTAGAACAGCAGCGCATCGTAATCCTCAAAAATAGATTTCACCGCTTTTCTCGAGGAGGAAGTCCAACAGCCAAACACCGTCGATATGCCGTCCTGATCGACAAGCTTCTCCGCCTTTGCGGCAAACGTGGACGGATCGGATGCGCCGTCCTCCTCCTGATACACGATCTGGCAGCCAAGCACACCGCCCGCTGCGTTGATCTCAGAAATCGCAAGCTTCTCCGCGTCGAGCACGGCCTGCTCCGAGATCGCCATGGAACCTGTCATGGAATGGAGCAGTCCCACTTTCACAACCGCGTCCCCTTCTGTCGGTTTCACACTGGCACAGCCGGACACTGCCAGTATCATTACGGCTGATAATGCCGCTGCGGCTGCCCTTTTCACCATACTGCCTGTCACAAATTTTCTTCCCATAATGTTCTCCTCACTTTCTTTCCTCATTTCCATATCCGCTGACAGATTTCCTCATGTGAAAAACTTTCATATATGGTTTTTCACATTGGTGCCCGTGTGCAACCGAGTAGGGGATGACCTTTTCCACTACTCGCCGCGCCGGGCGCACGCTGCGTCGGCAGCAATTTCATCTGTGCGCCCGTGTGCACAAACGAAAAGGCGCCCTGCCCACGCAGAACGCCTTTGTTCAATCAACGAATATATCATTAGTCTACTCAATTTTTGTTATTTGTCAACACGCAACCGCAAAAAAGCACAAAGAACCGTTATGACATACTGCTGTCTTAATTTGCTTTCAATATCATTCAGGAAACCAGACTGCGGCTGGTCAGCCTCTTTGCCGGATACGGCGCACGGGTGCACATTCTGTATCTGGAAACACCCTATGAGGAACTGCTTGACAGAAACCAGAAAAGGGCGCGCTATATCCCGGAACCCGTTTTGGAAGATATGATCCGAAAGCTCAAACTGCCCGCACCGTGGGAGGCATATTCAGTAAAAAATGTAGTATAAATTCATTCCTCCAGTGCTCCATCCAGTTAGAAATTGGAGTATGGGGCTACATGTTTCGTGCCAGTGCCAGGCAAAATTTCGACGGCGATGCGGTGGCATCGTCTAGAAATTTTAACGACGCAATGGTGCGGAACAGGTAATCCCAGACTTCAATTTCTAGCCGGATGGAGTACTAGTCCGTTGGTCGCAATTAGGGAGCAGGGCTTGTTCAGTGTGAGCTGACCGCCCTCGGCTGTCGTCACCTTTCCGCCTGCTTCCTCCACGATCAGCGAACCCGCCGCGAAATCCCACGGGCACAGGCGCAGTTCAAAAAATAGCTCCGCCCTGCCCGCCGCCACGCTGCACAGATCGAGTGCCGCCGAACCGCTCCGCCTCACGTCGAGCGCTTTTCTGAAATAGTCATATGCCATCTCAAAGGATTTTCTGTTCAGTTCTTCATAATAGGGCGCCGTCCCAAACAGCACGACACCATTGGCAAGCGGCTCTGACGATACGTGAATCGGCTCCCCGTTCAGATACGCCCCCTGCCCCCTTACCGCCGTAAACATTTCGTCCAGATAGGGATTGTAGACAACGCCCATGTACCGCTCCCCGTCCCGGGCAAGTCCGACAGAGATCGCGCTCATATGATAATCCTTGATAAAATTGGTCGTACCGTCGATCGGATCTACGATAAAGGCGTATCCCTGCGCGACCGTGGCGTGGATATCCTCCTCCTCCCCGACAAAAACCGCCTCCGGCAAAATCAAAAGCAGTCTCTTTTGCAGCTCCTGCTGTACCCTCTTATCGTAAGTCGTGACAAAATTCGCATGTCCCGCCTTCTCGTCAACGCAGCTCTTGCTCCTGTCCGCGTGAAGGATGATCTCGCCGCACGCGCGCACCGCATCTGTAATCTGTTCCAACAATTCGTTTTGTTCCATCTTCTTTTCGACTCCTATCCATCTATTTGTAAATACAGAACGGAAGCAAATCTAAAATTACCTTTTGCAATATTGACCGTTCTCACTTTCCCCGCAAAATCATAAATTTGTTCAAACAGGTACTTATGGATGGCAGCAAGCATCTGAATAGCAGTTCTTCGTATAATCCCATATACTCCGTAAATATTTTTTCGCACCGATTAATATCCTCATCGCATTGCACGTCTTGCATAATTTCTTCCATCTGCTCAAAATAATGATCTATCTGTTCCCACAACTTTTCTTCTGCGTCAGTCATAGCCCTGTCTGATTTTCGGGATTTTTTGAATGTCTTTCTTCCCTGGCTGCTTTGAAATTGATCATGGCCTTTGTTAAAAGGTATGGACTGCATTGATTTCAGATCTTTGCCGCAATTCCTTAATAATTCCAGCATTTCTGCCTCCATTGGCAGTTTTATTTCTTCATAATTTATTTCCATATCCTGCAACAAAATCCTCGGCAGCTCTGCTACCTCAATATCACATTTCATTCCACGCCTGTATGCCAGTTTTAAAATTCCTAAAACGGATTCCTCAACAGGAATAACATCTAAGCTGTATTCTCTGCGTTTCGTCTTTATATACTTTACAATATTTTGTCTCAACAATTCTTCATCTTTTTGAATGACATTTAATAATAATGCCATTATACTTCCATCTTGACTATCAATTTCCCTCACCCGCTTCCCTTTCCCATGTTGCTGTCAAACCGACTTCAATATTTATAAAAAATAACTCAAGTTTCCTCTCACTCACAATGCCGTCCCCTTTGTCGGCACGAAGAGCTTTGACAGGTCCGCCCGCTCTAGTGTCAGCAGGCGCACCTTTTTGTCGATGCCGCCCGCATAGCCTGTCAGGCTTCCGTTCGTACCGACAACCCTGTGGCATGGTATGATCAGCGAGATCGGATTGTGGCTGACCGCGCCGCCGACCGCGTGCGCCGACATCTGTTCCAGTCCCCGCTGTGCTGCAATCTCCCTTGCAATCGCACCATATGTCATAGTCTGCCCATAGGGAATTTTCAGCATAATCTCCCACACGGACTTGCGAAAGGGCGTAGCGTCCATGGACAGCGACGGCGTAAAATCCGGCTGCTGCCCTCTGAAATACATATCAAGCCATTGACCAGTCTGCTCAAAAATCGGAAGTGCCCGTATTTCATTTTCCCCCGAAAGTGTACTGCCATAATATTTCTGTCCGTCAAACCATAAGCCCGACAGCTTTTCCCCGTCGCTTGCAAGTGTGATCCTGCCAAGCGGCGAATCGTAATAATGGATATATTGCATGGTATTCTACCTCCTGCTCATGACTCCCTTCAATTCCTTGATTCGCTCCAACCCAATATCATCAACCCAGGTTTTCAGTTGATCTATGCTCTGGCTAACCTGCTGTTGCACAGATGGCTCCACCGCCATTACAGCCTCTTTCAAATATGGATAGGCTGTATCATCTACAATCAGATACTGCAGACTGTCATACAATCCGTATTCTTTCCCACGTTGTGGGACATCCGATAAATGGTTTAGCAAATACACCGCCCCATCTTTTCCATGATATCGGATAATGCTTCGGATTACCTTTAATGTATCGTCCATAAAAGAGGGCTGATAGCAGTCATCATCTAACATTTCAATAAATTTGGAAATATCTGAAACTGAAAATACTTCCGGGTGCTGGATAAAATCTTTTGTCAATTCTCCATAATCCCATAGTGTCCACAATGTATCATTTCCATTTTCGTCAAACATCGGAACCTGGTCTGTGTGTATCCCGTCAAAAAAATCAATTTTTTCTTCCAGAGACATTGACCGATATACGCCTTTTTGATAATCCTTATACTGTTCAAGTATTTCCAGATATTCTTCGCGTGACTGTACTGGTCTGTATGCCATAGTTCATTCCCCTTTTTTTAATTTTTACCACTGCGTCCATTCCTGATACATCCATTATAAAATACCTGCACATTATTTACAATGCATATTTGGGTGTAGATATTTTTCTTTGGCATATGGCGTTAGCATTTATGTGGTACTGGCGGAAAGAGAAATTGATTATGAGTTACGATTTAACAGCGTTATATGAGAAATTGAGCCATGATGATGAATTGCAAGGCAAGAGCAACAACATAATCAACCAAGGGGACATTTTTCAAGGGGGATTTCTCCCAAAAGATGAAATCCCCCACAAGCAGGAAGTTGCCTATTTTTACTCTTTATCGATATTAGACAAGAGCGGGATTAGCGATATTTTTCCGCCATTTCTTCACTGCTCTCTGAGAAAAGTGATTGTGCGATTGTCTGTACACTTTCAAGAGGGAGTTCAGCCAGACTGTCTCTGTCTTTTTTCAGGCATATCTCAAATCCTCTCACAATACGCTCTGCAGCCAATCCGTGTCCATTGTCTGTTTTTGTTACATCGGCCTGACTCACGAAACGCTCTAGCATCCTCCGCTCTCTGGAGTAAATCAATTCCACCAACTTGGCACGGTATTCCAGTTCCTCGTTTGTGATGTCCTTATAACGGGCTTGATCCATGGCATGCTGCGCTTCGTGCTTCAGAAGGGACACCTGGAAATCCTCTGACTCCAAATCATAGGCGGCTCTAACGCAGTGAATCAAGCCATCACCATTAGACCAGCCGCCAGTGCCCGTTTCACCAAAGGAAATGTAGTCCAGCCAGCTTTTCATAATGAACCCGTCCAGAAATTTAACAGCGTAGTCCTGCTCACCCTCTGGCAACTCCACCTTATAATGCCTCAGTTCCTCGACTTTCCATATATAAGGGCCGTAATATCCACTGGTTCGTCCCATCAGCGCGTGGAATGACTTCTGGCGGAACGCCGTTTCTGCCATTTCCTCCAACTTGTCCAGCGAAGCGTCCGGCGTTGCTCGGAACAATTCTGCCAACCGTTCCTGCAGCCGTTGCGCAGCTTCATCGGCAGACAGCTCCAGATAAAAGGCATCCCGGTAATACTTCTGATAGACCAAGAGAATCTCGTTCAGTTCCGCATCTACATCATAAGTCAGGTAGTGCTCTTTTTGATACAAATCCACGCCCTTTTGATATAGTGCTGCCGTTTCCGGGAACTGCTCCAAATATGTCATTGCTGCCCGAAGGTTCCCCTTTACAATCATCCCACGCAGGATATCCTTCTCATATTTCTTCATAGCACAAATCCTCCAAATCCACATTTGTCATGAGTCAAGCATACCACCAATACGAATGACATTCAACTCTCATTTATAAACCTTGATAGTAGTAATAAGCAATTCTGTTACTGTTCAGTCGTCAACAAAAGTGGTGAAAAACATGCGCCAAATTGATGCCCTTTATCAATTTGTGTGCAATATTTGTTATAATTCACACCTAAAGTACATAAATAGTTGTCAGATTATGGCGGGGTGTGAATTGTAACACAATTCCAGCAGGAGGAAGAAATTTATCGTGAATTTTATTGTAAAGACAGGCATTTTTTTGTATAATTGAGATATGGCAGGAGTACGTTGTATTGTATCTTCTGCTGTATTGCAATAACGAGGTGATAAAATGGCACAAAGCACGCCAAAGCGTAAAATAAAAGATAAGAAAGAAACATGGGCAGACCTAGAAAGCGGTAACGGAAACAATTCGTATTTGCAAGGACAGAAATGTGTTGAAGGAATATCTCGAAAGCAAAGAACAGGAGGTTGCAGATATCATGATGACATTGTTTGATGATGAACAGGTTTTGGAAGCATATGCAGAAGATATTAAAAATAGTGAAGCAAGGGAAAATGCGAGGATAATGTTAAAAAACGGAAGAATTACAGTAGAAGAAATACCAAGTTTTTTCCCAAAATTAACATTAGAAGATGCGAAAGAACTTGAAGCCGAGGTTATGCAGTTGGTGTAATCAATCAAAATCAGATATAGTAACAGTGCCAGAGCATATAGAAACCGAAAATCTATATGCTCTATTTTTTGCTATAAAGGAGGACTATGAGAGACATCTTTCAAGCAAAAACCGCTATACAATCCGTTCCACAACGCTCTCCCTCCTCGTCCGGTCGTACTGGCTGACTGGAATGATGACTGCGACCGCCACAAGCAGCGGCAGCAGTACCACGCTTGGCAGCACGGTGACCTTGATGTGGAGGAAAAACGCTTGTCCCAGGGCGGTCGTCAGCAGCTTTCCGCCAAACAGGGCTGTCACAAGCACCGCGAGAAAAAACGCGCCGCACTGGTACAGGCACCCCTCCGCCATGAGCATTTTGCAGATCTGCCTTTTCGTCATGCCGACAATCTCCAGAAGCGCCAGTTCCCGCCTCCGCGCCAACACGGAAGCCGCAGCCATACTATAAAAATTCATAATGCCAATCACCGCGAGCACGGCTGCGAGCGCGCCGCCGACAAAATAATATTTGTCCAGATAACGCGCAAACGACGCCTCCAAATCCAGTACCGAGCGCAGCAAAAGGGCGCTGTCCTTTGCTAAGACGGTCCCTTCAAGATACTGCTGCACCTTTTTCTCCGAGCCGGGCACTGCGTCAATCAAAGCGCGCATCGCCGCCTCAGAGCCAGTGCACGCGACAAACTCCTCGTCAGGAATCAGGACTGTCACCGTCACCAGATTTGCATATGGATAATCGAGGGAGATTGGCAGCCTTGCCTCGCCAAGCACCTGATATGTTTTCGTGATCCCGCTCTGATATGTCATCACAAAGTCATCGCCCGCCTGATAATTGCTTGTCTCCTCTCCTGCCAGAAGCGGTTTGTCCACGATCACGGCATCTCCGCATGAAAAGGCCTCCCATGTGCACGCTTCCCCGCTCCATTCCAGTTTGTCAAATACCGCCCTGTCAATTCCCATCAGCGTTATTTTCATCTGGTTCTCCGCTTTCATGCGCTCCCAGTTTTTCAGCCATTCACCGCCGAGTCTGTCCTTCGCGATCTGATCCCACACCTGATACAGATGCGGTTCCATCTCGTGATACTCCTCCGAATAGCGCACATAGCCGACTTGCTCCGCATCCGGGCACGCATTAATCTGCGTCTGGATTTCTACTGTAATACCGTTCATGACCGCATACGGCGCATAGCCGGGGAGCTTGTCAAGCTCAAAGTCCGATGCCATGTAGGCACGTTTGTACGCGTCAAGGCTATAACCGCGAACCATCATGTAAATTCCATTCACCGTCACGAGTGAGAGTGCGACCGAGAACATGACAATCATTCCTCTTTTCCGGCTGCGTCCCAAATTTTTCAGCGCCATTCCCCACCAGGAGACGTTTTTGCCGCTCTCATGCACACTGCCCGCGCGCTTTTTCACCTTACCGTCAGTCTGTCCGCCCTCCGCGATGCACAGCGCCTTGACCGGCGATACCCGCGCCACAATCCGGCACGCCTCTATGCAGGACAGATAGACCGTCACCAGTGCAAACACTGCTGCCGCAATAAAAATCAACGGACTGGCGCTGACCGTAGTATCCCGCAAATGCCCTATGCTGCCAATGTCCGCCGTCAGCGCCGGGCTCATCAGCGCGCCGCAGCCATAACCTATAAGCAGCCCGGACGGAATCCCTGCAAGACACAGGCAAAATGCCTGCATGCGCACAATCCGCGCAAGCTGCTTTCTGGTCGTGCCAACATTTTTCAGCAGACCGTAAGCACGCAAATCCGTTCTGATGGAAATACTGAATATGTTGTATATGATCAAATACCCCGCAAGCATAATCAACACAATCACGTAGGAAACGCCGGACAACGCCAGACCCTCCTCGCCAAGAATCCCCTCATAGGCGGGATTGATCTGAAATCCCCCGCTTCGTGCTCCCGTCTGCAAAAAACCGCAGCTTTTTCCCAATTCGTCCGTTTTCTGGCGCAGATTCCACAGGTTTTTGTACCAGACAGAAAATCCGACCGCGCCGCTCATCGCCCCATTTTCCAACTCTTCACGCGTAATTTCAGGCACAGTCTCCCATGCAAACGCCTCCGACACCCACGCGTACTGGCTGTAATCAGAGACATCGCCCTGCCACCAGCCGCAGAGATAAAAATCGCGCGTTACCTGTTCTTCTCTGCCATTCACATTGTCCAGCGCGATTGTCAATGAAATTTTTGTATCCGAAACCTTTGTATCCGAAATTTTTGTATCCACTGCATATTCGATTCCGAGTGCGTCAAGTACAAGCGAGCTGAGCGCAATCTCATCCCTCCTCTCGGGCAGCCGCCCCTGAATCGGTGCATTGCAGAAAGCGGACGCCGTGTTCCGATCTGCTGAGCGGACCTCCGCCTGAAACAGAAGCCTCTCGTCCTGCAGCGTTCCGACAAAGATATTTACCCCATACCGTTCCACAAAATCACTTTTTTCCAGTACGGCAGATACCCCCCGTGCCTCCTCCTGTGTGACTTCCTGCAAAACGACATGCGACCACGAGCTGTAAGTCTTTTTGTCCGCCTCAAGTTTGGAGAGAACCATTGAGACAGTCCCCGTAAACAGCGCGGTAAACAGGACTGTCGTCAGCACAATTGCCAGTATAGCGATTCGGTTGCGCCTGTGATTTGTCTGCAGAAAGCGCACTGTCAGCAGCCATAACGTATCCTGATTTTCAACCTTTACCATACAAAACCTCCCTTATAAGCTTTTCAGTCTGCCGTCCTCAATCCGCAGAATCCTGTCCGCAAGCTGTGCGATTTCCTCATTGTGTGTAATCATAATAATCGTCTGGTGAAACTGTTCGCTTGTCACCTTCAGCAGTCCCAGTACATCCTGACTTGTCTGCGAATCGAGGTTGCCCGTCGGCTCGTCGCAGAGCAGGAGTCCAGGCTTTGTCGCAAGCGCCCTCGCGATGGCAACCCGCTGCTGCCCACCAGACAGTGTGCATGGCAGGTTCGCGGTCTTGCCCGAGAGCCCCAGTGTGTCGACTACCATCTCCACATATTCCTTCTGCGGTTTCTTCCCGTCAAGCTTCACTGGCAGTATCACATTCTCCCACACGTTCAGCATGGGAATCAGGTTGTACTGCTGAAAGACAAACCCTATATTCCGGCGCCGGAATATCGTAAGCGACTCGTCGTCCAGATCGCCCAGTGCCCTTCCGTCCACAATCACATCGCCCGAGGTCGGCGTGTCCAGTCCGCCGATCATATGGAGCATCGTCGATTTGCCGCTGCCCGATGTCCCCACCACAGCCACAAACTCCCCGCACTCCACCTCAAAACTCACACCATCCAAGGCATGCACCGCAGTCTCGCCCGCGCCGTATATTTTTGTCAAATTCACTGTTTTTAATATTTTCATATAGACCGTCCTCTCTTTCCTGATGATCTGCCAGGCTGCTCACATTTTCAATATACCATACAAATATCTCAGTCTGGTTTCTGAAATGTCACAGTATTGAGACAAAAAGCGAGTAGGGGAACGACCTTCTCCACTACTCGCCGAGCGCATATTGCTTCAACAGCTAATTTCCTTATACGCCTGTGTACATAAAATTAAGAAGCTGGCACTTTCTAGTACTCCATCCATCCAGAAATTAAACTCATGAACCGCCTGTTTCGCACCATTGCATCGTTAAAATTTCTAGACGATGCCACCGCATCGCCATCGAAATTTTGCCTAGCACTGGCACGAACCATGCAGCCCACAAGTCTAATTTCTGATCGGATGGAGTACTAGTCGTGTCAGCTCATATCCCGATTCTGTTTCTCCAGGAACCGTTTCTTTACTCTATTTTGTCCTCGCAGTCCGCCGACGGCAAAAAGACTGAGAACTGCGAGCCCTCCCCCTTCTTTGACGTTACCTTAATGTACCCTCTCTGCGACCGCACGATCTCCCGCGCCAGATACAGTCCGATTCCGACACCCGGCTGGTCATCTGTCGACGGGCTCCTGTAAAATCTGGAGAAAATCCTGTGAAAATCCTCCTGTGCGATTCCTACGCCATTGTCCGCCGCATCAATCCGAACGAAAAAAGTATACGCCCGCGCGGACACGCACACTTTTCCACCAGTCCGCGTATATTTGACAGCGTTATCCACAATATTTCCCAACGCCTCCACTGTCCACTTCAGATCAAACAGCGCCCGCAGGCCGCTCTCCTCAAAAGTGAGCGCTATCTCTTTTTCCACCGCCTTTTTCCTGTACTGCCCATACACAGCATCAAACAGGCTTTGTATCCTTCCCGCCTGCACATGCACGCCGATCAGTCCCGTTTCCATTCGCGAAAGTTTGACAAGGGACTGAATCAGGAAATCCAGTTTCTCTGTCTGCCCGCACAGCGTATCCGCGATTTCCGGCAATTGTGCATCGTCTGCCCCTGCCCAGTCACAGACCGACTCCCGCAACAGCTCCGCGTACAGCTTAAGATTCGCTATGGGCGTGAGCGTCTGGTGGGAAATATCGGAAATCAACTTCTGAATCACCTGTTTCTGTTGGCGATTATTCTCATTTTCCAACAGACAGCCGTTTACAAACCTGCGGAACTTATCTTCGATCATGGAAACTTTTTCTTCTGAAATGCTTCCCGCCTCAGCCTGCTCAATAATGTCATACAACCGTTGCAGCAGTTTCTTCTCTTTCCTGTAAAAATATAGATACCACATCAGCCCCGCCGCGGCAAACGACACGAGCCCTGCAAGCACTGTACTCTCCATCATAAAATTCACGAATCCACCGCCCATGTATATCCGATTCCGTACACCGTCCTGATATAATCAGGATTTGCCGAATCCAGCTCAAGCTTGTCCCGCAGCCTTTTTATCGTCACCGTCAGTGCGTGCTCGTCCACATACTCGCTATCTCCCTGCCACACCCTGTCAATCAGCGCACTTCTTTTGACCGTCGCGCCCCTGTTTTCGCACAACACCCTCAGCAGGCGCTGCTCAGTCTTGCTCAGCTCCACCAGACGCCCGTCCCTGCGAAATTCCATCTTTCCAAAGTCAAAATCAAAACAATCCTGCCTGAAATGGTCTGTCTGCCCGCTTTTCCCCCGGAGCCACACTGACACCCGCGCGCGCAGCACCATCAGGCTAAACGGCTTTGTGATGTAATCGTTCGCACCCGCCTCAAGCCCCGTCACAATGTCCAGTTCCATATTGTTCACCGTGATAAGCAAGATCGGAACCTGGCTGTACGCCCTCACCTCATGCACAAAATCAATCCCGTTTCCGTCTGGCAGGTTGGCAGACAAATAATATTTTAATCATATCTTTTCTATCCCTTCATAAGCCTTCAAACCTTGATATTTCAAGCTTTCCGGCGCTTTTTTCATTTTTTGTTTTTTACCCTTAATCTGTGTAATCCGTTATAAATCTACGCAAATTTACGGGCAAATGGTGTAGTAATTGGTGTAGTAGATTGGTGCATTGCTCAACCTGATTTTCTCTGTTTCCCTTGCATATCAGTTTCTTTGAAGTCTAAAATTTTCGCCATCTGCTCCGCTGCCCGATCATAGCTGGCATGAGTATACACATTCAGCGTAACACCTACATCGGAATGTCCCATTACATACTGTAAGGTCTTAATTTCCATGCCTGCGTTTGCCATGTTGGTACAGAACGTATGACGGAACACATGAGGAGTGATGTGTGGCAATGGTTTATCCGGATGCAGCTTCTTGTATTTCTTCATTGCCCACCGCATCTCATTTTCGATATGCAACGCTACTTTCGGTTTATCATCCTTGTCCAACAGAAGAAAGTTGCTGTACCCGTCAACAATCATTTCTGTCTTCAAGCTCTTGCGGCGGATAAGGATTTTTTTCAGACTCCGATAGACTTCCTCTGTCATAGGGATAAAGCGGCATCCGCATTCGGTTTTGGTTTTCTCAACATAATACTTTCCGCCCCGTTCCCGGACAAGCTGATGATCTACACGGATTTTCCGGCTTTCAAAGTCAAGATCACTTTTTGTCAAGCCACAAAACTCGCTGACACGCATTCCTGTTCCCAGCAGGACAACAAACTCATCATAATACTTGCAGTAAGTTTTATCCTCCCGAATAAATCTCATCCAAAGTTCCTGCTGTTCTTCAGTCATGGCAATCCGTTTTTGTGAATCGTTGGGAACAACATCAACCAGCTTGAAATCAAAAGGATTCCTGCGGATTATATCCTCATTGTATGCCATTTGAAAAGCAGGCTTTACAACGCCTCTGACACTTGTGATAGTGCTGTACCCTTTACCGTCATTATGCAGCTTCATAATCCACTGTTGTGCATCCGATACCTTAATATCTCTTATCTGACGGTAACCGAAATCTTCTTTCTTAATCAGATTCAGCACAAAATTGTATCCAACTTTGGTATTGTAGCGTACACCCTGCTTCAAACTGATATAGCGTTCCAAGAGGGCAATAACGGTAACTTCTCCAGCAGCATAGTCAATCCCTTCATCAAGTTGCTTCTGGATCATCTTCTCCTTTTCCCGCAGTTCCTTCAAATCAGAGGAATAAATGGTCTGCCGCTTTCCGCGGATATCCGTGTAGCGGTACTGATAAATCAGGTCTTTTCTCTGGCTCTCCCCTGTCTTTAAGATTCGTCCTTTATTGTCTTTCCGTTTCTCAGACATTTTCAAACTCCTTTCCGTAGTGGAAAGAGCCTTGATATGACTCATTCATTGTACCATATCAAAGCCGATTTTACACCACAAGATTCACAAAAATTAAAAGAATACTATCCATGTCAGATAGAATACTCCTGCTCGATATACTGATCGAACAGGCGGCGTTTGATTAACCGCTTATTGCCAACCCACAAAACAAACCGACAGTTTTTCTCATTGGTAATCTCACGTAACTTATTAACACCAATTCCTGAATAAGCCGCCGCTTCTTCAAGGCTTAAATTGCTCTTTTCCCAAATCGGAACTTCTTTCATTGGCTTTCGCCTCCTTCCATAAGTTCCTTTAACCGTTTCATTTTCTGCTGCGCTGCCACTTTACGGAAATCGCCACCCGTAAAGCGGACAGGCACACACATTTCAAGAAGCCTGCCATAAATGCGTGCGTGGGGAACGTCCTCCGGGTTCTTTAGCTGCTCCGGCGTGAGATTTGTCGTTGCAATCAGCGGCTTTTTGCTGATATACCTGCTGTCTATCACGTTATAGACCTGCTCAAGCCCGTATTCCGTACCCCTCTCCATGCCGAAATCATCAAGAATGAGCAGGGGATAGGAACAAAGCCTTACGATGTACTCATTCCTGTTTTCCGCCCCATAGAAAAGGTTGTCCAGTATCGTTGCAAAGTTTGTGATGCAGACAGGTATTTCCCTCTCCATGAGGGCATTTGCGATGCAGCCTGCAAAATAGCTTTTCCCCGATCCGACATTCCCCCACAAGACCAGCCCGTGATTCTCCGCTTTCATCTGCTCCCATAACTCCACATAAGAATGTGCTTTTTCTATCTGCGGGCATTTCCCGTTGTCGTTTTCAAAAGTCCAGTTCCGCATCGCTGGATTGGAAAAGCCTTCCCGTTTCAGACGCTCCACTTCGGCATTGTGTTTTTCATCCGCATCTTTTTTCTCACGCTTTTCACGTTCTGCTCTGCGGCAGTCACATTCAGACGGGTGTCGGTCACGCCCGAACAGAGCCTTGCCTTGTGGGAAATATGCCTCTTTAGGCTTGTGGCATTTCCCACAATACAGTAAACCGTCCTCCCCTTTGTAATCCTCCGGCTCCGCATCCGTGTTTACCATCTGCAAGACCGTATCCATTAAATTACCACTCATAAGCTGTCCTCCTCACTGTATGAATAATCGGGGATTCCCTTTTTCAGTGCATTTCCTGCGATTGCTGTCTTTTCGGCGTCCTCCTGCGCCCATTTGTAAATCGTGGCGGCATGGCTATTGTATTTCCTCCCGCTTGACGCAATATGTACGGATAAGCGGTCAATGTAATATTCCCATTTGCCGGGCAGTTCTGTTTTCAAGGCATCAAGCTCCGCATCAGCAAAAAAAACATTACAGAATTTTCCATAAGCGGCGGGGGCGGGCGTGTCTTTCTCTCCCTCTTTCTCTATATCTTTCTCTCTCTCTATCTCTAACTCTCTCTCTACGCGGCAAATCTGTTTCAGATTGTTGCAGCCTGTTTCATTTGTGTTGCATTGCAACGCTTCCTGCCCAAGCGCAAGCTGTTTTTTCCGTTCCCTGCACTCCCTTGAACGTATGGTTGACGCTGTTTCCGAGCCGATGATTGTCGGCACTTCCGTAAGCTGGTACTCATCATCGTCACCGATTTCTATCAGCCCATGTCGCTGTAAAAATGCAAGCGTCAGCTTTACGTTCTCCGCGTCCTCATCAAGCGCAAGGGCAATCTCCGAAGCGAAGCTGTCCTCCACGCCCTCGAAGTAAAGTTTCCCCTCGTCCTTCAGCGACAGCAGCATCATTTTTAGATAAATAATCGTGTGCGTGTCGCCGCCCGCTATGGAGCGTAATTTCTTGATGCGCTTGTCTGAAAACCAGTCTGCTTTCAGTTTCAGCCAGTAATACCTCTTTGCCATAAATGCCTCCTTAAACGCACAAAAAGGACAGCCCAGACTTTTCCCATAAGTCTGTGACTGCCCTTGCGCTGTGTATGATAATAAATATTCAGAATCCCTTAAAAACTTTTCTGCAAACAATCGGGAAGAATTGCAGAATCATGTGTGGGATTATGTATTCAGTTTTGATATGTCTATCCTATATTTTCAGCTTGTCCGCACCGTATTTGTGAATGATACGGAACAGTATTTCTTTCTCTTTTCCCTCTGATTTTCCGTACAGCCTGCAAAGCGTTTCAAACTCCGTCTACGTGAGGGTATTGGCATAGGGCTTGTAATTTTCCGTGATAAAAACCCCGCCGCCCTCGCCCGGTTTTGTGTAAACAGGGTAATCAAAAGACAATGCGATGATGTCATTCATTATCGTGCGCCTTGAAACATCCAGTTCCCATGCAAGCTCCCTCATTGTCATGTGCCCTTTGGCAGATAAAATGCTGATGATTTCCATTCTCCGGTGTGCAGTGTCCATGCCACGCCTCCCGTCATTTTCTATGTAAAACTTCCGCAGTACGGTCCAAATTCATGTATGATTGACAGAACAATTTTCCTGTCCTCTGAACCACAGGTCACAGCCATTTTTTCCAAGCATTCCAACTGTTCCTGCGTGAGCGTGTTCTGGTGCTGCCCCACACCGTCCGCAAGGAGATAGCCGCCATCATATCCCTGTCTTGCGATAACGGGAAGTTCTTCGCCTATGATGTCAAAATCCCGGCGTATGGCTTTCCTGCCGACACCGTACATCTTCATCATTTCCGATGTGGTCAGCTTTTTCCCCGACAGCAGCATACGCTCGATATCACGCCGCCGCTGGAATGCGTTGTCTTTCATGTTTCACCTCCTTCCGCTGTTTGATTCCCTGTGGGTATTATAGAAAAAGTAATGTTCCCTCTATGGCTACCTTCCTCAAAAAAATCTGAATATTTTTCCAAAAACAGTAAAAGTTATACCGACTTTTTTCTGAAAGAATCCCATATTTATCAGTGCTGCCAAAAAAAGTCGGTATAAGGAATAGCAAGCACTGCCTGTGTTCCCTCACAGGCTAATTTTTTCCAATTTTCCAAAGGACGGAAACTTGTGAAAATGCTTGTAGGTGGAAGTTTCCCCCTAACGCACTGTTCCAGTGCGTTTGCCCCCATCTGCGCTCAAAAATCACAAAATGCCATGCCGGAATTTCTGATTTTTTCACTCATTTTTTTTGTACGAATATCCCCCGTAACGGGATAGAAGATAGTGTAAAATCCTTTCATAATCCCATTACAGAAAGGAAACAAAAAATGGCAAACAGAGAACGAAAAAACGAACTGAAAATATATCTAAGTGACGATGAGCAGTACATACTGGAACAGAAAGTAAAAATCTCCGGCATGAAAAGCAAATCCACCTTCCTGCGGCATCTGATTTTGTACGGTTTTGTCTATGACATTGACTACTCCTGTTTGTGGGATTACAATGTCGCACTCGGAAAAATAGGCGGCAATCTGAACCAGATAGCAAAGCGCATGAACGCAACAGGAAACGTCTATGCCGCCGATGTAAAAGAAGTCAAAGAGCTGATGAAAAAGGTGTGGGATACACAGAAAGCCATGCTCTCAAAACAGCCTTACATAAAGCAGTAGACAGAAACTAAATCTCTGCTGAAGTACAGGACAGTATCAGTCGTATTTCTTTTACAAATCTTCCAAGGTGAAACCGCATCAAAATCTAAAATCAGACAAATTTCGCACCATTAAAAAAAGGTGTGCCGCAGTGAAGTTTTAACCTTCTTTGCAGTACACCTTGATGTGTGCAGTATGCCGTTGATTTTTATAAGTATTCTCATTCGATATTTATATAACTTACATTTCATTTCGCATTTTCCCCAATCTGAACATATCTGATATGCTGTTTTCAGAAAAATACAATGCAATCCTATATAAAATATGAATTGCATTGCAATCTGAATTTTTTATAAAAATTGAGTTTTCATAAAACAGTGCCAATAAATTGTTTCAATATGACTAGAACTTTCTGTCATCTTTCGGACATACTAACGGCTTCAACCGCAACACTTCCACCCCTTACGATCTCAATCCTGTTCGCAAACTTTCTTTTCAGCAGAGCTATTAAATCATCATTCCTGTTTTCTGTCTGGGTACATTCCAAAAGAACAGTAGCGCCATCATAGTCAATAATTGAAACTCCGAATACTTTTGAGATCCGAAACAGTTCCGTTATGTCTGCATCTGAACAATGATTCACCTTAACAAATAAGATTTCTTTCATGTGGATAGGTGTATCTGTATAATCCACCACTTTGATTACCTCAACACTTCTGCCGAGCTGCTTTTTTATCTGCTCAAAAGTCCTGTCATCACTTGTTAAACTAATCGTCATTCGTGATATGGTACTGTCCTCAGTAACTCCGACTGTCAAGCTGTCCAGATTATAAGACTTTCCGGAAAATAACCCCGAAATACGGGCAAGTACACCTATTTCATTTTCAACAAATAAACAAATCCATCTTTTTTTCATTCTCAGCCTTCCTCACTTTCCAAAATCATGTCATTAAGGGAGTTCCCCGGCGGAACAATCGGCATGACATTGATTTCCCTGTCTATGATAAATTCAATAACCGTAGGCGTTTTTGTATTCTGCTTGGCACTAATCAAAGCATTTTTTATATCCTCTGCCTTTGTGACACGGATTCCTTTTGCACCATAACTTTCTGCCAGTGCAATGAAATCAGGCGTATATTCCGGGCAGCAATGATCAGGCTGGTTACAGCCTATTTCACAGCTTCTCCGATAACGCATACAGGTACTCGAATATCGCCTGTCATAAAACATTTCCTGCCACTGCCGCACATTCCCTAAATATCCGTTATTCAGTATGCAGATGATAATTGGCAGTTCATAAACAACCGCAGTCGCCATTTCCTGAATATTCATCTGCATACCGCCATCGCCGGATATGACAATAACATCCTTATGGGGATTGCCAAGTTTCGCTCCGATTGCAGCAGGAAAACCATACCCCATTGTTCCCAAGCCACCCGATGTCAGCATTTGCTTATTCTCATCAATATCAAGAAATTGTGTTGTCCATAATTGATTCTGACCTACATCCGTAGTAACAATAGCATCTTTGAACAATTCATTTATGGATTGAATAATCATCTGCGGTGTCAAACCGACTTTCCCCATATCAATCGGATATTCCTTTTTCCAACGGCTGATTTCATCTGTCCACTCTGAGATATGGAGCGGCTTTGCCTTTTCAAGCAAAGCGCATATTGCCTTTTTTGCATCAGCAACAATAGGAATATCTACATCAATATTCCGGGAAATAGATGCAGCATCCACATCAATATGGATAATCTTTGCATTTACCGCAAATTCTTCTATTTTCCCCGTAATGCGGTCATTGAACCGTGTTCCTATTGAAAAAAGGACATCACAGTTACTGATCGCTGAATTGGCAGCATAGCTCCCATGAATACCTATATTGCCAACATATAGCCTGTTAGTTGTAGGAATTGCCCCTTTTCCCATGATAGTTGTAATAACAGGCACACCTGTCAGCTCTGCAAGCTGTGTCATTTCTTTATTTGCATGAGCAATATTCACTCCGCCGCCTATCAGAAAAACAGGCTTCACCGCATGGTTTAAGATGTCCAGCGCCTTATTTAACTGTCCCATGTGTGCAGAAGTATTCGGTTTATAACCCCTGACCGTAATTTCCTTTGGGTAAAAATCACTGCCATAAGCCCTCTGAATATCCTTGGGCAGATCAACAACAACTACCCCCGGTTTTCCTGTCTTTGCAATATAAAATGCCTTTTTGATCGTTTCTGCCAAATCTTCCCTTTTTCGTACCATCACAGCATATTTACAGATACTTCTTGTGATGCCCACAAAGTCCACTTCCTGAAAGGTATCATTCCCAATAAGGTGTGTCGGCACCTGTCCTGTAAAGCATACTAACGGCACGCTGTCATAATTCGCAGTAGCAATACCCGTAACAAGGTTCGTAGCTCCCGGTCCGCTTGTCACAAGACAGACACCAACTTTACCCGTAGAACGTGCATAACCATCTGCCGCATGGATCAAGCCCTGCTCATGACGTGGCAGGATCACATCTATTTCTCTTTCTCCATACAGCGCATTAAACAGATCTATCGCCTGTCCCCCCGGATAAGCGAACAATGTGTCAACTGCTTCTTCTTTTAGTGCTTTCACAAATAAATCTGCACCTGTAATCTGTTTCATAACTTCCTCCATTTCTTAATGCGTGTGCTTGCACGCATATCATTTATTTTTTATAGGAAACGACTCCTGTCGTTTCCTATTGCATTGCCACCTGACAGCGCCAAACCTTACTGATTGATTCCTTCTATAAACATCTGCACACTTTCTTTAATGTACTCATCTTTTTCAACATCTGTAAGCTCTTTTCCAAACGATGCATTCAGAAATGTGTAGCCAAATGTTGCCGAAAATACTGTCAATGCCAGCGTCTTAAAGTCTTTCTCCGGTATTTTTCCCATCTCACACATCTTATTCAGGTAATCGGTAAATGTCATCAAAAAAGCCTGTGGAACTTTCATAATGAGTTGTTTGGTTTCCTCATAGAGCTGTGGCGCTCTCAGACCGATTGACAGATTGACGAAATCCGGTGTCATCCTGTCAATATATGCCCTCATGAACATTTCCAAATCTTTCCGCAAATCCCATGTTACATTTTCAAAAATCTCCGGTGTGACATTTGCCCGCCAGCCTGTCTGGTTTGCCCCTTGTAAAACAATATCCTTTTTACTCTCAAACTTTCGGAACAGGGTACACTCATTTACACCCGCTATCCTTGCAATCTCTTTCGTAGTTGTTGCGACATATCCTTTGTCCCGGACTAATGTCATTGCTGCGTCAATTATTTTCTGGCTTGTTTCATCCACATTCTGTCCCCCCTTTCTACGAATTTGTCTTTATCAATATATTCTCATGCAAGTACGCGCTTTCATAATAGCAAACTAAATATCGAAAGTCAATAGAATAATTCTCAGTCAGAATGACTTAGTATTCTAAAATATTTCTTTTATATAATCAATCAACGGATGCAGCTTTCCGCTATGCAGCATATCAAATAGAACATCTCTGTTTACCCACTGAACACCGACAACTTCTGTTTCCTGCATTTTTATTTCGGATATATCTATATCAGCATGAAACAGCCATACATCATAAAAATCCTGAACCTCTTCCCTTCTGGTATGGTAGATCATTTCAGCCTTGAATGGATTTAGCATTATCCCTAATTCTTCTCTGACTTCCCGTATTGCGCCATTCAGACTGTCTTCCCCTGCAAGGACGGAGCCGCCCGTACATTCCCAACAAAGCGGGTATGTTTTTTGAGGGTGGCGCTGTGAAAGCAGATACTGCCCCTGACTGTTTACAATCCATGCACTGACTGTAAGATGATATAACCCCTTCGGAACAGGTACACAGCGTAGCAGAACCTTTCCCGTTTTCTCTCTTTTGTCATTATATAAGTCCCACATTTCCAACATATCTATTTCCCTCTGTCTGGCAAAGGTGCATACCTCCAATCAAACAGATAACTGTCTGCAATCTTTTCAATTTCTATCCTGTGGTGTTCAGAATACTTATCATACACACCGCAGGCAAGCATCCCTGCCCGCTTTGCGCTTTTTATCGCCGGAAGAATATCATCAAAGACAATGCAGTGCTTCGGCTGTACACCGACTTTATATGCTGCCAATTCAAATACATCGGGATACTCTTTGCCACGCAGGACTTCATCCGTGGAACATAAAGCATCAAATACTTCCAGCACATCATTGTTCTTTAGACAGGGAATATATAACTTTTCAGGTAGTCCAGTAGCAATCGCCAGCTTAATACCCGTGGCTTTCAGCCGCAGCAGGTAATCCAGTGCATGAGGGAGCAGCCTGACATTATGGGCATATTCATACACTGCCATGTCGTTCCATTCCTTGACGATATTCTCTGTATCTTCAGACAGCCCGAATAAATCAATCGTATACTGTGCCGCCTCCTCAAAATTGCGGGCGCATATTTCTGTCACATAATTTCCCGGAACAGGTAAATTCCGTTTCTTTAGAAAAGAAATATCTATATGCTCCCATATATCCATTGAATTGAGAAGTGTTCCGTCCAGATCAAAAATTGCCGCTTCAAAGTTCATTCACATCCTCCTTTCCTAAAAACAGTGATTTTAAGTCGGCTGCCGACTTTCTTATATCAGGCTGGGCAATCACTGCGGAAACAACAGCCAGACCGTCAATCCCCATAGGCTGAAAAAGCATTGCATTTTCCTTACTGATGCCCCCGATCACAACAATCGGTATATCGACTGTCCTGCGGATTCCTCCAAGTTCCTCCATAGATACATGACTGGCATCCGTTTTTGTCCCTGTTGAAAACATAGCGCCCACGCCCAGATAATCAGCTCCAGCTTTTGCTGCATTTACCGCTTCCGCTACGGAAGCGGTAGAAACACCAAGCAGCATATCTTTACTAATTAACTTCCGGGCAATATCTGCAGGAATATCCTTCTGCCCGATATGTACTCCGGCTGCGCCCACTGCCATAGCAATGTCGATACGGTCATTTATGATAAGCGGTATGCCATATCTATCAGTGATCTTTTTCATTTCCGATGCCAGTACATAAAAATCCAATGACGAAATCTCTTTTTCCCGGAGCTGCACCATAGTACAGCCGCCAATGACCGCCTGCTCCACTGCTTCGCCTAAAGTTTTGGTACTCATGAGCATACGGTCTGTTACAAGGTATAAAGAATAATCAGGTTTCATTTTCCACCATCCCTTTCTTCCTGCAGCCCATATTGGTAGAGGTGCCAGAAATGATGTGTCGGTCCGCAGCCTTTCCCAATGTCAAGGGAATGCTCAATCGCCATAGTTACATAATCCTTTGCTTTTTGAACTGCCTCCCGTAAATTCACGCCTCTTGCAAGCTGTGAAGCAACCGCAGAGGAAAAGGTACAGCCTGTCCCATGTGTATTTTTCGTATCAATCCGGGCAGTGTCAAAATGACAGATTTCTTTCCCGTCAAACAGGACATCCACCGCATTTCCTGCTGCATGACCACCTTTGACAACCACCGCCCTGCATCCCATTGTATGGATTGCTTTTGCAGCTTCTTCCATGTCCGCAAGCGATTTGATTCTGCCTCCTGTTATTTTTTCCGCTTCCGGAATATTCGGTGTCAGTACGTCAGCAAGCGGGATAACCGTCCCGATCAGCGTTTTGATTGCCGCAGGTTCCATGAGTGGACAGCCGTTCTTTGCATACATCACAGGATCAATTACAATATTTGCCGGGTGGTAATATTTCAGTTTTGCGGCAACTTCATTCATACAGTCCGGTGTGGATAGCATACCGACTTTCACTGCATCAACCTCAATATCTTCAAAAACTGCATCCATCTGTTTGCCGATCATATCCGGGCTGACATCCTGAATGCCGATTACCCTGTCTGTGTTTTCTGCCACAACAGATACAATGACGCTCATTCCAAATACGCCATGTGCGGAAAATGTCTTTAAGTCTGCCTGCATGCCCGCACCGCCGCTACAGTCAGAACCTGCAATACTCAATACCTTTTTCATTGTATGATTCTCTCCTTTGCTTCTTTTGGAAAAACAATAAATAAAGTCCCATCACTCACTGATATACTACTTTCCCTGTCAATAAATTCGTTGCTTACCCCGATAGGAAATGTATTGGTCAATACTGCGTTATTTAGTTCATATTTCAAACCGCACAGGGTTACTCCCTCCGCTTTTGTGGAACCGGAAAATACGGATACATACCCGAATGGAATTTTCTCAAAACAAAGCCTGTCATTAGTGATTGCCGTAATAACGGTGCCATTATCAAATAAGAAACCACGCATATTATTTGCGGATAAATAAGCAAGCACTTGTAAATTAGCCATTGTGTGGTCTATGCGTCCTCCCGTCCCGCAATAAATGTGGAAGCTGGTATATCCTGCCTTGATGCCCTCACGGACAGCCGCAAGTGTATCGGTATCGTCCTTTTCCGCACTTAACACTATGGTATTGGTGTGTTGGGGAATACATTTGAGGGTATCAAAATCCCCAATTACAAGATCAGCCCTGATGCCCTGCTTATCCAGATAGCAAAGCCCCGCATCGGCAGCTATCACAAAATCCTCCTTGGTTGGCTGGAAATCAAGTCCATAATTTTCACCTGCACCTACTACATAGCAAATTTTATCCTTCATGCTTTTTTCCTCCTATAAGCCATATTCCAAAAATCAAGCTCCAGATAACCCGCCTTTTCAAAAATACTGCCCAGCTTTTTCTGGTCTGCTTCAGAAAGGCTCCCACATTTCTTATCTGCGAAGTCACACCATTCCTTGCAGCTTTCAGCATATCGGTCATCGGCATAATCCTGAATGAAGTCCCAATATTTTGATTTCCGGCTTTCCAGCTCACCTGCAAGTTTCCGGAATATATAGCTGTAACTCAGCATACACAGGAGTACCGCCATGAGTATCTCACACCCATTTCCACGCTCCGCAGTTTCAAACAGAAAATCAATATAATTCCGGTTTTCCGGCAAAGGATCAATAAATTCTATGTCATCATCCGTCATGCCGAACTGCCTTAAATAATTCAGGCGCACCACTGACTCTGTATCTGTTACAAAGTTCAGGATAGAATAGTAAAGCTGGATCTCCCTTAATGTTTCCGCATGGTATATTGCTTTTCCATACACACGGGCATAATTTTTCAGATAGATACTGTCTTGTATCATGTATTCCTTAAAAACCTCAATGGGGAGAGTTCCGTCCTTCATATCCTGCACAAACAAGGTAGCGATACACTTGTCCCAGACAGGCATATTCTGTTTCAAAATACCTTCCATAAATGACATTTTCTTTTCCTCCTTGTAATAAAAAAATAGAGCTTCCAAACCATCAGAAGCTCTTTCAGACGCAGTACGGCGTAAGAAATTGCTTCCCTACGCCGGTATTAGCCGACAGGTCAAGAGGTCAGGTCTTACCTTTTTCAACTTGTTCAGTTCCCTCGCAAACACATATCAAACATATTCAATTAAAAAAGGACATTCCATGTGTAGGGAATATCCTAAAAAATACAGTATCGTATCTTTCAGCTCCCTACGTTGGTATTAGCCAACAGGTTCAAAGGGTCAGGTTTTACCTTCTCAACTACACTGTAGTCCCCCTGCTTGGATAATAGTATAGGCGATATGGGATTGAAAGTCAATAAAATTTTGCGGGAATCCACATAAGAAGGGATTTTCACCGCATTATACACCCATACTTTTCGGCAAAACCCTATGCAATTGATTTAACCCTCAGACTTGTGCCTTTATCACAAAATATAGCTTAGTATCAGACCATTCCTCCCACAACATATCGAAAAGACCTCTGCTGTCTGTAAAAATATCAGATTCATCAAACTCCGAATCAGGAGAAAAGTATCGCAATATTTCCCCGCATCCAGTACCACAATATTATGCATATCGTATAGCCATGCAAACGTTTCAAAATAGAAATGTGCATAACTAGTTATTCCTTTTTTATAACTGATTCCTCACCATTTTTTGTCATACTTATCCCCCACGTATATTGACCATTTTCGTAATGATAAACGATAATCTCTGGATCATGTTGTGCACTAAAAGAAGTTCCTAGCAAAAATGTGAACGCAACCGATGACGAAATCATCAGGTGCAATTTCCTAATATTGTATTTTTTCACTCGATCTCGTATCGTTTTTAAAATTTGATTTCTCAAATTATTTGCTTGTTCATAACTACCCAAAACATCAAATCCAAGTGCAGAAGATTGAAAAATTAGAACATGACCATTATTTTTGTTTATTGAGGATATTTCTTCAGTTTTTATAGGGAATGTTGTTCCTATGGCAGCATACAACTCTTGGGACTTGCTACCTTTATTTAATTCTTTTATTTCCTCTAACGTATCATCCCATCCATCTTTTCCCTTATTCAACTCTTTAAATAGAGCCTCGTTATCTCTTACTCTGTGAAACAGGTGTACTTTTCTTTGATCACCGACATTGAAACCAGCCCGGAATATAAATGGAGTATGTGCTATACCATAATATCCGATTTCGTAATCATGTTTTTCGCTAACATTCTTTATTACTTCATCCTGGATATCAATTGCCTCACCTAATGCAGACCTACAGATACAATCACACAAATCTATTTTTTGTTTCTTTATATAACACGACTTTACAACTTTATAAATGATACCCTTGTTGCTGAATCAACTGTTTTAGGGCATTAATTATTGTATT
>VSNM01000028.1 GCA_009774245.1 Lachnospiraceae bacterium | reverse complement strand
GTATCTGCAATTTTCAAGGTTCAATTGAGCCTAGTTTTTTGGTTCAGTTTTTCATAGATTACTTGACACTACCATACATAATAAATCTCAATATTGCCAAAATTCGTGTCGCCCTTCAGACACAGCGTCGCATTGCTGCTTCCCAGCGGCTTTCCGTGCTCATTGATACTGCCAAAACAGTGCTCCAGCTCATTTTGCACTTTCCATTCCTTTGGAATGTAGAGAATCGTCTCCCCAAAATTGTTGTCAATCTTTACAGACGCGGCATCGCTCTGAATAATCGCATTGTCAAAATAGATCGTCATGCTTCCAAAATTATTCTCCAGATACGCCTTGCAAAAATGATCGGAATTAATATACCGGATCGCTGAACCAAAGTTATTTTCACAGTGGATTTTCTCGCCGCTGCACTGCTCATTGGAACTTCCCATCCCCCTGCTCCCGTCACTGTCCCACTCAAATTCAATACCGCGCTTTTTTTTCCCTTTTCCGCCAAACAGCAGGGACAGCCCGATACTGAGCAGCAGCGCTGCAGCCAGTACTGTCCATGGTGTCAATGCCTCAATTCCCAACGGTTTGTCATAGATAATACACAAAAACGCCACTGCAAACAGGCTTTCATAAAAGTTCCTGTGCCGTACACCGTCCGCTGTCATCCAGACCAGAAACACTGTCGCCAGAAGGGCAAACACGCCCACATCCGGCAGTATTCCCAGCTTGCTGACGACGACAATCATCGCCATCACTATAAAAAAAATACCCCATAATATGTTTCGTTTCTTCATCGATGCAACCTCTTTTCCTCCAATTTACTGATCAGCGGTTTGTAGTAATACCGCGAGACGTAGACCTGCTTGTGGGTGTCGGTAAATGCCACCAGGCTCGAAGCCGTCAGGTTCCGGTTGATAGAATATATATGATTCGTATTCAGTATCGTCGACTTTGACACTCTCATAAAAAATCCCGGCAGCATATCCTCCAGCTCGTAGAGCTTGTACCTGATCTGATACGCATCCGCCCTCGTGTGTGCGCTGATGCCTTTCTCATCCGTCTCAAAAAATAAGATCTCGTCCAGCATCAGATAGTACTCTGTATTCCCCTTATAAAAGACAAATCTCTGCGTCGCTGCGGCAGCCTCGCTCACCGCCCTCTGAATGGCAGAGATCTCCTCTGTCAGTGCCCGGCAGCGAATCAGTACTTCGTCCTCCTCCAGAGCTTCCTCAATCTCAATTTTTATTTTCATGCTTCCTGTTTCCCACCCTCCTGCCCGGAGAACGATTCTCACCCCACCGAACTTTCCTCTATCATAATAAAACGAACCACCAATGTAAATAGCTTTACATCAAGTGGTTCGATTTCGGCACTAAGAGGTAAAAAATTTTAACGATCTATGTTGTCGGGAATACCGCTGATGACTTTCCTGTTGATCAATATCATAAATATCGATGACACACAAAATGACATCAGCTCCGCGATCGGAAATGCCCACCATACCGCGTGGAGTCCTCCAAGTCTCGCGAGAAGAAACGCGACAGGCAGCAGTACGACCAGCTGTCTGGCAACAGATACGACCATGCTGTACACGCCATTTCCGAGCGCCTGGAACACGGAACCTGCTATGATGCAGAACCATGCGATCAAAAAATGCACGCCGATGATGCGCAGCGCTGGCACGCCGATGGCAAGCATCTCGTCCGATGCCTCGAACATGCCAAGCAGCACTGCGGGGACCGTTTCAAACACGATAAACCCGACCAAAAGCAGTGTGAATGCATACACAAGGCTGCACTTGATCGCCCTGATCACCCTGCTACGCTTTCCCGCTCCATAATTAAACGCCACGATCGGTATCAACCCGTTGTTCAGTCCGAACACCGGCATAAAGAAAAAGCTCTGCAGTTTGAAATAGACGCCAAACACCGCCGTCGCCGTCGACGAAAACGTAATCAGGATCTTATTCATTCCATATGTCATGACAGATCCGATCGCCTGCATGATGATGGACGGCACACCAACCTTGTAAATATTCCCAATCGTACGAAGATCCGGCTTAAAACCTTTTACAGACAAAGTGATCTCCTTGTTGACCTTGATATTGAAAATCAGTCCGAGCACTCCGCCCACAATCTGTCCTATGACAGTCGCGATCGCCGCACCGGCAACGCCAAGCTTTGGCATTCCCAAAAGCCCGAAAATCAGTATCGGATCGAGGATAATATTCGTCACAGCCCCGACCGCCTGCGTGATCATGGAGTACAGTGTCTTACCCGTAGACTGCAGCAGCTTCTCAAAGATCAGCTGCGCGTACAATCCAAAAGAACACACGCACACAATCATCAGATACTGTACTCCCAGCGTGAGAATCTCGGGATCAGCGTCTTTTACCTGACTCGCATAAAAAGGTCTGACACCGACAATTCCCACGATCACAAACACAATATAACTCATGACCGCCAGAAAGATACCATTCATGGCCGTCTTGCTCACCTGCTTGAAGTCCTTCTCGCCCAGCTGTTTGGAGAGCAGCGAGTTGATGCCCACGCCCGTCCCCGTACCAAGCGCGATCAGAAGCGTCTGTATCGGAAACGCAAGCGACACCGCCGTCAGCGCGTTCTCACTCAGCTTTGCCACAAAGATGCTATCCACGATATTGTAAAGCGCCTGAACAAGCATGGAAACCATCATTGGCAGCGACATATTTAGCAGTAATTTGTTGACGGGCATGACACCCATCTTGTTTTCCCTGGTCTCTACTCCTACATTTGTACTCATTTGTCCCCCTCAACGGCAAAACCCTTTCAGATTCTCGTATCCACAAATATCGCGTAAATTGCCCTGATCGCCGTCTCAAAATCCTCGTTGGAAACGCCGATAATGACATTCTGCTCACTCGAACCCTGGTCGATCATCCGGACATTGACATTCGCGTGCGCCAGCGCGGCAAAGATTCTGCCCACTGTCCCTCTCTGCGACTTCATACAACGCCCCACGACGGCAATCAGCGCAAGATCTGACTGGATATCAATATGATCAGGATTGACCGCCTTGGTGATGCCCGACAGGATATTCTGCTCCTTGTCGACAAACTCAGACTGATGCACCATCACATTCAGCGTGTCGATTCCAGAAGGCATATGCTCAAAGGAAATATCATACTCCTCGAACACCTGCAGCACCTTTCTCCCAAACCCGATCTCCGAGTTCATCATATCCTTCTCAATATTAATAGAGGCAAATCCCTTCTTGCCCGCAATGCCTGTGATCGTGTATTTCGCCTTCTTGCAGGTATTTCCGACAATCCATGTCCCCTCGTCCTCCGGCTTATTTGTGTTTCTGATATTGATCGGAATCCCCTGTTTTCTCACTGGGAAAATAGCGTCCTCATGAAGAACACCTGCTCCCATATAGGACAACTCCCTCAGCTCGCCATAAGTGATGGTATCGATTCCCTCCGGATTCTCAATAATGCGCGGATCTGCGATCAGAAACCCCGACACGTCTGTCCAGTTCTCATACACATCCGCCTGTATCGCTTTCGCGACGATCGAACCTGTGATATCGGAACCGCCTCTCGAAAACGTCACGACCGTTCCATCCTCCATCGCACCGTAAAATCCGGGAATAACGGCCCGTTCCACGCCCTCGAGCCTCCTGGACAAAAGCTCCTGCGTCGCATCGGCATCAAACACTCCCGCATCATTAAACCGGATTGCCTCCGCGGGATCGACAAACTCATAACCAAGGTAATTTGCCATGATAATTCCATTTAAGTACTCGCCGCGGCTGGCAGCATAATTCGAACCCGCCTTCCTCTTGAAATTATCAATAATCCTGTCAAACTCCGACGAGAGATCCAGGTCAAGCTTCAGTCCGTCGATAATCTCCTGATACCGCTTCTCGATTTGGGCGATCTCCGCGTTAAAATTATGATCTCTCTCCGCCAGCGCATAGCACGCGTAGAGCATATCTGTCACCTTTGTGTCCTTGTCAAAACGTTTTCCCGGCGCAGAGGGCACGACAAATTTCCTGTCGTCATCCGCATGAATGATATTGCCAACCTTCACAAACTGCTCGGCGCTTGCCAGAGAACTCCCTCCGAACTTTACTACCTTTTTACTCATCTCACACAAATCCTTTCCCGTAATCTAAGGATCTGTCATGAAATAAACTTTCATTTTGACTTGTCTAAAGAAATTTAATTCCATGACAGCTTCTAAGAAACTATTCCTTACTATAGTATATTCATAATTACTGTTAATCCACTCTTATCATCGACAAAACACTACCAAATTTTGCTGCTTTCTCCCTATATTCCGCCTCTGTCATCTCCTCGGTGACAAAACCGCACTCGCCAGCTACTATATCTGTATACATCTCGACATCGCCAAAATGTTTCCGGATCTTTGCCTCATCCGTGCAGGAAACACGCACAAAAAACTTTCTAACTGCGCCATCGATCGGAGAGATTTCCAGTTTCTGCTCCTCCCACCGGATATCCAGATGCTTCCCGACATGCCGTGCACAGTCAAGGACATCGGCCACGACCGCACTCGCCGTCGCAAGTTTTCCCGCTCCCTTGCCATAGTACATCGTTTCTCCGCCCATATTACAATTCACGAGAATCGCGTTAAATACCCCTTTCACTGCATAAAGGGGATTTTCAGGCCCGACGATAAACGGCGCTACAAGTGCATAATACTTGTCGCCCTTCTTGACGCTCTTTGCAAAAAGCTTGATCGTTGCCCCCATTTTCTTCGCATAGGCGAAATCGACAGCTGTGATCGCCGTAATTCCCTCTGTGGTAATGTCCTCAAAATTGACTTTCTTCCCATATGCGAGCGAGCTAAGGATCGCAATCTTCCTGCATGCGTCATATCCCAATATATCCGCGTCAGGATTCTTTTCCGCGTACCCTTTCTCCTGCGCCCTTGCCAGTACAGTCTCAAAAGCAAGTCCCTCGTTCTCCATCTTGGTCAGTATATAGTTCGTCGTTCCATTCAGGATACCTGTGATCGAGAGAATCTCCTCCTGCGCAAGCGATGTCCGAAGCGGTCTGATGATCGGAATACCGCCGCCGACACTCGCCTCAAATAAATAGCTGCACTTGTGCTCCTTTGCAATCTTTATCAGCTCCGGACCATGCTTCTCCACAAGCTCCTTGTTGGAAGTACACACACTCTTGCCGCTCTCCAGCGCACGTTTTGTAAACTCATACGCTGGGTGCTCGCCGCCCATCGTCTCACACACGATTGCTATCTCCGCGTCATTGATGATCGTGTCGGCATCATGAACCAGGACTTCCTGTACCGGATCTCCCTCAAATTCTCTCAGATCAAGCACGTATTTCACCTGGATCTCTTCGCCGAGCCTGTCGGTGATGATATCCCTATTTTTTCTAATGACCTCATACACACCGCTTCCCACTGTACCATATCCCAATATTGCTGCCTTTATCATTTTCCCTGACCTCCTGCGCGTCTTTTATCCCAACAATTTTCTAATATTTTTCCCAGATCATTCCCTGCCGATCACCTTTACATTATGCACTCCGCTGCTCTGCTCCATCTTGGACACCATCTCAGATATATCACTGTCATCGTCCAGGATTTGAATGCTGAGCGACAGCGATGCAACCCCATTGATTGGTATCGTCTGATGTATCGTCAGAATATTGGCATGAAAATCCGCCACTATCTTCAACACATCCGACAGCAATCCAGGCTCGTCGTCCATGCTGCACGCCAGCGTGATCGTCTTTCCCTGTGTGGAATCATGAAACGGAAAGATATCTTCCTTGTATTTATAGTATGAACTCCTGCTGATTCCCACACGCTCGACCGCCTCCTGTACGGACAGCGCCTTGTGTGTCTCCAGAAGCCTGTTCACCTCAACGACCTTTGACAGTACCTCTGGCAGCGCCCTCTTTTTCACAACATAATAAGCTGCTGTCTCCTCCATCTGCCATCTGCTCCTCATTCCATTGTTCTTTCAGCAAAGACATTTGTGCGTCACTGCAATACATATTATCATAGCGCACAAAAAAGTGCAACCCGTTTGTTGCACTTTTTCTAAAACACTTTTTAAGGCAGCCACATAGTCTCATTTCCACAATTCATCCTTTAATTGTAAAAAATTGAGGCAGAACATCACAAACGTTATGCCCAATGAAGCTAAGTACAGTATATCCAATATGCTCATTGGCCCTGTGGAACCATAGTACATTTTATTGCCATAAAGAGTAGCATCGATCTTCCAATGATACGCGATGCTGTTATTCATAATAAAATGTTCACTGCTGGATACTCCGTGCAGCTTATACGACTTGCCCTGATAAGAGACAGTGACATCCAGACTTCCCGACCGTGCTCCAGAATTTGACTTTACGTCTATAACCTTTACCTGAACCTTTTTTCCCTCTTCTCTGACCTGGTTACCCTGCTGCTGATGCAAATAAATCGTCAATATCAGAAAACACACAAAAGCGGCTGGCAATATCAATCTTTTGCAATTAAAATTCCCCAATCTCACATAACCCCTCCTTTCGTCTTGATTGAAAAAACTGCCATATATCTTTCAGACTGTAAAAATACGCAAAAAGCAGGAAAATCCTGATTTTATCAGTTTCCCTGCCTTCGCTTCCAGATGAGACATCGGGGACTCGAACCCCGGACAACTTGATTAAAAGTCAAGTGCTCTACCACCTGAGCTAATATCCCACATTGATAAAAATGTTATAACAAGATTGATTGTGGCACCAGTCCTGTCTGGCAAAACTGGGCTAGCTGGATTCGAACCAGCGAATGCAGGGATCAAAACCCTGTGCCTTACCGCTTGGCGATAGCCCAAAAAGGTGGATACTGGGATTCGAACCCAGGGCCTTCAGAGCCACAATCTGACGCGCTAGCCAACTGCGCTATACCCACCATATATGAGATAAGGCAAGCTCAATCTCAAACGTGCTCGAAGGGATTCGAACCCCCGACCCACGGCTTAGAAGGCCGTTGCTCTATCCAGCTGAGCTACGAACACATCTCACAAGAGAACTTTTGCAAAGCGGTTAATTCCGCTAAAGCGGGTGATGGGAATCGAACCCACGTATCCAGCTTGGAAGGCTGGTGTTCTACCATTGAACTACACCCGCATATAATAAAAATTGTAAATATATGCTATCGCGATTATTGCAATCGGGGTGACAGGATTCGAACCTGCGACCTCCTGGTCCCAAACCAGGCGCTCTAGCCAAGCTGAGCCACACCCCGCCGCTTATATTCCAATCCACTTTTCCTCACAGCGACGAATATCATTATACACAATTCACATATGTATGTCAATACATTTTTTCATCTTTTTTTATTATTTTGTAAGATTTTTGGTTTATTCGACATATTCCAGTTTAAATTTCGCCTCACCGCGCTCATCCACTTCCATAATGATATAGGACGGCTTCCTGTTCTCCTGCCTTGGATAGGACAGGCTTCCCGGATTGATCGCTGTGATCGCATCGGATACCTCGATCACAGGCTTGTGCGTGTGTCCGTACATCACGATATCCGCACCCTGTACAATCGCTTCCTTTTTCAGCATCTCATTCCCCATATTGATATAATAGTGATGGCCATGCGTTATCATAACACAATACTTCCCTATTTGTAAAGTCTTTTCTGAGGGCAGACTGGAAAAAAAATCATTGTTGCCGGCGACCATCTCCACAGGGCACCCGGCCGCCTCCTGAATAGTATATTCGCTCCCCTCGATATCCCCGAGATGTATCACCAGGTCCACCCTTCCGACTTTCTGCAGCACTTTCATATAATTCTCATTTTTTCTATGCGTGTCACTGACAATCAATATTTTCATAATCAGTCTCCCCTGCCGCCTGTTTCAGCACTTTTTTCATTGCCTCCAGCGCCTTCCCACGGTGGCTGATGCGATTCTTTTCCTCCGGCGCAAGCTCTGCTGAGTACATCCCATACTCTGGCAGATAGAAGATCGGATCGTAGCCAAACCCGTTCTGCCCCCGCTCCTCATAGCCGATTCTCCCCTCGACGGCAGCTCTGGTTGTAAATGTCCTCCCGTCGGGAAATACTGCGGCAATGGCACACACAAACCTTGCCGTGCGCTTTTCATCCGGTACCCCCTCAAGTCTCTGTATCAGATTGGCGTTTTTGACCGCATATGAAGTATCCTCCCCCATATATCGCGCGGAATAGATACCCGGCTCCCTGTTCAGATAATCGATCTCAAGACCGGAATCATCTGCGAGCACGATTGCCCGCACACCGTCTTTCTGAATCTCCTGCGCAATGGCTGATGCCTTAATCATGGCGTTTTCCTCAAATGTCGTTCCGCTCTCGTCGATATCCACATCGACGCCGGCCTCCTTCATTGACTGTACCTCCAGTCCGAGATCTGCCAGAATCATTCTGATTTCTTTCATTTTTCCCGCATTTCCCGTCGCAAATATGATCTGTTCTGCCTTCATCTGTCTGTTCCTCCTGAATTGATAATATAACTTTGTACAATGTCCCCCATCGTCTTCTCGAGTGCCGCGACGATCTTCCCATTTAATTTATATTCACTTTCCACGCTTTCCATATCCCTTTGCGTCAAAGAAATCCTGATAACCGCAGATGGAACTGTCGCCTCTGATACCAGGACATACCTGTCGCCGCCCTCCTCAAAACCGCGCATTTGAATCTGAACCGCCTCCAGAAACGCCTCCGCCATCACCACTGACAGCTGGGCGCTGTTATAGTCCGGAATGAAATACGTTGTGTTGCAGATGCCTGTCATATAAGACTGCTGTTCACTGTTCCCTTCCACCTGCACACCGAGCACCATATCCGCGCCAATTCTGTTCGCAAACAGGACTATGTCCTCCTGTGAGTACTCCTCCTGCAGATCAGACGCCATATAGAGCCTGATGTGGTTGTCCGCCGCAAACTGATCGATGCTCTGCCTCCACTCCGGGAGCGACAGACGGCTGCGGTCCGCATAGGGAAACCACACAACCGCAGACGCGGCATAGCTGTCTCCTATTTCCTTAAAATTCACTGTCAGGGAACTGCTCCCCGTCACCAGATCATAGTCATACAGATCACTGCAGTAGACCTCGACAACGACGTCCTCATTCTGTCTGTAGACTCCCACAGCGTCCATGATCGTCGAATCGCTTACCAACTCCACTCCGTTTGGAACATTGGATGAATACCCCGACAGCGTTATGACGTACTTATTCTGGATAAATTCCTCCCGGATGCTGATATCCTCACTGGCGATCGGCTCCTGCAGCGGTATCACCAGCCTTGATTTCTTTTCATCCTGAAAAGAGGTCCTGACATTCACCTTCGGTGCCGAGAGCCCGCTCTCCTGTGTGTTCACACTTTCCATCAAAATGCCGATGCGGCTGCTTGCGTCAAAAAAATCCTCGTTGATCTTAAAGCCTGTCATCACCGCAATGGAGACGACGACAAAACCGATCGCGATCGTCTGCATCGACTTGTACAGTCGGTCCCTCCTCTCAGCTACAAGCTGCGCGGCCTCCGCGCGCGTGAGCGCATAATCATCCTGTCCAAATGCTGCATCTGCCACATCAAAATCCACCTGTTCACGCTCCATTCCTTTTTTCGTCCGCATTGCTCCATCCCTGTCTGCCTACTTTCTTGGCGGGCGCGGCCCCATAAACTGATAATAGTATGTCTTCATCATCCCATTGTAGATCTTCCTATTCTTATCAGCCTTCCTGCCAATATCCCGCTGCGCCTCCTCATAGGAAGTGATCACATACAGCGACCAGGTATCCAGGCACTTGAACCGCTCACCGAGTTTTCTGTACAACGGCGGCAGATTCTCCTTCTCCTCGAGACGCTCGCCATAAGGCGGATTGGTTATAACAAAGCCATATTTCCCATCATGGGACAGCCCGCCCACATCCTTCTGCTCAAACTTTATCATATCAGCCACACCTGCAAGGCGGGCGTTCTGCTCCGCGATCTGTATCATCCCAGGATCGAGATCGCTGCCCTCAAGATCGACAGCGACAGACCTGTCAACCATCTCTCTCGCCTCATCATAGCAGTCATCCCACACCTTTTTGTCTATGAGATGCCCCCACTTGAGCGCCGTAAAGCCTCTTTTCATTCCCGGGGCAATATTGGCCGCCATCAGCGCCGCTTCTATCAATATCGTCCCGCTTCCGCAAAACGGATCTACGAGGATTCTGTCACTCTTCCACGGCGTCAGCATGATGAGCGCCGCCGCCAGGTTCTCCGCGATCGGGGCTTTCGCCGTGTATTTGCGATATCCCCTCTTATGCAGAGACTCGCCTGTCGTGTCCAATCCTACTGTCACAGTGTCCTTCATCAGAAAGACACGCACCGGAAAGCTCTGTCCGTCCTCTGGAAACCAGCTGACATGGTACACCTGCTTCAGGCGCTCCACCATCGCCTTTTTCATGATCGACTGAATATCTGACGGAGAGAAGAGCTTACTCTTGACGCTCGCAGCCTTCGCAACCCAGAATACTCCATCTGAGGGTATGTACTCCTCCCACGGAAGCGCTTTTGTGTTTTCAAACAGTTCGTCAAATGTCTCCGCACGAAAGCTTCCCACTTTTATAAGAATCCGCTCTGCTGTCCGAAGCCCTATATTGGCACGGCAGACTGCCTCGTCATCACCGATAAAGGTCACCCTGCCGTCCTCCACCTGCGACACATCATACCCAAGATCTGTGATCTCCTGTTTTAAGACGGCCTCAAGACCGAAATGGCAGGGCGCGATCAATTCGTATCTCCTCATTCCACATTCTCCACTCACATTCTCTACCAAAGAAAATTTTGTCATCCTGTTTTCTATATTATCTTATATTTATTAGTTCCATCTGTCAACTGAAAAAGACAGGACCTTTTCCTCAGGCCCTGCCTTCTCCAATCCAGCACCGATTACTTGTTATTGTTGTTATTGTTGTTTGTGCTGTTCTTGCTGTTCTTCTGATTGTTGTCAGAATTGCTGTTGTTTGTGCTGTTCGAACCCTGAGAGTTCTGCGAATTCTGATAGTTGTTATTAGACTTGTTCTGATCGTAGTTGTTGTTTGTTCCAGCCATAATGATACCTCCAATTTTTCGGGATTGTACTCCCTTTATTCCGGCATACAGCTGCATCCGCATTTTTTGTATGCCATCAGCACTTTTTATGCTACACAGATATGATTTACCCTAACGCACATTTTTATACATCATTTTTAATTAACATATCTTGTTGACTTTGGAAACACTGCCCAAATCTGACAATGATTGTTTGGTAGGTTTTATTTTCAGAATTTAGTTGACCTTTTCAAGCACTATTGCTATACTAAAATTAGTAAAGAGATACTCCTTCAATCCTCTTTACAACCCTTATATATTAATTATTTATACTCCCCTTAACGAAAAACGACCATATCAATGGTCGTTTTTCATTTATGAATCTCATTTTGTATGCCACCAACTACGGACAACCCTGACCGCAAACACAGTCAGCAAAAATACAATAATATACGGCGCCAGCGCTATCGCTACACGGAACGTAAACGACAGGAGCAGAAAGACCACAGCCATCACAATACAGGTAACCAGCCAGCCCGGGATTCTACTGTGCTTTTCCTCTGAAGCCTCCGTATAATCATGGTCTGTGCTCTCCGCATAACTGTAAGCCGTGTAATCGGAATATGTCCGGCCTCCACCGCTGAAGCTGCCCTTATACCCGCTCCTGCTCTCCTGATCGGCCGCGAACTTACTGCTCTCCTCGATCGTCCTCGCCAGGAGCCGCGGATCGCCAAGCATCCTGAGCACATCCGACTCGCTCTTGCCGCCGGCTGTCTGACTGTTGATATATGACCTGTAATAATCCACATTGTCCTGTATCACGTGCTCTGACACTTTCCCATCAAGAGCGTCACGAAATTGCCTCAAAAATTCCTCACAGTTCATAATAACCCCCAACCTATTGCCTAAGCCTATGCCTGATCCATCCCTCTACCCATTGTCATTCTTTTCACATATAACGCGGGATTCTTTTTCATGTTGATCATGTCGCGGAATGCGTGCAGCACCATTCTGTCCTTGTTGCAGGCGGCTGTGTTTTTCCCGGAATCACCGATGATATTATAGCGGTTCATCTGCCAGATGTACAGATCCGTAAGCCCGTACCCCTCACAGTGCACCTTGTCCTTGAGACTATGGTGTTCCAGATAAAATATGAATTCATCCAGAAGCTCCTGGTCAAACACAAGCTCCTCCCATAATTCATCGCACCACTGTCTTGTCTCATCCGCAATCTCCCCGAGTGCCAGAAGCCCCTCGTATGCCTTGATGCGCCTGGCATCATACAATATTCCCGCCATGTCACTGCCCCGCTTTTCATTTGTTTATACTTTATCCTATCATACGAGAATGACAAGGTAAATTAACGAAATATAAAATTTTATAAAACAACCAAAAAGTGAGTGCCGAAGCACTCATTTTTGTTACTGCCATGATTTTTGCTCACCGTATTGCCGCCACAGAGCCGCCTGTGATCAGTTCCCCGTTCATCACATACTGGCTGATCGGCGTTGCCTTTGGATTCTCGATCAGACTGATTAGCTGCTTCGCCGCGAGGGAGCCGATTCCCACCGTGTCCTGTCTGTATGTCGCCAGCCGCGGCTCCAACTGTGATGCCATCATGATGCCGTCATATCCTGCGATCGAGATATCATCCGGTATCCGCAGCCCTTTGTTCTTGATGGCATTCATGCCGCCGATGGCCGAGAAATCATCCGCATACAGGATACAGGTCGGCGGACTGGACTGTTCCAAGATCTGGTTTGTGAGAATGCCTGCCGTGTAGGAATCCCTATACTTTCCCCGCTGCAATAATTCCTCCCTGACTGTCATGCCCTTTTTCTCATAAAACCGATAATAGGCGGAAAGCCTGTTGGCCGTCACCATGGATTCCTCCCCGTAGATGTATGCGATCTCCCTGTGCCCCTGCGCATATATATAAGAAAGAAGGGATTCCATACCCGCGATGTTATCCGACATGACAGCAATCCTGTCATTATACACGTAATCAACCGTGACCACGGGAAGCGCGCTCGCAAGCAGTTCCATCACTTCCGGGTTTTTGTAATCCGCGACCGCGATCAGCACGCCGTCCATTCCCCGATAAATGGCATGCTCAAGGTAGGACATCTGGTCTTTGCGTCTCTTGGAATTGCTCAGGAACGTAATGTCATACCCGCCATTCTCCGCCTCGTTTCGAAAATTTTCTAATACTTGGGAAAAATAGTCATGCGTCAGCCCGCTCCCGGATTCCTCTTTGTACAAAACACCGAGATTGTACGTCCGATTCGTCTTTAGCGCCCTCGCAGAAGAATTTGGATAATAGCCAAGCTCCTTTGCCACGCGCCTGATCTTTTCCTTTGTCTCCTCGCCGATGTCATTCTGGTCGTTCAGCGCCTTGCTGACCGTGGCAACGGACACGCCGCACGCCGCTGCGATGTCTTTCATAGAAACCATATCTCTCCTCCTTCCACATTCGCACATTGTTATGCTTAAACGTTTTCGTAATCACAGCATACATCAACCGGAATCTTTGCGCAAGTCATTTTCATAAATTTGCACTGTTTTGCATTTTTCTGAAAATATTCTTGCTTTTGTGAAAGTCTTGTGATAAATTTAGCATATAGATTTTACTTAAACGTTTTCGTAACAATGTTGCTTTCATGCAGACGGCTTTTCAATCAAGTAGGGAAGAGACATCCTCCCCTACTCGCGCGCCGGGTGTCCGTCAGCCTGCTGACATATTTCATTTGGACGCCCGTGTGCATAAAAAACTGCTGCATGGAAAGAATCAAATTGGAAAAGGAGAATCGAGCTATGAAATTTGGTTACTTTGATGACGCAAACCGTGAATATGTCATTACCACCCCCAAGACGCCGCTCCCGTGGATCAACTATCTGGGCTGCAAGGAGTTCTTCACACTGATCTCAAACACCTGCGGCGGATACACGTTCTACAAGGACGCAAAGCTCTTAAGGCTGACGCGCTACCGCTACAATGACGTTCCCTACGATACCAACGGCAAATATTTCTACATAAAGGACGGCGATACCATCTGGAATCCCGGCTGGCAGCCGACCAAGACAGAGCTCGACTCCTATGAGTGCCGCCACGGCATCGGCTACAGCCGCTTTACTGCCTCCAAAAACGATGTGCAGGCATCCGTACTCACGTTTGTGCCGATGAATGACAACTGCGAGATTTCACAGGTTAAGATAAAAAATAACTCCGGCGTCCAGAAAAACATCTCCCTTTTCTCCTATGTGGAATGGTGTCTGTGGAACGCTGATGACGATTCCAGAAATTTCCAGAGGAACCTGAGCACCGGCGAGGTGGAAGTGATCGGCTCCACCATCTACCACAAGACAGAGTACCGCGAGCGCAGGAACCACTATGCCGTCTATACTGTAAACACAGAGGTTGATGGGTTTGACACGATCCGCGACAGCTTTATCGGCACCTACAACGGCGCGGACAAGCCAGAGGCGGTACTGGCTGGCAAGTGCACAAACTCGATGGCAAGCGGCTGGTCCCCGATCGCCGCGCACCAGATCAGCATCACACTTGCTCCCGGTGAGGAAAAATCTTATGTATTCCTGCTGGGCTATCTGGAAAATCCTGTCGAGGAAAAATTTGAGGCTCCGAATGTAGTAAACAAAAAGCCTGCCAACGCGATGATTGCAAAATACAATTCTGACGCTGCTGTTGACAAGGCGTTTGCAGAGTTAAACGATTACTGGAAAGACCTGCTTGGCCGCTATGTGGTCGAGTCCTCCAACGAGAAGGTCAACCGAATGGTCAACATCTGGAACCAGTATCAGTGTATGGTGACGTTCAACATGAGCCGATCCGCCTCCTACTATGAGTCCGGCATCGGACGCGGTATGGGATTCCGGGATTCCTGCCAGGATTTGCTCGGCTTCGTGCATCTGATTCCTGACCGTGCAAGAGAACGTATTATCGATATCGCCTCCACACAGTTCCAGGACGGAAGCGCCTACCACCAGTACCAGCCGCTCACCAAGAAGGGCAACTCCGATATCGGAAGCGGCTTCAACGATGATCCGTTGTGGCTGATCGCAGGCACGAGCGCCTATGTCCGCGAGACTGGCGACCTGTCGATCTTAAAGGAAATGGTTCCCTACGACAATGACATGAGCGTTGCTACTACGCTGATGGAGCACTTAAAGCGCTCGTTTGACTATATCGTGAACCACAAGGGACCGCACAAGCTGCCGCTCATCGGGCGTGCTGACTGGAACGACTGCCTGAACCTCAACTGCTTCTCCGAGCACCCTGGCGAATCCTTCCAGACCTTTGGTCCGAGTGAGGGACCTGTGGCGGAGTCCGTGTTTATCGCCGGAATGTTTGTCAAGTACGGCGAGGAGTACGCACAGCTCGCGGAGCTGCTGGGCGACGCCGCCGAGGCAAAGCGCGCGAGGGACGAGGTTGCAGTCATGTACGACACTGTTCTGAAAGACGGCTGGGACGGAGACTGGTTCGTGAGAGCCTATGACGCCTACAGCCACAAGGTAGGCTCCAAAGAATGCGAGGAAGGGCAGATCTACATCGAGCCGCAGGGCTTCTGTGTCCTTGCCGGCATCGGCGTGAAGGAAGGTCTGGCAGAAAAAGCGCTGAACTCTGTAAAAGAAAAACTTGACACAAAATACGGTGTGATGATATTGCAGCCTGCCTACACCAAATATCATGTCGAGCTTGGCGAGATCTCTTCCTATCCGCCCGGATACAAGGAGAATGCGGGTATCTTCTGCCACAACAATCCCTGGGTTTCCATTGCCGAGACTGTCATCGGACGCGGCGACAGGGCGTTTGAGATCTATCAGAAGACCTGTCCTGCCTATGTGGAGGATATCAGCGAGATCCACCGGACTGAGCCCTATGTGTACTCACAGATGGTCGCAGGACGCGACGCGAAGTACCACGGGGAGGCGAAGAACAGCTGGCTCACCGGTACTGCCGCATGGACATTCACAAATATCTCGCAGTATATCCTTGGCGTGTACCCGACGCACAAGGGACTCAGCGTCAATCCATGTGTACCGACAGGATTCGGGGATTTCAAACTCACCAGACGCTTCCGCGATGTGACGTACCACATCACTGTCAAGAATCCGAACAACGTTCAGAAGGGCGTCGCTTCGATGACGGTCGACGGCGCGAAGGTTGACGGCTGCGTGATTCCGTTTGAAACCGGGAAATCTGATGTAAATGTGGAAATCATTATGGGATAGACGGCGTATATCGTCAGATAAATGAAACAGAAACAGGGAACTGCAATACTTACGCAGTTCCCTGTTTCTGAAAGTTACTCATCTTTTGGTCTGGGAGGCATATCAACAGATTATCTGCTTGATTATCATGAGGGCAGTAATCATTTTAATCTGCAGGAGCTGTCTATGATAACCAAAATGCCTAAAATGAGTACTGCACAGCAGCAGCTTTTACATAGCATAGCCGATTGCATTATTAAAAATGATAATCCAAAAAGGATATTGCCGAAACAATATCCTTTTTGCAGATCTTTACCCCCGGTCCGGAGCGCCCGCGCTGATGTCGGTGTACATATCGAGCAGCCCGACGGTCTCTGTGGCCGGCCTGCCGTAGCTTTGGCAGCATTTGTGCGAGATGGATTTCTCGTCCCTGGCTCCCTCGTCGAAAACAACACTCATTCGCATGGCGCCCAGCGCCAGCTCACTGTCGAGATGTTTTAACACCTCATCGATCATACGGTTATCGCTATCCATATAAGCACCCTCTCTTTCACGTATTCCCAAGCACACATCTGTGAAATATCTCCTGTCCCGTTTGCAATGAGCTATACTGACTGCTCAGTATAAGATTACGCATACGTCAAATTTCATTTATCGTGAATACAATTATAACAGAGTATATAAACTAATGCAACAAAAGCTCCTGCTATGTTTGCATCAACACGTGAAACAGAAAAAATGTGATCTCTTGTAAGTCTACATGATAAACTTACCTGTCCTGCATCTGTGCCTGATACACCCTGCACATCATATGGGACGGCTCAACTGCCACCGCCTGCGCCAGAAACATGGAGCCTTGTCAGCATCGCCAAGCCCCATGTTGCCGAGCGCCATCAGGTAATAGCAGTGCGCGCGGTTTCGCATCGTGTAATCCTCGTCAAAGATCAAGAACTCCGGCAGGGATACGGCAAAATACTGAATCTTCACTTCATCGTTCAGATGACGCTCACCGTAATCAATCAGACGGTAAAATCTCGCCCTTGCCTCGCGGACCATTCCCAGCTTGAGGTATGACAGTCCCTGATACAGGATCATGTCTGCCGGCTGGTCATTGTAGTACATTGCCCCTGCAGGCTCGTTGGTTCCAAGCGTTGCATTTCGGAAACATTCCTCTGCCTCCGCGTTCCTTCCCTGTCCCTCGAGCGCAAGTCCCAGATGATAATAAAGATGGTTATCCTTGGTTCCCTCCAGTTTTCCTTCTCCCAGATTCTCCGGGTATACAAAGGCTTTCCGAAGCAGTTCCTCCGCTTTTGGGTGGTTTTGTTTCGCGCGAACCATCTCCTGCATCTGCTGACAAAAAATTTCCCACTGCGTCTCCCCTGCCGCCTCCGGTTCCGGTCCCCAGAACGGTATCTCCTCCTGCACGAGCATCCCATGTTCATCACACCACTCGTAGACCTCCTCGCTCTGCTGCCAGTGAAATCTGGTATACACACAGTTTGTCTTTCTCAGAATGTCCAGCATTTTATAAAGCTGTTCTGTCGGTTCAGCCATACCATACTGCGGGCTGGAACCCGGCATCCACTCTGTCCCGCACAGACGCACAGGTTCACCATTCAAAAATAATTGCTCCGCGCGGACCTCTATCTGGCGGAAACCGATTTTCATTTGATACGTGTCCTGTACGACATCGCCGCAGCACAGTTCCAGCTCCAGCACATAAAGCGTGGGCGCGTCAAAATGCCAGTATGATACATCGTCCAGAATCTGCCGCACGGCCTGATTTTCTCCGTCAGATACAGATGCCTCGCCCTCCGATGCCAGTTCCGTTTTTCCGACACTGTACAGCCTCCACTTTATTTTCCAGTCTGACCAAACAGGACACGACCTGATATCAAGCTCCAGGTCGAATCCCCACAATGCGCTTCCGCCGCGCTGCCGCTTTCCGGTCTGTGTCAGAATCGGCTCGCAGACAGCGCGGACATTTGCGATTCTGCCCGCCCCAGTTTCATACAGCCAGACACTGCGGATCATGCCGCCGTCATTTGCCCAGTCAAAGCTCCGCCTGTAAGGGAGCATCTCCTCGCTGAAACTGTTGTCGGCACGAACTACAATCTGATTTTCCCCGGTCTTTATGTAATCGGTAATCTCCACTGTAAACGAATTATACCCCGAGTGCAGATGCTGCCCCGCCAGAATACCGTTCACATACACCCGCGCGTCATGGTATACTGCGCCAAATTCCAGCCAGTACCGTTTCCCTTCAGAGAGCGTGGGCATTGTCAGCTGATAAGCGTACCAGCCGCTCCCTGCATACTCATATAATCCTTCCTCCACATTCCATGTGTGCGGAACCGTCACCATTTTCGCGTCCGCAAGACATTCCTGCGTCTCCCCTGCCGCAAACTTCCAAGCTTCAAGTTTTTTCTTCCTCCGGTTCATCTGCATTCCTCCTCTATTTACTTTTACAGCTTTGTATCTGCAATTTCTTTATGTCAAATTCTTTATGTCAAATATATCATAACTGATGGTTTCATCAATCATATAAATTGCGGCATCGTTTATATAAATTGCTGTTAAACTTTTCCCAAAATCGAAATTGAGCAGGGGAATGACCTTCTCTACTACTCGCCGCACCGGGCGCATGCTGCGTCAGTTCCTAATTTCCTTATACGCCCATATGCAGTAAAAAGCTCCTGCCTGTGAGCAAGAGCTTTTTTACGTGTTTAAAAATCCTTCTTATTATCAAAACTACTGGATAAACATATTCGAGTACCCCATCAGGCTCTCATCGACCTCTCTGGCGCACTCGCGTCCCTGGCGGATTGCCTTGACAACGAGGGACTGCCCTGTGTGCATGTCACCCGCGACAAAGATATTGTCCACGCTGGTCTTGAATTTGCCGGGCGCTGTCTTTACGTTGGTGCGTGCGTCCAATTCCAATTTGAATGCATCCGTGACATACTTCTGGCTGCCGAGGAATCCCGCCGCGATCAGCACGAGCTGCGCTTCGAGCACCTGCTCGCTGCCCTCGACTTCCTTCATGTTCATCCTGCCGCTCTCCGCGTCCTTTTCCCACGTGAGCTTCACGATCTTCACGCCGCAGAGATTGCCGCTTTTATCCTTAATAAACTCCTTGACGGTCGACTCATAGATGCGCGGGTCATGCCCAAACAGCGCGATCGCCTCCTCCTGGCCGTAATCGGTCTTGCAGATCTTGGGCCACTCCGGCCACGGGTTATTCTCCGCCCTGGTATCCGGCGCCTTTGGCATCATCTCGATCTGTGTCACGGACTTTGCGCCGAGACGGATCGAAGTCCCCACACAGTCATTTCCCGTGTCACCGCCGCCGATGATCACCACGTCTTTTCCCTTTGCGGACACATAGGCGTTGTCCGCGAGGTTGGAGTCAAGCAGGCTCTTTGTCACGCTTTTTAGGAAGTCCACTGCGAAGTAGATTCCCTTTGCGTCCCTTCCCGGCGCATTGATATCCCTGGGATTTGAGGCACCGCACGCGAACACGATCCGGTCAAAACCCTCCACGAGCTTCTTGGACTTGACATCCCTTCCGATATCGGTGTTTGTGAAAAATTTGACGCCCTCCTCCTCCATAATCTTGATCTTGCGGTCGATGATATGCTTCTCGAGCTTCATGTTCGGTATTCCGTACATCAGCAGCCCGCCAAGGCGGTCGCTCCGCTCAAACACGGTGACATTGTGCCCCCTCTTGTTCAGCTGGTCTGCCACGGCAAGCCCGGAAGGGCCGCTTCCGATCACCGCGACGGTCTTGTTGGTGCGCACCTTGGGCGGTTTCGCATCGGCAAGCCCTGTCCTGTAGGCATTCTCGATAATGGCATACTCGTTCTCCTTCGTCGCCACCGCGTCGCCGTTCAGGCCGCAGGTGCAGGCGTTCTCACAGAGCGCGGGACACACCCTGGAAGTGAACTCCGGAAAGTTGTTCGTCTTTTTCAGCCTGTTGTAAGCGCGCTCCCAGTTGCCTGTGTATACCAGATCGTTCCACTCCGGCACCAGATTGTGCAGCGGACAGCCGGAGGTCATTCCCGCGATCGTCATGCCCGACTGGCAGAACGGCACGCCGCACTCCATGCACCGTGCGCCCTGTTTCTGCTGCTCCTCCATGGGAAGATGTTCATGAAATTCGTTGAAGTGCCTGATTCTTTCCTCCGGTGCCTGCGCCGCGGAAGTTTTTCTCTCATAATCTAAAAATCCTGTTGGTTTTCCCATCGTTTATAACCCATATTCCTTTCTAAGGATCTGTCATGACAGCTCCTAATTATGAAGCCTATACCGTGAAGAACGCTGCACTTGCGTTCTTCTGTACGAGACTTAGAACTTCTCCGCGAAACAGCCTTTGCTGTGAGCGGCCAGAAGTTCTTCCAGTATGAAGTTTTAGTGTTTCTTGGGCGGCGTCTTTTGCCGCCTTAGAAACACTCTTCATACTTACTATTTTTGTGTATTGGCGTAAAATGCCTCGATCTGTGCCTGTTCCGCGCTGAGTCCCTTCTCCTCCATCTGGACGATGGTCTTTAGCATGCGCTCGTAATCATAAGGGATAATCTTCTTGAACTTCGGCAGATACTCGCCAAAGTGATCGAGAATCTTCTTGCCTTTCTCGGAGTTGGTACAGGTCACGTGCTCCTGAATCATTTCCTTCAACTCAATCACGTCATACTTATTGGTGATCTCGCTCATGGAGATCATTTCCTTGTTCACTCTCATATACAGGTCATTCTCTTCGTCGAGGACGTACGCGATGCCGCCGCTCATGCCCGCCGCAAAATTCTTGCCCGTGCCGCCGAGCACGACGACGCGGCCGCCTGTCATGTACTCGCAGCCGTGGTCGCCCACGCCCTCGACAACCGCCACTGCACCCGAGTTTCTGACACAGAACCGCTCGCCTGCGACACCGTTAATAAATGCCTTGCCGCTTGTCGCGCCGTACAGCGCCACATTTCCGATGATGATATTCTCGTCCTGCTGGAAACTGCTTCCCTTCGGCGGATACACGATCAGCTTGCCGCCGGACAAACCCTTGCCAAAATAGTCGTTCGAGTCGCCGACCAGCTCCAGCGTGAGACCGTTTGGTATAAACGCCCCAAAGCTCTGTCCGCCAGCGCCATTGCAGAGCACGCGGAAGGTATCCTCCTCCAGTGTGTTGTAATACCGCTTCGTGATCTCGGAGCCAAAGATCGTGCCAAACGCGCGGTCTGTGTTGGTGACATCAACTTCAATACTCTTTTTCTTGCCTGCCTCGAGCGCGCCGCCAAGCTGCTTTAACAGCACTCTCTCGTCCAGTGTCTTTTCCAGCTCGAAGTCGTACACATGTTTTGGATCAAATACTGCTTTTTCCTTCTGGTATGGATTGTTCAGGATCAGGCTCAGGTCAAGCCGCACGGTTCCCTCTGGAAGTTCGTCCTTCCCCTTCATTCGCAACAGGTCTGTGCGCCCCACCAGATCGTCCACTGTGCGGACACCAAGCTTCGCCATATATTCCCGGAGCTCCTGCGCGATAAATTTCATAAAGTTTACGACGTATTCCGGTTTGCCCTTAAAACGCTTCCTAAGCTCCGGATTCTGCGTCGCGACGCCCACCGGACAGGTGTCAAGGTTGCACACACGCATCATCACACAGCCCATCGTCACGAGCGGCGCCGTCGCAAAGCCAAACTCCTCCGCGCCCAGGATCGCCGCGATGGCAACGTCGCGCCCTGTCATCAGCTTGCCGTCGGTCTCGATGCGCACTTTATTCCGCAGTCCGTTCTGAATCAGCGTCTGGTGCGTCTCCGCCAGTCCCAGCTCCCACGGAAGTCCGGCATTGTGAATCGAGCTCTTTGGCGCCGCGCCCGTGCCGCCGTCGTAGCCGGAGATCAGGACGACCTGCGCGCCCGCCTTTGCAACACCTGCAGCAACCGTGCCCACGCCTGCCTCCGAGACGAGCTTGACACTGATTCTTGCGTCTTTATTGGAATTTTTCAAATCATAAATCAACTGCGCCAGATCCTCGATCGAATAGATATCGTGATGGGGCGGTGGTGAGATCAGGCCGACGCCGGGCGTCGAATGCCTGGTCTTTGCAATCCACGGATAGACCTTGCCAGCGGGCAGATGACCGCCCTCGCCGGGCTTTGCACCCTGCGCCATCTTGATCTGAATCTCCTGCGCGCTCACCAGATACTTGCTGGTCACGCCGAAACGCCCGCTCGCCACCTGCTTGATCGCAGAGCAGCGGTTGAGCCCGTCCGCGCCGATCACCATGCGCTCCAGATCTTCGCCGCCCTCGCCGGAATTGGACTTTCCATGGAGCAGATTCATCGCAATCGCAAGCGTCTCATGCGCCTCCTTCGAGATCGAACCGTAGGACATCGCACCGGTCTTGAAGCGCGTGACAATACTGTCTACACTCTCAACCTCGTCAATCGGAATACTCTTCTTCGGATAGTTAAAGTCCATCAGTCCCCTGATGTTGCGCACGCTGTTCTCATCATTGATCATTTCCGAGTACTGCTTGAACATCTCATAGCTGCCCTTCTGGGTAGACTGCTGCAGCATGTGGATTGTCGCCGGATTGTACAGATGCTCCTCCGCGCCGCCCCTTGACTTATGCTGTCCCGGACTGTCGAGCGTTAAGTCTGTCGCCAGTCCCAGTGGATCAAATGCCAAGGAGTGCAGATCGTCCACTTCCTTCGCGATATCCTGCAGCGTGATGCCGCCCACCCTGCAGACTGTATTGGTAAAATATTTGTTTACCACATCAGCGTCGATGCCGATCGCCTCAAAGATCTGGGAACCCTGATACGACTGGATTGTCGAAATACCCATCTTGGACGCGATCTTGACAATACCGTGCAGAATCGCATCATTGTAGTCGTCCACCGCCGCGTGATAGTCCTTATCGAGCATGCCGTTGTCGATCAGCTCCTTGATGGACTCCTGTGCCAGATAGGGGTTCACCGCGCAGGCACCATAGCCGATCAGCGCCGCGAAATCATGCACTTCCCTCGGCTCCGCGGACTCGATGATCAGCGCCACACTTGTTCTCTTCTTCGTGCGGATCAGATGCTTCTGCATCGCCGACACTGCGAGCAGCGAGGGGATTGCCACATGGTTCTCGTCCACGCCGCGGTCTGACAGGATGATGATGTTCACACCCTCGCGGTAAGCGCGGTCAGCTTCCACATACAGACGGTCAATCGCGCGCTCGAGACTGGTATTTTTATAATAAATGATCGGAATAACCTCGACCTTAAAGCCCTCGCGCTTCATATTTTTGATCTTTAACAAATCTGTTATCGTGAGAATCGGATTGTTGACCTTGAGCACATTGCAGTTCTTCTCGGTGTCGTGCAGCAGGTTTCCGTCCTTTCCAATATATACGGTCGTCGATGTGACAACCTCCTCGCGGATCGCGTCGATCGGCGGGTTTGTCACCTGTGCAAACTGTTGTTTGAAATAATGAGATAGCTGATGGTGTGTCTTGGACAATACCGGAATCGGTGTGTCGACACCCATCGCGCCGATGCTCTCCCCGCCGTTTCTTGCCATCGGCAGGATACTGGTCTGCAGCTCGTCGTACGTGTAGCCAAACGCCTTCTGCATACGCTGGCGCTCCTCGTCGGAGAACTCTGGCACGCGCACATTTGGTATCTTCAATTCCTTCAATGTGACCAGATTCGAGTCAAGCCACTCCCCATACGGGTGGCTCTTTGCAAACTTTTCCTTGAGCGTGTCATCATCGACCACCTCACCCTTTACCGTGTCCACCAGAAGCATTTTTCCCGGGCGGAGTCTGTCTTTTTTCACGATCTTGGACGCGTCGACCGGAAGCACGCCGACCTCCGATGACAGGATCAGCTGGTCATCGGACGTGATATAATAGCGCGATGGCCGAAGCCCGTTCCGGTCGAGCACGGCGCCCATGATATCGCCGTCCGAAAAGAGAATGGACGCCGGACCGTCCCACGGCTCCATCATCGTCGCATAATACTGGTAAAAGTCCTTCTTTGACTGCGACATGGTCTTGTTGTTTGCCCACGGCTCCGGTATCGTGATCATGACTGCGAGCGGGAGTTCCATGCCGCTCATTACCAGAAATTCCAATGTGTTGTCGAGCATGGCGGAGTCAGAACCCTGCGCGTTGACAACCGGCAGCACCTTGTGGAACTCATGGCTCAAAAATTCGGACTCCATGTTTTCCTCGCGCGCAAGCATCTTGTCGACATTGCCGCGGATCGTATTGATCTCGCCGTTATGTACGATAAAGCGGTTCGGGTGCGCCCGCTCCCAGCTCGGGTTCGTGTTCGTCGAGAAACGGGAGTGCACGATCGCGATCGCCGATACATAATCCTCGCTCTGCAAATCCCTGAAAAAAGTCCTGAGCTGTTTTACGAGAAACATCCCTTTGTACACGATCGTCCTGCTGCTGAGCGACACGACATACGTATTGTCGGAGCTCTGCTCAAACACGCGCCTTGCGATATAGAGCTTTCTGTCAAAGGCAAGCCCTTTTTCCACATTTGCCGGCTTTTTCACAAACGCCTGCATGATGTTGGGCATGCACTCCACGGCCTTGTGTCCGAGAACGGATGGGACGCATGGCACTTCGCGCCACCCGAGGAACTCAAGCCCCTCCTTCTCGACGATGATCTCAAACATCTTTTTCGCCTGGTTTCTCTTGAGTTCGTCCTGCGGGAAGAAAAACATGCCCACGCCGTACTCCCGCTCACCGCCAAGCGCGATGCCCAAGGGCTTTGTCACCCTGACGAAAAAGTCATGGCAGATCTGGACCAGGATACCCACGCCGTCGCCCGTCTTTCCCTCCGCGTCCTTGCCGGCCCTGTGCTCCAGATTCTCTACGATCCTCAGGGCATTCTCGACGGTCTCACGCGTCTTGGTGCCCTTGATGTTGACAACCGCTCCGATACCGCAGTTGTCGTGTTCAAACCCTGCCCTGTAAAGCGGCGCTTCCGGGACATTCATCTTTGCATCAAACATCTCTTTTTCTCCTTATCCTTGTTCCAAATTAATGATTGCGATTGCGCTGGGGCAATTGTCAGATTGTCAGAAAATTTGTGTGTTCAATATATTTTTTCCGACAAAAAAGGCAGCCAAAAAACAGTTGTTAACCGCCTTTGGTTGCCTTGAAATTCAATATTTTGTCTTGTGCTTTTCACATTATATGAAATTTTTCCTGATTTGTAAAGCCTTTCCCGCTAATTTTTTCAAAAAGTTTTGATATAGTGTATCGATATGTGCGTTTTAGTGTACTTTCGGCTAATCTGCCATCACTTCCATTTTACTGTTTCATTCCCAATTCTTTATGAAAATATTGTAGCGTTGAATACTGGTAAATACGTTCAAATTCTTTTTTATCATATTTTGATTTATTTCCTGATATATAATTCACATATTCATCAACATATTTTTGAGCATCATTCTTTATGTATTCAATATTATTACGTGTTTCATTGTATTCATCTTTATCCACGATCGCATCTGTTTGTCCAATGTAATCATTATTCGTAATTATTACCATCTTACTGTAATCCAATCCAGATTTGGCTCTTTTAGACCGTACACTATTCTTGAACATAAAAGCATATTTATGCTTGATATGGCCCCTATACGGAATACAAATATAATAACCATAATGTGATTGTATTAGCAAACAATTATATGGCCTGCTATTTTTTCTAACAATCTCCTTGTATGGCGGATTAGGATAATCAATATAAAACTTTTGCGTTAAATTCAATACCTGGTAGTCAAATTCATCTTTTGTAAAACACATAATACCCTCTCAACTGAGTAGTGCTTGTCCTTCTCCACTACTCGCCGCACCAGACTCATATTGCATCAGCAACTAATTTTCTTATGCGCCTATGTGCATAGAAATGGGAGAGCAGATGCCCTCCCAGAATTTACATCACTCGGTTACTTTTATTTTACCGTTGAGTCAGAACCGTCACTCAACTCATCGCTCTGTCACTTTTATTTTACCGTCCTGTCAGAACAGTCACAGGACTCATTGTGTGATGAAGAAATCAATTAGATTCCTTACATACACTATACGCAATTGTAGGCAAACATTCAATGAACAAATTGTAAACTTTTCATAAATTTCCATATATACGTTTTAGTGTATTTCCAGCTGCTCTGCGTTTTCCCGGTCATCCCCCCTGACTGTCCATGTTTTCGGGAGCTTTGCATTCTTTTCCTGGCGTTTCCTTGCTGTTTGGAGCTTATCTGCCGCCGCGTCCTTCACGAAATCGCGTTCTGTATCCTGCATGGCATCCTTTTCTGTCTGCGCGGCGGTATTTTTCTTTCCATCGTTTGACAATGCCTTTAACCGCAGGTCAGTGGCAGACTCATAATCGTAAAGCTTTAGATGTCTGGCGATCTCCCTGTTCTCAGCAAGCTCTCTGGACTCGTCCATGAAAATACTGTACGCCTCCGCGCGTTCTTTCAGGGTAAATTCCTTATTTTCAAAAACCTGCATGGTTCTCCCGTAGCTTTCGTCCAGCATTTTGCTGTACTCTTTTTCCTGCATCGCCTCCGTGAGCCGTTGGTTATCAATCTCATCAATGTTATCTTTAGTGTTCGCATCATAATTCATGCGCTTCTGGTGATCTGCCGCCTTCTCCTCGCCGGAAATCGCATTATCCCCTGCCATGCCTGATATGCTTCCGCCAGGCGCCTTCTCGTACTCTGGCGCTTCTGCGGCGGTATCCTGATCCAGCCCTTCCAGGCTTTTCGCGATCATATCCGCCTCGGCGGCCTTGTTTGCCACCTCATCCGCATTCTGCGCGACCTCTGTCTCCTGCTGTGCGGCTTTGGCCTGCTGCGTCTCGTCTGCCGCCGCCTGACGCATATCCTTTAATGCCTGCTGTTTCATGAGAAAATGGTTCTTTAATTCCTCCAAAATCCTCTCGTCATTGTCCGACAGGCGCAGGTTCTGCATTTCATTGTAATGCATCTGGATTCTGCCAAACAGCTCTTTGTCAAGGCGTTCCTGCTCATCCTGGCTTAATTCCCCGCCATTTAGGGCGACATCTATAAGTTGTTCAAAAGATTTTTCGGTTTTTACCTTTTCAACCGTCTCTCCATCTCCATACTCCGCCTTTTCCTCCTTCAATGCCGCTATACTAACATACTCCCTTGCCTTTTTGCTTCCTTCTGAAGAGATTATCAGTGTCGCCGCATCCTGTTGTAAGCCATAGTCAGCCAATCTGGATACACCCATCTTCACTTTGCATGGCTCCGTATAATTCACCTGCGCCTTTATAAATGGCATTTTAACTGTAGTCATTTTGTAGTCCCCCTTATTTAACTTCTATGATTTTTACATACTTGGAGTCACCCCGTCAAATGGATTAGGATCTGGCCAAATGACATCAACCGCAATTCCTGTAATCGCATCAACTGCAATAATTGCATGTGTAATATTATAATCGCTCATTACTGTTCCTGTTACTGTAAATCCGTCACCAAATACAGTCCTCCCATCCTCTGATCCAACTTCTATGAAAAATACTCTTGAATACTTCTTTTTACTTTCCGCTAGGCTTATATAATTATTTTTAACCCCTATGATATCATATATCAGATCATTAGCACGGTAAAAATTTATATTCCACCTTTCATAATATGGACTACCCTGACTTCCATGAGTTTCCCCAAACCCTTGATATATATATAAATCGATTCCATTTAAATAATATTGGGATCTATCTGGACGCCACTGCAGTATCGCGGGATATTCAGGATAGTATTTGTAAGAGGTTGCCTGCAAATCCTTGGTCAAATTACCAGTAATAACATTTATAGACACTTTATAAGTTCCATTTCCTTTATAATATTCTCCCTTGGTATCATATATCGCAAAATAATGTACACCCGGCGCTAAAATACAATTTCCACTTTTATATATTAGCCTATCAGGAGATGTATCTGTATTAATCCATACCATTGTATGATTCTGTGGAGCTGTAACCTCAAGATGAACCAATAACGGCTGCAATCCTGTTACATTTATTTTATAATAATCCACATCTCTCATTGTGTCAATAATTCCAGTAACCTCTTCTTTCCTCGTAAACCCTGTATCTGATCCAATAATTTGTGCCGTTTTAATTGAATCATTTATTTCTTGGTCTACATAGCTTGCATTTTCAAAAAAATCCAGAGCAAACGTACCATTTCCGGTTGCCCCTAACAAAGCAAAATAGTATACCCCTTCTCCAATTACATAGCTAAAATATTCTTCTGAGCCGTAATTTTGAGCACTTAAGTTTGTACTTTCTAATGTCATAGTACTTGTATTTAATTTAAATAAAAAAATATCTATATCCATATTTTCCTCTGCTTTAACTAACATGGATACTTTTGTTAAAGCAGAAATATCAAAGGCATACCAACGAATTTCCCCTTCCTGTGTAATTGTACTGGTATATTCTGTATCTGCGGTCAATCCATATGCATAATTAGGATCTGTATTAGCAGGAAGATCTGCCAGCACTACTGGTGTATTACCCAATTCCGCAATATTATCTATGGTTCCTATCGCAACTCCATTTATTGGTTCAACACTTGAATTGTATATTTTATTATCCTGCAACTGTATAGTAAATGGTTCAGAACTTGTTGCAAATTTTGGTATTTCATCATCCTCGTCTAAAGATGCAATAGGCGTCTCATAGTCATTTAACTCAACTTCTATTGGTTCCTCATTACTAACACTTTCCTCAGCGTGAGTGATTAATATATTATTGTTTACAAGCATAATAATTATAAAAAAGATGATCACATTTCTAGCTTTCTTTCGCATCCCTTTTTTGTCTCCTTCATGTAATTATTTTTTCCAAATACGCCTATATTCTATACTAATAATATCATCCACATAATTTCAAGCTCTATTGGAAGCAGGATTCCTACCACTGATTTTATGTGGGTATTATAACATTCATAGCAACCATCTCCTAACATTACTTAAATGTGTTTCATGCTTAAGGATTATATGGTATCCAATCACTATCCACCCAATATCCTTTTGATTCGTTCCATCTTCGATAATACAACTTTGAATTAATCAACTTGTATTTGGTTACTATAGAATCAGCATATGGTGTAATCCCTTCATTTAATAAACTATTACTTTGAATTTGAAAAGAAGCCATATTGTTCATCTCTAATGTTTCAGCAAATACCGGTGTAAATAATATAGACATTACACCCAATAATACCAGTTCTCTTCTCATATCTTTCCCTCTACTTTCTTTCTAAACCCAACTCTTTCATTGACATCGCAGTCTCTTCATCAATAATAATTACCTCTCCATTTTCTGTTACCACCTCATACACGTTTCCATTTTGGCGTAAATAAATTTTTTCTGGCTCTATGTAATAGTCATCCACCTCCTTTGTCATGTCCCCTGCCGGAACTTCAAATTTTGACTGAATAACAAAACAATAGGAGAGGAAAAAAGCAATCATGTACACTGCCGACAATATTCGCAACTGTAATTTATGTCTTTTTTGCGCCGTTTCCGTCATATTTACGCATTCTGATATCATGCGGAATCTTTTGACAAGCTCTGCATCATTATGCAGTTTATACAGAGCATTCATACTTTTGGGTAAACATTTGTTGTCCAAAGGTTTCTTTCTGTTTTTCATGACATAAAGGATTGTCGACAGATATTCCGCCCGTTTCACGTGATCCAATGAATTTACAACTGTGAGATCACAGTTGAGTTCCAGAGTATTCTCCATATTACGGCTCAATACATAAGTGACTGGATTCCACCAGAATATGCACATCCAAAGATTGATGATCAGTTTTGTGGCTGTGTCATGATGTAATATATGGAAATATTCATGCCGTATGATATAGTATAATTGCTGTTGGGTATAACGCTGGTCTGGCAGCAGAATCCTGGAATGCCATATTCCCGTTTCCATTGGAACGGTTAAGGACGTTCTGTACACGGTGATCTTTCGATGATCTCCATGTTCTCTTTGAAGTTTTTCCAATACCTGCTGTCCGGACTCGTCATATTGTATAGGGAAATAGCAGAACATATGATTTGATATCCAATAATCTTTCACAAGTATGCACAATTTAACCGCCGTAACGCTTCCCCATATCACTAACAGCACATACCCTGCCGGAATCCAGGCGCCAATCAACGGCTTTACACAGAAACGCGTCACGATATTATAAACACCTTTCACCGGAATCACCCTGGTTATCGGAAGTTCGATTGGCACGATTGTCCTCAATATACAGAAACCATATAAAATGAGCAGATTTCGGACGCCAAAATAATGCAGCGTCTTTCTATTCTGCTGTATTGTACACATAATTACGATCAGCAATGAAGTCCATATCCAAGCCGTCGCCACAGAATATGCTGTAATATTCATTATGTATACTCCTGTCAGGAATGATCTGACTGATTTTTCAACTGGTTGATAATTTCCTGCAATTCTTCTATTGTTTCCTGGGTATATTGATAATCACCGCCCTGTGTCTCATGAAACAAGGCCATTGCCACTCTCCCCAGTGATTTCCTCTGGATTCCCTGCCCTACCAGATATTTGGCCGCATATTCTTCCCTTGTCATACACGGCATGAATTTTCTCGCATACTGCGTATTGTGTAGGACAACCCCAGATTCCTGTATCAATCCGGAGTCGAGCAGGGAATTGATCGTCCTATGGACATAAGTAGCGTTTGGCATAACGTCCGGCAGTGATTCCAGTATGTCCATACTGGTCACCGCTTTCTCCTGATCCCACATAAAATTCATGACCTGCCATTCCCGCTCAGATAACTGATATTTTTCCCGCATACTTCATTTTCCTCATAATAGATACTATTTAAAAACATTATAAGGGTATTTACATTTTTTGTAAATACCCTTTTTTTATCGTTTTCAAGTATTTTGTTCAACCATTCTCCCCGTGGCAAATCAACTGGAAACCATTCTTTCCCGCTGATTTCACCTGATAGAGCACATGGTCTGCGTAGACAGCTCCCAGACTGATGGAGAGATGATGAATATGTCCCTGATAGTTCATGTCTGTATCCATACCGCTCACAAGCGTCTCAAAGATTTTCCGTCCGTCCGCCTGACCGACCGCAAACATACAGACCACAAACTCGTCACCGCCATAGCGCGCGACAATCGTGTTTTCGCCGGACATCCGGTCCAGTCTGCCCGCAAGGAGTTTTAGGGCCTCATCTCCGCCCGCGTGACCAAGGGAATCATTCACGGACTTGAAGTTATCAAGATCGAGCACAGCAAATGTGACCGATGCCTTTTCCCCGTATTTTTCCGAGAGCTCGCGAACGCGCTTCTCGTAGCCTGTCCTGTTGTAGATGCCGGTCAGCGCGTCCCGGTCTGCCACATTCTGAATCCGCTGTCTCTCCTCCACAGCATCCTGCACGTTCACAATCTTGCCGATCAGATGGCTCGGCTGTCCGTCTCCCCCCGCAATGCGGTAAGCGATCATGCGGTACCACTGCTTTGCTCCCGCACTGTCCTCCAGCTCAAAATCATCCGTTGTCGTGGACTCATTCTCCTTTGCCAGATTACAGTTCTCGATCAATATGTTCAGCGCCGGCTGGTCATACGCATAATCCGTCAGCCTGATATCCCGCTCAAAGTGAAATTTCTTCTCAAACTTCTCCTCGAAATGAACAACGCCCTCTTTTAAGTCATACTCAAACACATACTCGTCCGTCAGATGCGACAATATCGCGTACCGCTTGTTGTCGAGCTCCCGCTTCTTGCGGCTCTTCTCCTTTTCACGCCACACGGTAAACAGCGCGGCGGCTATCAGAAGCAGGATCAGCAGTCCCACCAGAACCGCCGTGAGCGGATTCTCTCTGACAAACCGCGCGAGTGTTACCGGCTTTGCCTCCGGGTCCATATTCTGCAGCAGCATCATCTGTATGGTATCCTCCGACAGGCTGTAGATGCACTTATTGCAGATCGCGATCAGTCTGCTGTCCACATCATTTGCGAACGCAAATCCAAGCTACGTCTTCTCCGTCAGCGGCATCACGACAATATTCTGGCACTCACCGTCGCGGATATAGTACTCGGCGCTGTAGTAATTCGTTATGGCGTACTCCGCAGCCTGCGTCTCAATGCTCTTCACTGCCTCGGCAATCGACGCCACCTCCACTGTCTGAGGCTGATCTGTCAGCTCTATGGTATCGTTCTCGCCGGATATGACAGCCTGCCTTCTTCCCTCCAGATGGTTGACGTCGATATTCTCATTTCGCATCAGTACGTTGATATATTCAATATAGTCTCTCGAGAACTTGATTCTGTCCTCATACAGGGGGATGTTCTTCACACCAGCAGCCATATCCAGCTCCCCTGATTCCAGAGCCTGTATCAGTTCCTCCTCACTGTCATAGGGAACGTACTCCAACATCAGACTGGTATTGTCCTCGATCGTCCGGCACATCATCGCGCACAGCCCCGCAAAGCTCCGGTTCAGCAGTTCATCCTCTGTCTCATACTGAAAGGGCGCATGTTCCCTGAGATATCCCACACACAGATTCTTCTTGCTGTCGATGTACTCATTCTCTGTGGCGGAAAGCATGATATCATAGTCCGTCTTGAAGAAGCTTTCCGCCTGGCTGCTCTCCGTCTCGCCCTCCGCGCTCTCCTCAATGGACAGCGCAAGCGTCTCGCTCCTGTCCAGCAGGGTTATGCCGTCTGACCGCGCATCCTCCCATCGCTGATTCCACTCCTGCATGATCCGGTCAAAGCTCTCGCTTCCCTGTCCGGCTGCCCTGATAATATTCCTGATCTCCCCTGCATCCGCCGGATTCATCGACTTTATCATATTCAGGTAGGTCGCATAATTTCCACCGTTATATGGCTCGTTTCTCACTGGGATAACATTGGCCATGTCGCCGTATGTATCTGAGTACGGATCAGTCTTGACAATGGAGATCAGCTCCCGGTCCAGAGCATAGCCCGACTCGTCAAGCATATATTCGACAAATGCCTTTGCCGCGTCAACATTGTCACTGTCCCGCTTCACCGCATAATTGTAATCTGTATTGAGCGTCACATACTGCTTGCCATTGATCTCATTTGGAAACGGCATAAACCCAATAGAATCGCTGTCTTTCCCGGAAGCCTTGATCTGAGCCAGCGCCTAGGAACCCATGATAATGCATCCACAGCGCCCTTCATTCAGATCCCTGCAGGTTGTCTCCCAGCTGATATCATTCTCAAATCCCTCTGTATATCCATGCGCCTCCAGATCATAAAGCATCTGATACACTGCATAGTGCGTGCCGCCCTCTGTAAAAGGGTTCTTTTCGTAGACAAATTTATTTCCTTTATAATCGGGATCTCCTGTCATCTCCGCATAGGGAAAATCAATCCAGTTTCGAAGCGTCCAGTCAAGAAAACTGTTGATATACACAGGTGTGGCGTCTGTCCGTTCCCTGATCATGGCCATATCTTCAAGGAACTCATCAATATGCCTGGGTGGACTGCTGATTCCCGCCTTGTAAAATACATCCTTATTATACACAACACCCATCAGATAAGCGCTTGAGGGAATCGTGTAAACTATATTTCCCGATATGAACCCACTGTCAATGTAATTGTACTTCCCTGCCATCCGGTAATAGTTGCCCAGCGGCACAAAACAGTTGGGTATCTCCCTGTCATCCATAAATCCCGGAACAAACAGCACATCCCCGTAATCCCCGTCAGCGATTCGGTCCACCATCGCATTTTCATAGTCGTCCACACACTCATAGGTGACTTCCACTCCCGGATATTTTTGCTCAAAGCCCTCGATATATTGGCGGATTTCCTTTTCCTCAAGATTGAAAGTGACCTTCAATGGACCTGAGATCTCGCTCTCACTTTCCTCCTGTGCCCGTACCCCCGAAACGCCCCAGTGCCCTGTAAGCATCACAACCATCAGCATGATCGCTGTAATGCGACTCCGTAATCTTCTATTCACCTGTCAGCCTCCGTATTTTCCATTACCAATCGAGCAGGGAATTCCCTTCTCTCCTACATAAACAATCCGCTCTCTTTTATGATATCTCATTTTGGAAAAACAGGCAATATTTTTGTTGTAGTTTAGCTTTTTTAGCCTCGCGTTACTGTTCACGCCCATGCAGGGTTTTGCTGCAATTTGGGTATTGTTGGCGTAAACAGCATCTTTTTTGCACACAAATTGATAAAGGACATCAATTTGGCGCATGATTCCCACTACTTTCTGTAAGCCTGTGAACTGTTACAGCCTCGCGGTTTTTGTGAAAAGTTTCACAAGAATTGTTGTCATTTTGAGCGCAGGATAGTATACTAATACTATCCGATCACAATAATTTTATAGTAAGGAGCGATTACTATGCATGTATTTCAACCGATTCCAGTTGATACTCTGGAGTTCAATCCATTTGAATCGTTCGGAAAAGACTGGGCGCTTGTGTCAGCTGGTTCCAGGCAGAAAGCAAACACCATGACCGTCAGCTGGGGCGGCGTGGGTGTCCTCTGGGGGAAAAATGTCGTTTTTATCTTTGTGCGCGACTCGAGGTACACCAAGGAGTTTATCGATGCCGGAGACTTTTTCTCTGTTTCCTTTATGGGAAAGGAATACAAGGAGGCGCTAAGTTACTGCGGTTCCCACTCCGGGCGCGACGGGGACAAGATTGCCGGAGCCGGTCTTACATGGAATTACAAGCACTCAATCCCATTCATCGATGAGGGCAGTTTCGTCCTTCTGTGCCAGAAACTGTCCGCAACGAAGCTGACAGAGGACTCCTTCCTGTCCCCTGAGATCGCCAAATGGTATGCCGACGGCGACATGCACACGATGTACGTCGGGGAGATCATCGAACTGATGGCGCGATAAGCGAAAACGCAGGCTGGTCAGCCTGCGTTTTTTGCGCCCCAAAAGAAAACTATCCAACATTCCCAAAAGACAGTATTGTGACAGAATGCGGTGCAAATACATACGACATTTCATTTTTGTCTACAGAAATATGCTCTGTCTGCGGCGTGGTGTTGTCTGGATTTTCAAAGGAATTGGTCTCATCCAGACCGCAACCCTTTAAACAGGTGACCGTCACAGAGTTCTTTACTGCTCCGTCCAGGATCAATTGTACTTCCTTCGCCTCTCCTGTGAGGTTTACCGCTTTCAATATTGTCCTGCCACTATTTCTGTCCACGCTGGCGGTCACATATAGTTCCTCCAGCTCAGGCAGACGGTCAACGGCGTCATTATATAAAATTCCATTCACCCATGTCCGTATCCTGCGGTCTTCCACCTCAAGCTCCAGGAAATATTCGGTATCCTCCACATGGAAAAGCCGCTGCGAAATCGTCGAATTTCTCCCTGCATAGCAGGATGTCAGGTTGCAGTCCCAGTTATCCCAGCCGCCAAATTCCCATACCAGCCGGTTTTTCTCATCCTTTTCCCCGATATAGATTTTCAGCCCTTTCCTTCCTGCTGTCCGCTGGAAACGGAAGGACACCTTATAGTGACTGCTTCTGATATCCATGAACAGGTGCTCCAGATTATCCTCGTCGATCCGGACATCGTGCAGCTCCCAGTTCTCTCCCGTGTCCAGGTCTGCCGCCCTCACTTCCCAGATCCTTCCCTCAATGTCATTTCCCGCAACTGCGAATCTTCCCGTGATCCCTTTCTCATCCGTCAGCGGGATAACCTCGTCCAGATTCCTGGTCTCAAAGGCGACCGCATCGGTGCCCTGGTTCTGCATAAACAGCTTCTGGACATAATAATTCGGCGTCTTTACGACCATGTGGTTGTTGAACCACAGCATGTCCGGTTTCCAGTTCACGTAATCCACATTGCACAACATAGGCGCATAACACGCCATCGCCACTGCCTTTGACCGCTCCAGATGTGTCATATAGGCAGCCTCCACCAGTGCATTATAGTACGTGTTTCCCCATGATGCATACTCGCCCAGAAATACTTTCGGTCCGTTTTCGTCATAATCTTCATAGTGATGCATATTCGCAAGAAACCATTCCGGGGCAGAATAGTAATGTTCGTCAACCAGGTCGGAACCATATTTTTTTGCGGAACGCCATCCTGCCTCATAGCTTTCTCCCGACGCAAATGGTCCCGCAGTATTGATAATCTGAATCTCCGGATATTTTTCACGGATTGCCTTATGAAAATACGGATAGCGCTCAAAAAATCCGTCCCCGACCTCCTCGTTGCCGATTCCGATATATTTCAGGCAAAAGGGTGCCTCATGGCCAAGATCCTTTCTGATCTTACCCCAGACCGTGTCGCTGCCGCCATTCGCAAACTCAATCAGGTCCAGTGCGTCATTCACCCATTCCCCAATCTCTTCGAGCGGCACGCCGACACCCTTGTGCGGATTGAATCCTCCCGGAAGCACCGGCACCGGCTCCGCGCCAATCTCCTCACAAAAGCAGAAATACTCATAATACCCAAGACCAAGGGACTGGTTATAGCCCCAGTTGCTGCGCCATGTGGGACGTTCCTCCACTTTTCCGATGGTCCTTTTCCAACGGTACATGGAATTGCGATCGTGATCGTTCAGGCTGCCGTCGTGCACCAGGCATCCGCCCGGAAAGCGCATGAACTTTGGATGCATCTCCTGCAGCGCCTCGGCAATATCCTTCCGCAGACCGCCCTTCTTTCCGAGAAAAGTGTCCTGTGGAAAAAAAGAGATCATGTCAAGATCGCACATTCCTCCTGTCTCAAAGGTCAGCACCAGCCGCCCGCGGGTTGTTGTCTGCGACGCCTTCATCTCCAATTCATACTTCTTCCACTCCCTGCCGCTGACTGCGAGCTTTCCCTCCGCACAGACTGCCCCTTCTTCTTCCACTGTCACACGCATATTGATACTGCCCCCGACGCCTCCTGCGTACATGGAAAAATCATAATCTTTTCCATTTTCCACAAAAAAGCCCGTATTATATCCCGTATTGCAGACAGCGCCGCCGGGCTGTGATTTTACATGGAGATAATGCGGCTTCCCTGTATGTAATGGCTGCCCTGTCCGCACCTCCCATTCAATTGCTCCTGTTTTTTCCCAGGCAGTCAGGGCATGGTACTCCTTCCTGTCCATCTCACAGTATTCAAACGAGCGGTTCTGCACCATCTCCGCATACAGTCCGCCGTCCGCGGCGTGATTGAGATCCTCAAAAAACAGGCCGTACAGGATACCCAGTTTCTTGTAATCCTGATTCTAAAATATTTTGATCTGCTTTCTTTCCTGATTCATTTCTGACTTCTCCACCATAACTTATTATTCGGTCTATAGTTCAATCTGATCCACGTACTCCATGACGAGCCTGTCCCCCTCAAGCGCCAGGGGGTAGACCACATAGCCTGACTCAAAATACCGGCTCCCGTCACCGCCCCATCTGTCGCCGTAATACAGCACACGCCCCTTCCAGCGAATGATAAAGGCCGGCTGGCTCTGGTAGGTCGTCTCATCCCCGATCTCTGTCAGGGTACTCCAGTCGCCCTCCATGGCGTCCGCCATCGCGTACTTTCCCTGGTTCGGCGCCCAGCCCGTACAGAACGAGGACAACATATAGTATTTCCCATCAATCTTTACAACGGCGGGCGCTTCCCTGTATTCTCCCTGCCACAGCCTGTGCACCAGCTTCTCCACGTTCATGTAATCATCCGTCAGGCGGTACATGTGCAGATCCGCGTTATCCCTTGACGCTGAGATAAAGTACGCAGTCCCGTCGTCATCCTGAAACAGTGTGCAGTCCCTCGACATATATCCGTACGGATTAAAATGTCCGTGATACACGAAGTCACCGTCCGGCGTGTCACAGGTAGCAACCGCCACTGCCGCATCATGATAATTCTTCCCATTTTCGTAGTGAACCCACATGACAAACTTGCCGGTCTTTTGATTGTAGAGCACCTTCGGTCTCTCAAGGTTCACTTTGTTCCCGTCCTCATTCACCAGCTGCATTGTTGTCCTGACGCGGTATCCCTGCATTCGGGACTGTGTCGTGAGGACATGGCGGCGAAACTCCCAGTCCGTCAGGTTCGCGGAGCGGTAGCAGCTGACATAATAATTTTCCCTGCGATCCTCCCCATACCAGTAAAAATATCCCTCGTGAAAAATGATATAACCCCCATGTGCATGGATCGGCTCACCATGGACATCCTTCCACAAAATTCCGTTTTTTAATAGGCTCATAGCTGTTCTCCTTCAATTCTTTCATTATTAAAATAATCTGACATGCAAAGCATACTATATCTGACCGCCGATTGCAATGTCATTTTGTTATACTTTCCCTGCTATGACCGTCACGGATACAGCCGCGCCGCGATCCGTCATACCAGTCACGGAAAAGCTCCACGCCTTTCCGTCATGCTCTGTCACGGTAAGGAACTGGAAGTCCCCGCAGCAGACAGCCTGTACGCGCTCTGCCGTCCTTCCGCCTTCTATGAGGGTGGCAAAGCATGCCTGTCTGCCCCGCACCGTAAAGCTGACTGTCTTTTTCAGCGGTTTATCCAGATAGCCTGACGCCGCCCTGCGGCTCTCCTCCGTGAAGGTATCTTCCCTGTGCGGATATCTGCCGACCGTCACGTCCCCGGACTGCGGCCATGCCCTCCACACGGACGACTCCGGCATATGATCCATGATGTCATTATCGTTCACACGGAGCTGTCCTTCATGAAACCGCAGGCACACCGTCCCCTCCACGGGAACCGTATAACAGTTCTGGATAAACTGCCCCGAACCAAAGGCATCCTCCGAAAAGCACGCGTACTCTTCCGCATTCTGGAACCCGCACTCCTCCCAGTTCTTCCTGTCGATTTTCCCAGACGGGTGATAGAGACAGTCGTAACGGTGCTCCTGCTGTCCTTCCAGATAATCCCACACGATGCAGTACCCGTGAAAGAGCACAAGCAGCCGCCTCTGGAATACCGGCTCCGAATATTCACCGATATCCCCCTGTTTTCTGGGCTTATCCGGCTGTAATATCATGCGCCCCTCCACCGCGCACTTCTCCTCCGGGAAAACATACGGATACGGCGTCTGCCCGCCGTAAGGCGGCTCAATCCACTCTGTCACTGTCTGCGCGCACACCGCCCGAAAGGTCTGGTTTTCCTCATAATAAACGCACTCGCACTGAGAAGGCTTCTGCATCCTGCCGTCCACCACTGTCATGTTGTGCGCCATGGAAGTCTGCACCCACATCTTGAACAGAAAAGAACCATATCCAAACCATGCATACTCATTATTGTGAAACGTCGTATCATCTCTGAGATTCATATATGATGCAAGGCTCAGCCTGTCATAATGCCCGTGGTATCCCCCGTGTCCGCCGAACTTTAACACCGCCTGCGCCTTACCGTCGCGCAGGATTCCAAACCCCGCCGCTGTCTGGAAAAGCACGTTCTGCGCATATGCAGGGTATACATGATCTATGTCCGCAGAGGCTTTTGGCACTTCCCAGTTCTCTGCCGTCTCCACATAAGTTCTGTGAAAAACATCACAAAGTCCCTCGTCCGCTGCAAGTGCCGCGCGCCGCTTCTGCCACTGCTCCTCTTTCAAGAAAAGATACGGGTGTTTCCGCCGCTTTGCTGTCCGAAAGACAATCCGCCTCGCCTGCGCGCCGTCCCCCTCCGGCACAAAGAGAAACGTACTCTTCTCAGAACCGCCCGCAGGGATATCCTCTGTTATTTGAATCCTGATATCATAGAGCTTGTTCTCATGGGGTTTTAGCACTATGTACGGTACGTACTTTGTAGGAAGACATTCTTTCCCATACAGGCTCTGGCAGATATTGACCACCCTCTGTCTGTCGGACTGATTGACAAGCATCACAGGATAGTCCACCCACTCTCCCGTCTCCCCGACTCTGGAAGCGCCCTCTGCCTGTACCGAAAAATTACCCATGGTATCGGCAGCTATGCCTTTTAGTGCCACGGCACCTCCCTGCACCAGACGCACGGAGATTCCGTCTAAATAATTCAGAAATGCCCGCACCATCTGGCGAAACCCAAACTGTCCGAAAGGAATATCCACAAAACGGCTGCCCGTTCCCATCACCGCAACACGCCCACTGACACTGGGGAAAAATTCCGGTCTTGCTATCCGCAGCGGATACAGCGTGACCTCCAGCTCCGAGAGTCCTTCCTCCAAAAGATCTACCTCCAGACGAATCCCCTCCTGCCCGGAAATATCCGTCACTTCTGGCAGAACAGCCCGGTACTCGGGCGACGCTGCTGTGAGCGTCTCGGAAATATCCTGCAAAAGTATCTGTTTCATGATGATATCTGCTCCTTATCTAAAAATCATTTGCCTGCTCAAGCAGAATATCCTTGGCAAATGCCCCCGTTTGAATATTCGCCTGCGCCAGATCGCAGACCAGTTTCCCGTCCCGGTACATCCTGCGGATCACGACATCGCGCACCACAAACTCCTCGCTGTACCCTGCAATCACTGACGGCTCCTCCCCGTCCCCTGAAATGATGTCAATATCCTCCAACAAAATATGCTCAATTCCGCGCCCCGGAGCCGGATTGTAATCCTTGTTCCACCTGACCTGAAAATCAAGCACTTTTCCATGCTCAAACGGCTCGATCCTGATATTGCGGCAGACAACATCGCGCACCAGGTTTTTATCGCCCGCGTTGATTGCCATTGCCCCGAGATACCCTGCCTGAAACTCATGGTGCTCTAAGATATCTATATTTTCAAAGGTGATATGTTCAATGATATCGCCGTCATGCGCATGGTCGCCATGTGTCCCGATCATTAACGGGTGCGCGACATCCGCCCACAGCGCCATATCCCGCACAAGGATATTCCGACTGTCCCCGAAATTGTCCCAGCGGCTTCCATAGACTGCCACACAGTCGTCCGACGTGCGCAGGAAACACTGCTCCAGCGTCACGTCACGGCAGCTCATCATGTCAATGCCATCGCTCCACCCCTCACAGCTAAAAGATTTGACGCCGCGGACTGTCACCTGCGCGCAGTCCCCCAGGGAGACAGTGTAGTGCGGCGGATTGATAAACATCAGGTTCTCAATCACGATATCTTTCGAGTGGTTCAGGCGAATCCCGTTAATACTGCTAAACCGCGCAAAGTCCGCCAGATATAGAATGCCCCTCCCATAAATCCGGAGCCCTTCCCCATGCTCGAACGCCAGCCCGCCGATCAGTACCGCACCGCCTTCCAGATAAATGCTGGTGTGGGACGGGAGCCTCCAGATGGCCTCCCCGATATAATAAATTCCTGCCTCCACATAGAGCGTCCGTCTCGGGTGTCCGTCAGGAGACATGCCTTCCGGCATCTGTTCAAGCTGCCTGCTCGTCTCATCTGACAGAAAACCCGAGCGCGTCAGTGAGCCTTTTACCAACAAGACATTTTTGTCATTTTTATCCGGCATTTCCTCCAGCGCCTTGTCCAGATCGCCCGCAAAGAGATGGAGGTTGTGGAAACGGTCTTTGTTAATCTCCACGGACAGGTTCACTGGTCTGTCAAGTGTGAATGTCACCTTTTTGGGCTCGATTTCAGGTTTGATACCAAGGGACAGCGGCCGGATATCTACCTTGTAAACCGTATAAAAGCGGGGAAACGTGATCTCCACCTCCACCCTGCCGGAAAAGTCAAAATACGCCATTGACGCATTGCGCACGTCGTGCATGTCAACTTTGACACGGTACGCCTTGAGCTCCTGCCACGCCTCTGTCCCGGCCGGGCGGACACGCAGACAGTAGTCCTCCTGCAGCACGGCTCCGTCTGGAACCGGGTAAATTTTAACGCGGTTCTTATTCGTTGCATTATCCATTTGTTTTACCCCTCTTCAAAACATATTTTATCTTTTTCTCCTGTTTGATCAGTCTGGCCTGCAGCATGACTCGTCTCCACAATCTTCCCCTCTGCAATCAGCTTATCAAAGATATGGTTGAAAATCACCGCCTGAAAATATCCCGTGATACCCGTGATAAACAGAACCGGAAAATACAGGAAAAACCAGCATACTACAATCGTCAGGATCTGCACAAATAAAATCAAAGCCGTCCACCCCGGATTGCGCACCGCAAGCACCGCCGCCATGCGAAGCGTCCCTGCCGTAGTGTTCTCAAAACGCGCCAGCACCGGGAACGCATAACTGGATAAGGTCACCACCACCAGAAGCAATACCGCAAAGACGACACTCTGCACCCGAAACGAACTACCGCCGAACACCGCATAATAAAACAGGTTTACCCCAAACACAATCTCCGCTGCAAACAGCGGTATCCACACAAGCGTTGCGTTCTTTATATTTTCCCGGAATGCACGCAGAAAGGAGATGCCAAGATATCCCTCCTGGTTTTTTTCCATTTTTAATAATACTTCATACAAAGCAGTCGTTGCCGCCCCCACTGTCACAAGTGGAATACTGCACACAAACCACAAAATTCCTACCCAGATCATCTGCACCAGCTTATTGACCGCTGACGCAAACGGACTGTTGATGCTAAATAAATTCACCATATTCTTCCTCCCTGCCCGCGCCCCCAGACGCCGCCTTAGCAGCATACTTGCCCTGCATGGGGGCTACGCAGCAACGGCGGCAGGTATCCCCCATCGCCGTTAAACTTACTTGTCCCCAAGACCTTATTTACTGCGCGTTTTTCACGTCAAGGAACGCCTGTAACTGTGTGATCAGCTCCTGACGGACTGTCTCAAGCCCGACGTTCTCTGCATCTTCATGCCATGTCTTTAACTTCTCCACGGCCTCGTCGGCGTCATACAGGGAGATGCCAAGCTGCAGCTCATTTGACAGCGCGGAAATATTGGCAACCTCTGTCTCCACGTTTGTCGGATCAAACGAAAAACCTGCGATCGGATTGAGCTGATATGTTGACTCGTCATACATATATTCAAAATCCGCCTTAATCTCCGGATTATTCAATACGAACTCGCTGTATCGGATATAAGTAGGATTCAGCGTAAAGGAGTAATTTGGCATGGTGTATTTCTGATCCTCGGAAATATCAAGCTGTTTGTAGCCATTCTCCCCTACCGCTTCCCAGTCCTCACCTTCGATACCATACTGGAACAGGTCATGCGCCTCCTGCGTGCCAAACATCCAGTCAAGGAAATACATCACGGCATCCACTTTCTCTGACCATTCCGGAACCACCAGCCAGTTATTCGTTACCATATCACAGATCACTGCACCTTTTTCCTTATTGCGCTGCGCATCCTCATAGACATAGTATCCGTACTCGGAACCAGGAATCTTCTCCTGTGCCTCCTTCACTTTGCTCTCATACTCCGACAGCGGACAATAACCGATCGCTGCCTCCTTTTCCACCGTATCCGTGCCGCCGCGGTTTGGATTCAGATACGGATTCCAGTCCGTCCGCTTTACCGCATACTCTGTGATAAAATCATACTGATACCCCTCTGGCATCTTGTCCCATTCTTCCTGCGGATCGCCGGCGACAACGGCGTTGAGCACTGTCTTTCCATCGTCGCTCAGACCGATATAGATCGCTGTCTGCCCGCCGAAGATATTTGTCCGGTCCTGACTGTATACATTGTCATGCTTCCCGGAATATGCAGGCGTATCCATGTAGAACAGATCCCACACGCTCGCGCCGATCATGTCCGGTTCATTTTCTGTGACAGTCTTCATAAAGGCAAACAGGCTGTCACGGTCCGTGATGGGGTCGCAGTTATATTTCTGTCTCAAATCCTCCCTGTACATGAATCCGCGGCTGTCCTCGTAGAAGGAAGCCAGGTTAATGCCGTAAACGCCCTTCTTGTAAGAACCGTCCTCCTGACGCACATAAGAAGTCATGGCATCCACAAAGTTCTCAGAGAAAGCAGCCTTTAACCCCGGAAAATTGTCATTGTTAAAATACGCTGACAAATCCGCAAAATTTCCCTGCTGTGTAAAGGTATTCAAACCGTGCCATCCGCCGCAGAACATCAGGTCGAAATCCTCCTGTGCTGCCAGGGACATGGTGAGCTTATCCTTGTAATCGCCCCCAGCCACCCACTGGAAATTCAGATGGATCTTGCTCATGATGGGATCATCCTTTGTCATCTCCGTATATTTTGCAATCACTTTGTCCAGATTCTTGAACTCGTTCATCACACGGATATTGATCGTCGTGTCCTCCATCTCCGTAACGGCCTGTGCGGAACCTGTGTCTGCATCCGTGACTCCGGCATCTGAAGTGTTTCCGGCATTTCCGGTATCACCTGTGTTTGTCGTGTCAGATGATGTGCTGCCGCCGTCAGAACCACACGCTGCCAGGGACAGGGACATAACGCCCGCCATTGCCAGCGCCGCCGCCCTTTTGAATAAATTTTTCTTTTTCATGAATCATTTCCTCCTATCTTAAATTCCAACAATACAAAATACTCTGTGAAGAACGCTGCCCCTGCGTCCTTCGAAACATTTAGAAACTCTTAGGCTGCGTCTTTTGCTGCCTTAGTGTTTCTTAATGTTTTTTAACCTTTAATTGCACCAACAGTAAGACCGCTGGTAAAAAACTTCTGCACATACGGATACAGCAGAACAATCGGTCCGATCGCCACGACCGTCGTCGCCATACGCAGGGAGTTCGTTGGAATCTCTCCCATAGATACGCCGGTCGTCCGCGCCATCTCCTTCATCGCCTCGACGTTTCGCAGCATACGCATCAGCAGATACTGCAATGGAAACAGATTGGAATCCTCTATGTAGAGCATCGCGTTAAACCATTGATTCCAGTATCCCAGCGCATAGAACAGGCTGATGGTTGCGATGCCCGGGACAGATACCGGCAGAATAATCTTTGCAAGTATCTGGAAATCATTGGCGCCATCCATGTATGCCGACTCCGCAAGCTCCCCCGGAATCCCGTTAAAGAAATTCCGCATCAGGAACATATTCCACGCCCCGAATGCCACCGGGATAATCAGAACAAAGATATTATTCTTCATGTTCAAAGTCTTGCTGACCAGCAGGTAAGTGGGCACCAGACCACCGCCAAACAGCATCGTGAAATAAACGAAAAACGTGATGACATTGCGGAATTTCACTTTTTTCAGCGACAGCGGATACGCCATCGTGATTGTGAGAAACATACTGAATAATGTCCCGACTACCGTTATGAAAATTGTTACGCCATACGCCTTAAAAATCTGGCTGTCTCCCAGCACCATCTTATAAGCCTTCAGTGTAAAGTCTTTTGGGATAATTGGAAAACCATAAGTGGCAAAATTGGATTCCGTCTCAAAGCTGCTGCCAAGGATAATTGCAAACGGATACAGACAGTATATACAAAACAGCGCCGCGATGGCATACACTACGATATCAAAAACAATCTCTCCCTTTGACTTTTTGATCTTGCTGCCAGTTACTTTTACCTTACTCAAACAATCCACCTCCTTAGAATATCACCGCATCCGGCTCTACTTTTTTCGTGATGGCATTGGTGAGATATACCATAATCAGGCCGACTACCGACTGGAATAAACTTGTCGCCGTACTCATGCCCATGTTGTTGAGCTGCCGCAGCGCCCTGTACACAAAGGTATCAATGACATCCGTCGTGGGATAGAGCTGCGAATTGTCGCCCACCAGCGCATAAATCATGCCAAAGTCACCCGAGAAAATCTTGCCGATGCTCATGATCGTGAGCATGATCGCCGTCGTCTTTAACAATGGCAGCGTGATCTTTGTGATGGTCTGCAGCCTTGTCGCGCCGTCAACCCTCGCCGCCTCGTACATCTCCTGGTCAAATCCCGTGATCGCCGCCACATACACGATCGTGCCATACCCTGCGCCCTGCCAGATCTTTAACAGCACCAGTATCAGCGGCCACCAGCCCGGCGCGCTGTAAAACCTCGGAGCTTCCCCGCCGTGCGAGATAATCCACTGTGTCAGCGTGCCGCTTCCCCCGATAATGCCGCTTAAAAACATTGCCACAACCGTCCACGACACAAAGTGCGGAAAAATCGCAATCGTCTGCACAACCTTGTTGTAAACCTTGTTCTTGATCTCAACAAAGACGAGCGCCAGACCGATTGAAAACAGCGTCCCCGTCGCGATAAACAGCAGATTCAGGAAAATCGTGTTGAAGAAAATCTGCCCCACGCCCTTGTAATGAAACAGGAACTCGAAGTTTTTCAGCCCCACCCACGGACTTCCCCAGATGCCTTCCTTGTAACTGAACTTCTTGAATGCAATCAGCACGCCGTACATTGGCACATAACAGAATATGATTACCCATATGATGGTCGGTACAGTCATGAGATAGAGCATCTTGTTCTTCCACAGTTCATGCAGTCCTTCCGCAAAGGTCATTCTGCCGCCCTTGTCCTGCGAACTGGAGTTCCTTGCCGGTTTACTCTTCATGTTACCCCTCCTTTTCCCGGAGCGCCTCCTGTGTACACAAATTGCCCATGGGCAATTGCACATTTGTGCAATTACACATCTGTGCCCTCCTATATCCTTATTGTAAAAGATGCATACCGGATAAAATATATTAAAAAAGCTGGAAAAAGGGTAATTTTTATAGTTTCTTTATACTTTGCTATTGACTTTTTTGAAATAAATAATAAGATACATATTGGTTCATAAATATTAAATGGAAAGGCATTTGCTATGAGTAAGGAAAAAGAGAACGGTTTCATGACTAAAATTTTTAAGAACTTAAACGGTACAAAGGACATGACAGACGGGAAGCCGATGAAGCTGATCCTGGAATTCGGGATGCCTCTTTTGTTCGGCTTGATTTTTCAGCAGATGTACAATATGGTGGATTCGATTATTGTCGGCAAAAAGCTTGGCGTGGACGCGCTTGCGGCGGTCGGCTCAACGGGTTCTATCAACTTTATGATACTGGGCTTTTGCATCGGTGTCTGCAACGGCTTTGCGATTCCCGTCGCGCAGACATTCGGCGCAAGGGATTTCCCCAACCTGAAAAAGTATATCGCAAACGGTGCATTTACGGCAGTTGTGTTTGCGGCGGTAATGACGGTGATTGTAGGAATTTTCACAAGGCAGATCCTGGTTGCGATGGATACGCCGGGGGCGATTCTGGATCAGGCATACTCCTATATATTTGTCATCTTTATGGGAATTCCCGCGGCGTTTCTCTATAATCTGGTGTCGGGAATCCTGCGTTCCCTTGGTGACAGTGTGACACCTGTTGTATTTTTGGTTTTTTCGTCGGTGCTCAACGTGATACTTGACCTGTTGCTGGTATCGCCGCTTGGCGTGCACGGGGCAGCCTATGCGACGGTGATTTCGCAGGCGGTTTCGGGCGTGATCTGTCTGCTTTATATGATAAAAAAATATCAATTTCTAAATTTTCATAAGGAGGACTGGCGGTTTAGCGGCAGTCATGTGGTGAAGCTCTGTTCCATGGGGGTGCCGATGGGGCTGCAGTACTCGATCACGGCAATCGGCAGCGTTATATTACAGGCGGCGGTAAACTCGATGGGTGAGGTAATCGTTGCTGCGGTGACCGCGGGGAGCAGGATCAGCATGCTTGCGTGCTGCCCGTTTGACGCGATGGGTTCGACAATGGCAACCTATGGCGGGCAGAATGTCGGTGCGGGCAGGCTTGACAGGGTTGACAGGGGCTTGAAGGACTGTGTAAAGCTTGGAATTGTATATGCGGTGATCGCATTTTTGTTTATGGCCGTGTTTGGGAAGAAAATGGCGCTGCTGTTTCTTGACAATCCGACAGAAGAAATCATCACCTATATTTATTATTTTGTCATTGCAAATTCAGCGGCATATATTCTGCTTGCGCTGGTCAATATTGTCCGGTTCATGATACAGGGATTAGGCTTTTCCACCTTTGCGATCCTTGCAGGTGTCGCGGAGATGGTGGCAAGGACGACTGCAGGATTTGTCCTGGTGCCACAGTTCGGATATGTCTGCGTGATTTTGGCAAACCCGCTTGCATGGCTGTTTGCGGACGCGTTTCTGGTTCCGGCGTATTTTCATGTGATGAAAAAGCTGAGAGGGCAGCTGAACGGATAAGCGTGCCGTTTCCTATCATTGAACCGTTCCCATATATGCGCCCAGCTGCCTTTCGATCTCCTCTATATACGCCGCCAGTCCCGCCTGCTCCAACCGTGCGACCGCCTGCTCCAAATCTTCCGGTGTATCGTAGTATCCACACACCAGCGGCTGAAAATACTGCATCCGGACAGCTTCCAGACGGTTGATCTCCCGCTCCAGTCCGACCGCCGCAAAATTATAGCCGCTGACGGGATTCTCTCCTGCCGCCGCAAGCGCCTCCTCCCTCCACGCATCAATCCTTTCGTTGACCTGTGTCCACTGGTCATTGAACGACAGGTATTTCCTGCCCAGCAGGCTGTCGCCTGCCACTGTCATGCCAAACGCATTTGACGCCGGAATACCCTCGTAGCTGACAGCACCGTCTACATTATGATAATGAATCCCTTCCACGCCGTACCGGATCAGATCAAAATAAGATCACGACGCCCCGCGCGTCCTCCTTCTCGTTAATGCCATGGACAATCGCGTTTTCCAGAAAGGGCTGAAGCGTGATCTTTGGAATCAGGCAGTCCAGGATATCCCCGTCGACCTCCGCCTCGTAGAGAATGCGCCCCCTGTACCTGCGTCTCTGGATTTCCATATACGCCTCGCACATGCGCACCTCATCGCCGATCGACACAATATCCTGCCCCCGGCTCAACGTTAACCTGTAAAAACTGGACATGGACTGCACCACGCTCCTGATATTGTCCGTCTCGTTTTTCTGCGCCATCCAGTTGATCATGTCAAGCGTATTGTACAGAAAATGCGGGTTGATCTGGGACGCAGCGCCTTTAGCTCAAGCTGCATCTTCTCCTGCCCCAGTGCATACTGCTCCACCAGCAGACCGGACACCTGTTCTGTCATGCTATTATACCGGCTGATCAACTGGCCGATCTCGTCCGCGTCATTCTCCGCGTTCTCAATCTTTAAAAGCTTGCCGTCCCGGGCAGGCACCATCTGCGCCTTCAGTAGCTTCAGACGCAAGGTTATCGATCTTGTCAGCGGAATGAACACAACCAGTACCACCAGACATACCACCAGATACCACGCAACGATGCCAACATTCGCTACATGTGTTGTGCTAAGCAACTGCTGCCTGTCGACCACCGATACCAGATAGGCGTTTGTCCATTCCAGCAGCTGACTGCGCACCAGACAGGACCTTCCATCGAGCACGACTTCCTTAAAACTGATATCCTGCTCACTTCTCATACCAGTCGGTATCCTTGGCAGTGCCGTCTCCTCCATGTTGGCAGCCAGCAGACTCCCTTCCCCGGTCTCGACATAGATAGCCTGTCCCTCGACAGTCCCGATCATCATGTCCTCTAAAAGATCCCTCTCCAGTGAGACAACCAGCACGCCGATCTCCTGTGAGTAATCCTCCTGATCCCACAGCTGTCTTGCGATTGCGACATAATCCCTGCTCGTATCGTACTTGTCTTCGCGAAAGCTCACCCATGTAGGCGTACCATTGCTGTTCATAAGCTCCTGATACCACCTGGTCTGCCGGACTGTATTCAGGGAACGGTATCTTCCTGTGTTATCACTCACCACGGGCAGCGCGTCGTCAATGTAAAACCAGATATTGCTGGTCTCAAATGCCATCTCCATGCCGTATGCATAGGAGTCAATGCTCTCGAAATCCGCAAGCTGCTGCGCCAGCACCTTCTCCTCCCCAGTCAGTTTGAGGCTTAAGTTTACCATGTCGTTCACCGCCAGCATGGTAGAGATATTGTGGAGGCGGGACATCTTGTCCTCCAGCGCCTGTGAGGTCTGCTCAAAACCCTGGTTCAGCGCATACAGCTGCCGGTCATAGGACTGCCGCTGAATCTCCCGCACCGATATCACCAGACCAACTCCGATTGGCAGCATTCCCGCCAGACAGACCAGGATGATAATCTTCGTGCTGAGCGATAACCTGTAATACCACTGCTTTATGACATTTATGTTAACCTTCACCGCCTCCTGTCTGTCTGCGGTACTCCACGGGCGTCACGTCCGTTGCTTCCTTAAACACCTTTGCAAAATAGTTGGCGCTGGCATAACCGCATTTTTCCGCAATCTCCGTAATCTTGTCATAACCCTGCTCCAGCATGCGCTTTGCCTTTTCCAGACGATAGTTACTCAGATACTGTTTCAGCGTCATTTTCATCTCCTGTTTGAACAGCACATTCAGATAGGCAGGCGACAGATGCAGCGCCTCGGCAATCTCCGCCACGCTCAGCGACTCTTCCTGATAATGCTTTTCGATATAGTCCTGCACACCGCACACAATCCGGCTGTACCCTGACTGCTCCTGCTGGTGCTCTTTCATAAAATCCACGATCAGGAAAAACAGTTCCCTTATTTCCGCCAGTGTTCCAAGCCCCATCACATGCGCCGCGATATCCTCCTCGCCGCGAATCTGCGGGCATGCGTCATACAGATAGGGATACTTCTGATACAGGGCATTCAGGAAGGAGGTCAGCAGTGTATACACCTGCTCCCTGCGGTAATACTTGCGGAAGCCAAGCTGCTCAAACAGCTCCCTGCACCACTGATCCAGCCGGGACACAGACTCCGACATCACCTGCAGAAACTCGCCGTAAATACTCGGATTGATAAAGGTCTTCTGCGCGATCGTCTCGTCGATGACAAACAGCCGCCTGTCCTCCTGGTAAAATGCGCAGTTGACTGCCATATCAGCCGTTTTATAACTGTTATGCACATTGCGCCAGTTCTTTGCCTCCACCCCGACGCCGATGCACAGTCCCGGCATTTTGTCCAGGATATGCTGATAAAGCGGCAGTAGGCGGTACTCCTCCTTCTCCGGGTATGCAATGACAAACTCGTACTGCTGTTTCTCCGCACGATAGCTGGCAACCACCCCGAACCCGGCAGCCTTTATAAATTCCTTTATCTGCTTTGTCCGATGCTCAGCCATATCGTTCGCCGGGGCTTCTGCCAGGGCACAAACCCTGTTCTCTGCGTGTTTCATGTCACTCCCCGATATGTTTTGCAGGATTGCAGCCACGCACTGAAAACACCCGTTTTTTACAAGCGCGCCTGTCTCCTGGAAAAGCTTATCAAGCGTCCGCTCATCAACCTCCTTGTCGGTCAGGAGCCGGAACAGCTTTTGCTGCTGCAGCTCCCTGTGTTCCGCCACGGCAGCTTTCCCCTGATGAATCCGGCGAATCTCGTCAGCCGCCCGCGCGATGGCCCTGTCAAGCGCCTGCAGGTCTATGGGCTTCTCGATATAATCAATCGCGGCAAGCTGGATTGCGCTTTTCAAATATTCAATTTCCATGTAACCGCTGATGAAAATAATCCTGCTGTCAGGATTGTACTGAATCAATTGCTCCGCAAACGCAAGCCCGTCCATCTGTGGCATACGGATATCGGAAATGACAATATCCGGACAAAACCACTGGGCGATTCTTGCCGCCTCAGCGCCGTTTACGGCCTGCATGATCTCATCAATCCCGAACTTCTCCCAGTCAACCGCCTCGATCAGGCCTTCCCTTGTGTAATCCTCGTCATCCGCTATCAAAACCTTCATACAACCCCCGCCCTTAAAATGTATCTCCACATCCAAAATATGAGAGTATTATATGGGAAAACCAGGCAGACTGACAAGGGTAAAAAAACTGGAAAAAGGGTAAGTTTATTTTCTGATTCCCCAGAAAACTCCCGCCGCCAGCGCCACAGACAGCGCTCCCCACAAGGGTGTGACCAAAGTCCCTGTCCACGCCTCGGTCTGCGACATCAGGAACACAAAAACATTGGCGGACATATGCATCAGCACAGGCGCCGCAAAACATCCCGCATACTCATAGCAGAGCGCCAGGAGGATACCCATCGCCGTCCCGTACAAAAACTGCGGCAGATTCGCGTGAAAAATTCCAAACAGGAGTGCGGATGCCACGACCGCCCTTGGGACGCTGTAAAATTTTTTAATCCGGCTGTAAATCACGCCGCGAAATACCATCTCCTCCACAATGGGAGAAACGATTCCGTACAACACAATCCCAAGCCCTATCGGTACAGAATACTGTATCGTTTCCACCGCCGCATACTTTTCCGAGTCAAGCATCGGATTTCCAGCGCCGGACAACGCCTGCGACAAAAGTGCGATCCATATATTCATCGCCAGAGACGCCGCGATGCCAAGCAGGATGCACAATGCCAGTCCTGTCATTTTATGCGCTGTTACGTTCCCCAGAAACCCTGTTTTCACATACCCAAAAAACTGCCCCGGGACGCCTTTATCAATGTCGATCTCCCCGTCCGTACTCGCCTCGACCAGAAAGTCACCCAGCAAAAAGCACACTGCGATCAGGCTCGCCGCGCCGTTTACGACTGCGCTGAGCTGATGCGCGTTTTGCTCCACCCACGCTGTCATTCCCTTTATGGGAAGCGCCGGGACTGCGATCGCCAGCACGAACATCGCCGCTGTCTTCACCAGCATATAGAGCACAAATGGTCTTATAATATACGCCAGCTTTTGCAGCAGCGTCGTCCGCTTGGGCGTGATCTTTGCCTGCCGCCCTGTTTTTATTGTCTTATTATTTCCTGTACCCAATCTGTTTCCGCCTTTCCCGATTCACATTCTTTCACCACTGCCAATTCTGTTCTTAAAACCTTAGGAACTGTTCAGAAATTACTTGCGACAAGAACGCCGCATAGATATATTGGCATGGCGATATTCGCAGCAATTCCTCAGGAAATCACCGCATCAACAATTCCGCCAGCGCCTCCACCGTATCGACGATATAATCCGCCCCCGCCTGCTCGAGCTCGCCCTCCGGCGCATAGCCAAACGAAACGCCGACCGAAGTAATCCCATGCTCTTTCGCCCCTTCGATGTCAAACTTACGGTCGCCCACCATCGCCACTGACGCCTTTTTCTCAGCAGGCAGCATACCAGGGGGCAGCATCTGCCGCAGCGCCTCCTCGACGACTTCCTCCTTTTTGCCGCGCGTTCCGTCCATGTTGCTTCCTACGATATAGTCAAAATAAGTCCTGATGTCAAAGTAGTCCAGTATGCGCTCCACATACAAAGTCGGCTTGCTCGACGCGATCGCAAGCTTTTTCCCAGATGCCTTCAGCGACGCGAGCATCCTGGCGGTTCCCGGATAAATCTCATTTTCATAGATTCCCTGATCGTTGAACCGCTCGCGGTACTTGGCGATCACCGTCACGATCTGCTCTTCATCCAGGCCGTAAAATTCCCTGAAACTGTCCGCAAGCGGTGGCCCGATAAAGGGCTCCAGCTTGTCGAGCGAGGGCTCCTCTATGTCGAGCACCCGCAGCGCGTACTGTACCGAGCGCGTAATCCCAAGCTTCGGATCTGTCAGTGTGCCATCCAGATCAAATAAGATATAATCAAACATCGATTTCCTCCTGTAAATAAAATGAATACAGATACCGCTCCTTCACCCTTTTCCCTGTAATCTGCTCGAGTGCCATCTGGTAATAGTCCAGCTGCGTCCTGTAGCGTCTGACCAGCTCCTCCTTACAGCTTACCTTATCCGTCTTGTAGTCTGCAAGCACAATCTCGTCATTTTCATAAAAAAATACATCGATGACACCCTGAATCAGAACCGTCTCCGTCGGCGGGAAACTGGGTTTGACCTTGTCCGCACTGATTCCAAGCACAAAGGGCTGCTCCTTAAAAAGTTCCTTTCTCTGGTTCGCCGCGATCATTCGCTGTGACAGGCCCGACTGGAAAAAGCATAGCATTTTGCCCATGCTGACACATGCAAGCTCATCAGGCGTGACGGTTCCCTCCGCAATCCACTGCTCCTGCTCGCTTTTGAGCACCGCATACAGACGCTTTCTCGTCTTTGATTCATCTGCACTCCCGGCTGCGCCCGCACTTTCGACGCGGAGGCTTTCGGAAAAGGACAGCAGCTCCATGACCTTATGCACCGCCGTGCCGTACTGCACGCCCGACTGCGCCCTCGCAGGACGTCCTGTCTCCACAATTTCTGACACTTCTGTCATATCCGCCAAATCTACATCTTCTGACACTTCTGTCATATCCGCCTGCAGCTTGACAGCAAAACTTGGAATATAACTCTCCCTTGGCATCACGATCAACTGCTCGGACTCGGCAAACGCCTCCTCGTAGGACGCCTTTTTCAGCTCGGACACAGTCGTCTTTACTGTCAGCCCTTCCAAATCCTTGTGTGGATATATGAAGTGAAGCTTTTCATGAAGCCTTGCTTTCAACTCCCGATTAACCGCATCCATAGCCGCTGTATCCTGCTCCTCCATCCCTGCGAGTTCACGCTCCAATATCATCGCCCTGCCCTGCTGCCGCACCTGCCCTCTCAGCTTTTCTGACATCCCCTCCGCCTCGCAGTACAGCTCGATTCCGATTGGAACATCCGTATAAGGCAGCTGATGCCCTGTATATGCAAATCCCCTTTCCTCCAACACATCCCGCATACATGGATGACGTATCAGTGCCGCCAGTATCATATCCATATAGGAAACTGCCCCCATCATCACAGAGTATGGCAGTTTTTCATCCGACTCCATTGTCAGATACACATTATTTGCTAGCTTCCTGTCAAAATCATTGATAAACCCTGTGAGAATCAGCTTTTCCTTCGCCCTCGTGAGCGCCACATAGAGCACGCGCAGATCTTCGCCGCGCGTATCCTCCTTCATGCGCTGCGCGACCACATTTTTGCGCATGGTCCTGCGCTTTACCCGCAGCCCGGGATCGATGTAATCCACGCCGACGCCAAGCTCCACGTCCATCAGAATTGCCTGCCGCATATCCATCTGGTTAAATTGTTTGGACAACCCGCAGACAAAACAGATCGGAAATTCCAGTCCCTTGCTCTTATGGATCGTCATAATGCGCACAACGTCCGCATTCTCGTCGAGGATATTCGCCTCACCGAAGTCGACCTCCTGCTCCTGTATGGTTTCCAGATATCGGATAAAGTGAAACAGTCCGTAAAAGCTGGTATTCTGGAATGCGCCCGCCTTCTCGAGCAGCAGCTCGATATTGGCAATCCGCTGGTCGCCCCCCGGCATGGAACCCACATAGGCGTCATAGGAAGTGTCCGCAATCAACTGCTGCAACAGTTCCTTGATCGGGGTATACGCAACTTTTTGGCGGTATTCTGTGAGTGTGGAGAGAAATCGCTCCAGTTTTGCGCGGCTCACGACATTTTCCTGGCTGTACTCCTCCCTCATCTTTGCCGCCAGTTCCCTGTCAGCCCCGCTCAGGACATCCCCGCAATGATTCTCCAAAACACCGCTGCCCTCTCCGATTTTTGCTCCCTCTGTGTCAGACATGTCTACACCGTACACAATCGTATCATACAACTTTATCTGCTCGTATAAAAATAGTTTTTTCGCAGAACTCCTGTTTTCTCTCTGTGCCTGCCGCTCGAGAAACTCCCGTGCAAAACAGCGGATATAAGTGATCTCCGTCTCCGAGAAATCAAAATATGGCAACTTCAGCACACCAAAAAGGGGCACATCCTGCAGCGGATTGTCAAGCACACGCAGAAAACTGACAATCCCCTGTATCTCCAGCGTCTCAAAATACCCTGCCCTGCTGGTGACATGCACCGGAATCCCACGCTCGGACAATATCCTCCTGAAATCCTCATCCCAGCCCGCCGTCGCCCGAAACAGGAGCACGATGTCCGAATATTTTGCCGGTCTGGTCTCCCCCGTCGCCGCGTCCGTGACCGGAAAATTTCCCACTAGCTGCCTGATGCGCTCCGCCACCATCACTGCCTCGATCTCCTTCTCGGAATACTTTGGCGTCCCGCTCTGATCTGTGTGATCACCGTCATTCTCCACATCACCACGCTGCAGAAGAGAATCAGGCGTCGCAATCAGCAGCTCCGTTCTGTAAATGTCGTCCGCGCCCTTCTCCTCCGGCTCCGGATAGGAAGCGCCCACATACAGCGCCGCCCTCTCGTCATACTCGACATTTCCGACCTTCGCCGTCATCAGCTGGCTGCATATAAAGTTCGTCGCATCCGTCACTTCCCTGCGGCTTCTGAAATTCATACTCAGATCGATCCTGACCTTTTTCGCTCCGCATTCCATGACTGCATTATCATCCTGAACCACATTGCCGTCTAAACCGACATTGCCACCCTGAACAGTATTTGCATCATTTATGACATAAGTGTCATATTTCTCCATAAAGATCTCCGGCCTTGCCAGACGAAATTTGTAGATACTCTGTTTGACATCGCCCACCATAAACCGGTTAAAACGCCCCTTGTCCTCGCCGGATATGCACTTTAGCAGCAGCTCCTGCACCTCGTTGGAATCCTGGTACTCGTCAATCATGATTTCCGCAAAATAATCCTGCAGTTCCAACGCAGTGTTCGATGGAACAACCTTCCCGTCCTCGTCCTTTCTTAACAGAATCTGCAATGCGAAATGCTCCATATCAGAGAAATCGATCACATTCTTATCGCGCTTTGACTGATCCAGCATTTTCTTGAAGGATAGCGTGAGTGACACCAGTTCCTCCACCGCCTCCTGACAGACCGCCATATCATTCAGCGTATCTTCCAACGATATCTGAAACAGGAACTTTTTGAGATCCGCGACATTTTTCTTCACCTCGTCGCGTATCGCCTTAACCATCTCCCTCAGAACAGGATCGACACCCTCCGCCTTCTTCCCGGAAAGCCGGCCAAAAGAGGAATAAGTAAACAGATCATATAATTCATCATAGCCCGACGCGCACTGAAGCTTCCCAATCAACTCGATGTCAGCCGTAAGATTATCCACATACTGGCCCGGTCCGCCCGCACTGCCCGCAATCCCGAGCGCCTGCCCAAGCCTGTCCCTGCACTCCTGCAGGACGGTGCGGATATAGACGAGCGCGCACTGAAACCACTTTTTATCCGCAAGCTCGCCGGCCTCACTGATCCTGTAATCCTCCAACCGCTCCATAAGCCATTCCTCTGGAAACGGATAGCTCATGGAAAAATGATACAGCCGCAGGATTGCCTCCTCGATCTTTTTCTCGTTTGTCCCTGTGCTGTAGCATTCAATAAAATGCAGAAAGCGCTCCGTCGGTTCTGTGTGCGCCTGCTCCAGAAGCCTTCCCATCACGTCCGCCTCAAGCATCTTGACCTCACTCTCATCCGCCACGCGAAACGCCGGGTCCAGACCGATCTCATTAAAATTATTGCGAATCACAAACAGACAAAACGAATCGATGGTAGTGATCTGCGCGTTGTGTATCAGGGACGCCTGTCTCTGCAGATGCTCGCTCTCAGGATTCTCCTCCAATCTCTGGGACACTGCCCTGCTGATACGCTCCCGCATCTGCGCCGCCGCTGCGGAGGTGAATGTCACGATCAATAGCCGGTCAATGTCGACAGGCTTCTGCTCATCGGTAATCATCCGGATAATGCGCTCCACCAAAACCGCGGTCTTGCCGCTTCCCGCCGCCGCGGATACCAGAATATTCGCATTTCTGGTGTCAATGACGCGCTGCTGATCTGGTGTAAAATTCATTGCCATCACTGTTCACTCCCTTCCTCGTCGTCCATGCCAAGACTCCTGCGGATACACTCCATCGCCGACTCCTGATCCAGCTCCTCCAGATGCCTTACAAGCTGTGCGCCCAGCTTTTTGTCAAAACCGCACACACTCCTGTAATCGCAGTATGTACAGGCATTGGCGTCCCTCTGTTCATACGGTCGCAATCCGATGTCGCCGTCCAGAATCGAGACGCCAAGCTCCCTGATTTTATGATTTACATAGTCGGAAATCGTCTTAAAATCCTCGTCCGAGAGCACAGACGACGCCTGCGTAAAACTGCCGTCCTTCTTTCTCGCCACAGGAATCACAGAGGATTTCGTCTCAAAATCCTTGTCCAGCATCCTGATTACTTCCTCATCGTCACTGACCATCCCTGTCATCTTCAGTTCGTCCAGTATCGCCGCATTGATCTCAGAGATATCCGGCTGTCCCTTATCGGTCTCCGTCATCGGATCGCTGACATGATAGTAGAGCATCGCCGCCGGAATGACACGCGTGTCATTTTTCTTGTCCTGCTCTCTCTTTTTGAGCACCTCCACCGCGGCGTTCATGTAAACAACCAGCTGTAGCTGCAGTCCATAGTATAGCGCTGCGAGATCAAACCTCCTGTTTCCTGATTTGTAGTCAATAATCTTGACATACAGCTTATCCTCCTTCCGGCATGTGTCCACACGGTCAATCCGCCCGATCAGCTGCATCCGCTCCTCCTCCGAGAGTGCGATGTTCACCGCGTCCAGATCAGACGCCACCTGAAACGACAGCTCAAAATTCTCCGGCGTGAACGCGCCCTTCCGGAGTTGATACTGCAATGTCTGCACAGTTCTGTTCAGGATGCGGCGCATTCTCGTAATCATGTATTCATTCCGCTTGCTGCTGTATAAGATCGTCTCCCCATACGTCACCGCGTATTCCTCCAGGCATTCGCCGACAATCCGCTCCCCCTCTTCCTCTGGAAAATCAAACCAGGTATAACCCTCCCTGACAATCCTGTCCGAAAAGCTCTCCAGCACAGCGTGAAACACATTTCCCATGTCCACACTCTCAAAGCTGTACTTTCCGCGCTCCTCGAGACTGAGTCCGTACTGCAGAAAATGGGCATAGGCGCAGGAAGCAAATTTTTCCAGACGACTGATGCTGTTTTTCAGGCTCTGCCCATACAAGAGCTGTGCAAGTTCCCGCGGAAGCCTGTTCGTATCCGCGTTGACAAGATAGGAAAAAGCCGCTTTTTTCATCTGCTCCAAAATCGGCGCGTAGCGCTCATTTCTGACATATGTGTCATAAAGCGTGATAAAAAGCGCCCTCTCCTCCCCAATCTCGTCGGCTGCATACCGCCGCAGCAGTGTGACCAGATACGCAAGCGTGTCCTGCGGCGACTCGATCTGCTCCTCCATGGTGCGCAGCTGTGGCTGGTGGATCTCTATATCCGGAAACAGTCTGATGACCGTGTTGATCAGATACGCCGGACGGATACTCTTCCCCTCATTGTCTACCTTGGCATAGGACAGATACAAAAGCTCTGTCGGCTTTGTCATCACGAGATATAGATACAACCTCTGGATATACATCTGCTGCCTCGGCGTCGGCGCAAGCTCATACTCTGACTCCTGGAGAAACTCTCTGTCAATATCAGATATAATACCGCCTGTCCCTCCGCTCTTTGGGATAATTCCGTCATTCACACCGATGAAAAACAGCGCCCTGATCTCACACAAACGCGTTCTCTCGATATCCCCGATCACCACCTTATCCACATTCTGCGGGATTGTTCCCACCTTGATCTCGGCAAAACCCGCGTCGAGGATATCCGCAAACTCCCTGATCTCAAGCTCTTCCTCGCCCAAAAGGCCGCAGATCTGCTCCAGCAGCTGCATGACCAGCCTGTAAATCTGCGCGTATTCCTTTGCCCGCACGAGATCTCCCTGCTCCGTAAAATACTGCTCATACGCCGCCAGCTTTTCCTCAATAGCGGCATTCACGATAAACTCATACAGTGCGCACACCAGCTCTTTTCCTGTTGCCTTCTTATCCCTTTTTGGACGCATCAGGGGCGCAAGCATTGTGACGACCTTCTCCCGGAGCGCGTTCAGCTCCCCGAGTTTGGACGCTTCCTCCTCCTGCCTTTTTGGACGTCTCGTAAATTTGTTTGTCCACGCCTTTTTGCCGCGGATTCCCATGGTCACACAATAATTTTCCAACCTGTCGGCCTCATCGGGCGTCACACCAGCCAAGCCACAGCGCAAGAAATGAAACACCGCCTCGTACGAGTACTCCTGTATCACGACAAGCAGCGCGCTCCTGATAAACTCAATAAACGGATTCAGGACCAGCTTGTTTGTCTGGTCCACAAAAAAAGGAATCTCAAAGCGCTGGAACATTTCACGCGCCAGAAATCCATAGCGCTCCAGATCGCCCGTGACCACTGCGATATCCCGATAGCAATAATCATTCTCACGGATCAGTCTGCGGATTTCGAGACATACCTGCCTAAGCTCTTCCTTGGGATTGGATGCCTCAAAGACATGGATACTCTCCTGCCTCCCCTCATATGCCTGATACGGATACCGGAAAAGCTCCCGCTCAAGATGCGACAGCCCCGCGTTGTCCCTGTAGCGCCAGACCACCTCATCAGCTATAATCACGTCCCTCTCACGCTTCACGCCTGCCTCTTTGCAAAGCCTGTCCAGATCGTAAATCGTCTTTTTGCTCAGATGAAAGAGCTTCTGCTCCCCGTCCTGCGCATAGGCGTCCTCACGCGCGTCCATCGTCACAGTCACGATCACTTCCTGCGCCTGCACCATCAGCTCCTGCATGACGCCATACTGTATCGGCGTAAAACCTGTAAATCCGTCAAACACGATCACGCTGTCCTTCACGACGCGCGACCTTGGCAGCGCTTTGCGGAGCAGGTCAAGCGTCTCCTCAGTCGTGATATAGCGCTCATTGATGAATTTCAAAAAGTTTTCATATAAAATGTGCAGATCCTTTAACTTGCAGGCAAGCGCATTTCTCCCGGATGCATACACACACAGCTTTTCCACATCCTTCGTGCCGAGCCCGTACTGCATAAACTCGGACAGCGCTGATTTTACCTCGCTGATATAACCGGTCTTTCGGATGTTTCGCTTCATGACGCCAAGCTCCTCCTCGACACTGGCCGCCACGCGCCGCAGCACCAGACTCTTCCCTGTATCATCAAGCACCGGCTTGTCGTTGCCGCCCACCTCCTCAAAGATGCGGTGTGAGAGTCTGCCAAAGCTGAGCACATCAATATTCATAATCCCCCTTCTGGGATGTTTCCTGACCATCTCAAGCTGTGTCTGCATCGTAAACTGATCCGGCACGACAATCAGATAGTTGACATGAGGATTCGCGATCGCACTGTCAATGATATGATTGTAGAGCTGATAGCTCTTGCCGCAGCCCGATGCGCCGATATAAAACTGCAAGCCCATTTCCTGCCCCTCCATATTGTCTATATACTAACTTTACATTTTAGTCTAGCATAATGCCCGATAAAATGATAGAATAAAGTATAAATTATTTTATCAAAGGAGATATGTCATTATGAATGAAATTTATGAAAAACGCGGTGAAGTCCCCAAGGAGTACACATGGGCTATCAAGGACCTCTACGCCAGCGATGAGGACTGGAAAAGAGATCTGGAAAAAATAAAGGGTATGCTCCCACAGATTGAAGCTTTCCAGGGAAAACTTGGCGAAAGTGCGGAGCACCTGCTCAATTTTCTGAAGCTGCAGGACGAAATCACAGTTCTGCTTGACCGCTTCGCGAACTATTCCCTGAGAAGAGCCGACGAGGACACCAAAAACACGACCTATCAGGGCTTCAAGGACCAGACGAACGGTATCTGTGTCGCCATCTCCTCCGCGCTTTCCTTTGCGGAGCCAGAAATTCTTGATATTCCGGACACTGTGCTGCACGGATTTTATGATCGGCAGCCCGAGTTGAACCAATATCGGAGATTTCTGAATGACATTCTTCGCAAGAAAGCACACATTCTAAGCGACGCGGAAGAGAAAATCCTCGCCGCGGCAGGAGATCTCGCACAGTCACCCGACGACATCTTTGGCCTGCTAAACGACGCGGACATGACTTATGAATCTGTTACAGACATCGAGGGCAACCGTCTCCCTGTGACGCACGCAAGCTTCATCCCTCTGATGCAGAATTATGACAGAAATGTCAGAAAGGACGCGTTTGAGTCCCTCTACAAGACATACGCTGAGCACAAAAACACATCCGCCGCGATCCTGTCCGCGCAGATGAAGCAGCTCAACTTCTTCTCCAGGATGCGCAGATACAACAGTCCTCTGGAAGCCGCGCTTGACGCCAACAATGTAGCTCCGCAGGTATACAACAACCTGATCGAAGCCGTCCATGAAAACATGGAGTCCATGTACAAGTACGTGCGCCTCAGAAAGAAACTGCTCAAGTTGGACGCGCTCCACATGTATGATCTGTACGTGCCGATCGTGACAAACGCAGAGCGTGACATTCCATTTGCGGAGGCAAAGGAAAACATCCGCGAAGCGCTCTCTGTCCTCGGAGAGGACTATGTGGCGCTTCTCGACGAGGGTTTTGACAACCGCTGGATCGATATCTACGAGAACGAGGGCAAGCGCAGCGGTGCCTATTCGAGCGGCTGCCGTGTCCACCCTTATGTGCTCCTGAATTACAAAAATAACCTCGACAGTGAATTTACCACAGCTCATGAGATGGGACATGCACTGCACTCCTACCTCTCGAACAAGAATCAGCCTGTCGTCGACGCAGACTATGCGATCTTTGTGGCGGAGGTGGCTTCCACCTGCAACGAGGCGCTCCTGATGCAGTATCTCCTAAAAAAGACCACCGATAAAAAAGAGCGTGCCTACCTGATCAACTACTTCCTCGAGCAGTTCCGGACAACGCTTTACCGCCAGACTATGTTTGCGGAGTTTGAGTTAAAGATGAGCCAGCTGATCCAGAACGGCGAAAGCATCAACTCCGAATCCGCCTGCCGGATTTATCATGATCTGATCGACCTGTACTTTGGCGGGGATATCGTACATGACGCAAAGATTGACCTGGAGTGGGCGCGTATCCCGCACTTTTTCTACAATTTTTATGTATATCAGTACGCCACCGGCTTCTCCGCCGCGATCGCACTCTCGCAGAAGATCTTAAACGAGGGCGAACCGGCTGTGAAAGCTTACAAGGAAAACTTCCTGAGCGCAGGATGCTCAAAAGATCCTGTATCCATCCTAAAAGACGCTGGCGTTGACATGTCGACAAAGAAACCGGTCGAGGACGCATTAAAGCTGTTCGACAGCCTGATCGACGAACTGGCGGAATTGATGCGGTAAATACAAAAAGCCCTTTATGGGCTTTTTTATTATTATCAGACAACCGCCTCCACGATCATCTTGTCCCCGAGCGTGATCGTCCTCACGCCAACCTCTTTTTTTTTGTTAAAATTAAAGCTCAGCATATATCCTTTATCCAGATGAAAATACTCCAGATATCCTGTGAGCTGCTTCTCACCGCGCTCATTGTACTCATTTCCACGCCAGATCTTCATCTCTATGATAAACTGCTCGCCCGCATAATCCACAATGACATCCGTCCGCCCCGCATCTCTTGTCTGCGCCTCGAGGTAATAATTCCCAGTGCCATTAATAATCGATTTCAGATATAGTAGGAAAAACTTGCGTCCATACGCTTCCACAAACTGTATGTCGCGCTCACCATAGATATCATGAAAATACTCCACAAACTTTTCAAGCACACGATCCATGTTGAGCTTTCCGCCGGAAAGAAACTGGTTCCTGTCTCGCTCGCCCTGATTAAACGCCGTGTTATCAAGGGATTCCTCCGTGGCAAAAAGGTTCATCAGATACATTTCAAATACGCGGTTTGACAACACAACCTGACCATTTTCTTCCTTCAAAAAACCAAACATAATCCCTAAATTGATTGCTTTTTCATTCGGGCTGAACGGCACTCTCTTTCCCTGATAGATAATCTCCTGTATCGCCTTCCTCAAATCCTTATAGGTATCAAGCTGTTTCACCAGACTGTCAAACAACGGCGTGTTCGATTTCATCATTAGCCCTACCGCTTGTGAAACCCCCTCCCGTGTCCAGATGCACTGTCCAGATGCAAAAGCTTTATGCGCAAGAAGCTTTTCGTCCATCAGCTTGCAGACTGCAGACACCAGATAGGGATAGCCTGACGTGTACTGGTAGATCGCTTCCGCAACCGCCCTCCTGTCCATTCCGGTCTGATGATCCGATTCATATTCCGTCAGCATAGCCTTGATTTGATCAGCGGAAAAACTCATATCGATATCAAAATCAGCGGCAATGTTCCATGGACTGTTATACTGATGCTCTGAATCAGGACGTATCTTTAATTTCAGGTTTTTAATATCATATACCCCCGCAAGTATTACCGAATGAAAAATCGGACGCCGGTCCCTCGCCAGGTAATATCCCCGAAGCTGTGCGAGAAAATCAATAAACACCTGGTTATTTGACGCGCTGTCCACCTCGTCGATCATCAGGACGATCGGTTTCTTTGCCGTTCTGCAGATCTTACTGAGACAGCGAAACATCTTATCCAGTGTGACATTTTCCATATCTTTTAATGCAGTCAGCTTTTCAAACGCGGCCGCTTCAATGGCATATTCCAACCCCTCATCCATAGAGAACAGGTCTTCCATATATTCTATAAACGCAATGACAAATGTGGACTCATCGGCAAAATTAGATGTGCTCATCATCTGGAAATCCATGGCGATGACAGTATAGCTGTCCCGCAGATAGTCCTCCAGCGCCATAAGCGTGGTCGTCTTGCCATACTGGCGTCCCCTGTTGATGACAAAATATTTCTTCCGGTCCACAAACAGTTCCCTGATCTGGGCAAGCCTATCGTCAAGCCGTACCATGTAATGCTCATCAGGCTTGCACCGCCCCTCCGTATTAAAATAACGTGTCATTTTTATTCCCGTCCCTCCCTGTTTCCCAATTCTGTCAACCGCAGCTGACATATTTCCTTTCCGCGTCCGTGTGCAATCGAGTAGGGAAGAGCCATCTTCCCCTACTCGCGCGCCGGACGCGGGCAGCCTTAGCTGCATATTTCCTTTCCGCGTCCGTGTGCAATCGAGTAGGGAAGAGCCATCTTCCCCTACTCGCGCGCCGGACGCGGGCAGCCTTAGCTGCATATTTCCTTTCC
>VSNM01000027.1 GCA_009774245.1 Lachnospiraceae bacterium | reverse complement strand
TGGTTAAAGGAGATGATCAACAGGGTAGGCATCACGAGTATCTTTGTGACGCACGACCAGGAGGAGGCGATGGAAGTCGCGGACAGTATTATCATCACGAATCAGGGACGAGTCGAGCAGACCGGAACGCCTGACGAGATATGTCTGCATCCGCAGACGGAGTTTGTGAAAGATTTCATAGATATAGCTCGGTATGAAGCATTTCATTATATTCGTAAATCCAGTCTGTTTGAATGAATGTCCTAATAAAACTGAATTCTCAAGTTTCAGTGGTTCTGCATTATAACGCATGTATGGCAGAAGTATCAAAGTGGTTTTAAATGGCTAATTGATAGAAGTATGTGTTGGTCAATTCTGTCCCTTGTTCGTTTAGACAGGAAATGATAAAATATAACAAAAAATTCTTGTATAAACTGGCAGAATTATTTTTGTACTAAATTAAATAAGGCGGCAGGGAAATGATTCAATCCTATAGTGAGGAGGTTGAAATCATTTATAGTTGAAGATGGAGTAATTGAGGTTAGGGACTGTTAAGTAAGAACTTTTAAGTAGACAAGTGATATAAAAAGTTATATCAGGGAGGATGGCAGATATGAGTAAAACCGATATTGCCCGAAAACCAATTATTATTACTTTTATTAAGGCACTGACCACGCAGGGAAAAGAGCTGTATCATATGTTTCAGAATGCCATGGAGGGATATGTATTAAGGGGGCATCCGGTGCAGCTTATAGAACAGAAGGTTTATAAAATGATGCCTTCTATTATTGCCTGTCTTGATTCGGATGTAGTTATTTTTGACGGTTCCATTGAAGGCGGCAGTGAACAGTATCGCGCCGCGATAGAATTAATGAAATATCTGGACCATGTCTTGATTGTATCCAGAACTCCGCTGCCTGTCAATTTCGAAGGTATGCGGAAAGGAGGCGCCCCGGGAATAATAAAAACAGGTGAATCAGAATACAATGAGAAAATGACAAATAAGGCCATAGTAGAATGGATTATGCATTCTTTGGAACATTCTTCCATGGAATTGCCACGTAAGCTAAAAATGAATCTGCGTGCTGAAGATTATCAGAAAAACATGAACATGGTTACCAATGTTGAATCGAAATTGATATCAGACTCCATGAAAAGAATCGATAAGGAAGATGGCGTATTTGTCAGTTATTTAAGCAGGTATTCCAAATTCTATCAGGGGGAGCATCCAGAAGAACCTTTTGTGGAAGATTTATTTGATTCCATATGTGAAATGAACCATGTTTCCAAAAATGAGATTCGATATTTTCCACCCGGAAAGATATCGCTGGAATTTATGACCGCACAGAGAAGATTTGAAATTGCAAGTATAACTGAAAAATTTATTGGAGGCTGTAAAGCATTCTGGATATACGAAACTCCGGATTATGACTCGTCTTGGTGGGTTTATGGGGAAAAGATGTCGCTTCTACATATTTATGGGCAGACTATGGAAAAGTGCCCGGATATTTATGTCGCAAAACCAGTCAGGGGAGAAAATGGAAAATGGCAATTTCATCTGCGAAAATATCTGTCAATACAAGAAAAAAAGGAATTTTTACCACGATTAACACCTTATCAGCAGCGGGAAGTGGAACGTCTGTACATAAATTCCAATCCTGAAACGTCAGGATATGAACAGGTAGAAAAAATGCGTAAACTGGCCAGCATGCCGGACTTTCTTCTGAAATTGCAGCTTAAGATGGAGGCTCCGTTTGTTGCTCAAAAGTTTAACATGGTTTTAAATGGATTAGAGCCAGATGAGATGGGACAACGCGAGAAAAAAGAAGCCATGAAACAAATAAAAGATACAGACCTGATGGTTGAAAGCGTTCGTTCTTATGTGTATACAAAAGAGTTTTGGGAAAATCATATTATTGAATGTCCGGTTTGCAGGAATGCAGCCAAAAAACAAATAGATCCAGAGAAATATATGTATTTTAAAGAGGATTATTTCCATCAGATTGCCCAGTCTGATTATCAGGCAATTATGAAATCTGTAAAGCAGGGGAATATATGCAATGTCAAGCTTCCCTGTGGACACACTGTTTCAGTAAAACATAACGGTGTTTATTATCGGTGGTGGACTGTAAGAAGCGATGTACCTACCGGACCTGATGGCAAATTGCTTGAAAACGTGGATTTGATTTCGTTTTGTTAATTTGTGGAAATATGAAACGATTTAATAATAAAGAATGTGGCAGCGATGAGTTCGACAATCCTACATGGATGATAGCGGAACGGCTGTTGAGATGGCTGTGGATTTTTATACAATTCACAGCCATTCATTAATCAGGTAATAATGAAAATAATGATTCCCGACAAGGCAGATAACGGGAGATAAAAAAACAGTTCTGTTGGAGATATCAGGCAACTCCATAATTTATTTTTTTTGATACCGGAAAAAGAGATAGTGTCCATATTAAAATCAATCTGATCTGGGTTTAACCCCGATACGTGCTTATATAATGCCCTGTAAGAGCGCTCTTTTGATAAATAAAAAGCATCCAGTCCCCAGAATATGATAATCGGAATAAACAAAAACCAGAAATTTGTTCCAATAGCGTCTCCTGACAATGTAAATATTCCGGCGACCAGAGTGACGGTCCAGCCCTTTAAGGCAAAAGAATTGTTTGCCATTCTGCTTATCACTTCCTGTATCATTTCCAGGTGTCTTATTTTTGGTTCTTCCATAGGTGCCTCCTTAACAGCGTGGTCTCAGCGGATTCTGTCAGAAAAGAAATGCAGCCGCCTGTCCAGCAAAAGTGTTTCATGTTCCTTATCAATGCGCCTCTATCTTTGATACGACTTCTGCGTTCAGGCAATTGATAGCGTAAAGGCATTTATTATCTGTTGAATATGCATATCCTTATAGTCATTGATATAGGGTGAGCAGACTAAAATCAGCCATTCGGATTCATTTAAATTTTTTTTCAAGCCTTCCTCGACATGTTCCCCGGCCTCTGAATAGTGTCAGCTGCCTGACAAATTGTGCATCACGCGCAGTATAACTGATAAACGCTTTATAGACAAACTCCGTTTTTCCATATCCTGTTACTCCAAATATAATTTTATGAGCGATGCATCAGCATCGCTCCGGTTCGGGATACTCCACCCCATACGTATCGACCGTAACGCTCTTCATCACCTGATCTTCGAGCGGTCTGTCGGAATAATCGGTGTTCGTGGTCGCGATCTTGTCCACGATATCCAACCCTTTTATCACTTTCCCAAACGCCGCATAAGCGCCGTCCAAATGGGGGCTTGTCTTGTGCATGATGAAGAACTGGCTTCCGGCGGAGTCAGGCATCATACTTCTTGCCATCGAGAGCACGCCGGGCGTGTGTTTCAATTCATTCGCAAATCCATTCTGTGCAAATTCCCCGGCAATCGAGTAACCGGGATCGCCTGTTCCGGTGCCTTCGGGACAGCCGCCCTGTATCATGAAGCCGTTGATCACCCTGTGGAAGATGAGGCCATTGTAGAAGCCCTTGTTTATCAGGCTGATAAAGTTATTGACCGTATTTGGGGCGATCTCGGGATAAAGTTCTGCCTTGATGAGATCACCATTTTTCATTTCAATCGTGACAATTGGATTCTGTGCCATATCATAGTTCCTCTTTTCATTTTTATTTGCAATATCTTTATGATTAGGGTGTCAAAAGGTCAATTTTCATTGCAGAGATAATTTTTTCAAGATTGTGGTGCAAGATTGGGAAAATTAGCCTGCAAGGGAAATTCAGACCTTTTGACACCCTAATCATCTTTATATTGATACCGACCTATTATACAATGAAATGGGCATAAATGGTAGAGCCCAAATAATATTATTAAAAATTTTTTAAAATGCTGCAACGAACTGGGTTTAATATTCGAATATATAAGAAGAATATGTCGAAAGATATGATTTCAGTTTCTAATTCTAATGAATTTCGCAGGATGAAACAGGGGAGGTGGGGGCGTGGACAATGAACAAAAATGGATTCGCCAGATCCAGCGCAGGGGCTCGCGGGAGGCTGCGGACTGCCTGATTCGTGCTTATTATGACGAGATCTACCGCTTCGCGTATCGACAGACGGGCAATAAGGAGGATGCATCCGCGGCTGCTGATCCTGGACGAACCGACGGCGGGGCTGGATCCGGGGGAGCGGGTACGCTTTCGGAGCCTGATTCACTCGCTTTCGGAGGACAGGATCGTCATCTTGTCCACGCATATTGTGTCTGACATAGAGACGATTGCGGGGCATATTGTGATGTTGCGTGATCACAGGCTGCTTTGCTGCGACACACCCGCACAGATCTGCAGGCGTTTTCGTGGGAAAATATTTCAGGTTCCGGCAGATGCGCCGCGCGGACCGCATCAGCATGTGCTCAGCGAGGGGCAGGGGGAAAATGGAACGGTACTGCGCATTTTATCTGAAATGCCTCCTGAAAACGGTATCGCTGTCGCGCCGTCCCTGGAGGATGCGTTTCTTGCGATTTATGCACCTGGAAGAAATCTAAACGGTGGCAGGCTGTGTTCATCGTTATTTGAAGAAAAGTTATAGTTCGGTTTAGGACTTTGCACTACGCTGCAAATTATGGCTTTACAAGCCACGTAAGAAAACATAGTGGTTGAGATGCATCAAGCCATGGTACATGGCTTTGACATCGCGAAGCGATTTTGCATGGCTTGATGCCATAACAGAAAGCCAAAGGTTGAACTGTTACGAAAAAAGGATATCGGATAATTACAGGGGAGTTTGATGTGGAACTGATAGCGTATGAGATGAAAAAAACGTTCTGTATTCCGGCGCTGTGGGTGTTTATCGTGTTAAGCCTTGCGCTGAACGGGCGGCTCATTTTGGGGAATGACGATATCCGGGGCTATTTTCTTTTAGAAAATGGTATAGAAAAAAATTTAATAAAAATGCGGTGCGGCAATGAAGTCATGAATGCGCCGGAAAATATTTTTGTGGGATATGATACAGGAGCGCTGGCGGCATTTTATGTGGAGATTGTGAAGGAGTCGCCTACGGCCGTCGACTGGATTCAGAGAAAATACAGTCTGCTGCAGCCAAGGGTGGAGCACCTGGCACAGAGCGGGGCGCGCTGGATCATTATGCGGGAAATGCCACATATGAGTCGCATCAGTTTCTCTTTGGGACACTGATGCGTGCCATGCTTGCGGAGAGTAGTATCTGCGCGATGCTCATTGTTTTGTATCTGATGGGGTATGAGCAGCTCAACCGCACGGAGGGGATAGTGTGCGCAAGTCCTATTGGACGGCGGCTGTGGAGGAAGAAACTCGCAGCGGCGATGCTGTCGGCTGAGGCGATGTATGTTTTCGTAGTCGGCATGACATTGCTCTTTTATTTTAGTCTGTGGGATTACAGCGGGATATGGGGAGACAGTGTGTCCAGCCGTTTTAATTATCTGACAGATATGCTGCATAAACGTCCGTTTCTGACATGGGGCGATTTTACCATAGGTGGTTATCTGGCGGCTTTTGTCGTCACGATGGGAAACATAATTCTGTACGGGATTCCTTTTTTGCGGCAGAATCCCTTGATTTTTAAAGATTTTGGACTGGAAAGCCTCTGGAGCGGCGCGACGCCGTGGTTTGACTGGACGTATGGGATGTACCTGCTCGCGTTGGCGGCGCTGATCGTGTCACTGTCGATGGCGGCTGCGCTTCTGACGGTCTTTTTGTCGTAGTACAGCGCGAATTATATCCCCATGTTGTTAAAGGCGCTGCCGCTGTTTGTCGTCCTGGGCGCCATGGCGGGAAGCTGGCTGATGGACGGTTCCTTTTATTTCAGGAAGCTGTGGCAGAATGCGCCAGTATGGGGATTCTGTGGCATGGAAGTCGTACTGGCGTTTGTACTGCTGGTCTGTGGCATTGTGCTCTGCGCGTATGCAGTCCGCAGGCAGCGGTGGGCAGAGCTGTGAAAGTGCGGAAATGGAAAGTTCAAAGTCACAGACATTGGATATAATGCGCGATTCTGTCAGCTGCGGACGCAACAAAACAATCCAGTTCTTCCATGGACAGGTACGTGTCACGCCAGACAACATTTGCAGCGCCATTCGTGTAAAAGTCCAGGATAAAATGTCTGCGCTCCTCAAAGGCGGTTTCTGAAAAGAAATCCAGGTACGTGTTTCTGACATCGGGGTTATCGCGGTATACGCGGAATGCCTCAAAGTCAGGATTGGCTTTCAGGTACATAAAATCCATGTCGTACCAGTCCCGCTTGATCGTCTGCCAGAACAGTGCCCGGTCGGACGCAAAGAGCGCGCTCTGCTGTTCCTTGGCAGCGTACACGATCTTTTCAGCCCATATTTTGTCCGTGAGCAGATGCGTCAGGTAGCCGAGAAAAAATGCGTATTCCTGATCTGAGTAGGACTGACGCTGCTCCAGCGTAAAGTATCGGGCGATAAAGCGATCTTCGTGTATATTTTTGATGCCGTTCTCATCAAGGGAGCGAAAGTGGGAGATTTCCGCGTCCGGCACAAAGCCGGAGCCGTCCGCCGTGGGGACGCCGCTGTCGGGCGCGATATTTCCGAGCACAAACGCGTCTGTTGGTTTGATCTGTAATTTTTGATAGAGCTGCTGTGCAGCTCTCAGATGAATAATCCATGATGCCATCGTTCTATAACTCCGTATTTTATTTCCTTCGCTTTTCATTGCGGAGGGCATGCCTATAAAAATTTATCAGTATTTATTATAAAGCTTGACGTTACGACAATGTCAAGTCTTTTTAGGAATTGTAAAAAAATAACTTTAGCAAGACAAGTAAACTGCAAAGTTATTTTTTTACAGTTCCTTAGGATAAATGCTTTCTTGCATATCTTCAACGGATAGTGTAGACTGTAAGAGTAGGGAATGAAAAGAAGAATGTCGGAGTATTGGAGGGGAAGATGCAGACAAAGCGAATCAGGACGTTACATATTATCATTATCTTATTGCTCATCACGACGATCATCGCACTGACCTTTGCGGGAGTCATGGGAGCGCTGTATGTGAGGGAGGTCAAGGAGGTAGGCCGCCTTCAGGGGGAGAGGGAACAGTTGCTTGCGGACCAGGCGCTTCCTGCGCTGTCGGTGGGCGTGGAGGATGGCACATCCGGCAATCCGGAGCCGGGCATGGACGGGCAGGATGCGGAAAGCAGCGCAGAGGTTGCGGCGGCAGGGCAGGATACTGCGCTTAATCTGGATGATGCGGGCATCGCGGAGCTGATGCAGTCGAAGGAGGCCGAAGTAGAGCAGTCCATCAAGGACAGGATGAAGGAGCTCGTGACGGGGGAGGACGGCAGTCCGCTCAAGATGCTCCGGTCATTTTTTCCGGAAAATCTGATCTACAGCTTTGAAAATGAATATGTGTTTGCGCCGGTGCTGGACGGGGTGGCAAAGCACAGCCTTCTCGATGAGAACTTTGAGAAGACACCAGAGGGGCTGATGCAGTATGTGGAGAATGGTACAGTCACGTCACACAAGGGCATCGATGTGTCAAAATATCAGGGCAATATCAACTGGAACGCTGTCAGGGAGGAGGGCATTGAGTACGCCTTTATCCGGTTAGGGCTGCGGGGATATGAGTCTGGCAAGATCGTGCTGGATGATTATTATGATGCAAATATAAAGGGCGCCAACGAGGCGGGCGTCGGAGCAGGCGTGTACTTTTTCACGCAGGCTGTCACGGTCGAGGAGGCGCAGGAGGAGGCCGCTTTCGTGGTCGAGCACCTGGCCGGGTATGATGTGTCCTGTCCGGTGGTGTTTGACGTGGAGCGCATCTCCGGAGGCAAGGGGCGCGCGGACCAGCTCACACAGGAACAGCGCACGGACATCACGATCGCTTTCTGTGATGCCATCAGGGCAGCGGGCTACACACCGATGATTTATGGAAATGTTGTCTGCTTTACAAGGCTGCTTGATATGACAAGGCTCAACGACTATGAAAAATGGTACGCGTTTTACGACGATTATATGTATATGCCATACGACGTGAGCTGCTGGCAGTATACGGAGAAAGGGAAGGTGGACGGAATCCCGAACAATGTGGATTTAAATATATCCTTTAAGATGTGGTAGGAGGCTAGTACTCCATCCGGCTAGAAATTGAAGTCTGGGACTACCTGTTCCGCACCATTGCGTCGTTAAAATTTCTAGACGATGCCACCGCATCGCCGTCGAAATTTTGCCTAGCACTGGCACGAAACATGCAGCCCCATACTCCAATTTCTAACTGGATGGAGTACTAGCATTAAAATGAATACAGGAGGGAACAGATATGAGTAAGGAAATCGAAGCATTGCAGAAAATGATCGACGAGAGCAGCAGGATCGTCTTTTTCGGGGGAGCGGGCGTGTCCACCGAGAGCGGAATCCCTGACTTTCGAAGCGTCGACGGACTCTATAACCAGAAATACGACTATCCGCCGGAGACGATACTGAGCCACACATTTTACATGAAAAGACCGGAGGAATTTTTCCGGTTTTACCGCGATAAGATGCTCTGCCTCGACGCGAAGCCAAACACCGCGCACAAGACGCTGGCAAAGCTTGAGGCGCAGGGAAAGCTCACCGCAGTCGTGACGCAGAACATCGACGGGCTGCATCAGGCGGCGGGCAGCAAAAAGGTGCTGGAGCTCCACGGCAGCGTTCTGCGCAATTACTGTGAAAAATGCCACAAATTTCACGCTGTGGAGGAGATCGTGGACAGCACGGGTGTTCCGACCTGTGCGTGCGGGGGCAGAATCAAACCCGATGTGGTATTGTACGAGGAGGGACTTGACCAGCACACACTGCAGGAGGCGGTGCGTGTCATCAGCGAGGCGGATATGCTGATCATCGGTGGCACGTCGCTGGCCGTGTATCCGGCGGCGGGACTGATCGACTACTATCAGGGAAACAGGCTTGTCCTGATCAACAAGACGCCGACACAGAGAGATACGATGGCAAACCTGGTTATCACAGGGAGCATCGGTGAAGTATTCTCCCAGATTGACCTGCATGATCAGGAGTCTTAGTTTTAGAGTGTGTATGAAAAGTGAGATGTGTTATGGGATATGAATATGAAGTGGGCGATATCGTCAAATTGAAAAAGCCGCACCCCTGCGGCAGCGCGGAGTGGGAGATTCTGCGCGTGGGGGCGGATTTCCGGCTGAAATGTGCAGGCTGCGGGCATCAGGTGATGCTTCCGAGGCGCCAGGTTGAGAAGAGCACAAAGGGCATCAGGAAAAATTCGTAACAGTTCAGCCTTCGGCTTCCTGTTACAGGCATCAAGCCATGCAAAAACCGCTTCACGGTTGGCTTGATGCATCGCAACCGTTACGTGTTCTTACGGACTTTGCAGCGTAGTGCAAAGTCCTAGGCTGAACTGTAACAAAAATTCATAAAATTTTGAAAAAACGACTTGCAAATTGTGGCAAAATATAGTATCATAAACCACTGTGATATATAAATCCTTGCTTCTTCTTCGGGAGGAGGCCAGAGACCAAAAGGAGGTAACAAAATGAACAAGTATGAATTAGCCGTTGTTGTCAGCGCAAAGCTTGAGGACGATGAGAGAGCAGCTACCATCGAGAAGGTAAAGAATATGATTACCAGACATGGCGGTACGATCACAAACGTGGATGAGTGGGGCAAGAAGAGACTTGCATACGAAGTACGCAAGATGAGGGAAGCTTTCTATTATTTCATTCAGTTTGATGGCGAGGCGACTGTTCCGGCGGAGGTCGAGTCAAGAATCCGTCTCATGGAGAACGTTGTCAGATATTTGTGCGTTAGACAGGACGAGAAATAGAGTGCGCGCCTGCACAGAGATGAAATAAGCCTGAATCAAACAGGGCAGGGCGTTCAATGGAGAGTTATTATATATGAATAAAGTAATTTTGATGGGACGTTTAACCAGGGACCCCGAGGTGAGATACACACAGGGCGAGAACCAGATGGCAGTTGCAAGGTACACGCTTGCTGTTGACAGGAGATTTAATCGTAACAATGACGAGAACACAGCGGATTTTATCTCATGTGTCGCGTTTGGCAAGTCCGGTGAGTTTGCCGAGAGATATCTCCGCAAGGGAACCAAGATTGCTGTCACTGGCCGTATTCAGACAGGCAGTTATACCAATAAGGACGGTGTGAAAGTTTACACCACAGATGTAGTTGTTGAAGATCAGGAATTTGCTGAGAGCAAAAATAGCAGCAGTAACTCCGATGGAGGTTACGGAAACAATAATTATGGAAATAACTTCGGAGGAGGGAGCAGTCAGCCGGCGGCGCCGATGGCAGCAGGCGACGGCTTCATGAATATTCCGGACGGAATCGATGAGGAGTTGCCGTTTAACTAAGATCTGTTTTTAACGTATTAGAGTTTGAAAGAAGTTTGAAAGAATAGGGGGCTTTATCATGGCTTTTAATAAAACTGAAAAAGCTGATTCTCCAATGAAGAGAAGAGGCGGAATCCGTAGAAGAAAAAAAGTTTGCGTATTTTGCGGCAAGGACAATGTGATTGATTATAAGGATACAGCGAAGTTAAAGAGATATGTGTCTGAGAGAGGCAAGATTCTTCCGAGACGTATCACAGGAAACTGCGCGAAGCATCAGAGAGCGCTCACTGTGGCGATCAAGAGAGCACGTCATATCGCGCTGATGCCGTACACGATCGATTAAGGATGAGGGACCAATGAACTGACAGACGGTTTGTTGGTTCTTTTCATTTTCTTTTTGGAAGAAAACGTGGTATACTAAGAAGTATCAAAGGAGAGATGAAGCAATGGCATATTCGAGAGTAATAGAGAATTTTTTGAGGTATGTACAGATTGACACACAGTCATCAGAGGAGTCGTCGGACAGGGTGCCCTCGACGGAGAAGCAGCGGGAGCTGGCAAAGCTGCTGCAGCAGGAATTAAACCAGCTCGGTGCGGCGCAGGTGCGCTATGACGAGGAGCATGGTTATGTCTATGCGGTGATTCCGTCCAACATGGATGGGGAGCAGGTGCCTGCGGTGGGGCTGATCGCGCATATGGACACGTCCCCGGCGGTGAGCGGGAGGAATGTGAAACCGCGTGTGATCGAGAATTATGATGGGAAGGATATCGTTTTGGATGAGGAGTCCAATATTGTGACGCGCGTCTCAGATTTCCCGATGCTGCAGGACTGCAGGGGAAAGAGCCTGATCGTGACGGATGGCAGTACGCTTCTCGGAGGCGATGACAAGGCGGGCGTCGCGGAGATCATGGCAGTGGCGGAGTATCTGCTGTCGCATCCGGAGGTAAAGCACGGAAAGGTGTGCATCGGATTTACGCCGGATGAGGAGGTCGGAAACGGCGTCGCGTATTTTGATATCGAGGGCTTTGGAGCGGATTATGCCTACACGGTGGACGGCGGTATGCTCGGTGATATGAGCTATGAGTGCTTCAACGCGGCGGGGGCGGTTCTCACAGTCACCGGAAAAAGCGTGCATCCGGGTTATGCGAAGAATGTCATGAAAAACGCCATCAAGCTTGCGTATGCGTTTCAGAATGCGCTTCCGGACGAATGTCCTGAGAACACAGAGGGGTATGAGGGCTTTTATCATGTGGACCGCATGAAGGGCAATGTGGAACAGGTTGTCGCAGAGTATATTATCAGAGATCACGACAGGGCGAAATTTGAGGAGAGAAAGGCCGTTTTTGTGAGGACTGCCGAGCGGTTGAACGATCAATATGGTGCGGGCACGTTCCGCGTGGAATTATCTGATTCCTATCATAACATGCGCGAGATGATTGAGAAGAAGCTGTATATTGTTGACAATGTGGCCAAAGCGATGAGAATGGCGGGCGTGGAACCAAAGATCTCAGCAATACGGGGCGGGACAGACGGAGCGCGGCTGTCCTTTGACGGGCTTCTGTGCCCGAATATATGTACTGGTTCCGAGGGACATCATGGCAGAAATGAGTTTGCCTGCATTGAGGACATGGAGAAGATTGTGGAGATTTTGTTAAATATCATCACGATCACAGCAGGATTTTAGCCTTTACGACCGGAACAGACAAAATCTGCTATGGAACTTTTTTCTGTTTAATGATATACTATCTATGGACACTATTACTATTTCGTATCCCGAAGTGCATTTGCTGTTACTGTTCAGACAGGACTGAACGGAGAGAACAGTAACTATTTGCGGGAGGTATTATACATGAAGCAAAAAGTGAAAATAAAGGGACATCTGAGATCGTATCTTCAGACCTCTCTGGTCCTGGGAATAGCGTTGGCTTTTGTAAACGTCGGAATTTATTTTCTTGACATAGAGGCGGGCATCTGTGTGTCGGGATTTCTGCTGATCTACCTGATCACAATGTTTATTCTATTATATAGAAATAAGTCCACTATTATGAATGAATTTATCAGTTTTGCGACGCAGTATGGACAGATTCAGAGGACGCTGCTGCGGGACCTGGAGCTTCCGCATGTGCTGATGGATGATGATGGCAGGATTATATGGATGAATGCGGCTTTTGAGCAGGTGATTCACAGGGAAAAGAGCTATCGGAAGCCCATTTCCACGGTGTTTTCTGTCGTTACGAAGGACAAGCTTGACTTTGAGCAGGACGCAGAGATGGAAATCGTTTATGAAGAGCATGAATACATTTTCAAGATGAAGCGAATTTCCATCAAAGAGGTTCTTGATAATAGCGACATTATTGAGAGCGCCGGAAATGAGAATTTCCTGATCGCGGGTTATCTGTTTGATGAGACGGCGCTGAAACGCGCGCTGCGTGAGCGCGATGAGCAGAGTGTCGCGGTGGGTATGATCTATATCGACAATTACGATGAAGCGCTCGAGAGTGTGGAGGAAGTCAGACGGTCGCTGCTGATGGCGCTGATCGACAGGAAGATCAACAAGTATATTGCATCGGTGGACGGCATCGCGCGAAAGACGGAGAAGGACAAGTACCTGGTCATTATGCGCAAGAAGGCACTGATGAATCTAAAGGAATCACGGTTTGAGCTTCTCGAGGATGTCAAGACGGTCAATATCGGAAATGAGATGGCTGTGACAGTGAGTATCGGCATGGGCGTCGATGCGCCTACCTATGCGCAGAATGCTGAGTATGCGCGCACTGCGATTGATCTGGCGCTGGGGCGCGGCGGTGATCAGGCGGTGGTGAAGGCGCCGGATTCGATCGTCTATTATGGGGGAAAGAGCCAGCAGATCGAGAAGAATACGCGTGTGAAAGCGCGTGTGAAGGCAAACGCCCTCCAGGAGATTATCACAAGCAAGGACAAAGTGCTGATCATGGGGCATCGGCTGGCGGATGCGGATGCGTTTGGCTCGGCGGTGGGAATCAGCTGTATCGCGAGAGCGCTTGGCAGAAAGCCGCATATTGTCATCAATAACATCACGACCTCTGTAAAGCCGCTGGTGGAGCTTTTTCGCGACAGGAATATCTATGAGGATGATTTTATCATAGGAAGCACAGAGGCGCTGGAGATCGCGGATAACAGCACAGTACTTGTCGTTGTGGATGTCAACAAGCCAAGCATCACGGAATGTCCGGATCTGATCAAGAGCTGCAAGACAGTAGTGGTTCTGGATCACCACAGGCAGGGCTCGGAAGTCATAGAGAATGCGACGCTCTCCTATGTGGAGCCCTACGCGTCGAGCGCCTGCGAGATGGTGGCGGAGGTGGTACAGTATATAGCGGGCACAGTTAAGGTGCGCAGCAATGAGGCGGACTGTATGTATTCCGGCATTATGGTGGACACGAACAACTTTACGGCAAAGACAGGCGTCAGGACCTTTGAGGCGGCGGCTTTTCTGCGAAGGTGCGGCGCGGACGTGACGAGAGTCAGAAAGATGTTTCGTGACGGCGCAAGGGAGTACAAGGCAAAGGCCGAGACCGTGCGCAGCGCCGAGATATACAAGAACGCATACGCGATGGGAATCTGTCCATCGGAGGGGCTTGACAGCCCGACAGAGATCGGCGCACAGGCGGCAAATGAGCTGCTCGGCATCAATGGAATCAAGGCAAGCTTTGTGGTGACAGAGTACAATGGCAAGATTTACATATCGGCAAGATCAATTGATGAGGTCAATGTGCAGATCATCATGGAGCGTCTCGGCGGCGGCGGACACATGAATATCGCAGGCGCGCAGCTGACAGACACGACTCCGGAACGGGCGGTATTTGTCGTGAAGGAGACCTTGAATCAGATGCTCGAGGAGGGCGCTATATAATACAGGAGGAAGAAAAGATCATGAAAATAATATTGTTGGAGGATGTAAAATCCGTAGGAAAAAAAGGCGACCTGGTGGAACTCAAGGAAGGCTATGCCAGGAATTTCATCATTCCCAGAAAGCTGGGAGTGGAGGCTACCGACGCGAATAAAAATACGCTGAAGCTGCAGAAGCAGAATGAGGAGAAGATAGCCAGGGAGCAGCTTGAGGCCGCACAGGCTTTGGCGGCAGAGCTCGGGCAGATGACAGTCAAAGTGGAGATCAAGGGCGGAGAAGGCGGAAAAACATTCGGTTCCGTGTCTTCCAAGGAGATCGCGAAGGCGGTCGCTGACCAGTACGGCAAGGAAATTGACAAGAAGAAGATACAGCTTAATGAGGCGATCAAGGTGGCCGGAACCCATGAGGTGACAGTCAAGCTGCATCCGAAGGTATCAGCGAAGCTCAGGGTGCATGTGGAATGCGTATAGGAGGTTGAGCGATGCCGGAAATGGATGAGGCGGTTTTAAAGAGAGTCCTGCCTCACAGCATCGAGGCGGAGCAGTCAGTCATTGGCTCCATGCTGATGGACAAGGAAGCGATCACCGTGGCATGCGAGCAGATCAGCGGAGAGGACTTTTATGGGAAACAGTACGGCATTCTCTTTGACGCCATGGTGGAGCTCAATGATGAGGGAAAGCCGGTTGATCTGGTGACACTGCAGGAGAGACTCAAGGAGAAGGGCGTGCCGCCGGAGATCTACAGTCTGGAGTACATAAGGGATGTGATGGCTGCGGTGCCGACCTCGGCAAACATCAAGCACTATGCCAATATCGTGGCGGAAAAAGCCGTCCTGCGAAAGCTGATCCGCGTTAATGAGGAGATCGCAAACACCTGCTATGCGCAGAATGACACGCTGGAGTCCATACTGGAGACTTCGGAGAAGAGTATATTTGATATTATACAAAAGCGAAACAGCGGTGACTTCGTTCCGATCAGACAGGTTGTCATGAATGCGATGAATCTGATCGAGGAGGCATCCAAGAACAAGGGTGCCGTGACGGGGATTGCGACAGGATTTCTCGATCTGGACTACAAGACCGCGGGTATGCAGCCCTCCGATCTGATACTGATCGCGGCGCGTCCCTCGATGGGAAAGACGGCGTTTGTGTTAAATATCGCGCAGCATGTGGCATTTCATGACAAGAAGTCAGTCGCGGTCTTTTCACTGGAGATGTCCAAGGAGCAGCTGGTCAACCGTCTGCTGTCCCTGGAATCAAAGGTGAACTCACAGGCGATCAGGACAGGAAATATGAAGGACGACGAGTGGGAGCGCCTGATTGAGAGCGCCGACGTGATTGGCCGGTCAGGACTGCTGATCGATGACACCCCGGGCATCAGCATCGGGGAGCTCCGTTCCAAGTGTAGAAAGTTCAAGCTCGAATATGACATACAGATGATTATTATCGACTATTTACAGCTGATGTCAGGTTCGGGCAAGAGCAGTGAGTCGAGGCAGCAGGAGATCTCGGAGATCTCGAGGTCGTTAAAGGCTCTTGCGCGCGAGCTCCATGTGCCAGTGATAGCGCTTTCCCAGTTGTCACGTGCCGTGGAGCAGAGACCGGATCACAGGCCGATGCTCTCCGATCTGAGAGAGTCGGGAGCCATCGAGCAGGATGCGGATGTTGTGATGTTTATCTATCGCGATGACTATTACAATAAGGACACAGAGTTGAAAAATGTAGCTGAGATCATTATCGCAAAACAGAGAAATGGTGCGATCGGCACGATCAATCTGGCGTGGCTGCCGGATTACACACAATTTGCAAATCTGGCGAAATAATAGGAAGTGTCAGGAGTACAGAAGAGGACATGGTAATTACTAAGTAAGAACCGGTCCTCTTTTTCTATATAGAATCGACAAAAAGGTGTCAAAAGTGACAGGAAAGGAGTTTTCAAGTGGTAAAGGAAAAGTATTTGATCAACGAGGCTGCAAAAGAAGTGCACGTGGAATCACACGTTCTAAGGTACTGGGAGGAAGAACTGGCGCTGCCCATCAAGCGAAATGAGCAGGGACACAGAATCTATACGCAGGAGGATATTGACAGGTTTATTGTGATCAAGGAACTGAAAGACCAGGGGCTGCAGCTCAAGGCAGTGAGGACGGTATTAGACCAGATACATAGTGATCGTGGAGGCGAAGAGGATATGAGGACAGGGAATCCATTTGCACAGAAGCAGTTGACGAAGATTTCAAGATCAGGGGAGGTAAAGATGGAGGAAATGAAGAAATCAGAGGACATGAAGTGGAATGAGCGGTTTGGAAAAAAGTACGAGAAGGGCGATAGTTCCGATGAGGACAGCAGTGCAAAAAATATGATCGAGATCAAAGAGATGCGATCTCTCGACGACCGTCTGCCGGAGGCGGGACAGGCTCAGACCTTGCGGTTACAGTATTTGTTTCAGAAGCTGATCAAGGATGCTGTGGCCGCCAACAACAAGGAGATGGCAGACCAGCTGGTTGAGCGCATTACCCAGAATGTAAAGGGCGATCTGTGCAAGGAGCTCGATTATCAGTTCCGTCTCATGGAGGAGCGCGACGAGGAGAGAGAGACTGGCAGACAGGAACTTGACGATAAGCGCAGCGAGGAGTACTATAAGAGAATTGACGAATTGCTGCGGCAGTACAGCGGTAAGAACGGAAGGTTAAAGGAGAAGGCGAAGGAAAAAAACAGGGAGAAGCAGAAAGAGAAAACGATCGAATTTCCAAATTCCAAGGAAAAAGGAGCGCCCAAGGCGAAGAAAGAGTTTCATCTATTTAAAAAGACTGCCGAGGCAAAAATGGAGTAGACAAATGTACAAAAAAATGTGCTGCCATTTGACAGCACATTTTTCGTACATATTCAATGTAATTTTATGATTTACGCCTGATCGATTGAGCCGGTAGGGCAGGCACCTGCACAGGAACCGCAGTCAATGCATTTTTCAGCATCAATCTCAAACTTGCCGTCGCCCATGCTGATCGCGCCAACTGGACACTGAGACTCGCAAGCCCCACAAGAAACGCATGCATCTGAAATCTGATATGCCATAATACTAATTCCTCCTTTTATCATCAATTAATGTATTCAGCCATTTGACAAACATTTGTAGTCAATACGAAGATTGGCAAATATTTATCAATAAAAATATTTTAATATAAATTTATGCGAAATACAAGGTAAAAAGTATAAAATATTGTAAAGTATCTGATTAAATACATGATTTATCACACATTACTTCTCAGGAAGTCCGCGCCGCTCCCGGATGCCGTTCAGGATGTGCTGTTTTAGCTCAGGAACCCTGCCCTTGTCCATCTCGGGAACTCCCTCAAGGCGGTATTTCATGCCAAGCTCATCGTATTTTTTCTTGCCCATGGTGTGATATGGGAGGACATCGAGCGCCTTGAGATTTTTGAGACCGCCAATAAAGTATCCTAACCTGTGCAGGTCACTCGGATCATCCGTGATGCCAGGAACAACGACGTGCCGAATCCAGATCTCGACATTTTTGCTGTCGAGGTACTCTGCAAAGGCGAGAATGCCGTCGTTTGGCTGTTTAACCAACTCTTTATGTTTCTCGGGATCGATATGTTTGATGTCGAGCATCACGAGGTCTGTCACATCACAGAGCTTGTCTAATTTGGCGAGCCATTCGGGATTGCTGTCCTTCTTAAACGCAATGCCGGAGGTGTCAAGACATGTGTGGATGCCGCGTTCGTGCGCCAGTGTGAAGAGCTCCAGCAGAAAGTCAATCTGCATCAGCGGTTCGCCGCCCGTCACGGTGATGCCGCCGCCGTTGTAAAAGGGTTTGTTACGCTCATAATTTTCCAGAATTTCTTCCGGTTCCATTAAAGTGCCCGCATTCATCTCCCACGTGTCGGGATTATGACAGTAAGCACACCTCATAGGACAGCCCTGCACAAACACCACATAGCGCACGCCGGGGCCGTCAACTGTTCCAAAGGATTCTAAAGAATGGATTCTTCCCTGCATAGTATCAACCTTTCTTGTATCATAATTATCTGATAACAATATTATACCCTATTTTAGCGCAGTAGGATATAAAAAAGAAGGATATTTTAAAAATTTAGGACATTTTTTTGTTTTTGCCAATTTAAAAACATGCAAAAACATGCAAAAAATGCTTTACAGTTGTGCAAAAAGCAAGTAAAATAGAAGTGATAAGTAATTTATGGTAGGGATTTTTCGTACCTGTTTTTAATTAATGGAGGAAGTCATTATGGATAATAATGTCAAGTGTGAGATGTCGCAGTCAGAGAGCCTGATCATGGATTATCTTTGGAAAAATGAAGGTGGAAAAGGCTTTAGCGAGATTATGGAATATCTGAACGGGGAATTGCATAAAAGCTGGAAAAAGCAGACAATCAATACATTTATCAGACATTTGATTGACAAAGGGCTGATCTCGGCGGATGCCAGTCAGAAGAGCAGACGCTATTCGGCAGCGCTGACGCCTGCGCAGTATGCGCGGGGAAAGGCGAATAAGATTCTGGCGGACTATTACGATGGCTCTGTCGAGGTATTTTTGTCAGCGCTTACGGGAGGAAAACAGCTTAGCAAGAAAATGGCGGATGAGCTGAATGGGATGATGAAAGGTGAATAGTAATGACATAAGCCCTGAGATTTCTCTCAGGGCTTTTTGCATCGTCTGTTTGATTAGATCGCCTCATGGAATGTACGAGAGATAACGTCTGCCTGCTGCTCCGGTGTCAGCTTAATGAAGTTCACAGCGTATCCGGATACGCGGATTGTCAGCTGCGGATAGTTCTCAGGATGCTTCTGCGCATCTAACAGAGTGTCTCTGTTAAGTACATTTACGTTCAGGTGATGGCCGCCCTTTGTAGCGTATCCATCTAATAAAGAAACTAAGTTATCAACCTGTGTAGTATTATTAACTGCCATAGTTCTATACCTCCTAATATATTCTAAATATTTCTTTCATCATCTAATCCCTCGTGAAGCGTTGGTACGCTGCATGCCATAGGATTGCTGGAACAGTCTGTACATCCAAGAGTCTGGACTTCTTTTGTGGAAGCGTCCTCGCTGACATCTACATTGAAATGTCCCACAGCCTTCTCACCGGAGAAACCGGCGTCAAGCTGGGATACGAGGTCGTCAATCATAGATTTCTCATCCATAGAATACACCTATTCCTCTCTTTTTATAGCAGCCGCAGGATAGTCCTGCAGCTGCTTTTTCTTTAGATTAAGTATGATTAGTTGTTCAGGTCAAGCTCGATATCGCCGGAGAAAACCTTCGCTTCTTTTCCAAGTGCATTCGGAATGATCGTGAAGGTATTGGAGATACCATCCTGTGCATCCTTGAACGGAAGCTTGGATACAGAAGACAGGGAAGCGACTGCACCATGAGTATCGCGTCCGTGCATTGGGTTTGCACCAGGAGCAAACGGCTGTCCCTTCTTGCGTCCGTCAGGTGTGTTACCTGTAGCCTTACCATATGTTACATTTGATGTAATCGTAAGGATGGATGTGGTAGGGATACCATTTCTGTAGGTGTGATGTCTTCTGATCGCTGTCATGAACTTATGAACGATATCCTGCGCAATCAGGTCGACACGGTCGTCGTCGTTGCCATACTTGGGGAACTCGCCGGTTGTCTCGAAGTCAACAATGATGCCGTCCTCGTCGCGAATCGGTTTTACCTTGGCATACTTGATTGCTGATAAGGAATCAGCTACGATTGAGAGACCAGCGACACCTGTCGCAAAATATCTCTTGACATCTCTGTCATGAAGAGCCATCTCTGCTCTCTCATAGCAGTATTTATCATGCATATAGTGGATGATATTCAGTGTATTTACATACACGTCTGCCTGCCACTCGAGCATATCCATGAATTTGCTGTATACATCATCATAGTCAAGCACGTCACCCTCAACAGGACGATACTTCGGACCAACCTGCTTCTTGGTAACTTCGTCGATACCACCGTTCAAAGCGTACAGTAAGCACTTTGCAACGTTTGCGCGAGCGCCGAAGAACTGCATTTCCTTACCGATAACCATAGAAGATACGCAGCATGCGATACCGTAGTCGTCGCCGTGTGTCACACGCATCAGGTCGTCGTTCTCATACTGGATGGAAGAAGTCTGGATAGACATCTTAGCGCAGTATCTCTTCCAGTTCTCAGGAAGTCTTGTAGACCAGAGTACTGTCAGGTTCGGCTCCGGGCTGGGACCAAGGTTTGTCAGTGTATTCAGATAGCGGAAGGACATCTTTGTTACCATCGGACGTCCGTCTACGCCGACACCGCCGAGTGACTCTGTAACCCATACCGGATCGCCGGCGAAGATCTGGTTGTACTCCGGTGTACGTGCGAATTTTACGCAGCGAAGCTTCATGATAAAGTGGTCAACGAACTCCTGAATCTGCTCCTCTGTGAATGTGCCGTTCTTTAAATCTCTCTGTGCATAGCAGTCAAGGAATGTAGAGGTACGTCCAAGTGACATTGCTGCACCGTTCTGCTCCTTAACAGAGCATAAGTATCCAAAGTAAGTAGCCTGGATTGCTTCCTGCACGTTTGTAGCAGGCTTGGAGATATCGCAGCCATAAGAAGCAGCCATCTCCTTCATCATCTTGAGGGCTGTCATCTGCTCTGAAAGCTCCTCGCGCAGACGGATCACATCATCTGTCATCACGCGTCCAGTGGAATCCTTCTGTGCCTGCTTATCCTCGATCAGTCTGTCGATACCATAGAGAGCGACTCTTCTGTAATCGCCGATGATACGTCCGCGTCCATAAGCATCAGGAAGGCCTGTGATGATGTGTGAGGAACGGCATGCTCTCATCTCCTGATTGTAAGCGTCAAAGCAGCCTGCGTTGTGTGTCTTTCTGTGTGTGGAGAAGAACTCGCTGACCTCAGGATCTACTTCGTATCCGTTGTCAGAGCAGGCCTTCTCTGCCATTCTGATACCGCCGTAAGGCTGTAAGGAACGCTTGAAAGGCTTATCTGTCTGGAAACCAACGATTGTCTCCTTGCTCTTGTCGAGGTATCCCGGACCATGAGAAGTGATTGTGGAGATTACCTTTGTGTCCATGTCAAGAACACCGCCGGCTTCTCTCTCCTTCTTCTGAAGATCGAGAACCATGTCCCATAAATCCTTTGTGTTCTGTGTAGGTCCTGCTAAGAAAGACTCATCACCGTCATACGGTGTATAGTTCTTCTGGATGAAGTCACGCACGTTAATTTCGCTTTCCCATTTGCCACCTACAAAATCTGTCCATTCTGGTCTCATTTTGCAAAGCCTCCTAAAAATATAAATTTAATTTTTATGCGGTATGGCACCGCTGGTTACTGAAGTTTTGAATGTTAAATATTACGAAAATGTGAAATCCTGTCTAACATTCATAACTGTATTATATCCTCAATTTTGTATACACGTCAACACTATTCTTTGTACTTTTTTGTGTACAGAGGGATAAAAATTATTAAAAATTTGTGAATTATAACGGAGGGGTGATTTTGCAGTTGGTTAATATGGGGAATAAATGCGTCAAACGTCATTGTTTTTTTGGCGCAGAGTGGAATCTAGGCAGAGGATTGACATCGCCAGATTCATGGTACATAATTATGATGTTCTTGTGTTTGCGGAACCCGCGTTGACAGGTTTGACGTGGTGATACAACTGTGAAGAAGATTTGGAGGAACAATCAATGTCAATAGCGATGTATTTCTAATATACAAAATTTTATCAGGATTGGAGGTTTGAGAAATGTCGAAGGGATAGAGGATTATAGAATATGAAATACATGAAAACCGCAAATGGTTGTTTGCATCGTATCTGCTGCTGGTGCCGGTATCAACAGTCACATCGGTGCTGTTTTCGCTGGGACTGGAGCCGCTGATCAATGTGGCGTCAGCCAATGACTGGGCGCATTTTGCGGGATATCTGCTGCTGGATCTGATGTTCGCGCTCGCAGATGTCGGAGCGAATTATCTGCACAGGATATCCAGGGAGCGGATGCGATTTTACTATGTGACAGGTTTACGGCGCGATTGCTTTGAGGCGGTAATGGACAAAGACATAGCGGATTTCTACAGGCACGCGGATTCGGAGTACCTGTCAGCCCTCAATAGGGATGTGGACAAGCTGAACCGGAACGTGTTTGATTCGGCCTGCGGATTTTATAAGGTGGCGGTCGGATTTCTGATTCATCTGTATGTGATTCTTCGGGTAAACGCATGGATTGTGCTTGTCAATGTTGTCCTGAGTTTTGTCTCGGTAATGATACCCCGTTTTTTTGAGAAAAAGCTGATCGAGGCACAGAATACGTCCTCCCGCGCGTCCGAGAATTATTATGGAAACCTGAACGACGCGCTGCGCGGGTTTACGACGATCAAGATTTTCGGGATTTCAGATGTGATCAGGAAAAGGATGGAGGCTGCAAACCGGCATCTTGAGGAGGCAAACTATAGGAGCTTTCGGAAAAATTACAGTGTCTCATGCATTTCCATGCTGTGCACGAATATCAGCTACGTGCTGACGATAGGAGCGGGGGTGTATTTTACCCTGACAGGGAGGATGAGCGTCGGGCAGATCATCGCGGTATCGCAGCTGATGGGCGGGTGAACTATATAGAACAGCGGGTTTTCCTGTTTAACGACACGTTGCGCAGCAATATTACGATGTATAGGGATTACGATTTGGATGAGATTGAAAATGCAGTCAGGCTTGCGGGATTAAAGGAGCTGGTTGACAGACTGCCGCAGCATTTGGAGACGCTGGTTGAAGGAAACGGCGTCAATTTTTCCGGCGGCGAGATGCAGCGGATTGCGATCGCAAGGGCGATCCTGGCAAAATCCCGGTTCATCATCTTTGACGAGGCGACGGCAAACATGGATACTGCCCTGGCCAGGGAGATCGAGGAAATCATCATGAATCTGGAACACACAGGGATCATTTATATCACGCACCACCAGAGCGAGGAGCTGCTGAGGGCGGCGGATCATGTGCTGACGATGAAGGACTGGTGCATTTTATGACTTGATTAAATTTCCAAAATATATTATAGTAATGAATGGAAACAATGAATAAAATGTTCAATGTTCAGGCAAAATAATACAAAAGTGTCATGGGTAGTGCATGACATAAGAGGAGGAAATGACTATGGCAGAGATAACCAGAGATATGACGATCGGAGAGATTCTGAGCACGAAGCCGGAAGTGGCGCCGGTGCTCATGGACGCAGGGATGCACTGTCTGGGCTGCCCTTCCGCGCAGGGTGAGACGCTTGAGGAAGCAGCGATGGTTCACGGTATGGACATCGACGCGCTGATGGATAAGATCGCAGCGCTCGCGTAAGGGTTCAAAAAGGATTCAAATGAAGACGCAAAAAAGTCCGCGATATCTGTCGCGGATTTTTTGTTGTCCTTTTCATATGTTTTCACATGATTTATACGAGAGACAACGCCTGAATCGCTTTGTCCCTGATGATGGGCTCAAAATGCTCTTCCATATAAACTTCGCTTGCGGAAGCAAGCTTTTCTGGATTTCCGTACTCTGAGAGCATATTACAGATCTTGTTAAACTCCTCGGGCGTGTGGTCGGACTGCGCCACGACCAGCAGATAGCCAGAACTTTTCTCATTCTTGTAAAGGGAATTTTTCCCGTTGTAATGCTGTGCCAGGATATGGGCAAGGCGTGTGACCTGATTCAGGGACTCAAAACCGTAGATACGCGTCAGGTCTATGCTGCCGGTCTGGTTCGCCATGTTGGCGGATTTGCGCCTGGAAGTCTCAACGCCGTTGAGTGTGTCAGCAGTCTCTGCGAGATGGCTGTCGTGAATCTTTTTGAACAGGTCCAGAACATCGTCAGCGCCCTCAGAGAGACTCTGAAGCATACTGTCGAGCGTGCTTCCGAGATCATCATCCTCATATTCGTCATGAACGGAAGGCGCAAACTTGGAGAAGCGGGTGTCGAGCTCCTCGGGATCTTCAACTTTAGTGATCACTAAGACGATGCACTCCGAGTTGAGTGGTATCGCTTCTATCATCAGTGGAATATCATCAGCATCAAATCCAAATTCATAAGAGGCCTGCTGCATCATATCGCGGAAAAGGTTCTTTGCTTTCTCGGTGCCGTAGGCAAGCTCACTGATCTTGAGCTCACGGTCCGCCAGATCTGCCTTTGTAAGCGTGCAGCGAATTTGATGGTCATTTACTTTTTCGATTTTCATATTATTCACATCCTCACTATTTAATATTACTTGTGTTCAAAACCCACCATGCAGGGTTCTGGCGCGGGATTCCGATTCTGAATCGCTGCGCATCCATAGTGTCCGCGTATTTTCTAAAGCCGGCCCTTGGAATGGACATCAAGTGACTGACCTTCTCACATATATTATAATGTAGAGATGCTTTAGTCAATAGGACAGGGGCACAGTTTTTAAAAAATTTATTTTAATGCCATAAATGGGTAAAATCGTTTAGTCTATATATCGTCTAAAATGTCAAAATAACAGATGTTTTCGCAAGAAAGTTGTATTATTTTTTACATTTCGGACGAATTTTTACATTTCAATTTGCATAATTTTTCGGAATGTGTTAATAATGCTTGTATAAAGTAAGTCGGAAACAAAATGATACAGGGAGGAGGCACTGTCAAAAATTTCTCATTGTCTTATTAGCTTGTGCTGATTGGTCAAAAATATTTTTCCAACTATTTGAATGTTTACATATCCGGTAATATTTTGGAAGAAAATGGTATCTGTCCGGCTGCTTTATCAGTTTATATATCACACATGTATTATAATTGAGACTTTTGGCCTTTGGCCCGCATCTGTGAAATAGGATGATGACCGGATCTGCGGCAAATATTTATGATAGAACCCCTCTATGCAATCTGCAGATCCCTCGTTACCGGTACAGTGACGACTTTTCGGCACCTGCACATTTCGGCAAAAATGGCAGTGCTAACAAGACATCTATATTTTATCATATGCAGACAAAAAATGATAGGGACTTTTTTCAGGTAAATATTTGAAGGCGGTCTTCTGTTACTTTTCATACCCACGCCAAAGTAGTGGGAATCATGCGCCAAAATGCTTGTCCTTTAGCATTTTGTGTGCAAAATCTGTTATAATTCACACCTCAGTAACTCATAAGCTGATAAAATCTGACATGGGTGTGAATTGTAATGGTCCTCTGTTAAAAACAGACAAAAAAGAATTCAACAACAACAGGAAGAGGGCGATAAGGGAGTACAACAAATAAAATACGAAATAATATGGAAATATGGAAAATTTTTGTGTACTTCATATCAAACTTTTGCTATAATGAGAACAATTGGGAGGTATCCGTATGAAAAAACGTGTAATTACGGTGCTGGTGCCGGTTGTTCTCATTTTCATTGTGATGGCGGCGGTACTTGGAAGCTGGATAGTGGAACGGTATTCTTATTCGAAGAATAAGGCAGATCTGAATGAATATTTTGGACTCACGCGGGCGGACGAGGTGGCTATGGTCGTCCAGGATGCGATTGTCGATGACAGGGCGGTGCTGCGTGATAATGTAGTGTATTTTGCGCTCTCTACGGTTGAGACTTATTTTACGGACCGCTTTTATGTCAATGCATTGGAGCAGGTATTGCTGTTTACGACTGACACGGATGTGATTCAGATCAACATCGGTGATGACAGCAATGTGATGTATGTGTCTGGCGCAGGACAGGATCTTGGTTACAAAGTGGCTTTTTATGAGGGAGATGTGCTGTACATCGCGGCGGATTATGTGAAGCAGTATGCGAATTTTGAATATCAGCTGTATGATGCGCCCCTGCACATGCAGGTGTATACGGAGTGGGGCAGCTACACGACAGCAAAACTTGCGAAGAAGACCGCAGTGCGCTATCAGGGCGGGATCAAGAGCGATATACTGGTGGAGCTTGCCGCGGGCGATACGGTGACGGTGCTCGAAAGGCTGGAGAACTGGTCCAAGGTGAAGACGGAGGACGCCTATATCGGATATGTGGAAAACAAATTCCTGACGGATGAGACACAGGCAGAGCGTCTGTGCAACACCGGATTTCAGGAGTTGGTATACAATAATGTCAAAAAGGACGGAAAGATCAATCTCGCGTTTCATCAGGTGTTCGAGGAGGTCGGGGGCGATTATCTCGCCAATGCGCTCGCTTCAACGAAGACAGTCAATGTCGTGACGCCGACATGGTTCCGGCTGACCAACAGCAGCGGTGATTTTTCCAGTCTCGCCAATGCGTCCTATGTGGCGAAGGCGCATGAGCTTGGCGTCGATGTGTGGGCGCTGGTGACGGACGTGGACAGTATGGATCTGTACGGTGTGGAGATTAATTTTGTGGAGCTGCTGTCGGCATCGGAAAACCGCAGGCATTTAATTGAAGGGCTTATGGCGCAGGTTGATACTTACGGACTGGACGGCATCAACATTGATTTTGAGAAAGTGAGGAGCGACTCCGGCATTCATTTTGTACAGTTTGTGCGCGAGCTTTCGATCGAGACGAGAAAGCGCGGGGTGGTCCTCTCAGTGGACAACTATGTCCCGTCTGATTATACGGCGCACTACAACCGCAGGGAACAGGGAATTGTGGCAGACTATATCATCATCATGGGTTACGATGAGCACTATGTCGGCGGCGGAGTGGCGGGCTCCAACGCATCGATCGGCTTCGTGGAGGACGGCATTACGAATACGAAGGAGTATGTGCCGGCGGAGAAGATCATCAATGCGATTCCGTTCTATACCAGGGTGTGGGAATCAGGGCCGGATGGGCTCAAGGCGTCGACGCTCACGATGGAATCCGAGCCAAACTGGATTGCCGACAAGGGAGTGACGCCGGAGTGGAAGGACGAGTTTTGTCAGAATTATGTGGAGTATCAGGTGGACGGCACGCTGTATCAGTGCTGGCTGGAGGACGTGGATTCGATCAGGGTAAAGCTGCAGGTAATGCAGAGCCAGGGCATCAAGGGCGTCGCGAGCTGGAAGCTTGGACTCGAAGTGCCGGCGGTGTGGGACGTGATCGCGGAGTATATGGCGCAGTGAACTGCGCCTGGCCTGGCTTATGGCGCAGTGAGGAGCTGCTGCATGATTTTAGGAAAGGAGAATCAGGTCATGCCACGGCTGAATACGATAGAATCTTGTTATATTGATACATTCAATCGGTATAGAGATTATACAGATCGGATGGAGGCAGTTTTTGCCGATACAGAGTTATTGAAAAAAGTGGTAACAGAGCATAGTGAGAGCATTCAAAAACTGGCATGACAGTACTCTGGTGCAGGGAAATAATTGGGGCCTGCAGCTGTGAAAAACAGCTGCAGGCTCTTGACATCTCAGCGGCAGATGGATATAATGTAAAAATGCAAATGAGTTGCAAATTTACGAGATAAAGTATGACAAAGGTGAAACAGTTTATGAACAAAAAGAAACTGATCTTTATTTTGCTCGCCGCATTTTATCTGTGCCTGCTGACCGGCTGTGCCACAAATAACACAGTTTTTGCGGAGGATGTGCGTTTTCATATTGTCTGCACGACATTTCCACAATACGACTGGGTTGTCAATCTGATTCAGGGCAACGAGGAGGCTGTCTCGGTGACACTGCTCATGGACAAGGGAGCAGACCTGCACAATTTCCAGCCATCGGCGCTGGATATCGCAAGGGTTTCAGAGTGTGATCTGTTTGTCTATGTGGGCGGGGAGTCAGATGGATGGGTGGATGATGCCTTGGCGGAAGCAGTCAATCCCGATATGCGTGTCATCAATATGATGGATTCGGTCAGAGAACGGCTTGTCGAGGAGGAGCACGTTGAGGGAAGCGGCGGGCATGATGCCCATGACGATCATGATTCCGATTTGCAGGAGGAACACGAGTATGACGAGCACGTCTGGCTTTCGATTCGAAACGCGGAGCTGATTGTAAAAAATATCGCGGCGCAGCTTGCCGATATGGACAGTGAAAATGCAGATTTATATAGAAAGAACAGTGAGCGGTATATTGCGGCATTGAGTGCGCTCGATGCGCAATATATGGAGACAGTCAGGGAAAGCAGCCAAAACACTTTGCTCTTTGCCGACCGTTTTCCATTCCGGTATTTTGTGGAGGACTACGGACTTGAGTACTATGCGGCTTTCAATGGGTGCAGTGCGGAGACGGAGGCGGGATTTGATACAGTGGCTTTTCTGGTGAACAAACTGGATGAACTGGGGCTCGGGGCGGTTCTTGTGCTTGACGGTTCGGACGACAGGCTGGCGAAGGTCATTATCGAGAATACGAAGACAGGACATCAGCAGATCCTTGTTCTGGATTCGATGCAGTCTGTCTCACGCAAGGATATCGATGCAGGGCTCGGTTATCTGAACGTGATGGAGGCAAACCTGAAGATCCTGAGACAGGCATTGGCGCTCCCTGCGGCTGGAAATTGAAGTCTGGGAGTATTAAAATATGTTTGAAATAGAATTGGAAACAGGAGGCTGGAAGAATGTCCTATATTACATGTGAAAACCTGATTCTTGGCTACGAGGGAACACCGGTGGCGGAGCACATCAGCTTTTCTGTCGAAAAGGGAGATTATCTGTGTATCGTGGGAGAGAACGGCGCGGGGAAGAGTACGCTGATGAAGACGCTGCTCGGACTCACGCCGCTGATGGGCGGAAGGATTCAGTATGGCGACGGACTGGAGGCACATGAGATCGGCTATCTGCCACAGCAGACGTTTGTGCAGAGAGATTTTCCGGCGTCTGTGTGGGAGATCGTATTGTCAGGCACGCTGTCCAAGTGCGGGAGGAGACCTTTTTTTCATAAGGAACAAAAGCAGCTTGCAGAGGAGAACATGAAGCGCATGGATATCTGGGATCTGAAACGGGAGTGTTACCGCAATCTCTCAGGGGGGCAGCAGCAGCGTGTGCTCCTGGCAAGGGCGCTGTGTGCATCGTCAAAGCTGCTGGTGCTCGACGAGCCGGTGACTGGATTGGACCCGAAGGTGACGCTGGAGTTTTATCAGTTGATCACGGATTTGAACAGGGAAGGGCTGACGATCATTATGGTGTCACATGATATCCATGCTGCGGTCCGGTATGCAAGCCATGTGCTTCATGTGGAGCGGGAGAAGTCATTTATCGGAACGACGGGAGCATACATCGGAAGTGCGTTCTGGAAAGAACTTGGCGGTACGGTGAATGGCAGCCCGACTGGTTCAATGGAGGTATGAAAATTGATACAGACATTACACTTTTATTTATCCTATCCCTTTGTGCGGTATGCACTGATCGTTGGGACGCTGATCGCGCTCTGCGCGTCATTGCTTGGTGTGACGCTGGTGCTGAAGCGCTTTTCGTATATCGGTGATGGTCTGTCCCATGTGGCATTTGGAGCTTTGGCTGTCGCCACCCTGTTTGACCTTGGCAACACCTCGATCGTGGTTATGCCTGTGACAATCCTTGCAGCGATACTGATTCTGAGGACGGGGCAGAATCCAAAGATACATGGCGACGCGGCGATCGCCATGCTCTCTGTCGGTTCGCTTGCAGTCGGGTATCTTGTGATGAATCTGTTCTCCACATCGGCGAATATCTCGGGCGACGTGTGCAGCACGCTTTTTGGTTCGACTTCCATCCTGACGCTCACAAGAGCCGAGGTGTGGCTGTGCGTGGTCATGTCGGTGGTCGTGATGGGTGTCTTTGTCTTTTTGTATAACCGCATTTTTGCAGTCACATTTGACGAGAATTTTGCGCGGGCGACAGGGCTGAAGGCCGGGGTGTACAATAATCTGATCGCCATCATCACGGCGGTGATCATTGTGCTCGCAATGAACCTGGTCGGCTCACTGTTGATTTCCGCGCTGATCATTTTTCCAGCGTTGTCTGCGATGCGCGTAGTGCAGAATTTTAAGGGTGTGGTGATCTACGCCGCGGTGATCTCTGTCGTCTGTGCGCTGGGGGGAATTATGCTGTCTATTCTTTTCTCGACACCGGTTGGCTCGACAATCGTCGCTGCAGATATCGCAGCCTTCCTGCTCAACTGCCTGCTGGGACATGTCATAAGACGATAGAAATCATGCAAAAACCGGCAATCCATGACAGTATTAAATCGTGGATTGCCGGTGTGGCGGTTGGATTGTTTCTAATTTAATTATAGGGCTGGTTTGGCGTCTGTATTCAGGACGGCGGCGAGCTTATCCATATTGTTCTGCACATCTTCCATGAACTTTAGGATATTGTCCACCCCGGCTGCCTGTTCCTCGGTGGAGGCGCTGATATCGGTCGTGTTCTGCACGGACTGCTGTGAGATATCTTCCACGCTCTGCATCGCTTCTAACAGTTTGTCCTTGATGGCGATGATATTTTCCAGATCATCTTTCAGCAGGCTCGTGACAGAGATGACTTCCTCAGAGGAGTGGAGCATCGTCTCAAAGATCTTTACAGTGTCTGAGAGCTGCTCGCTGGACTGCATGGCGATGGAAGTGTTGTTGTCGATTACCTTGTTGATATCGGCAACGCTTGCGATGACATCCTTGAGGATCGTGTCGATCTTCTGGGTTGCCGATGCGGACTCCGCGGACAGGGAGTTGATCTCGTCTGCCACGACGGCAAAGCCTTTTCCGGCCTCGCCCGCCCGGGCTGCCTCGATCGCGGCATTCAGGGCAAGGAGGTTGGTCTGCTTGGCGATCTGGCCGATGCTCTCGATGATCTCTCCGATGGAGCTGGATTTCTGTGCAAGCAGCGAAATGCCTTCCGAGGCTGTCTTGGTGGATTCTATATTTTCCCCGAATTTCAGGGAGAGCTGTTCGATCGCCTTGATCCCGTCATCGTTCTTTTCTTTTAAATGCTGCATATTTTCTACAGTCTGTGCGACACGGTTCTCGGAGTTTATGATCTTGTCGTTCAGGTCATTGAAGATCTCAAGGCTTCCCTTCACCTGGTCGATCTGGAGGTCTGCGCTGTTGGAGATCTCCTCTGTGGACGCCGCGATGCCGGTTGTTGTCTTGCCGAAATCTTGCAGAGCCTCGTTGATTCTCATGGAGGACTGCTGCAGTCCGTCAAAGGCGTTTCTGACCTTCTGGAGCAGGGATTCCTCCTGTGCCTCTTTCTTTTCCACTGCGGAGAACAGCGACCGCGCGCGCATGACGATGAACACAGCGACGGCGATCGCGAGCACATATACCATCAGGATAAAGATCCAGATGGAGGGCGTGTACATGGCAAAGTATGCCTCGGAGAAGAAGACCATGGCCGCTGCGTTGGCGATCACAGTCACGGCAGCACAGACTTTGATGACAGACAGGTCGTAATATGGGACGGCCAGAAACAGAATCAGGAAGTAGGCCTCCACCATCGCCCCGAAACAGGCGGGGGTGCCGGCTACGATTGTCACAGCGCCGATGACGGGCAGGATGGATATGTAGAGATATTTGGCGTATTTTCCGAGTGCCTTCTCCAGCAGTCGGACCACGAGGCTGCAGCCCACCATGACCAGGGCGACGGCGTCCCGTGCCTGTCCGCCGTTAAACAGCAGAACATAGACAAATGCGACAACCGGTATGATGTCCAGAAACAGGAACAGAATCAGGTTCATTCGCTTTTCTTCGTTCTTTAAAACGGTTAATTCCATAAAATCACCTCTCTCAAAATAATAAATAGAAATTGATAATACTATCATATCTTTATTTTTCAATATTGTCAATTTTTTGTTGTTTATGTCACATTGTTTTTGCAAAATTGTTATTTTTGCACAAAAAATCAGCGGCTGGAGTTGCCGCTGATCAGCCTATTTTTTCTTTTTCTTAATCGCCTGATAGATGGCGATACCAGCCACCACAATGAAAGCGATGGTGAGGATTATTTCCACGGCCTCGTACATTTTTTCACACCCCCAATCTGACATAATTTTACTATATGTGCACCACAATTTCAATACAAACGGTGCATTTTACGCGAATATTGAAGTCATGAGTTACTGTTCACACAGGACTTAGCATTTACTGCTAAGTCCGTGCGAAAACGTAGTGGTTGGAGTGAACAGTAACAGTCATGGAAAAATTTCCTGTGTCATATTATGTATAGAGTACATTTATGTGGGTAAAAGGTATGGAAGCAACGTATGGGAAGATTTTGACAAAGATTTTGACAGTGCTGTTGGTAATTGCGATGGTTTTGGTGGCGAGGGAGTCCGTGCAGTTTGTGAGTGCGATAGAGGAGACTGACAAAAGGGCATTTCAGAAAAACGGCGAGGAGATCACGATCGTGGTGGACGCCGGGCACGGGGGAATCGATCCGGGCAAAATCGGGATCAACAATGCGTTGGAGAAGGATATCAACCTCGCGATCGCCCTCAAGCTTGAGCGCAATCTCAGAGAAAACGGCATCAATGTTGTTATGACCAGGACAGATGACAATGGACTGTACAAGGAGACGGATTCCAACAAAAAGGTGGTCGATATGAAGAATCGTCTCGCTATCATCGAGGAGGCAAAACCGGCGATTGCGGTCAGCATTCATCAGAACAGTTATCCGGATTCCTCGATCAGCGGCGTCCAGGTGTTTTATTACAAGGATTCCGTCATGAGCAAAGACGCTGCTGAGATCATGCAGACACAGCTGATCAGGACGCTCAAGCCTAAAAAGGAGCGCGTGGCAAAAGACAACAGTAGTTATTATCTGCTCAGGAAGACATCGGTTCCGATTGTGATCGTTGAGTGCGCCTTCATGAGTAATCCGACCGAGGCGCAGCTGCTCACGCAGGACGATTATCAGGAAAAGGTGGCATGGGCGATTTATATGGGCATTATGCAGGTAATCAATGGATAAATGATGTTACCGTGTACAGTGAATGGGATTTTAGTACTCCGTTCGTAAATATTTAGGGCAGTGCATTGCGGCACTGTCCTTGTTTTGTGTATATCATTATAATGCTTTACAGACATTTTATGATTAGGGTGTCAAAAGGTCTGAATTTCCCTTGCAGGCTAATTTTTCCAATCTTGCACCACAATATCTATCAACGATGCGCCGCATCGCCTCAAGATATTGTGGCACAATCTTGAAAAAATTATCTCTGCAATGAAAATGGACCTTTTGACACCCTAATCATTTTATATCATTTAACATGGGTATTAGACATGAGATAAAAATGGATTTACAATATAGATGTTCCGAAAAAGGGGGAATACTTTGGATGAGGTGATCGTGGCGACAAAGTTCCTGCCGCGGAGGGCAGTAAAATTTCGGTGTCCGGCTGCCGATATAGTAATCGATATAATTGGTACATCTAAAGGAGGGGGTTCTCATGTGGATTGTGTTTGCGTTTGGTTCGGCGCTGTTTGCCGGAATCACTGCCATTCTGGCAAAATGCGGGATTCGAAAGACGGATTCGAATGTGGCGACGGCAATCAGGACGATCGTGGTTCTGGCATTTTCATGGCTGATGGTGTTTATCAAGGGTTCGCAGTCGCAGATCGGGGCGATCGGCGGACAAACGTGGCTGTTTCTGGTTCTGTCGGGGCTTGCCACAGGCGCGTCGTGGCTCTGTTACTTCAGGGCGCTGCAGATTGGCGACATCAACAGGGTGGTTCCGATTGATAAGGCGAGCGTGATTCTGACCATACTGCTTGCGTTTATTTTTTTCAAGGAAGAGATCAGTCTTCCAAAGGCGGCAGGCATCGTACTGATTGGCACGGGAACCTTTCTGATGATTGAGAAGAAAAAGACCGATGCGGAGAAACAGGTGACGGGAAGCCAATGGCTGATCTACGCTGTCGGGTCGGCGGTCTTTGCGAGCCTGACATCCATTCTTGGCAAGGCTGGCATCTCGGGCGTGGAGTCGAACCTTGGCACGGCAATCCGCACGGCCGTGGTGCTGTTGATGGCTTGGGTGATGGTGTTTGTGACGGGCAGACAGCATAAGATAACAGAAGTCCCCAGAAACGAACTGGGTTTTATCTGCCTGTCAGGCGTTGCCACGGGCGCGTCATGGCTCTGCTACTACAAGGCGCTGCAGGACGGCCCCGCAAGCGTGGTGGTTCCGATTGACAAGCTCAGCATCGTGGTGACGGTTGCGTTTTCCTATTTTGTATTCCATGAGCGGCTTTCCAGTAAGTCGGGCCTGGGGCTGATACTCATCGTGGCGGGGACGCTTGTGATGCTGGTTCCATAAAAATATGATAAAAAGAGGTATAAGGGCGTTTATCAAAAGAAAAGCAGTCGGAACTTGGAAATTCATAGAATTATTGTTTTAGTGTGATGACTGTATGAAAAGTAAGGGATTCCTGACTGTAATACATCTGCATGTTGCCATGATATTTGGTAACTATTTTTTGGATGCTCTTTATGCCAAAGCCATGCTTATGCTTGTTGGATTTGGAGGTAGCCAATTTGCCGTTCTGCTCATCAAAGGGATTTTTTCTGCTGGAATTTATCATGGTTATTATGATAAAGGGCGTTTTTTCACGTTTGCAGACGCTGATCTCGATAAAAGAATCGGGGCTGTGTCCAGTAGCTTCCATTGCGTTGTCCAGTAGGTTACAGAACAGGGAAGTGATATCTGCGTCTGCAATAAAATCAATAATTCCACTTCTTATATCGGTATGGAAGGCAATATGCTTGTCGAGGCACTCCCGCCCGTATCTTGCAAGGATTGCATTCAGCATTTCATGGTCACATAATCTTGAAACTTCCTTTAAATCGGAAGATTTCATCAGCCCTTGAATATATTCCCTGATTTTATCATGTTCCATTTTATCATTGAGCATATTTATGGACTGGAGGTGCTTTTTAATATCGTGTATCAGGATGCTTTGATTCTCATGTTGGGAAAGCAGCATTTCATAACACTGGGCAGAATCTGATTCCCGCTGGAGCAATAATTGCATTTCGGTAAAATCCAGACTCTTTTTTCTGCTGTACTGCTCGATTCCAAATATAAGCAGATTGATTGCCAGCAGGAAGACGGCACTTAATGTCAGCATCCAGTTCAGGGCAGGAGAAAGGTCACAGGAATCGCTGATTTTTGTGAAAGTAATCATAACAAAGACAGAAGTTATGGGAATCAATGCCAGTAAAAAAGCTGAGTTGTCCTGTCGTTCGTCACGATTTTGCAGACCTTTCAGAAAATGCAATATGATATAAATAACCGTGAAAAACATTAACTTTGAAAATATGGCGAATATGACAAGGAAATGAAAATTTTCGCCCTTTTCAAAAAAATGTGGTGAAAAATACCGGATAATATAATATACCATTACTTCACAAAGTATCATCACGGATGCCAGTATGGAAGAATGAAAAAAAGCTGAATAAGTGTTCAAACAGTATTGGGTGGCAAGAAAAACAAAATTAAAGGCAAAATATAAAGTGACATTCAGTAACTTTGATTCAAAAAGCGAGGCAGCAAACAGAATGAGGTAAAGCCCGCATAGGATAACAAATTTCCTTTTTGTGGTATGCTTCGCTGCAAAAAGGCTGGAAGTGTACTGCCAGAGTATTATGGCTTCTGTAAGAAAACTAAAAAAACTGCAAATGATTTTTCCCATATCATAACTCCTTGTGTTTTCAGGTGAATTAACCAATTTTATCTTGTACTTTCCAAATAAAGGAGATACGCGTCTTTAAAGGCACTGTATTTTCTTATTAGTATACATCAAAAAATTGTGATAGCGCAAAGAATCTGAACGAAAAGACATTTTTTTGCTTATTTTGGGGTGAAGGTTCTCAAAAAGGGACAGAAAATGTCGTTTCATGCAAAAACTGTTGAAATTATGGCAGATAAAAGGATAATAAGAACTGGCATTGCGCCATAGAAAATCTGAAAGTGAGGAGAGAAAAATGTTAAAGAAAGTAATTGGTACAAAAGGGGCTTTTTTCTTAGCCAGTCTGATAATGGTGCTGTCATTATCGGGTTGTGCAAATAGTTTGGCAGAACAGGACAGCGCAGGCACTGTCATATATGAAGAAGAAATGTCCGAAAATCAGGAAACAGAGCAGTCGGAGGATGCAGGTACAGATAATACATCAAATAATACAGAAACGGCAATTCCGGCTAAAAATGACACGGTGGATACTGCTAAATCAGAAGCAAAGGCTCCTGCACAAAGTGAACCTGTATCACAATCACAGGCAGAAACATCACAACCACAGGCAGAAACATCGGTTACACTTACTGATAAGGGAAAGGCGTTTTTAGCGCAGATGTGTAATGAACTAAATGATTTCAACTCCGGGCAGACAATGGATGATAAATTCTGGCATGATTTCCTGTTCAATTCCTATACTGGAGGTACATCAGAAAATGCAGTGACAGAGCAGGTATACCGTGAAGATTTGGGGTTTGAGGAAACAGTTGTAAAAGTGAGCATTCAGGAGGCACAGGAGCGTGTAAAACGGGTTTCTGGTATAGAACTGCCGGATTTTAAACCGTCTTTTGAGGATATGGAGAAAGGTCAGACTTCTTTTTACTACAAAGATGGCAATTACTATATTGGTGTTTCTGATCTGCCGGATTATCAATATACATTTTCTGAATGTGTGGCAGATAAAGCGAATACTTCCAATACGATTGTAAAATATACAATTGATTTTATGGGAGAAAGTAATGTAGGTACGGTAACACTTAGCATTTCGCCAGAGAATAATGAAAATGGATTTATTATTTGTTCAAAGACTACAGAGTTTGTAAAATGATTTTGTAGTTAATAAGGGAAGAAGAATCAGGAAATGATGAAAATTTGGGGAATTTTTAGAGAATATCTTGGTAAAAATTGATATATTGAATCGTCTTGGAAAAACTGATATGGCAAATTTCCTTACTGCACTATAGGGAGAAGGGGGGATCTCGGATCGGAAAGAAAGAGAGAGGCTTGTGGAAAACCTCTCTTCTTATGAAAAATTACTCTGCTATGAATTATGCGACCAAATTTAGGATACCCTGTCTGCTCTGGTTCGCCTGTGCCAGCATGGACTGCCCTGCCTGACTGAGGATGCTGGCATTTGCATATCGAACCATCTCGTCAGTCATGTCCGTGTCGCGGAGTTGCGATTCGGCAGCCTGTGTATTTTCGGCAGTGTTGTCGTCAATCCGCTGCGCGGGTTGAATGTTTTTCCGTGGCAGTCGTCAGTTCGTCGATTCCAAGACCTTTGCAAGTCGCGTTGACGGTATGAACCAGGATTGTATTCGTTTGAGATGATGATGCACCAGCGTGGACGTTGACGCCATCATTGGAATTGTAATAATACTGGGTGCGCGTCCATGTGTCTGGCTGTTTTACTGTATCGAGATCAGCAGTTGTCATGAAACGCCCTAATCCGGAATTCACTACCCAGGATGCCGTAGCTATATCTTCAAATTCAAGTGGATCTGGACCAATGGGAGGGGTAGCATATATGGCATATATTTCTGTGGCTGTCTCATCTATGCAATAAATATATCCATTTTTATTGATTTTCAAATCATTGATATGCAGCGATTTTAGACTATTATTATACCAACTATCCCATCCTCCTCCAAACCAGCTAGTCCAAGTCCCGCCGGAAATCCATATTTCTGTACCATTTGTAGAAAGCCCTGTTATGGTAATTTCATCTCCTGTGTTGTATTGTCTGCCTTCGTAAGTACATGAATAGCCTGTTTTAAAAGATACCGTCGTTTCATGTAACAAACCGCCCCTGGTACTATTTTCCATGGATGTGTTAATTGTCTCTGTTACGATGCCGCTGTATGTGATAGGGGCATTCAATGGATATGCAGCATCATTAAAGCTGGTCGTCACAGCAATCCGGTCAACTTCGTTCTTGAGCTGTGTGATTTCCATGTCAATCGCTTCTCGGTCGCTTGCAGAATTCGTCCCGTTTGCGGACTGGACAGCCAGTTCCCGCATCCGCTGCAGGATACTGATCGTTTCATTCAGTGCCCCGTCCGCGACCTGGCATAATGAGATTCCGTCCTCGATGTTCTCGCTGGCCTGATCCAGCCCCCTGATCTGTTTCCGCATCTTCTCCGAGATACTTAATCCGGCGGCGTCATCCGCGGCGCGGTTGATTTTGTACCCGCTGGAAAGCTTCTCTGATGATTTTCCAAGTTGTCCTGTCGTCAGTCCCAGTTGCCGACGGGCATTCATAGCGTTCATATTGTGTTGTATAACCATGGCATATCCTCCTTGATCTGGCCAAAGCGTTGTCAAAGTTTTCCCTTTCATCGTATTTGCTATAGGTACAAATTCCCTTTTGTCGTTATAACTTATTCGAATTGCATCAAAAATCGAGACAATTTGCAATAATTTACTGAAAGTTTTGGTAATAAAATGTCACCGTGAAGTTACTGTTCAGACGGGACTTGGCATTTACCGCTAATTATGGCTTTACAAGCCACGTAAGAAAACGTTTATGCAGCAAGTAAAAATCCATTAGCGAAGCGAATTTTGCATGGATTTTTACCTGTTACTGGGAACGGAGTGAACACCGTGAATGCGAAGTGTTCTTATCAGGCGGATTCCTTCCCGAATGGGACAAAGGTGAGTTTATATTGAGATTGATAGACTTGTTTTCAAACTCGTTTTTTGCACAAAATAAAGTGACACATAAGGCGGCCTGTGATAAAATGAATAAAAGAAAATGGTGTATTTAGATACGATCATAGGAGGAGAAAGCTGCCATGAGTGACTCCATATGGAGCAAAAGCAGATATAAACTGTTTATCAGCAGATGGGGAATTGTCGTTAATCTTGAGGCAGGATATAAGATCCTGTCCCATACCGCGCTTGAAAATGAGATGAAAAATAAGGAGAATTGCATAAAAATCACGGACGGCCTGTATGTCTGTTTCGATCTTGCACCATACCCAGACAGTCAGCAGCTAACAGCAGAAGAACAGAAATTTGTCTGTGACGGGCTCAGACTCGTAGGCAGTCAGATTCTTGCGTCACTGCAGAACCGTTGCTGCCTGATCACTATGCGTAGCTTTCAGTTTTCAGACTGCGACATACAGGATGAGACGTTTACAGCCAGTGCGATCCAGTGGGCAGGCGAGGCTTTCGGTTTTCCTGTGCCGGAAATTCCCGTTCGGTTCGACTGGGAACAGCCTCCCTGTGGGAAGTATATATTTGATTTTTCATGCGAAAGGTACTATAATTAATGAAATCAGACAGCAGGAGATATTGCAATATTTTCTGCTGCGGGGCATCAGACAAAGGAGGGCGGCAATGAGCCTGACAGAAATAGCATACCAGAACAAGGACATTATAAGCAAGTTCCTTGCGGAAAATTTTAGGGGAAAGACATTCAGGGTATACGGATTAAAACTCCCGAAAGTAAAGCGGGTTCTCCCGACCAATATTCCAACCGTAAAGGCCAACGAACTGCGGATGGATAACCTGTTCGAACTCGCCGACGGAAGCATGGCTCTGGTGGATTACGAGAGCGACTATGATAAAAAGGACAAAATTAAGTACCTGAATTACGTGACAGGCATCGCAAACCGATACCTACAGGAGAATAAGGAGTGTCCAACAATCCATATGATCGTGATCTACACAGGCGACATTGATCGCAAAAAGGTATCTGCAAAATATGACATTGGCGCTGTCAGAATAAAATTGGAGACAGCATTTCTTTCTGAGCTAGATTCCAAAAAGATTTTTGATAAGCTGAAAAAGAAAGTGGCGAAGAATCAGCTTTTGAATGACGAGGAGCTGATGCAGTTCATTATCCTGCCGTTAGCTTATCGGACAAAGAAAGAAAAACAGCAGAAAGTCCGCGAGATTGTAGAACTGGCGGCAAAGATTCAGGACAAAAACCAGCAGATTTTCACGTTGGCCGGGATAGTGGTTTTTACAGACAAAGTGATTGACAAGGAGACGGCCGGCAAAATAAGGGAGGTGATCAAATTGACACAGGTAGCACAGATCTTTGAGGAGGAAAAACAGCAGGCATTGGAACAGGTGGCGCAGTCTTATGAGGTAAAGTTGGAACAGGCGGCGCAGTCTTATGAGGCAAGGATGACACAGGCGGCACAGTCTTATGAGGAGGAAAAACAGCAGGCACTGACGCAGGCGGTGCAGTCTTATGAGGAGGAAAAACGGAAAGCGCTGACACAAGTGAAAAATACGTATGAGGAAGAAAACCGCCGTGTTGTGATCAGAATGATCAAAAAGGACTATTCTACAGAGGAAATCGTATCCCTGCTGTCCGGTTATTCACAGAACGATGTGGAAAAGCTGCGAAATGAGCTTTCACAAGGCAATCTGTCAAAACAGGAGTGGTGAATATGAACGCCAGGCGGAGCAGGAAAGTGATCATTGCAGCAGTGATCGTTGTTGTTGTACTTATTTTTGGGGGGTATTTTGTCATGCGGTCGGTTACAAAAAGCAGGAATACATCTGGAGAAATATTCCTATATGGGGAAATCCACGCTGCAGAGGGTATCTTAGAAAAGGAATTTGAATTATGGTCGTCCTGTTATCAAAATGACGGTGTGCGGGATCTCTTTGTGGAACTTCCATATTATACAGCCGCGTATATGAATCTGTGGATGGAGTCCGATAATGACGATATTTTGGATGCGTTATATCAGGATTGGGCTGGAACGGCCATGTACTCCCAGGAGGTTATTCGTTTCTATAAACGAATTAAAAATGAATGCCCGGAGACTGTTTTTCACGGAACAGATGTCGGGCATCAATATGATACAACAGGAAAACACTTTCTAGAATACCTCGTGTCCATAGGACAGCAGCAGTCCGAGGCGTACCAGCTGTCACAGGAAAACATCAGGCAGGGGCAGTATTACTATCAACATTCTGATTCCGCGTATCGTGAAAATATAATGGTTGAAAACTTTATCCGCGAATTTGACAGTCTGAATGGCGTCAATATAATGGGAATATACGGTTCAGCCCACACCGACATAGAAGCTACGGACTATGAAACAAATTCGGTTCCATGCATGGCCAATCAACTTTATAAAAAATACGGCAGCGCATTGCATACAGAAGATTTGACTTTACAGGTTCTCGATAATGAGGCGTCTCGAACAGATACGATCAAAATCGGCGGAAAAGAGTATACTGCGTTCTATTTTGGGAAGGTCGATTTATCAGCAGTTCTTCCCGATTACCAGTGCAGGGAGTTCTGGCGCATAGAAAACGCATACGACGACTTCAAGGATAATGCCAAGACCGGAAATGTTCTGCCCTACAATAATTATCCCATGCAAATAGAAACAGGTCAGATATTCATAATTGACTATACGAAGGCGGACGGCTCTACTGTGAGGGAATATCATCGTTCAGATGGGAACACATGGCAAGGTGCCCCTGTCACAGAGGAGTTTGTGATTGAGTGATGAATTTTACAATCTGCCTGCTGCCTTGACGAAGAAGTTGAGAAGGCGGGCAGTTCCTATAGGGCAGTGTATCATGTAGACAGGGTAATCCGCGAGACAGGTGATGTGGTTGCGAACGGTGTATACGCGATTTATGCCAACATAGCTGTCGACGACGGCTCTGAAATAGCGGAGCTGATGCAGTTTTTCAAGAAAAGCGAGGGAACCAATGCGAAATTCCCAAAGCTGTGCGGACGTCCCGAAGCGGCAAAAGAGGCAATTCTGGAAGAATATTCTGATGTTGATGAGAAGCTGATTGATGAAATCATTGAAGAAATATATGGTTTGGTAAAGAGCTGTTAAGAGACCGCTTTGTAATTAGCGGAGATTCATCTGTGTCTTTTTGGATGATTGATCGGTGCCGCAGTTATTATATTTTGACATATTTTTTACAAAAATTCCCTTTTTCATTTTACATTGTCCCAGTACCATGATAAGTGCAGGCTGCAATACAATTGTAAAATAGAGGAAGGGATTTTTGTTATGAAAAAATTAATCAGTATGGCGTCGGCGGCGGTGCTGTCCGCCAGTCTCCTTGCAGGGTGCGCCGCAAACCGCGCGCAGTCAGTCGTTATGGCGGACAATTCCGCTACGGCAGATAACTCTGTCACAGTGGGAAATTCCACCATGGCGGATAACTCCATTACGGCAGACAGTTCTGCAGTAGCAGACGGCTCCGCCGTGGAAGCGCTGGCCGGTTCGAAGACACAGACAGCCGTGCCCAAATACATTTTCCTGTTTATCGGGGATGGGATGTCCTACCCGCAGATCGAGAGCACGAACTATTACCTGTCAGCCCTTGAAAACGGCACCAGTATGGGCAGCGTGCAGGAGCAGACTACAGGCGGGGAAGCGTGGCAGGAAAAGGCATTGATGCTTTTGCGCAGGCTCGCGGGACTGGAAACAGATAAAAATGAAAATGAATTTTACGTTTATGAGGTGCTGGTTCTCCTGACAACTCTCTGGCTCGTGATGAGGAAAAATATCCTGCTGCCGTCCCGGCAAAGCGGTCAGGAAAGCCGCGGCCGACAAATTCATCTGGAAAACACTGTCCGCGCGCGTATGCAGCAATTTCTACGCTGCATCGAACAGCGTTACCCGGAGGATCTGACGCTGGAGGATATTGCACAGAGTGCGAGTGTGAGCAAATCAGAGTGTCTGCGGTGCTTTCAGTTGACGCTGCAGACCACGCCTTACAAATATCTGATGGAATACCGGCTGTCAAAGGCGGCGGAACTGCTGGAAAAAACAGAACAGCCCGTCAGCGATATTTCCGTCTGTGTGGGATTTCACCAGGTAAGCTATTTCGGGAAATGCTTTAAGGAAAAAACAGGCTGTTCGCCACCACTCACCCCACATTTTCCGATATTATTTTAACCAGTCCTTCCATTGCCATGTTGAGATGCTTGTCTTTATGAATAAATATCTGTGAAAATATTGGAAAGTCGTTTCCTGTCCAACCCAATTTTTTCAGAGAATTATTTCTGATTTCTTCATGTGCTGCCATATCCGGCATAAATGCTACCCCAAACTGATTTATGGCGAATTGCTTTAGTATTTCTTTGCTGCTTGTCTCCAAGACGATTTTAGGAGTAATTGACAATTTTGCCAGCGCTTCCACAAGCATCGCTCTGAAGCTGCATTCGTGGGAAGTAAGGAGTAGCGGAATATTTTCTAAATCTGTTTCCTCTATATAATCTTTGTTTGCCAGCGGGTATTTGGGGCTTGCATAGAATCCTAACGTTTCCGGCTTTTTGTACAACATGACAAGTTCTGTTGATTCTATGTACGGATTTAAGGTGTATGCCATATCCAACACTCCCCTTTTTAACAATAGTGGAAATGTGGCATGGGTAATGAATTGAAGCTGAATTTCAACTTTAGGAAATTTCTTTTTGTACTCCAGAAGAAGCTGCGGAAGCGTATGGTAACATAATGATTCTGAAATCCCTAATTTCAATATGCCGGCAGGTTCTTTTGAGGTGGGCACTTCCAACAATATTTCCCGTTCCAACTGTAGTATTTTCTGTGCATATACCAATAATCGTTCTCCCTCCGACGTGAGAATAATAGACTTTCCAAGCCTTTCAAACAAAAGACAATGCAGTTCTTCTTCGAGCTGCTTTATTTGCGTAGTGATCGTTGACTGTGCATATCCCAGCAAATTTGCAGCGGAAGAAAAACTATTTGTTTCGGTAATTTTAAGAAAAGTTTCTAATTGTATGATTGTCATTGCAACAACTCCTTATTCAAAAATATTGAACATTTTATTCGATTATTTCAATTTTACTAATAACACATCTGATGGTATTATACTAAAAAGATGTTGGAGGTGCAACAAATATGAGCATAAATATAGGCATAGAAGTAAAAAATTTAACAAAAACATATAAAGTAAAAAACCATTTTAAAAAATATTCCTTGATGACCGCTGTAGATAATATTTCTTTTACAATCCCGTCAGGTGATATCGTAGGATTTATTGGTGCAAACGGTGCGGGTAAATCTACGACGATAAAAATGATGACAGGAATTTTAACGCCAGACCATGGAACGATTTCCATAAATGGTCTGAATTTCGAGAAAAACCACAGGCAGATTATGTTGAAAATCGGGGTGGTATTTGGCCAGAGGAGCGTGTTGTGCTGGGATATTCCAGTAATTGAATCATTGAAACTGTTTAAGGACATGTATCATATTCCAGAAAAAACTTACAAGGAAAATATGGAAATATTTTCGGATATTCTGAATCTGTCAGAATATATTGATAAGCCGCCCAGACTCCTAAGTCTTGGACAAAGAATGCGAGCGGATCTGGCGGCGGCATTATTACATAACCCGGAAATCCTGTTTCTCGATGAGCCGACCATCGGAATTGACGTTTTAGCGAAAGCCAAAATACGGGATTTTATTCGTGAAATGAATCAGGAGAGAAATACAACTATTATTTTGACTACACATGATATTTCAGACATTGAGGCACTATGCTCAAAAATGATGATCATTGATAAAGGAACACTCTTATATAATGGGACACTGCAGGAATTGAAAAATGCGGAGCGTTATCAAGATACTGCTATGGAAAATAATCTTGAAACCATCATCAAAAATATATATGAGGGGGATATTTTATGAGGAAATATATAGACTATATCGTAATCGGCATCAATGAGCATCTGGTATATCCCAGCGCTATATGGGCTAAATTATTTTCAAAAATAATATACTTATACTTGCAACTTTCCATATGGACTGCCCTTTTTTCCTCTTATGGTCAAATGAACCCACTCTTAAACCGGGAAGATACATTGAAATACATTATTGTAGCTACGATCATTTCTGCATTGATTGAATGCAATACGATCGAATGGATCAATGCCCAGATTCAGACGGGGAATATCATTATGGAATTCATAAGACCTATCGATTTTCGGAAAATGATATTTTCAAGGCATTTGGGCGACAGCATTGTGAAAATAGTATTTTACTGCGTCCCGCTAAGTGTGCTTGCGAATGTTGTTATACGCAGACCGTTACTGTGTCGGGAACAGATTTTATATGGCTTATTATCCATTATATTAGCATACGGTATTCAATTTCTGTATTCGCTGATTATCGGGCTGCTGGCATTCTGGCTGATTGTAACATGGCCATTGAACATGCTTTTAGGTGCGGTTTATAAGCTCTTATCCGGCGTGTGGATACCTGTAACAATGTTTCCTGATATACTGCATAAAATAAATTCGTTTCTCCCATTCCGCGCAATATATGCCATCCCGGTAACAATTATGACAAGCCGGATGAACACGCAGAACATATGGAAGGATATTCGGACGCAGCTTATGTGGATTCTATTTTTGTTTATCATAACGGAAATAATCTGGATAATCGGAAAAAGAAAACTGATCGTACAAGGGGGCTAAATAATGGATTATTTTAGAATGTATCGGAGATTTGTCATCATTTATATAAAAGGAAAATTAGCGTATCACTTTTCCCTTTTGTTTGAACTGATTGCAAATACTATTTTAATCGGGGTATATTTTGCAGGATTTTATGTTATATTCCATAATTTTAATAGCATTGCGGGTTGGAATCAATATGAAGTCTTCTTTATGTTTACGACAAGCTGGTTATCCTATTCATTAAGCTGTTTCTTTTTCTGGAGTCCCATGCGGGATATTGGTGAACTGATTCGCAGCGGAAAATTTGACTTATATTTGACACGGCCTATTCGTCCGTTTGTATATTTGGTATTGCAGCAGTTTCAATATACATTTTTACCCCGCCTGTTCTTTTCTGTATTTTTTTGGATATATAGCCTGCGAAAACTGCAAATTGAATGGACTGTAATAGCTGTTGTTCATTATTGTGTAAGTCTGCTTGCTGCCATTGCTATTTTTTCTGCAATTACAGTCATTACTGGCACAATCAGCTTTTGGACAGTGAAAAGCGAAGAAATCGTTTCTTTACTGACCGATAACAATTATGGGTTAAAGAACTTTTGTGACTATCCGATACAAATTTACGGGGAGGGAATACAGTTTTTGCTAACCTTTATCGTACCCTATGCCCTTACTGGATATTATCCAGTGGCTAATCTTCTTGGCAAGGATTGCCCGAATTTGTGGATTGCTTATAGTTCCCCTGTTATCGCTTTTGTTATGGTGATTATTGCTTACCTATTCTGGCATATCGGATTGAAACATTATGGAAGTACAGGTGCATAAATATGCTGGAATACTTTTCTGGTAGCCTTTTTGGGTATAGCTGTATTAGCGAATCTGAACCGTATGCTTTCACAGGAGTGTCCGTGAGCATACGGTTTTTTGTGCGCAGTCCTATGCAGAATGAGTATGCGCCTTACACTGAAACAATAAACGGTTCATGATAATAGGGAATTAAAGAATCATGCGTCAGAAACTTCATGTTTTCTGCCTTCGCCTGGGCAATCATTATCCTGTCAAATGGATCGTTGTGCCGCGGTGCATCGTCTGGGTATTTCAAATCTTTCAGGGCAAAGGTGTGTCGCTTTAGGACAGGTAAAACTTTGAATCCTGTAGCTTCACAACTTTGTGCCAGAGTATCTCCATCAATAATCACCTTCTCTGGGTGTGCCATATGCTTGATGATAATTTCCCATATTGATGCAGTGCTGTAATAGATTTCGTTACGTTCATCTGTAAGAATATCTTTCGTTATTTTCGACAGTTTTGAGTCATCTGATACAGCTCAGATCGCTATATGTGTGTCAATCAAAAAATTCATTTATCTACTCCAAACATTTCCGCAATCTCATCGTTACATTCATCTAAATCATATCCATCTGCAATAAGTGTTTCTCCTTTCAAAATACCTAACTTACGCCCTTGTCCCTGTGTCGCTGTTCCCATCAACTGACTTTCTGCCGGTTTCACGAAACGCTGTATCATATCAAGTATAAATGCGAGACTGTCCTCGGACAAACCATCTAAAGACTGGATTACCTGCTTCTGCAATGCCGACAAAGCAACCACCTCCTAAAATGCAAGATCTATTTATAATCTACCATATATCAGAAGGATTATCAAGGATGTGCCTGCTTTTTCGGCAGCCTGTTTAATTTTAGGCAATTCGGATTAATTATACTGGCGGTCGAAAAGACTGACCGCTCAGTATAATGGGATGCGCACAACCGCATAAGGAAATATGCCACTTCGTGGCTGCGGTTGGCGCGATACTCACGGCAGATTTCATCTGTCGTGAGTATAACTTGAATTGATATTCAAATGCTATTTGGAATGTATACAGGCAGGACTCCATATCCGGGCATTGAACCAAATAAAAATCAAGACAGACAGTTTATTAGTGCCAAATGGTATGGAATTTGATGTTGAGGATTTCAAAAAAGCGAGGTCATTATAGAAAAACAGGGCTTTTGTAAAATTTGACATAGATTTTACAAAAGCCCTGTTTTTGATTTTACATAGCGTCTGTATCATCATAGATAACAGATGAGAAAAAATCTGGAAAACAAAAACAGAGGAAATTATTTATGAAAATGAAAAGATTTATCGGTATGTTATCAGCGGCCATGTTGTCTGTCAGTCTCCTTGCAGGCTGCGGTAGGGACGGTTTTGAGTCCATCACAAAGACGGATGGCGCATGTAAGTACCGTCAGGAGCTGACTTCGACAGGAGATGTGATCGCGACCGTTGCAGGCAATCCAAACGCCATTGGCTACGCGTCGCTGGCTTCCGTGGCGGACAATGTTAAGGCCGTGTCTGTGAACGGCGTCATTCCCAGTGAGGAAACAATAAAGGACAGCAGCTATGTGGTGCAGCGTCCGTTTGTGCTTGTGACAAAGGATGGACAGCATCTCTCTGACGCGGCGCAGAAGTTTTATGACTACTGCATCTCGACAGACGCGCAGACAATCATTTCCGGCGCGGGCGTCGTACCTGCGAATTGAGAGCTTTGGAGTTTGTGAAATTGCGTTGACGTTGAATGCATCAAGCTGTGGTATGTGACTTTGATAGTACGAAGCGGTTTTGCATGGCTTGATGACTGTAACAGTTTTTGCCTTGATGGAAAATGAGACGGGGTGAAAGGAATGGTGGCATTATGCAAAAAAAATATATAGAAAGGCTTGTGCACGGCATTTTTCTGCTGCTCGGGCTGGTCACGGTCGGCTGCGTCCTGCTGGTTACGGTCTATCTGGTCATCGCAGGCATTCCAGCGATACAGGAAATCGGATTGATTCCGTTTCTTTTTGGAAAGACATGGGCGCCGACCGCGGCGGAGCCGTCGTATGGAATCCTGCCATTTATACTGACAAGCATCTACGGGACGGCGGGCGCGGTCGTCCTCGGGGTTCCGGTTGGCTTTCTGACAGCGGTGTGCCTTGCAAAGACCGCGCCAAATTTACACAGCCGGGTGATTTTCACAACTGAAAATCACCCGGCTGTTTTCACGGACTTAGCAGTAACAAACTGTAACAAGTATGTTACAAATTTTACATATTTTTTAAAAATGACTTTATAAAATGACATAAGTGTGCTAAAATATATGGGAATTAGGAGCTATAAAGGAAAATGAAGCATGAAAACAAAAATCGTTACCATAGGAAAGACTGAATCAGGAAAGACTGAATCTCCAGAGAGCGTCGAGGAGAAACTGGCAGAGGCGGGGCGCATTATCCGGCAGGGTGGTCTGGTTGCATTTCCTACGGAAACAGTGTATGGTCTTGGAGGGGACGCGTTGAACCCGGAATCCTCGAGAAAAATATATGCAGCGAAGGGGAGACCATGCGACAACCCGCTGATTGTACACATCGCAGAGCTCTCGTATCTGGAACGGATTGTGTGTGATATACCTGGAAAGGCGCAGAAGCTCGCGGACGCTTTCTGGCCGGGACCGCTTACGATGATTTTCAGGAAAGCGGCAGTAGTGCCAAAGCAGACAACAGGGGGACTTGACACAGTGGCAGTGCGGATGCCGAGCCACCCGGTCGCAACCAGTTTTATCAAAAAAGCAGGGGGATACGTGGCTGCCCCGAGTGCGAATCTCTCAGGAAAGCCAAGTCCTACGCTTGCAAAGTACGTCATACAGGATATGGACGGCAGAATCGATATGATTATCGATGCGGAAGGTGTGGAGATCGGACTGGAATCTACGATTGTGGACGTGACAGGTACGGTTCCCATGATATTGAGGCCGGGATACATTACGCAGCAGATGTTGTCCGCAGTGGTCGGCGAGACGGACATGGATGTCACGATCTACGACAGCAGCTCCCCGCAGGCGCCAAAGGCGCCCGGCATGAAATACCGCCACTATGCGCCGCGGGGCGAGCTCGTGATTGTGGAGGGTGAGCCGCAGCAGGTCGTCCGATATATCAATGTACAGACAGCGCTGCATGAGGCGGAGGGAAAAAGGACCGGAATTATAGGGACACAGGAGACCATAGCGCAGTATCATGCCTTCAGTATCAAAAATGCGGGCAGCAGGAGCGATGCGAAGGCGGTTGCGAGACAGCTTTATACGTTTCTGCGCGAGTTTGACGATGAGGACATTGCCTATATTTATGCGGAATCCTTTGCGGAGACCTTCGCGGACAAAGGCCTTGGACAGGCAGTCATGAATCGCCTGCTAAAGGCAGCAGGGCATAAGGTGGTCCATGTCTGATGACACTATGGACACAGGAAAGGGAACTGACGATGTTGGGACAGGAGATTTTGGATTATTTGGAGGAGGAAGAAAAAGGTATGATAGCAATCGGAAGCGATCACGGCGGATATGAGTTGAAGCAGGAGATTATCAACTATTTTGTGGAAAATCGAATTGAGTACAAGGATTTTGGCTGTTACGGAAAAGGCTCCTGCGACTACCCTGAGTATGGACAGGCAGTTGCGAAGGCAGTTGCGTCAGGCGGATATGACAAAGGGATTGTGATCTGCACGACAGGAATCGGTATCTCGATCACGGCGAACAAGGTAAAGGGAATCCGGTGTGCGCTCTGTTCGGACATGTTGTCTGCGAGACTGACAAGGGAGCACAACGATGCGAATGTGCTTGCGCTTGGCGGCGGCATCGTGGGAATTAATCTTGCGCTCGGCATTGTGGACACTTTCCTGAATACGGAATTTTCAGGCGAGGAGAAGCATTGCAGACGGATAGCGGCGATCAACACGCTGGAAGAAGAGATGATGAGATAAGGTTTGTGCTGCTGAGGCAGCATGACTGGAAGGGAAAGAGGGATTCATGAAAGTGTCACATAGACGGTCAGTGGCAGTGCTGCTTGCGGCGGCAGTGGTTATCGCATCTGCCGCAAGCATGTCAAGGCCGGTGTATGCAGAGACGACACTCGAACGACTGCAGAAGGCAAAAGAGGAGAAAGAAAAGACAGAAGACGCCAAGGAGGATACCGAGAACAGGAAGGATTCCCTGGAAATTACCCAAAATTCGCTGTTGGGACAGCTTAGTACGCTCAACGATGAGCTTGCGCAGATCAGTACCAATCTGGAGGGGATTGAGGCTGACATCACGGCAAAGGAGTCGGAGATCGCGCAGACAGAGGCAGAGCTGGAAGAGGCGATCCGCGTACAGGATGAGCAGTATGTGAATATGAAGCTCCGCATCAAGGCGATGTATGAGCAGGGGGGGACGGACGGTTATCTGGGGATTCTGTTTTCGGCGGCCAGTTTTTCAGAATTTTTGAATAAAAGTGATTATATTGACCGCATCCACGCATATGACCGCAAAATGCTCCAGCAGTTTCAGGATACATGCAAGTACGTGGAGGAGACGAAAGTGCGGCTGAACGCGGAACTTGCGGCGCTGAATGACCTGAGGGCGAAGGCGGAGGAAGAGAAGAACAGGGTTGATGGCCTTGTCAGTCAGACCTCGGCAAATGTGGCGAGCTACAGGAGTCAGATCGCGGACGCGGAGGCCACCATAGATGCGCTGGAATCCATGATTGATGAGCAGGAGCAGGATATTGCCGCGCTCCAGAAGCAGTATGAGGAGGAGCTGGCGAAATCGCGTCTGGCGGCGCAGTCAAAGTGGCGCGACATATCGGAGGTTACCTTCGAGGAGGGTGACCGCAAGCTGATGGCAAATATCATATACTGCGAGGCGGGGGCAGAGCCATATGCAGGGCAGGTCGCAGTGGGGGCTGTCGTCGTCAACAGGGTGCTCAGCTCCGTCTATCCGAACACTGTCGTGGGCGTGGTCTATCAGAACAGACAGTTTTCTCCGGTTGCAAGCGGACGGCTTGCGCTTGCCCTGGCGAACGATTCCGCGACAGCGAGCTGTTATCAGGCGGCGGACGAGGCGATGAGCGGCGTGACCAATGTAGGGCAGTGCGTGTATTTCAGGACGCCGATACCGGGACTTGAGGGCATCCGCATCGGCGGGCATATCTTTTACTAATGAAACGATGAATACGACAAATGAAGGGCGTTGGTAGTATGTACAAAATAGCGATACTGGACAGGGATCAGACCTATCTCGAGCGGCTGGTTTCTTTTCTGAAGGAGCATCACAGCGAGAGCTTTGAGATCAGTGCGGCGAACGGTCTGGAGGAACTTGACACGGACATCACGCAGTATAATGTACTTTTTTTTGGAGATGATGTGGCGGTAGACGCGGCCCTCTTTCCAGAGGATGTCACGATCGGATATCTCACAGAAAAAAGCGAGGTCGGAGAACAGTATATCAGCAAATACCAGAATATGGAACAGATATACAGGCGGATGATGAAGCTTTGTGAGAAAGAGAAGAATCCCGATACTGACAGCTGCGGTGCGGCGCAAAGCAAGGAACCCCAGACAGCGGCGGGGCGCAGTGAATGGAAGGCGAGAACCCTGACAGCGAACGGTGAGACGTATCGGATTTATCAGATCGAGGAGGAACAGGTGGACAGGGTTGCTATCCGTATGCTGGCCGGAAACCGCATCAGAGGGCTGTTTCAGACAGAGTATCAGAACGGTGGTATGCGGATACGCATTACGGGGATGAAAAGTCTGTACGAGTATGCGCAGAAGAATAATTCACCCAAAGGAAAAGAGCAGCTGTTAAAATTTTTTGCAGACATGCTTACTGCAGCGTGCAGTCTTGAGGAATATATGCTCTCCGCGGACAGACTGATGCTGGACCCGCGGGAGATCTATGTGAACCGTGCGGAGGACAGGGTGCTGATCCCGTATTTACCGGTGAAGGGCGGCGTACCGCTGGATAGTATGCAGTACCTGGGGAAGATCAGGGACTTGTGCAGCATCCTGATGGAGGGGATGTCCGAGGAAGCCTCCCGCGTCCCTGATACCGCGGCAGGGCAAAACGGCGGCACCGAGGAATTCGACAATCTGCAGAAGAACGCGAAGGAAAGCCTGAAACTCAAGGAGAGCACAAAGACGCTCGTAAAGGGAGTGAAGCCGTTTATCGTCAGAAAGCGCACCAAGGAAAAGATTGTCATCAACCGCAATCTCTTTAAGCTCGGTAAGGACGCCGCATATGTGGATTACTGCATTAAGGACAACCCTGCCGTGAGCAGAAATCATGCGGATATCGTGCGCAAGGCGGACGGATTCTACCTTGTCGATAAGGGTTCCCTGAATCATACCTTTGTAAACGGGAAAAAGCTTGCCGACGGTGAGTACAGGAAGCTCGAGAACGGGTGTCTGATGCAGCTTGCGGACGAAGTGTTTGAATTTAGGAGCTGTAAGTAAATAGCAGGTTATTTATTTACAGCTCCTTAGGTCTAAATAGGAGCGGGGAATATGAAATGGCATTATACGGTGGCTGCGCATACGGATGTGGGTACGGCAAAAGCCGTAAACCAGGACAGCCTGACAGTGAAAGTCGCAAACACGATTTGCGGTGAGGCTGCCTTTGCTGTGATCTGCGATGGCATGGGTGGTTTAGAGCAGGGAGAGGTGGCGAGCACGATGGTGGTGCGCGCGTATGAGCAGTGGTTTCTAAAGGACCTGCCCCAGATTCTCGCGAGAGGATTTTCGGAGGAGATACTGGAAAAAGTGTGGTACCGCCTTGCGAATGACTGTAATGTCAGAGTCGCGGAGTACAGCGTCGCGCAGAAGGCGCCGATGGGAACGACACTCACAGCGGTGCTCCTGCTGGAGGGGCGGTATTACATCACCCATGTAGGGGACTGCCGCGTTTATGTGATGGGTAACGGTATGGAACAGCTGACTACCGATCAGACTTATGTGGCGCGGGAAGTGGCGCTGGGGCACATGACGCCGGAGCAGGCCCTGACCGATGCGCGCAGAAATGTCCTGCTGCAGAGCATTGGTACGGTGAAGTGCGTCAAACCCGATTACCTGATGGGGGATTTCTACAATGACGACACGTTTCTGGTGTGCTCGGATGGATTTCGGCATCATCTGACCGAGATCGAGCTCTACAACTACTGTCATACGTCCCTGGAAGGGATGGAGTGGTTCGTTGAGAACCGGCTGAACAATTCGCATTTTATGAACGGCCGGCTTCGGTATGTGATGGAAAACATCAAGGCGCGCGGCGAGCGTGACAACATTTCTGCAATTTTGATCAAAGTGACAAATGCAATCGAATAAATGGGACGGAAATAAATATATATGTTAGAGATTGGCTCCGTCATCGACGGAAAGTATAAAATATTGAACGAAATCGGCCATGGCGGTATGAGTAATGTATATCTCGCCATCAATGAGAAGGCTAACAAGCCATGGGCGGTCAAGGAGGTGCGGAAATCCCTGAACAGGGATTTCCGGCTGCTGAGGCAGAGTCTCAGCATGGAGACAGACCTGTTAAAAAAACTCAGACATCCAAATCTTCCAAGTATCATAGACGTCATCGACTCTGATGAAAATTTCCTAATTGTCATGGATTATATAGAGGGACACACGCTTGAGAGACTTCTGAATGAAGAAGGCGCACAGCCGCAGGAAAAAGTAGCGGACTGGGCCCTGCAGCTGTGCGACGTGCTGGATTATCTGCACACGAGGCCGTCCCCTGTTATCTATCGGGATATGAAACCATCCAATATCATGCTCCGATCAGACGGAAGCGTCGTTCTGATTGATTTTGGCACCGCGCGGGAATTTAAGGATGAGAACTCTGCGGACACAACCTGCCTGGGCACTCAGGGCTATGCGGCTCCGGAGCAGTTTGGCGGTATGGGACAGACGGATGCCCGCACGGACATCTATTGTCTGGGAACAACATTGTACCATCTGGTTACCGGACATAATCCGTCGGAGCCTCCCTACGAGATCTGCCCGATCACGCAGTGGAATCCCGGACTGTCCACCGGCCTGGAGCAGATCATACAAAAGTGTACACAGAAAAATCCGCAGGACCGGTATCAGACGGTCGGGGAGCTCCGGTATGCACTCGCACATTATACAGATCTGGAAGTACAGGCGCAGCGAAAATACCGTGGCAGACTGAGGGCATTTGGCATAATGATGATGCTTTCATTGATTTGTGCCGTCGGCGGGGAAGGATTCTTGGCAGCGGCAGACAGAAAGCAGGGCAGTGAGTATCAGCAGCTCATGCACATGGCGGAGATGGCGTCGGACACACAGGAGGCCTGCAGGCTGTATCTGGACGCGGCCGCCATTGATGAGGGCAGGCAGGAAGCGTACCATGGTTTTTATAAGAGAGTCATCGAGGATGGCGTGTTCAGCGATGATGAGGAGGCGCTCTTCCTGAGATTAGGCATCAGTACAGACCGTCACCTACAGAGCTTTCAGAAAAAGAACACGAGTGGTTACGCGGATTTTTGCTATGAGATGGGAAATGCCTACTGGTACTATTATGAACACGAGGAGAGCCGCCAGTCGAGGGCAGCCGGCTGGTTTCAGACAGCGATGGGTTACTATGAGAATGATCCTGCCCGGGCAGCGGAGTACAGGCGGTGTCAGCTGTATGTGGAGCTTGGCGCTTTTTACAAAAACGTGATTGCCTCCCAGATCGACGGCACAGATGCCGGAATGTATGGGGAATATTGGCGTGGACTGGCACAGCTCAAGGCTTTGAATGATGCTGAGCCGGACAGGGAGATGATCACGCTGCGCATCTATCGGGAAATCGCGACGCGGATTGTGGAGTACGCGAAATACTTCATGGAGGATGGCGTGGCAGGAGACGAGATGCTGTCAATGCTGGATGAGCTGGAGGAGGACATGCAGCGGATGGAGCAGGGCGCGACGAGCGCCGTGCAGCAGGAGATCGCGACAATCCGCTGGATTGCCGAAGGGGCGCGTAAGATGGTGCGGTCGACCTGCAATGTACAGGGACTTTGAGACGAAGAGGAGCGATATGAGTATAGAAAATATGACAACTATTTCATATGTAATGTTCGGGATATCAGGAGTGTCTGCTGTGGCGGCAGCGGTACTATTTTTCGTGCTGGATATCCCGCGATGCTGGCGGATGGTGTCGGGAAGGCACGCCGTATCCGGAAAAAAACAGCGCCGGACGGACAAAGGAGGATATGCCGGGACGCCTGACAGGGCAGAGAAAGCAGCAGGAGCGAAAGAGCAGACGACAGAAAAACTGCCGGCAGAGGAACAGCCTGAGCGCTGGTCCGCCGCGGAAACGGTTCTGCTGGATGGGATAAAGACGGCGCCGCTTGGCACCGCCAGCCTGCAGGTGGTACAGGATATCATGTACATGCAGGATACAGCCGAATAAGGTGATAACGAAAAGGAGCCGCGCAATTGCTTGACATGGCTAAAAGTGTGTGATACAGTAACAAGAATATGTCAGCACAAATCAAACACACTTTACTTTAGGAAGGCGGGATATTTTATGAAAAGTGATTTTGAAAAAATTGCGATGAAGGTTTCGTTTGTGAGCATTGTGGCAAATGTAATGCTGTCTGCATTTAAACTCTTTGCGGGGATTTTCGCCCATTCGGGGGCGATGGTCAGCGATGCGGTTCACTCTGCGTCCGATGTGTTCAGCACCATAGTGGTGATCATAGGAATCAGGATATCCGGCAAGAAATCCGACAAAGAACATCCATACGGCCATGAACGCATGGAATGTGTGGCTGCGATCGTGCTCGCGACGATCCTGGCGGTCACAGGGCTGGGAATCGGTTACGGTGCGGTCGGCAAGATACTGTCGGGGGATTATGCAAACCTTGAGGTTCCGGGATTCCTGGCGCTTGTGGCGGCTCTCGTCTCAATCGCAGTGAAGGAGGGCATGTACTGGTATACCAGACACAGCGCGAAGAAGATCGACTCCAGCGCACTGATGGCGGACGCGTGGCACCACCGCTCCGACGCGCTCTCTTCCGTGGGCGCACTGGCCGGCATCGCGGGTGCGAGACTCGGATTTCCGATCTGTGACGCCATCGCGAGCCTGTGCATCTGTCTCTTTATCGCGAAGGCAGCCTGCGACATCTTCAAGGACGCGGTCGACAAGATGGTCGACAAGGCGTGCGACGAAGCCACAGAAAACGAGCTGAGGCAATGCGCGCTGGCGCAGGATGGCGTGCTCGGCGTCGACCTGCTGCGCACGCGGGTGTTTGGCAACAAGATCTACGTGGACATCGAGATCCGCGTTGACGGCGATAAGCCGCTCAGGGAAGCCCACAGCATCGCAGAGCGCGTTCACGACTCGATCGAGGGGAATTTCCCCCGGGTGAAGCATATCATGGTGCATGTCAATCCGGCCGAGTGAAAGTTAAGTGGTAACAGTTCAGCCCAGGACTTTGCACTACGCTGCAAAGTCCGTGAGAAAGCGTAGTGGTTGAAATGCATCAAGCCACCACGAAGTGGTTTTGCATGGCTTGATGCCTGTAACAGGAAGCCGAAGGCTGAACTGTTACGTTAAGTGGAATATTTTTCCATGGCTTTTATAGACTTTGCATTTTGGGTATGATATACTTATATAGAAATTTTTATGTGTAACGATTTCGGGAGGAAGCAGTAGCAAAGTATCCTTTCTGATCTGAATAATCTGAAGGTCGTTTCCACAACTTCAGATATTTTTGCAAACGCCCTGTCGTTCCGCTGATGATGATCATGCCATATTTGGTTGATATGAGAGATAGAATATTTAAGAGGTTTATATCTATATGGTATGTATTTGCCTGCATATATACGGGCGACGTGATTATCTGGAGATATTGGAAGTTGTAAGGATAAAAGGAGAGCCAATAGATGAGCGATTTGGTGAGTGTCATTGTGCCTGTATATAACTCGGAGAGATACCTGAGGGATTGCATAGATAGTATAGTGAAGCAGACATACCAAAATTTGGATATTGTATTAGTGGATGATGGGGCGACTGATTCAAGCGGAGTTATATGTGATGAATATGCAGAACAGGACAACAGGATACATGTCATCCACAAGAGTAACGGAGGCAATGGAGATGCCAGAAATGTTGGACTGGATCAGGCAAAAGGACAGTGGATTGTCATGTCCGACAATGATGATATATTGCACAAAAGACAGATCGAAGTACTTCTTGCGGTGGCAAAAGCGAAGGATGCGGATATTGCGGTAGGCTGGTACAGATCGTTTGCGGTGGATGAGGTGCCGTGCGATGAGGGGATTGGGGAGGATTTTTTGAACCGTGCAGAAGTACTGTCTGATAGACATCTGTTTGATGATGCTTTTATACAGAAAAGGTCGATGATTCTGACCGTGCCCTGGAGCAAGATTTGTAAAAGAAAACTGTACGAGGGAATCCGGTATCCAGCAAAGAGTAGGCATGATGATACCTGGACAACCTGGAAGCTGTATGAAAGGGCGAGAAGGACAGCATTCATACCGATTGCATTGCACTATTGGCGCAATGATTCCGAATCGTTTGGCAGACGCAGATTTGATGTAACACATTTTGACGGGTTAGATGCATACAAAGATCAGTTGGAATACTTTTATGAACAAAGAAGGCAACGTTATGTGGAGATTGTCTTTACAGAATACACGGATACTATCTTCTGGTGCTATAATCAAATGAAAGAAGTGGAGATGGATGTAGCGTTGTTGAAACCCTATTGGAAGTATATGAAAACCCATATTGGTTATCTGAAATTTACTAAAAGTATCGGGTTGAAGCAGTGGCTCAGATACAGATATCTGGCATGGTATAAAATACCAAGGATGATAGGTCTCTGATGGGGACTAACGACCGCTCCACGGATGGGACAAGGTGGACGCTATGATATCATGATAAAACCCAAAGACAGGGAGGGCTTTTATAGACTTTGGATTTTGGGTATGATATACTTATATAGAGTTTTTTGAGTAATGATTTAGTCTTTTGTGTTTCCATGTGGGAAGGAGTGACTGTAGACAGGGATTTCGGGAGGTGTGGCGATGGTTACCGGAACAGTTGTAAATATAGGTGGCAACGGCAGATTAATAGAGCTTGCAGTTTCGCAGGAACAATGTTAGAATGATTAAAACCGTGCGGATAATAAGACAACAATATTGACGTATCTTTCACGGAAAGGTGGATTGTAAAAATGAATATAGAAAGCATTTTGAAAAAGAAGAAGGGAGACATTCCTGTTTGGGTTTGGATTGTCTTTTCACTAATTCCAATATTTTTCTTTTCGATATACACCTATACGGATGTGATAGAAACAACAGAGGATGGACTAGCAGTTTGGTATGTGCTATTTAGCAAAAAATCATTAAGTGAATATTATGTTACACCCTATCCGTATAGAAGTGGTACGGGCTATCCAGGGTATGATTTTTTTATATATATTATATTTGCTATATGGGATTTACCGTTATTTATATATGAGATTATTGCTAAAATCAGTTTTGAACAAAGCTATATTTTATTATTGTATGCTAAATCAATTAGCTTGTTTTTTCTTTTTCTGAGTACATTATATGTGTATAAAATCACATATCATATAGCCAATGATGAGAGAAAGGCCGTTTGGAGCAGCTTTACCTATGTTTTTTCTGTGATTGTTTTTCAATCAGTTGCTATAATAGGTGGCTATGATGTTATATCACTGTTTTTTACATTATGTGGAATATATGCATATCTGGAGGAAAAAGATAAAAAATTTGTATTTTGTTTTTCATGTGCAATTGCCTGCAAGATGTTTGCACTGTGGATATTTATTCCATTAGTGCTGCTTAGGTATAAAAAGGTTTGGAAGGTATTGGCTGTTTTTTTTTGCGGGATAGGGCTTATAATAATTCCAAAGTTATATTTTTTGACGTATCAGAGAATTAATGGTGTTCAAACCTTACGAGATGATATAGATAATACAATTGTAAGTGCTAATGCCGTTCGGTATATAGATCAATACATGTGGAGCAGTGAAGCCCCGATAGCAACAATGTTTATGCCTTGGTTTTTCTTTTTTACATTTGTGTTATGGGTGTTTTGCTGGTTCAATCGCAAACAATTGTCGGCTAAACGAATTATTTATATTTGTCTGATAGCAATGTCGATATTTACGTTAACGTGCTATACACATCCTCAATGGATGATCCTGGTTGCACCGTATATAGCCATTTTGGAGTGTATAAGTTTGCAGAATATCTCCCAAAAGCTTTTTTGCGAGGTTTGTATGGGAATCAGTCATATTTTATGGATGGTACGCTATGCGCCGCAGTGTTTCAGCTATAATATAATAAACAATATGCTTCATTTCGAAGAAGGAAATAGAGAATTTTGGTATACGGGAATTTGGGTTTATGTCAGTAAATTGGCAGATGTAACAAGTATACAGATTGATCATATATTTATAGCCATTAGGAGTATATTGGTAGCATCTTATGTGATGTTGTTATTTCATTTATATCCCAAAGATCAGCAACGGGAAACAGAACTGGAATCAAAAGAAGTTAGCAGACTTTTTTACATTAAATCAGTGGTAAGTATGCTGGTTTTGGGAATACCACTATTAGGAATACCAATTAGAATTATGGGAATGTAGGAAGAAAACAGAACAACCAGATGGCTGATATACAGTAGGATGTTATTGTCGAAAAAAGGTTGCATTTTATAAGTTTATTACTTATAATTATTAAAGTATGTTTTTGCTTGGATACCAGTAAAACCAAAAGTAAAACAGATGAAGAAAGGGAAGCTAATGAAGGTAGTAATTTTAGCTGGGGGGTATGGAACCCGGATTAGTGAGGAAAGCCATTTGAAACCTAAGCCAATGATCGAAATTGGTTATAAACCGATACTTTGGCACATTATGAAAGAATACTCCTATTATGGATTTAATGAATTTATTATATGCTGCGGATATAAGCAGCACGTTATAAAAGAGTGGTTCGCCAACTATTATCTGCACAAGAGTGATATTACATTTGATTTTACTAAAGAAAATCAAATGGAAGTGCATAACAATGTGGCGGAACCCTGGAAAGTTACAATCGTTGATACGGGATTAAACACTATGACAGGGGGAAGAATCAAGAGAGTACAGCCATATGTCGGTGATGAGACATTTATGATGACATATGGAGACGGCGTTTCTGATATCAATATTAAGGAGTTGGTAGAGTTCCATAAATCACATGGTAAGATAGCCACGATGACGGCTGTGAATGTGGGACAGCAGTTTGGTATCCTGGAGATTGGGCAGGATGGAAGAATCAGCAAATTTAGAGAAAAAAGTAGGTCGGATGGAGGCGTAATCAATGCAGGATATATGGTCTTGAATCCCCAAATCTTTGATTATATTGAGGGAGATCAAACTGTATTTGAGCGGGCTCCGATAGAACGTGTGGCAGCAGATGGACAGCTGATGGCGTATATACATCATGGATTTTGGAAGTGCATGGACACGCAGAGGGATAAACAGCAGCTTGATGAAATGATAGCATCAGGAGAAGCGCCCTGGATGGTTTGGAAAAGCAGATAATAAAGGAAGTAGCGATGATGGATAATATGGAGACAAAAGTGAGTCTGCTTGATTGTACACTTCGTGATGGAGGATATGTTAACGATTGGAATTTTGGGCATAATAATCTTGTAAGTGTATTCGAGCGTTTGGTGAGTGCTAAAGTAGAATTTATAGAGCTGGGATTTTTGGATGAACGGCGTGAATATGACATAAATAGAAGTATTGCCCCTGATACAGAGAGTTTTAACCAAATATTTCAGGGATTGGATAAGGAAAAGTCTCAGCTTTTGGGAATGATCGATTATGGGACATGCAGTATAGAAAATATTCAGCCATGCAGTGAGACGATTTTTGATGGAATCAGAGTGATATTTAAGAAACATGTTAGAAAACCGGCGATTGATTTTTGCAGACAAATTAAAAATTTAGGGTATAAGGTATTTGTACAATTAGTATCAATTACAAGTTATAATGATGACGAACTGCACGATCTGATTTGTTTAGCCAATGATTTGAAACCGTTTGCTGTATCTATGGTAGATACGTATGGGTTATTGCAGCAGGAAAACTTGATGCATTACTTCATGGAGCTGGATAGCAAGTTGCTGCCAGAGATACAGCTTGGCTATCATTCACACAATAATTTTCAGCGTGCATTTGCAAATTGCACAGAGATGCTTTCAAAGAAAACAGATAGAAATCTTTTGGTAGATGCGACAATATATGGGATGGGAAAAAGTGCAGGAAATTGTCCCATCGAGTTGCTGGCTATGTATCTGAATGATCATTTTGACAAAAAGTATGATATTGCCCAAATCCTTGAAGCTCTGGATGCAAATATCATGAATTTTTATCGAATTAGTCCATGGGGTTACAACATGTTTTTTTATATTGCCGCGTTGAATAATTGTCATCCCAGCTATGTAACCTATTTGATGGATAAGAGAACATTGTCAGTTAAGCAAATCAATGAAGTTTTGGCACAATTACAAAAATATGGCGACAAGCAGTTATTGTATGACAAAGAGCTGATTGAGAAATTGTATTTTGATTATCAGAAGCAGATTAATATAGATGACGAAAGGGACATACAAAAGCTTTCCAAAATTTTTCACCAAAAAAAAGTATTGCTTTTAGGTCCTGGAAAAAGTATTGAAAACGAGAAGGATACGATTCAAAAATATATAAAAGAGAATCAACCGCTTATTATTTCAGTGAATTATATTTCAGAAAATTTGCCGGCGGACTTTATATTTTTGAGTAATTCAAAACGGTATGTACAGTTGTCGGCTGCGCTGCTGCAAAAAAAAGAATCTGTCCGGGTGATTGCGACGAGCAATGTGACAGCAACAAGGAATAAAAAATTTGACTATTCATTAGATATTGCACCATTATTGGACGAGCAGGCAGAGGTAATTGATAATTCATTTGTTATGCTGCTGAAAGTAATGATTAAAATCGGGGTTCATGATGTGGCTTTAGGTGGATTTGACGGATATGTTGGAGAGAAACATAAAGACCACGTAAACGAAAACATGGAATATAGCTTCTCCAAGGAGCAAGCTCGTCGGTTAAATGATTATGTATCCAATATACTTCATGATATGAAACAGCAGATTAATATGGAGTTTATTACAAAATCATTATATGTTGATATAGAGGAGAAAAAATGAAGGTAAAAATAGCAGACTGGATTGCAGATTTTTTAGTGAAACAGGGCATCAGATATAATTTCACAGTACCAGGTGGTGGCGCGATGCATCTAAATATGTCATTTGGGCATCAACAGGGGTTGAACAATATTTTTGTTCAGCATGAACAGGCAGCAGCAATTGCAGCAGAGGGATTCTTTCGTGCTACCAATGAACTACCAATGGTTTGCTGTACAACAGGGCCAGGGGGAACGAATACATTGACTGGGGTATTGGGTGCTTGGTTGGACAGTATTCCTATGTTAGTAGTGAGTGGGCAGATTCGATATGCCACAACTGCTCGTGCTGCTAATATTCCGGTTCGTGCCATGGGGGACCAGGAATATGATATAACGCCTATGGTTGCGCATATGACCAAATATGCAGAAATGGTGTATAATCCTAAAACAGTTAAATATCATTTTCAGAAAGCGTTATATCTCGCAAAAAACGGAAGACCAGGACCAGTATGGCTTGATATTCCTCTTGATGTTCAGGGAGGGTATATTGATCCAGAGGAATTTATAGAATTTGATCCAAACGAACTTGATGGTGATGATGTGATTCCAGCTGTGACAGACAGTCAAATACAGACTGTTTTAGAAAAAATAAAAGCAGCGAAACGTCCCGTCATTAATGTAGGTAGTGCATTGCATACAACAGATTGCGTGCAGTTAATGCGGAGAGTTGTAGAGAAACTCGGTATTCCTGTAGCTGTGGCATGGGACTCTACAGATCTGATACCCCATGACAATCATTTATTTGTGGGAATACCAGGATTGCTTGGAGACAGACCGGGAAACTGGGCAATACAAAATGCTGATTTAGTGCTGTCAGTAGGATGTAGATTAAGTTGCAGACAAGTTGGCTATAATGTACATAGCTGGGCGAGAGAAGCATTTGTAATAATGGTGGATATCGATAAATATGAACTTCAGAAACCAAGCATACATGTAGAAATGCCGATTCATGCAGATGCAAAAGAATTTTTGGTGAAGCTTGATCATGCAGTTGTGGAGCCATTGCCGTTGCATTCAGATTGGGTTGATATATGTGCGGATTGGAAAAAGAGATATCCAGTTGTCACAGACAGACATTATACCTCAGAAGGTTTGGCTAACGCTTATTGTTTCTTAAATGAGGTCAGCAGAAAAGCATCTGAGGATCAATATATTGTATTAGGAAACGGAACAGTGGAAGCATGTCTGCATGCTATACACATTAAGGAAAATACCAGGTTAATTTGTAACAGTGGTGCTGCAAGTATGGGATATGACTTGCCGGCAGCGATAGGATGTTGTTTTGCATTAGGAAAGAAGGATGTTATCTGTCTCACGGGTGATGGAAGTATCCAGATGAATCTTCAGGAATTGCAGACAATAGTATTTCATAAATTGCCAATTAAAATATTTGTAGTTAATAATGGCGGATATCATTCGATGAGACAGACCGAGGGCAATCTGTTTCCAGAATATTCAAAGGTGGGGATTGGACCAGAAAGTGGTGACCTAAGCTTTCCAGATATGAGTAAGATTGCAGGAGCTTATGGAATTCCTTATTTAATGGCAAAAACGAATAGAGAGATACCTGATATAGTTGAGAAGGTGCTCAAGACCGAAGGCTATATAATGTGCGAGATTTTTGTGGATATTAATCAAAAATTCGAGCCGAAAAGCGCGACAAAGCGATTGGAGGATGGAACGCTTGTAAGTCCACCGTTGGAGGATTTGGCACCATTTCTTCCACGGCAAGAGCTGGAAAACATAATGATAATACCTATGTGGAAAGAGAGCAAATAATAGGAGTGCAAAATAATGAGAAAAGCTTTGGTAACCGGGGCAAGTCGTGGAATTGGAGAGGCGATAGCAAATCAGCTGAAGGTTGAAGGATATGAGGTATATACGCCAACGCATCAAGAATTGGATTTAGAGGATAAACAGAGTATTGATGCTTTTTGTAGAAAGTGCTCTGATTTGACGTTTGATGTATTGGTTAATAATGCAGGTCTTAATGAGGTGCATGAAATCGAAGAAATCACAGAGGAAGAAATGATGGAAATGTTTCATGTCAATCTTTTAGCACCGATAAGGTTGATCAAGGGTATTGTCCCTAATATGAAAAAACAAAAATATGGCAGAATTGTTAATATAGGTTCAATTTGGGGATTAGTAGGTAAGCCGGGGCGTACAATCTATGCTGTCACAAAGCATGGCATACATGGAGTAACTTCAAACCTGGCTGTTGAGCTGGCACCATATAACATTTTAGTAAATACAGTATGTCCTGGATTTACGATGACCGCTTTGACTAAGAAAAACAATTCTAAAGAACAGATTGATCAGTTGGCTGTCAGCATACCACTTGGAAGACTGGCGGAACCAGAGGAGCAGGCAAAAGTGGTCTGTTTTCTGGCAGGGGAAAACAATACGTATATTACAGGACAACAAATTGCAGTGGATGGAGGTTATACTTCAATATGATTATACATTCAAGGTTCAAGGATTATACAGTTGCAATAGAAGAAAATTTAGACTTTTTGAAGGAATTAAGTGGCATACCCAATACAGAGTTTGTAATAGATAAAAAGGTATATCATTTATATGAGGAAAGATTAATACAAATTCCGCAGGAAAGGCTTATTTTAATTGACGCAATAGAAGAAAATAAAATTGTAGATACTGCCCTGTCAATATGTGAGAAAATGACAGAGATACCTGCCAAG
>VSNM01000026.1 GCA_009774245.1 Lachnospiraceae bacterium | reverse complement strand
GATAGTAGAAGTATATCAAAACTTACGTTCTAATGCAACCCTTTTTGTTTTATCAACCCATTTATTAACTAACACCTTTGTTATCTAAAATTTTAGTCTTGAATATTCAAGATTTTATTTCAGTCGTCCAGAAATTTGTGAAATTAAATACAAATAACTGACAGCAAAAATTATTCACTCAGACATAAATCACATCAGAATAATGGCGTTTCGGGCGCTTTGGATATTCCCCGTCACAATATCCCATCGTAACGTATGCCTGCGGAACGATTTCTTCAGGAATGTCCATTTCTTTTTGAAGTTGTTTCCCCTGTTCTGTTGCGAGGGAGTTGAGTACTTCCCCGACAATACAGGTCGACACGTTCTGTTCAAAAGCGGCAAGCGTGATATTCTGCGCCATGATATACGCATCTGCGGATGAAAAATAAAAGTTTTTCGCTCCAAATAACGCCACAACTGCCTTCGCATTATGAAAAGCGCTTTCCGATGCAGCGATTTCTTCTTCGGATGGAAGTGCCGTAATCCCCTTATTAAAATTTTTAATAACGACCATGTGTGATTTACCAATATAGTCAATTACGGTTTGGTCTGTTATTACAACAATTTTGGTGGAATTGCGGTTGCCCGCATTCGGACAGTAGTCCACTACCTCGAGTATTTTTTCAATCGTTTTTTTAGATACAGAGACATCTGTAAACTTCCTGACAGACCGTCTTCCCCTGATCGCATCTAATAATTCCATAACAAACCCTCCCTCTTAATAATACCTCTCTATTGCTCTCGCCGGACAATTCTCATAACAATTTCCGCACTGTAAGCAATGATTCTGCCGTATGACGTAAGGTTTTGGTTCCCCCTTTTCTGCCGCTTTCTGAGGACAGACTTTCACACATTTCCCACACCCAATGCAGGCATCTGTAATCCTGTATCCTTTGGGCTGCAGAACCGCATCGCCTACGACAAAATATTCCCTCGTAATCGGTCTGGTGGACAGACAGAAATACTCAATTGTGTAATCTCTTATTACAAATATCGTATCAATGTTCTTGCTTTCACCCGGATATACATTTTCCAGATACGGCTGCTCCTGATACAGAATATCCCGCCATTTAATCTGTTCATCTTCTGGCACTTCCACAACTTTTCCCGACACACGGATTGTTTCCTTGTATCTGGTGTAGCCGCATATCTGCACCCTGCCGTCCGCATAAAGCTGTCTTGCAAAAGACTTTCCCCTTGCTGTCAAAAAGTATATATCCGTTCCTTCATAGTGGATTGCGCTGATATTTCTGACCTGAGGGGCGCCGTACTCATCGACAGTGGCAAAATTCAGCACGCCCACATATCCCAGTTTTTGTATACAGGTTTTCACATCCATTTTCACATCCAGTCCTTTCTTTTGGTCTGCGCATTATCGCATTATGCTTTTTTCGGTTCGATCAGACCGCTTTCTTCTGTTGCCCAGCACTGGGGATCGTCCGCATAGAAATCCCCGCAGCTTCCCTTCGCCACAGCAGGACAACCCCTGCACCATGAAAGCAGCTTACACCTTGCGCATTTACTGAATTTCTCATAATCGCGGTATTGTTCCATGCTTGTAATCCACACATCTGCGATGCGGTCTTCAAAGACATTTCCAACCCTGCTGTCCGCCACGCGGCGACAGGCGTAGATTTCACCGGAGGGCAGAATTGTCAGATGACAGTTTCCACAGTTGCAACCGCCATAAATCATTCCTTCCTTTGCATTTCCCGGAATTTTGAAATCCCCGTTTTCATATTCATAAAGCGTCCACAGATGATCTTTTTTGTGTCTGACAGCCGTCCGCCTCGTATTCCTTAAATTTCTGGTCACATATGGCAAGCAGCTCCCTGTATTCCTGCGCTGTCATACTGGCGTCCAGGTCTCCGCCGCTCGGCACATATCTGGAAAAGGAAAAAACATTTGCCCCTGCCGCCACCACCGCATCTATGATTTCCGGCACTTCCATGCGGTTTGTCTTAGATACAGTGGTCATAATGACACTGCGTATTCCCGCCTGGTTGATCACCGCGATTTTTTCAAGCGTGCAGTCATACGAGCCGGGCTTTCGGAACCAGTCATGCGTCTTGCGAAGCCCGTCTAAAGAAAGCTGATACTTTTCACAGCCGTAACACTTCAATTCACGACATACCTGTTCATTCAGATGAAACGGATTCCCAAGTATTGTAAACTTTATGCCGTGTTCCTGCATGAGCTTCAAAAGCTTCCAAAAATCCGGATGCAGAATCGGATCACCGCCAGTAATGTAAAAATATGGAATCCGCCCATACATCTTGCCAAAATCCAGACAATTATAGAATGTATCCTCCATCTGACTCCATGTCATGGATAACAGGCGGTCATGTTTTCCTGATGAATAAATGTAGCAGTGCTTACACCGCTGATCGCATTCATCTGTGATATGCCACTGAAATGAAAAATAAGAAATCATCTTTTTATTGTTCCTCCAACTATTTATTGAAACAGCTTTATAGCTGCTATATTCAGAAGGAGTCCTCCGAGGTAACTTGCAGCCGGAGGACTTTGTCTGGCTTCTCCTATTTGTCACCTGCCCCACACGCTGCGGGTTTCTCTACAGGTTGATCTCCTGCTCCGCACGCGCTTCCTGCCATATTCGCGTTCCAACCAGCTATGTTTGATAATGCCATTTCTCTGTACCTCCTTTGTGGAATCTTGTTTCAGTTGGCGTAATTGCCTTCTGTAATATCCATTATACCGACTGACGGATATTTCACAAGTACACACTTTTGGGTAACCTAAGTTACTTTTTAGTAACGATTGGGTAAGAAACTGTGCAAAAATAACTTTTCATATTACTTGTCTTTTTCTCCGATATCAAATTGCTAAAGCAATTACTCAAAAATCAGTTACATAGCCCACTATGCGCCTGATTTTTGAGCGGCACTCTCGAAGAAAAATCCTGCGCACTATTGATAAGTTATTTATTCACAGTTCCTAAACATGGAGTTTTTGCTGCGCATATAGAAAGCGGAGAACATCACTAAATCGAGTAGGGAAGAGCCATCTTCCCCTACTCGCGCGCCGGACGCGGGCCGCCTTAGCGGCATATTTCCTTTCCGCGTCCGTGTGCATAAAAAAGCCGGAAAACCATCTTGTGGCATCCGACTTTTTTGCTAATTAATTTTCTTTTCAATAAATTTATCATGCATCTGCTCGAGCAATGCAAAATTAACTGTGCTTTTGAGATATCCAATGGTAGGATTGTTTTCCTTTTTTTGTTTATATAAAATTTTTGCATTCTGGATAATCTTGTTTTTATTTTTACGGATAAAAGACATTTCCTTATGTATGAGATCCTTATAAAATGAATCTTGTTCATGCTCCATATCATACAGAGTTAATTCCGACACAGGAACAGGAATCATATTGCTCAGTTTCAAGGTTCCCTTTAATTCCAGTTCTCCAGATGAGGATTGGGATGTGATACGGATAATAGGGATAATGCTCCCACGGATTTTCTGCACTCCGTTTTCCAATCGGTAATCGGAATTTTTTGGGGAGGAAAGGGGAATGTAATAGTTATACTCGTTAATGCTGTACACAATGCCCAGATACTTCCGGGTATGGTTTCTGTCATTTTCTTTTGAAGAAAACATTTTTTTCAACGGTGCTGATATACGAGATGTATTCCTCGGATACTTCATATAATTTCAATTCGTTCATTGATATCCCCTACAGAGAAAAGGGCAATCATGACGATCACCCTTTGATTTTAAAGTTTCCCACTGTCTGGCAGGGAATCTCCTGATTAATAAAGTTTTCCACTATCTGGCAGGAACTCTCCTGAATATAAAATTTTCCACTATCTGGCAGGAACTCTCTTGACGATGGTTTCCCATCTCTGATATTATTATACGTTTTTGCGGGAAATATGTCAATAAAAATGAAAAATTTTGCAGAATAAACGCATGAATGAAAAAGTGCCTTTTTCAGCGCTATTATTTGGAAAGTTCGTCAATTGCATTTAGCATGTCGTTATCATATAATACTTTTAAGACAGAGAGGATTACGGGAAGCTCTGACTCCAGGTTTCTGCCTATTTTACTCCGGATACGCTTCATGCTTCTGTTATATTTTGTTATTAAATTCTCCGCAAACCCTTGAAAATACTGGATTTATCTCAAGTGAGCTTTCCCTTATTGTTTCCCTTGTGCCATCCTCTATACTCAGAAATTCTGCACTGGTGCAATCAATCTTTTTGGTAAATAAAACTCTTTATAATCTTTCTTAAAATCAAATTCCATTTATTTCATCACCACTTTTTAAAATCTCTTTTTGTTTCTTTTTACTGAAACTTCCAAGCACTAGATTATACGATTTTTCTAGCAAATCTTTTAGCAAATCATCTTCAACTGCGCCATTGGGTTTGATTGAATTCCAGTGTTGCTTATTCATGTAATATCCTGGTATGATATCTTCATACTGCTGTCGCAAAAAACTCCCCTCTGATGGCTCTAATTTTAAAGTTATATAATATGGTCTGTTTTCTTTGCCAAGACATACTGCTGCAAACATTTTTCCGCCTACTGCATAACGAATCCAGTTCCACTGTGGCGGTAGTTTTGTCACACCGGATTTTTCCATAAGAAAATCGTCAATCCAAACATATCGCGTCTGTGTTAATGCAGACCAGATTTTGCACTGATCAAGTCGGACTCCGCAGTCTCCTTCTTTTTCATCATAAGCAAAATCATTTAATTGTGTACATGGAAACTCATTACATTCTCCACAATGCTTCAACTTTTTTCCTTCACAGCAACTTTTTACAGGACAAACTCCCCAAAAAGGATTATCAATATTAGCACACCCCTTACATTTTTCTGTTTTTTTCCAATTACATTTACTACACAAAATGCCACATTTTGATTCCATTCATATTCCTCCTCGCTATCCATTACATTGTCATATTTTTTCTTCATTTAAAGAATGCTTTACCGCAATTCTTCTCTTATTGCTTTGGATTGTGGCAATTCCACTTTATCTCAAAAGGTTAACAGCCATGTAAGAAAATTTTCTTTATTCATATTATCATAGAAAACACGACAACTGTATGTCATATTTCCATTATATTATTCAAATAAAAGTTACATAGATAGAACGAAAAAGTTAGATTTGATATTACAAATATCGAGAGAGTGCGTTAAATCAATATATCATGAGCTTGCGCGATACAATTCATTGTATCATATTATCAAAAAAATATATAGCACTATAATTAGAGTGTTACATTCAATTTTAAGTGTATAAATTATATAATATGGAGGATTCATACATATGAGAAAAAAAGAAGACTTACCCAACTGCCCTGTAACTACTACCGTCAGTATGATTGGAAATAAATGGAAGCTTCTTATCATACGCAACCTGATATCCCGTCCATGGCGGTTCAATGAGCTTCAGCGGGATTTGGAGGGCATCAGCCAGAAAGTCCTGACTGACAGCCTGCGTTCGATGGAGGCAGACGGAATCATCACAAGGACTGTCTATCCTGAGGTTCCGCCCAGGGTGGAATATGCCCTGAGTGAACTCGGAAAATCCTTATGCCCGGTTATTGATGAAATGAAAAAATGGGGGATCATGTACAAAGAACTTGCTCAATAGGAATCAAGTATGGGGAATGTTTACACTATTTCCCCATACAGAACTTAGAAAAGATCTCATTGACAAGATCCTCCCCGACTTCCTCCCCGATAATCCTGCCAAGCGATGCATAGGCGCTCATCAGATCTATCGAATAAAAATCCTCCGGCATCTGGTCTGCCAGACTTTTCAGCACCATCTCCATACTCTCATATGCCTCCGCCAATGCCTGCTTGTGCCGCTGGTTTGTAATATAGATCTCATCATTTATGGCAATCTCACCGCCGAAAAATAGCTGCTTTACCGTATGCTCAAATTCGTCAATACCTGTATTTTCTTTTGTGGAAGTCTTAATTACTGACACCTGTGTCATTTTTGAATAGATCTCATCCTCATTAACAACCTGTTCCAAATCCGTCTTGTTCAGAAGGACAATCACTTTCTTGTCCGCAATCAGCTCCATGATCTCATCATCATTCTCATCAAGCGCACATGACGCGTCCACCACATAGACGATCAGGTCTGCATCCCCTGCATATTTTCTCGCCTTCTCGACACCGATCTTCTCAACCTCGTCATCGGTACTGCGTATCCCTGCAGTATCGATGATATTCAGTCCAACACCGTGCAATTTGATGGATTCTTCCAGAACGTCCCTCGTCGTTCCGGCGACACTCGTGACAATCGCCCTCTCCTCACCGACAAGCAGATTCAGCAAAGATGACTTCCCGGCATTTGGCTTTCCGACAATGACAGTATTAATGCCATCCTTGAGCATCTTGCCATTATCCGCACTGTCGATCAGCTTTTTCAATTCTCCCTGAATCCTTGTCACCTTTTCCTCCAGTTTTCCAGGATATCCGTCAAGGCTGATATGCTCCGGATCATCGAGCGCCGACTCTATAAAAGCAATCTCATACAAGATCTCCTCACGCATAGAGCGCACTTTGTCTGACACCGCGCCCTTTAACTGCTTCACAGAGGATTTTAAGGCAAACTCATTTTTGGAATGAATGAGATCCATGACTGCCTCCGCCTTTGACAGATCTATCCTTCCATTTAAGAATGCCCTTTTTGTAAACTCTCCTGGTTCAGCCAGCCTGCACCCGTTTTTTAGAACCACTTCCAGGATACGGTTCATCACAAGGATTCCACCATGACAATAAATCTCAACAATATTTTCCCTTGTATATGTGTTTGGTGCATACATCACTGCCACCATCACCTCGTCAACCAGCTCATCTCCATCATAAATATATCCATAGTGAATTGTATGACTTTTGACACTGGCAAGCCTTTTTTTATTATTTTTCGAATGATATATCCGATCGGCAACTGTGATCGCATCATCACCGCTAATCCTGATAATGCCAATTCCCGAATCACTGACCGCTGTTGCGATCGCCGCGATGGTATCTGTGTTCATCTGATATCCTCCTATATCTGAAAACCATTCTCCTCACATGAAAATGAACCTTGATTCATCAAGGTTCATTTTATTATATGCAATCACTCCTGTTCAACCGTTTCCACACTACTTTGCGAGCTGTCCCGATCATTGTTTCTATTTCCGTCCCGGTTATAATCCTTACTGCCCCTGCTATAGCCTTTATTATAGTTCCTGTTATATCCTCTGCCTCCTTTATAGCCCCTGTTATCATTGTAATTGCTGTCCCTCTTTGGCGTCACGACCACACGGCGGAACGGCTCGTCACCTTCACTGTGCGTCGTCACATACTTATCATTCTGCAGTGCGGAATGAATAATTCTTCTCTCATAGGGATTCATCGGCTCGAGGGATACCGGTCTTCTGGTTCTCTTTACCTTATAGGCAATATTCTTTGCCAGATTTTCCAGCGTCTCCCTGCGTCTCTGTCTGTAATTCTCCGTGTCGACCTTCACTCTGATATACTCAGTCGTTCCCTTGTTGACAACCAGCGAAATCAGATATTGCAGCGAATCGAGCGTCTGTCCCCGCTTACCAATCAGCACGCCCATCTCATCGCCGCTGAGATCCACTTCTAGGGACTTTAGGGAATCATTATATTTCGCAGAGATCTCCACCTCAATTCCCATCGCGGCAAACACATCGGACAAAAATTTTCTCGATACCGCTTCGACATCGATATCCACTATCGCTGCGGCAGCAGCAGCGACGCTTGCTATGATTGGTGTCTCAGAGAGCTTCACAGGCTCGATTACCTCATTGTTTTCTTCTTTTACTCTTGCCCTGACAATAGCAGGTCTTGCTCCCATCCCGAGGAAACCTGCCTTCCCCTCGTCAACCACTTCATAATCAAGCTTGTCACTTGGTATTGAAAAATGTGTACACGCCTCTGTAATGGCATCGCTTTTCGTTTTACCTTTAAACTCCATGTATTCCATTTCATTTTCCCCCATAAAATAATACACTAATTCTTTTCGTTATACTGTTTTACCATATTTGCTTTTGCTGCCAGACTTCCCGGTTTGGCGTTTTTATTGTAATATTCTGTAGACTTTCTGATATCTTCTGCCTTTTCTTCCTCTGTCTTTGCAGGGCGTTTCGCTGAGGAATTCTGATAGGAAGTCTTTGATGAGATATTCTTTGTGTTAATTCTGGATGCAGCCTGAAGTTTTGCAGCGTCAATCCCCTGCTTTTTTAATTTTTCTTTATATTTTTCTACATTTTTCTCAATCTCCGCGTCGATATCCATCTTATCAATATGCTTGTTGATCGCAACCTGCTGGATACTCCGCACCACGGCGCCGATTACCCAGTACAAACCCATACCTGCGGGAAGTGTGAGACAAAACCACGCTGACATGATCGGCATCAACGTATTCATCATCTTCATGGACTGCTGCATTGCCTCCGCCGTATCGTTGGAGGACTGCTTCTTCTTGTTATCATCGTTTGTAGCCGCCTGCGGCATCAACTTGTAATTCAGCCACTGCGTAACTGCCGCGAGAACAGGAATCGCGATCGCACCCGCAAGAAGCAGATAGTTTCCGGCCGCAAATGCTGTCTTCATCGTATCCATCGGGGAGTTGCCGATATTGAGCCCGAGGAAATTATTGTAGGTATCAATCAAGCCCTTCTCCGAACTGTTCGTGAGAATCAGACTGCCATTGTAAGTCAGATCGGCAAGCCCAAATTTTTCTGAAAGAGCGGCCATATCAAATGTGGATGTCTTATTGAGCGTATCTATGATCGCATTTCTCGTATTGCCCACAATGTCAAAATTCTTTGAAAAATACGCGGCGGATGACAGAGCTTTTACTTCTTCCACACCGTTTGGCGCCTGCATGATCTTGTCCGCAAGCACACCAAAAGCCTCGCCAATCTTGGTCACATAGGCCGGCATCGCATAGATGACGCGATAGAGTGCGAACAAAATAGGCATTTGGATCAGCAGCTGAACACAGCTTCCCGAAGGGGACACTCCGTATTTTGCATACACCGCCTTCGTCTCCATGTTCATTGCCATCATAGAATCATTATCCTGTTTTCCCTTATACTTTGCCTGTATCGCCTGAATCTCAGGATTCATCCTCGCTGAGAGCTTCGAAAAACGCTGCTGCTTGATGGTAAGCGGCATCAATAACAAATAGATTACAATTGTAAATAAAATAATAGATAAACCGATATTTGGAATGCCAATCAAATTCAGAAACTCGAAAATGCCATTCATGATTAAGCCCAGAAGCTTAACAATGTACTTAAATATCGGAGTTGAATTTTGCGTTAACAGCATAAATTCCATTTTACTCCTCCTGACCAACTAAACCTGATAAAAGGTCTTTAATTTCTTCCTCAATTTTATTTCTTTTTTACCATTACTATTATCACTATTAATAGAAGGAACGGGATCATACCCTCCTTTTGAAAAAGGATTGCACCGAAGAATTCTCCACATACTGAGCAGTCCGCCCCTGATAGCGCCATACTGCCTGACCGCCTCAAGTCCATACTGGGAACACGACGGAAAATACGGGCATTTTGTAGATTTTAACGGTGAAAGATATTTTTGGTAAAATAATATAACCCAAATAAAAATCTGTCTCATAAAACACCTGTCTCTTATACCCCGCAAGCACATTTTTGTGCAGGTAAACAGCAAAAATTTTTACAGCAACAATTTTTGCCCACAGATTGATCAGGCGAAAGCCTTTATCAATCTGGCGCATGATTCCCACTACGTTGATGGATAAGTGAACCGTGCAGTCTCGATACATGCAGCAGCGCACCCTCAATCTCTGCGTACTTCGCGTCCTTTGCACTGGCTCTTGCCACAACTACAATATCAAAGCCGCTCTGAAACAAATCCTCATGCAGCCGGTAACTCTCCCTGATCAATCTGGTAACCCGATGCCTGACAACACTGTTCCCTACTTTCCTGCTAACTGAAATCCCAAGTCTGTTTTTATCTAATCCATTTTCTGATACATACATCACTAAATATCTGTTTGCGTAACTTTTCCTCTGTCGATAAACATTCTTAAAATCCCTGTTGCTTTTCAACGATTCCGAAAATTTCATTTTAATCCTCGTTTATTTTTGGTGTGCAATCGAGTAGGGAATGCCCTTCTCCACTACTCGCCGCGCCCCCCCCCCCCGTGCGCCGCCTCAGCGGCATATTTCCTCTGCACGGGGCTGCGCATAGAAAAAAAGGCCACATACTGTGACCTGTAAATTATGCAGATAATCTCTTTCTACCCTTAGCACGTCTAGCAGCTAAAACCTTTCTTCCGCCCGGTGTGCTCATTCTGGCTCTGAAACCATGCACCTTACTTCTATGCCTCTTCTTTGGCTGATATGTCATCTTCATGTTCAAAACACCTCCTTTTCAAAAATCCTGACAGATACCGCGCTTCCCGTCCTGCAAAGATTTACTACTAAAATCCCATATCCGGCATCTGCTGACAAAATACTCCATACAAATTACTCAATAGTTACTTTATGATATATAACCATGTAATGCGAGCGAGATCAACGTAACATGCGATATACACGTAACGCCAGCTTCGCGTATCAGAAAATATCATGATGATTATATACCATATAAATATTGAAGTCAAGAAAAATTAAATAAATTTACCATAACCACATAACAGTTCAGCCTTCGGCTTCCTGTTACAAGCATCAAGCCATGCAAAATCGCTTCGCGATAGCTTGATGCATCTCAACCTCCACGCTTTCTCACAAACCATGCAGCCCACAAGTCTAATTTCTGATCGGATGGAGCACTATGCTGAACTGTAACATAACCACACCATTTCCACAGAAAAAGGTATGAAATCCACAGAATAGTAAAGATATCCACAAAATGTGGGTAACTTGTGGATATCTGGTTGAAAAAATGTAGAAAACTGCGTCTTACAGATGCGCAATGTCTATATTTTCAATGTGGATGTTGTATATAATAATTCACAATGTTATCCACAATGATGTGGATTTCTCATCTGAAAAGGTGTAAAAAATCGAATTTCCACATATTTTGGATAAAGTTATCCACAGTATCAACAATCGTTTGGGGATTTCGTGAATAAGTTTGCAAACTCGTTTAAAAATTTTTCTCATTTATTTGCTTTTTTTCCTCATTTGGGTTACTATTAATATGTATGAGTATTTTCAGCAAAGACTTGAACCGTAAAAACTTTTGCAGTTTGCAGATCAGAGGTATCACATGAACGAAATAAGAGACAGATGGGATGAGATCAAAGAAATAATCAGAGACGAATACGACCTTACAGCCATTTCATTCAATAACTGGGTGGAGCCCTTACAATTTTATAAGGTTGAGGACGATATCGTGACGATTCTGATCCCCTCAGCGCAGGCGCGCCTGCTCAAATACATTCAAAAAAATTATTATTTCTGCTTTAAGGCAACGATATCAGAAGTGATGAACCATGAATACGACGTCATCTTCATCGCGGAGGAAGATGCCATCGCAGAGAAAAAGGAAGCGTCCGCCGAATCGAGCCGGCCAAAAAAAAGTGTGAGCAGTCTCAAATATGAAAACGCTAATCTCAACAACAAATATAAATTTGACACCTTTGTCGTGGGAAGCAACAACAAATTTGCCCACTCCGCCGCACTGGCCGTCGCGGAATCCCCTGGGGAAGCGTACAATCCATTGTACTTATACGGAGGAGCCGGACTGGGCAAAACGCACCTGATGCACTCGATCGGTCATTTCGTGCTGGAACAGAATCAGGACAAAAAAGTTCTGTATGTGACCTCTGAGCAGTTTACCAACGAAGTGATCGAATCCATCCGAAGCGGTAATGCCGCCGCGATGACAAAACTGCGCGACAAATACAGGACAGTCGATGTCCTTCTCATCGATGACGTACAATTTATAATAGGAAAGGAATCAACTCAGGAAGAGTTCTTCCACACATTTAATGTTCTGCACTCAGCCGGAAAACAGATCATTATTTCCTCTGATAAACCGCCCAAGGAAATGGAAACATTGGAGGAGCGGTTTCGCTCCCGTTTTGAGTGGGGGCTGATTGCCGATATACAGCCGCCGGACTATGAGACACGTATGGCGATTCTGCGCAAAAATGCGGAGATGTATGACAAGGAGATCGACGATGAGATCATCCAGTACATCGCCACGAACATAAAATCCAACATCCGTGAGCTTGAGGGCGCCCTGAACAAGGTCATGGCAAATGCGCGCCTGAATAAACAGGAGCTAAATCTTGCCCTGGCTGAGGATGCATTGAAGGATGTCATATATCCGGACCAGAGACGTGAGGTATCTCCGTCACTGATCATCGATGTCGTCGCGGAACATTTTAATATCTCAAAGGAAGATATTACTTCCAAAAAGCGCAATTCCGAATATGTGATTCCCAGACAGATCATTATGTATCTGTGTCGGCATATGACTGAGACTACCTATCAGATGATCGCGGCCTATCTCGGAAAAAAAGATCACACGACTGTCATACATGGTGTGGAAAAGATTGAGGAAAAAATCCAGACAGATGAGGATTTGAGAAATAAAATCGAGACAATCCGCAAAAAATTGACGCCCTCATAAAAAAAATCACATTGATATCAGACACGAAATTGTGAATGCATGTGAATAACCTCATAATTATTTTGAAGGTTATCCACAAGTTATCTTTGACGATTTTCTTGTATTTTGGGCGAAAAATGGGATTGTTCACATTTCCACCTCCATTACTATGAATATTACGAATTGATATATTATTATATATATTTTTTGCAGCGGCAGCTCTGCCGACAGCATTACAAATACAGCGAAGGGAGTTATACACATGAAAATTATTTGTTCCAAGTCAAATCTCTTAAATGGTGTTAACACCGTTTCCAAGGCTGTGCCGAGTAAAACGACTATGTCAATACTTGAGTGTATCCTGATTGATGCTACGAAAGGTGAGATCAGACTCACCGCAAATGATATGGAACTTGGAATTGAGACAATCATAGAAGGGGAGATCGCAGAGAAGGGAATCATCGCCCTGGATGCAAAGATCTTTCTGGAAATGGTACGCAAGCTTCCTGACAATGATGTAACGATCGCGACAGATCCTTCCTATAAAGCGACGATTACGTGTGAGAAGGCAAAGTTTAATATTGTAGGGAAATCAGGCGAAGATTTCTCTTATCTGCCTCAGATTGACCGGTCGGAATCGATCTGTGTGTCACAATTTACCTTGAAGGAAGTGATCAGACAGACGATATTCTCCATCGCAGACAATATCACGAACAAGATTCTCACAGGGGAGCTGTTTGAGATCAATGAAGATATTCTGAAAGTGGTATCCTCAGATGGGCTGCGCATCTCGCTGCGACGTATTTACCTGAAAAATTCTTATCCAGCCAGAAAAGTGATCGTGCCGGGCAAGACGATGAGTGAGATCAGCAAGATTTTGCCGGGAGATCAGGATAAGGACGTCAACATTTTCTTTACGAATAAGCATATTTTATTTGAATTTGACAGCACCACTGTCGTTTCGAGATTGATTGAGGGTGATTATCTCAAGATTGACAATATTCTCTCTGCCGATTATGAGACAAAGGTTACGATCAATAAGAGAGAATTTCAAAGCTGTATCGATCGCTCCACTCTGCTCATAAAGGAGGGAGACAAGAAACCGCTCATCCTGAATATACTGGATGATGTGATGGAACTGAAGATGAACTCCGTGATCGGTAGTCTGAATGAAGAGATCGATATTACCAAGACAGGTAAAGACATTATGATCGGTTTTGATCCAAAATTTTTGATTGACGCGCTGAAGGTGATTGATGACGAGGAAGTGGAGATTAAGCTGCTCAATTCTAAGGCGCCATGCTTTATCAAGGACGACGAAGAGAACTATACGTATCTGATTCTGCCAGTGACATTCAGTTCGGTGAATTAGATTGTTATGAAAAAATCATTTATTTTTGAAAACTTTTGGTTTCGGGATGCAATACGACAACAGGATGATACTGGTTAGAAAGGTATGATGATATTATGGAAGAGGTAAGAATCCGGGACGATTACATCAGACTCGGGCAGGCCTTGAAGCTTGCGGGCCTGGTCGGCTCCGGCGTTGATGCCAAGATCGTAATCCAGGACGGACAGGTCAGGGTGAACGGACAGGTGGAGACGCAGCGCGGAAAAAAGCTTGTTGCGGGCGATCAGGTAGAATTTGAGGGGAATACTTTTGAAATAATGAGAGATTAGCAATGATTATTAAATCACTGGAACTTGAGAATTTTAGAAATTATGGGACGCTTTCCATCGATTTTGACAGCAGGACAAATATTCTCTACGGCGATAACGCGCAGGGAAAGACGAACATATTGGAGGCGATCTTCCTATCTGCCACGACAAAATCCCACAAGGGAAGCAAGGACAGGGATATTATCAATTTTGCCGCGGAAGAGGCGCACATACGTACCTATGTCATTAAGGACGGGCTTGAAAACCGTGTGGATATGCACCTTCGGAAAAATAAGTCCAAGGGAATCGCGATCAACGGACAGAAGATTAAGAAGGCGGCTGATCTGCTGGGGCTGTTGAATGTCGTATTTTTTTCGCCGGAGGATCTGGCAATCATCAAAAACGGTCCAGCGGACAGGCGGCGTTTTGTGGATCTGGAACTGTGCCAGCTCGACAGCGTCTATCTGCATGACCTGAACAATTACAATAAAGCCGTAAACCAGAGAAATAAACTGTTAAAAGAGCTGTACTTTCACCCGGAGCTGAAGGATACGCTTTCCATATGGGACATGCAGCTTGTGTCCTTTGGAAGTAAGGTGATCGGGCGCAGAAATGAGTTTGTGCTCCAGCTCAATGAGATTTTATATGAGATTCATCTAAAACTTTCCGGCGGAAAGGAAAAACTAAAGATTGTCTATGAGCCAGACGTTTTGCCGGACAATTTTGAGAAAAAACTGGAGGGCTGCCAGGAAAAGGATATTAAGTTCAAGCAGACTTCCATCGGACCGCACCGGGATGATTTTTCTTTTGTGGCCGATGGTGTTGACCTGCGGAAATTCGGTTCGCAGGGACAGCAGAGGACGGCGGCATTGTCCTTGAAGCTTGCAGAGCTCGAGCTTGTCAAGAATGTTACAAAAGACGTACCTCTTTTGCTGCTTGATGATGTGCTGTCGGAGCTTGACAGCAGCAGGCAGAATTATCTGCTGAACAGTATTGGGGAGATCCAGACGATCATCACCTGCACCGGGCTGGAGGAGTTTGTGAGTAACCGGTTTGAGATTAATAAGGTGTTTGAGGTCTCAAATGCTATAGTAAAAAATGTGGGAATGGGAGGAAATATATGAGTACTGAGGAGTATGGAGCTGACCAGATTCAGATATTGGAAGGTCTTGAGGCAGTCAGGAAGAGACCGGGCATGTATATCGGCAGCACGTCTTCAAGGGGACTGCACCATCTGGTGTATGAGATTGTTGATAATGCGGTCGATGAGGCGCTTGGGGGGTATTGCGACACGATCGATGTCACGATCAATTCCGATAATTCTATCACTGTGATTGACAATGGACGGGGTATTCCTGTGGGAATCAACCACAAGGCGGGGATTCCCGCGGTCGAGGTCGTGTTTACAATCCTTCACGCCGGCGGTAAATTTGGCGGCGGGGGATATAAGGTATCCGGCGGACTGCACGGCGTGGGTGCGTCTGTGGTCAACGCGCTCTCTGAGTGGCTCGAAGTTGATATCTGTGCCGAGGGAAAAATTTATAATCAGCGCTATGAGCGCGGTCACGTATGCTATCCCCTAAAAGTAGTCGGCGAATGCGATCCGGAAAAGACCGGAACAAAGATCTCCTTTTTGCCGGACAAGACGATTTTTGAGGAGACAGTCTTTGATTATGATGTGCTCAAACAGCGTCTGCGCGAGATGGCATTTTTGACAAAAAATCTAAAGATTATCCTTCGCGACCTGCGTCCGGAAGACGGTATTATAGAGAAGTCATTTCACTATGAGGGCGGTATCAGGGAGTTTGTGACATACTTGAACAAGAGCAAGACGCCTCTTTATGAGGATGTGCTCTATTTTGAGGGCAAGAAGGACAACGTGTATGTAGAGGTTGCGATGCAGCACAATGATTCCTACACGGAGAGCGCTTACAGTTTTGTCAACAATATCAATACTCCTGAGGGCGGTACGCACCTTGCCGGTTTTCGAAACGCGATCACAAAGACTTTTAATGATTATGCGAGAAACGCGAAATTGTTGAAAGAGAGCGAGGCAAATCTGAGCGGTGACGATATCAGGGAAGGTCTGACGGCGATCGTTTCGATTAAAATCGAAGATCCCCAGTTTGAGGGACAGACAAAACAGAAACTTGGAAACAGTGAGGCGAGAGGCGCTGTTGACAGTGTTGTCAGCGAGCAGCTCACGTACTATCTCGAACAAAATCCCACTGTGGCAAAGCAGATCTGTGAGAAGTCGATCTTAGCCCAGCGCGCGCGTGAGGCGGCCAGAAAGGCAAGGGATCTGACGAGGAGAAAGACCGCTCTTGATGGTATGACACTGCCGGGAAAACTTGCGGACTGCTCTGACAAGAATCCTGATAATTGTGAGATTTTTATCGTGGAGGGAGATTCCGCCGGAGGCAGCGCCAAGACGGCGAGGAGCCGCGCGACGCAGGCGATCCTCCCGCTGCGTGGAAAGATACTCAATGTGGAGAAGGCAAGGCTTGACAAGATTTATGGCAATGCGGAGATCAAGGCGATGATCACTGCGTTTGGCACGGGGATTCACGAGGATTTTGACATCAAAAAGCTTCGTTATGGTAAGATTATCATCATGACAGATGCCGACGTGGACGGAGCGCATATCGCGACGCTGATGCTTACTTTTCTATACCGTTTTATGCCGGAGCTGATCAAGCAGGGACATGTGTATCTGGCAAAGCCGCCCCTGTTTAAGCTTGAAAAAAATAAAAAGACGTGGTACGCGTACTCCGACGAGGAGCTTGCCGCGATTTTGGACGAGGTGGGGCGCGACCAGAATAACAAGATACAGCGCTATAAGGGGCTTGGTGAGATGGACGCGGAACAGCTCTGGGACACGACGATGGACCCTGAGAAGCGCGTGCTCCTAAAGGTTTCTATGGACGAGGAAGCGGAGTCCGAGATCGACCTGACGTTCACGACGCTGATGGGGGACAAGGTGGAGCCGAGGCGCGAATTTATAGAGGCAAATGCGAAAAATGCGAAGAACCTGGACATTTAGGTGTCGTGCTACAGGCTGAGGAAGGAGTAAATCGATTCATATGGATGATACAATATTTGACAAAGTAGAGGAAGTCGACCTTCAAAAAACCATGGAAAAATCATATATAGAGTACGCCATGAGTGTCATTGCTTCCCGCGCGCTCCCCGATGTGAGGGACGGGTTAAAACCGGTGCAAAGGCGTGTGCTCTACTCCATGATTGAGCTGAACAATGGTCCTGACAAGCCGCACAGGAAGAGTGCGCGTATTGTCGGTGATACGATGGGTAAATACCATCCGCACGGGGACAGTTCGATCTACGGCGCACTGGTCAATATGGCGCAGGAGTGGTCCACACGGTATCCGCTTGTTGACGGGCACGGAAACTTTGGCTCTGTTGACGGTGACGGCGCGGCAGCAATGCGATACACAGAGGCGCGTCTGAGCAAGATTTCCATGGAGCTTCTGGCTGACATCAACAAAAATACAGTTGACTTCGTTCCAAACTTTGATGAGACGGAAAAAGAGCCGGTTGTCCTTCCGAGCCGTTATCCAAACCTGCTTGTCAACGGCACACAGGGCATTGCCGTGGGTATGGCGACCAATATCCCGCCGCATAATCTCAGGGAAGTCATTGCGGCTGTTGTCAAGATGATCGACAACCGTATTTTGGAGGACAGGGATACGGAGATCGAGGAGCTTCTGCCGATTGTCAAGGGACCGGATTTCCCTACGGGCGGCATTATCCTTGGCACGCGCGGTGTTGAGGAGGCCTACCGTACCGGGCGCGGCAAAATCAGAGTGCGCAGCGTGACCAATATTGAGACGATGGCGAATGGAAAAACCCGGATTATCGTGACAGAGATTCCCTATATGGTTAACAAGGCGCGTTTAATAGAAAAGATCGCGGAGCTGGTAAAGGAAAAAAAAATAGACGGTATCACAGACCTGCGTGATGAATCCAACAGGGAGGGTATGCGCATCTGTATTGAGCTGAGAAAGGATGTCAACGCGAATGTGATCATGAATCAGCTCTACAAACATACACAATTGCAGGACAGCTTTGGGGTAATCATGCTGGCGCTTGTGAATAACCAGCCAAAAGTCATGAATCTCAAAGATGTCCTGATACACTACATCAGGCATCAGGAAGAGGTTGTCACCAGAAGGACGCAGTATGACCTGAACAAAGCTGAGGAGAGGGATCATATTTTACAGGGATTGCTCATCGCGCTTGACAATATTGATGAGGTAATCCGCATCATCAGGGGCAGCGCCAACGCACAGGCAGCAAAGGAAGGTCTGATCGCGCGGTTTGCCCTCACAGATGCGCAGGCGCAGGCAATCGTGGATATGAGACTGCGCGCTCTGACAGGTCTGGAACGGGAAAAACTGGAGCAGGAGCATGCGGAGCTCTTGAAAAAAATAGAGGAGTACAAGGCAATTCTGGCTGACAAAAAGCTGCTGCTTGGCGTGATCAAGACAGAGATCATGCAGATATCTGACAAATACGGTGACGACAGGCGTACTAAGTTTGGTTATGACGAGTCCGAAATCAATGTGGAAGACCTGATTCCACGCGGAAATACTGTGATTGCCATGACAAGCCTAGGTTATATCAAGCGTATGACAGTTGATAATTTCAAGACACAGCGCAGGGGCGGACGCGGCATCAAGGGCATGTCCACGATCGAGGATGACTATATCGAGGATCTGCTGATGACATCGACGCACCATTATCTGATGTTCTTCACGAACTTTGGGCGTGTATATCGTCTGAAAGCGTATGAGATCCCGGAGGCGGGAAGGACGGCGAGGGGAACGGCGATCGTCAATCTATTGCAGTTAAACCCCGGTGAGAAAATCTCCGCGATGATTCCAATTAAGGAGTTTGAGGAGGGGAAACATCTGTTTATGATCACAAAGAAGGGAATAGCGAAAAAGACACCGATCATGGAGTTTTCCAATGTCCGCAAAAATGGTCTGGCTGCGATCTCCCTCCGCGATGACGATGAGCTGATCGAGGTCAAGACGACAGATGAAAACTCTGAGATTTTCCTGATTACAAAGTATGGCATGTGTATCCGTTTCAAGGAGACCGATGTGCGCGCGATGGGGCGCGTCGCGATGGGTGTGATCGGCATGAACCTCGATGACGGTGATGAGATCATCGGCATGCAGCTCAACACGCAGGGCAGCGCGCTGTTGATTGTTTCCGAGATGGGGATGGGTAAGCGGACTTTATTGGATGAATTTACCGTGCAGAAGCGCGGCGGCAAGGGCGTAAAATGCTACCGCATCACGGAAAAGACAGGAAATGTGGTCGGCATCAAGGCAGTCAATGATGACCATGAGATCATGATGATCACGACAGAGGGTGTTATCATACAGATTCCGGTGGGAGAGATCTCCACCTACAGCAGGAATACTTCGGGCGTCAAACTGATTAATCTTGACGGAGAAAATGTCAGGGTTGCAAAGATTGCAAAGGTGCGCGAGAAGCTTTCTGATGGCACGCAGGAGTTTGAGGATGTCGAGGAGGCGCTTGACAATGTGGTGGACGAAGATTCGGAAGATTCAGAGACGACGGAGTCTGTCGACGCGGTTATGGACGAATTAATTGAACGCGCGATGGCGGATGCTGATGATACAGCGGAGGATGAACTGACAGAGGATAGTGAATAATGATAGTATTCCCTTTTCGGAACTGTGTACCTATTGAACATGAATTTATAAATTGAAATATTAATATGGTAGGTTAAGATGGTATTTCATGAAATATCAGAATGGTTAGATGATGGCGATTGCAATTGGTGACAGATTTCGATACAAGGGATAATCCATGAAGTTATAGTATAGTCAGTTAAGAATTGCGGAAAGATAGGTAATATGTAGGAAACGGTGAATGATTTTGCCGTTTCCTATCATTATATATGCACATGGCGTCCAAAGGAAATATGTCTCCAAACTGACGGGATATAATTCCCCTTTTCGGAATGGCGTATCTGTTCAAAAAATAGGAGGAATGAAAATGCAAAACAAACTGTTATTAAATCCGATGGAATTTGTAATTGATGAAGAGGCACATGAAGAGATGGAGATAGATGGTTCCGTCTACTGCAAAAGGCTAATGGAAAAATGGACACCCGAGCTAGAAACTGAGATGCTTGAAGCTTTTATTCGTCTTTATTATGATGAAATGTATATGCAGTGGGGACCTGATGACGAGGAGGAAAATAAAGCGTTCTGGCCGGAGCTAAAATCGCCCGCAGACCTTATAAAGTACGTTGGTACTGATGTTTGCATCTATGCTTTGGAGGACGCGATCTATGCCAGAAATAAAACAGGCAATTTTCCCCCCTATGAATCGCAAAATGTTCCCGTATGTGTCATACTGTCACTGGATTGCCCTTGGGATTTGAACGATCCTGGATGGGCTGCCGTTTTTGTCGATGAAAAATTAGTGAAAGTCGATCGTGACATTGTTGACTGCGTTTATCTGGATTGATTCTGGCAGGAACAGGTTGATCTAAAGTCAGAGTTGGCATATGGGTGCAAATTTATAAATGAAGGATAGTCTTATGACAGCAATTGGACAGGAAACAATTCAAATGTTGGAAAAGTACTAGTACAGCGTTGCCTAAATAACAGTGAAAAACAGTGCCTGATATTTGTGACAGGACAAGGCGGAGGAAGGAAGCAATGCGGTGGCATTGTTGACTGACGACAACGCAGGACTGGTGCAAATAGCAGGTGCTGTATTCACTGTTATTTGCGCAATGCTGTACTAGTATAACCCGCACTAAATAACCCTATGTTTCGCTTGTCTATTTTCCTGATAGCACTACTTCCCAAGCCTCAACGTAGCCACCGCTACGTCTGCGTTTGGGAAGCAGCACTCTCAGAAAAATATTCTGCGCCAAACATTAGGGTATTTAGTGTGGGTTATACTAGAGCGTGTTTTGTAATACAGATTATGTAGGACGTAAATGGACTATTGGGAACATCTGATGCAAAGGAAAAGGAAGTTAAATTGACAGAGTGGGGACAGAATGCAGATTAATATGTGAGAGAGTTACGGGATAATAACGGATTTTAAAAATAGTATTTATTGATATAGTACCGGTTACATATTCAGGGAAAGGGGTATGGTATGGCAGGAAAGACAAAGCTTCCTATGGGGATTGAGAATTTTAGGGAAATGCGTACAGGGGGATTCTATTATGTCGATAAGACCGGACTGATTAAAACATTGTTGGAGAATCCCGGAAAGGTGAATCTGTTTACGCGTCCGAGACGGTTTGGAAAGACACTGAACATGAGTATGCTGCGATATTTCTTTGAGACAGGAAATGATGTCATGCCGTTTGACAACGGTACGCTTTTTGATGGGCTTGAAATTTCAAAGGAAGAGAAACTGTGCAGGGAATACATGGGAAAATTTCCGGTGATTTCAATTACGTTAAAAGGGGCGACCGGGGTAAATTATGAAGAGGCAAAAGGAATGCTCCGGTGTATTATCGGCAACGAGGCAATGCGGTTTCAGTTTTTGTTGCAGAGTCCCCGCCTGACAGAGATAGAACGCAGACGTTATGAAGCGCTTATCAGCATTGATAAACGGGGAACCTATACCATGTCAGATGAATTGCTGAAAATCAGCCTGCAGACATTATCACAGCTATTACAGAAGCATTATGAGCAGGATGTCATCATGCTGATTGATGAATACGATGTGCCCCTTGATTATGCTTATAGATCAGGATATTACGATGCCATGGTAGAACTGATCAAAGTCTTGTTTGGAAATGCATTTAAGACGAATGATAACCTGAAATTTGCGATACTGACAGGGTGTCTGAGGATATCGAAAGAAAGTATCTTTACAGGTCTGAATAATTTCAAGGTATATACTGTAAAAGATGTGCGTTATAAGGAATATTTTGGTTTTACGGACGCAGAAGTCCGGCAGATGTTAGAATATTATGGATTTTCCGATCAGTATGATGCTGTTAAAGAATGGTATGACGGTTATCTGTTTGGCAGTCTGGGGATATATTGTCCATGGGATGTGATTAATTACTGCGGCGACTTGCGTGATGGTAGTGTGATAGAACCGCAGAATTACTGGGTAAACACGAGCAGCAACGATATTATCAGGAGATTTTTAAGTAAGGCAAAAACATCGGACAGAAACGATATTGAGCAATTAATTAACGGGAACAGCATTAAAAAGACAATCCATCAGGAACTGACTTACCGGGATCTTGATTCCGATCCAGATAACCTGTGGAGCATCCTCTTTACCACCGGATATCTGACACAGAGTAGTGCGCAGACCGGAGACCTAACGGAACTTGTCATCCCGAACAGGGAGATACGGTGGATTTTTGTCCGTCAGATTCGTGAATGGTTCAAATGGGAAACGAAAAGAAACATGGAAAAACTGGAAGCTTTCTGCAGGGCATTTCTGGAAAATGACACGACAGCCATCGAGGAGGGATTTAATGCCTACCTGAAAAAGACAATCAGCATCCGCGATACAAATGTCAAAAAGGAAATGAAGGAGAACTTTTACCATGGGATATTACTCGGTATTTTTGGAAACATGGACGGATGGGATGTCCAGTCCAACGCGGAGTCCGGAGACGGCTACAGCGACATCAGCGTGGAAGTGGAAGACAGGGATATTGGCATTGTCATTGAACTGAAGTACGCCGAGAATGCAGCGTTTGACAACGCCTGTAAGGAAGCACTGAAACAGATTCGTGACAGGAATTATGGGGAAAAGTTAGCTGATGACGGCATGACAACCATCCGCAAATATGGGATTGCGTGTTATAAGAGACGCTGCAGGGTAGTTTCTGGCTAAGATAAAATTTTTGTGATATAGATTATAGGGTTGGCATCACATTTGATGGGACGGTAGATGTTGGATCAGTGGAGATGATTTATAGATGACAATATTATGGGTGTTCTGCCGTATGTTAGGAACTGTACAAAAAACTGTTTCTGACAAAGATTGTCTAAAATTATTATGGAAGGATGGCATGTATGGAAAATGTGAATATTGATAAGGTGTTTAAAGAGTATGGTTTAAATGTAGAGCAATTAGAAACAAATGTATACAAACTATTGAATACCGATAATGAGACAGATGTAGAGGGACTGCAGGCAGAATTAAAAAATTGTATATTGATCACTTCAAGAAGATTAAGATTTGACAGATTACAGGAAGGTGGTTCGTGTACAATTGCTCATATTTATTATGTGATAATGGATGTGCATAACCGCGATTTAGGTCATAAATACAATAAACTGGCAACGAATGAGTTTGGCGATTCTTTGTATGATTCATACGAGTACAGACCTGAGTATGCTGACAGTATCGATACGATCTATGCAATAAAATAGTATTAGGAGTATTTTTGATGAGAACAGAATTGATAAAAATAAGAGATCCATTTAAAAAAGTATTTGACAGACGGTCTTATTATACAAAAGTTGAATATGCAATAAATAATCAATCAATTGTTGCAAATATGAAAATAGATACTGGTGCAGATTATACGATTATTGGCATGTGCTGGAATACATTCACATTTGAATACTGCACGCATCATTTCATTGCCTGCATTACTGTCTTCCGTGATAATCTGCTCGACTCTAAAATAATTGTTTAAAGTATTTCGTTTGAAATATTCTTTCAGTTCATTTACGTAATATTTGCCTGATTTGGTGCATACGATTTGTTGTACTGCCTTTATGCTGTATGAGAGACATTTGATATCTTCACGTGTCACAAGGACAATGTAATTATCGCAAAATCTTACTGCAGACGCAAATTCTTTTGTTTTAATAAAGTTTTCTGTTTCATCAAAAAATAGAATTTCTTTCATACTCTGAAATCTGTCTGATCAGTTCAGATTTTCCTGTAGCGCTGTCACCTCTCAGAAGGGTGATTGCACGGTCAAGCGTCAAGGAGTACTTTAAATTCCTTGAACTGACTTCGATCAAAATGCGGCCTTTCATACCATTACCTCCAGATATGTGTTTACAAATTCTCTCATATTGTGTACGATTTTGCCATTATTTAGAATCATAATTTCAAATGGTTCCTCACCCCAGTGCATAATATGTCCAAGTCTTGCCTGTACATCCTGCTCTTTTCCGACTTTGAGAATCCATTTGGCGCAGTTGTCCCCACATGAAGACAGGTTGAAAATGTGGTCTGTGTCATATTTGAGTAATAAGACGGTCTTTGTTCCGCCGGAAATCCTGGTAACTGGAATGCTTCCCAGAAAAGGACTGATGACACAGTTTGGACTTATAATATCTGACTTGTCAACATCTTTGATGAGATCTTTAGAAAATTCGGTTTCCATCCATGAATCCTGATAGGTGTTGTTAAAATAGATGTCTGGTATACTGATATACTTAGGATCATCTAATTCACCCAGATAAGTCTTTAACATTTTTAGCGCCTCCAATTTTATAGATAATATATACAAAAAATAGATTTCTACAGATGCTATACTTTTTCATACAGATAGCTATTCCCAGTCTTGCCAACCCTGTTGATAATCTTCGTCTCGAGCAGCACATTTAATAAAGTCCCGGCGCTGTTTTGTGTGATTTTGGCGGCTTTGCCGAGATCTTTTGATGTAAAGCGTTCCGGCAGTGCATCGGGGAGGAATACCGTGTAATCGGAAAACGTATCGATACGGACTTCATCGAAAATGCCGACCGGGATTCCGTCCATGCGCGAGGAGCCCCTTTTCTTATTGCGCCCCCAGCCGTTGAGATAACGCGTCTCTTCCACGTCAATCAGGCTGATGATAAAGTGCAGCCTTGGGTTGCTGATATACATTTTGATCTTGTACAGTTCGGGAGTAATCTGATAAATCGTCCCTGTTTTGGGGGACTTCCGCTTTGGCGAGAGTTCCCCGGTCTCCATGTCGAGCCACGACAGCCATTTGGTGTGCGCGACAGGGTAGATGATGGTCACATCATGCTCTTTCAGGAAAAAATCAAGCTTGCTGCGCATGGTATTAAAGTTGCGCGTCTGAACCTCAAAAATTTCTCCATCCACACAGATATCCGCCACATAGGAACCTATTTTGATCTCATGATAGACGGGATCTGGGGCATAATAATATTTTAATACACTGTGTATCGTCTTTTCGCGGAGTGTGCCGATGCCATTCTGCCCCTGCAGCGCGCCGATCATCTTGTAGCACGCCTCCGAGAAAAGCTTCTGGTCAATTGTGTCCTGCATAGGTATCTTCCTTTTGTCGTTTTAGGAACCGGCGGTTCCTTATATCAAATATATCAGATAATTCATAATTTAGATACATTTTCTTGAAAAAGGTGTTAAAATACCGCGCGGGCATATCATAATGCCTGTATCATATACAAAAGAGAGGAGATAATAAAATGGAAGAACTGTATTTGGTTATGAGAGATTTTCTGGAGGTGGAGTACAATCAGGAATCCCTGCTGTGTCTGTTAAAGGCCGTGGAGTCTGCATACACTACTGATCAACAGGAGGATACACAGTTGATTGCCAACAGTACAAAATATTATGTACAGACCTTGCAAAAGGAGTTAAAGGCAGCGATCGGCCGGCTGGATTCATACATAGCTAAAAACGTGTAGAGGGAATTGACATATTTCCTCTGGGTGTCATGTACATAAAATGACAGACAACAGCCGCATTTTGTATACAAACAATGTGGCTGTCTATTTTTTTGGATATTCTGATCTGATATTGCTTGCACCTGTGATATAGTCCATAGAAACATTGTAAAATTTTGCAAGAATCATGATGTTGTCAATAGGGATTCTTGTTTTACCGCTCTCGTAATCTGCATATGTTCTTTGACCTATATGTAGCAGGTCAGCGACTTTCTGCTGTGTCAGGGAATGATCTTCTCTGATTTCCCGTATTCTTTCGTTATATTTCATGGTCTAAATACCTCAGAAATAGTATAAGCGATAAGTGTAGAACTATTGACAAATAGAGTTATAAACTCTAAATAAGAACAAAACATGAAAAGGAGAAGCGTATGGAAAATATAAACAATTTATCATCATCTGATGAAATACAGCAGAAAGAAAATACATTTTACATAGCGGTTATTTTATTTGGAGCAGTGATAGTAATCATTTTGAATGTTATTACAATATTTCTTTTTATCAATTATGCGAAAGATGAAAATTGGGAGATCACCAGTGAAAATACAAATGTCGTGACAAATGAGATTATTGATCATCTGGATACATCAATCTCTTCCGGGCAGTATGAGGCTGTGATACAGATGATATTGGACACCGGTCTGGATGAGGCCGCAGGAGCGGATTATCTCCAGAAGGCGATAGATGAACTGTATTTACAGTGTGTCAACGAAGCTTCCGCGCTGGCTGCAGATAATGATTATGATACGGCATTGGCAATGATCGATGGGCGGATTCAGTATTTCGCAGATATTGCCGACCGGACGGGATATGTGAGGGATAAACATGAGTACGATCTCGGTGAACAGAGAAATCAGATGGCACAGACATATGTGGAGTACCTGTATCAGACCGCACAGGAGTGTTCTAACAATGGAGATGAAAATGGTATGCTGGCAGCGTTTGATCAGTTATCGTTATTTGCGCCGCCGGAGGAAGTAGAGAAGAAGAAGGTTGAACTGTATACCAATCTCGTTTTGGTGATTATTACAAATATGAGTGCGTCGGGAGAGGGAGCTAATGTAATTGCGCATTACATAGACAGTAATCTCAGAAATACTGAAAATAACTGCAGATTAATAGAATTCAGGGAATATTATGATGACATTTATCAAAAACAAATTGGAAATAGCAGGATGATGGAGACAGATATCCGGGTGTCTGATGCAGGGTATATACTGCCTGACAGTAATATAAGGGTGTTGTCATATGATGATATCAGAATATCGGAATATGAACTGTATTTTGCGCTGTTTGAGATCTATGCGCGCCATGACAGGACATTCGGGAAAAAAAGATTGTTATAGTGGTGTGTGGAATAGGATTGTTTTTTCTTGTTGTGTTTCTGCTCCTCTTTAACAGTGATCTGTCTGGGATAAAACGGAATCTGAAACTGGCGCAGCGCAGTCTGGTCAGGGAGGATTATAAACGGGCGATAGACGCCTTTGAGGCAGTTATCGAGAAAGATCCCAGAAATACGGATGCCTATATTGGTCTGGCAAAGGCATATGTGGAGACAGGTGATCTGGAGAAAGCAGTCAGGCTGCTGGAGAGACGGGCTAAAAGAAGCGATTCAGAGGAAATTCAGAGACTGTTGGAGCTCTATAAAGTGGAGCTGGCACAGCGGGATACGTCACAGCAAGGTGAACAGGAAGTGAAACAAGGGGATGAAGCGATTCAGAATAAAGAGATTCTGATAGAGACAAAAACGTCGGAAAATTCCCAACAGCCAGAACTGGCGTCATCTGAACCAAATCCGCAGCCGGAAGCGACAGTCGTCATAAACAAGGGATTTGTGTCACAGGATGGGGAACTGTATTATTATGATGAGCTGGGCAGTATCGTGTTTGGCTGGATTGAGTTCGGAGGCAGCCGGTATTACGCGGGATCGGATGGAAGATTGTACAGGAATGGAGAGTACGAGATTGACAGTGTAAAGTATCTTTTTGATGTCAGCGGTATCTGTATCCGGGAGATCAGGGATGAGGCGTGGAAGCAGGCTTATATTGATTATATACGAAAGAATTGTTTTGAGGATTGCGCTGAGACACTGCGCTACTGGCTGATATATATCAATGATGACGATATTCCGGAAGTTGTGTGGATAGGCGACCGTGAGGGAGTGGCTGTCATGACGTTCTCTGACGGGACAATTGATGTGCGGTGTGGAGATGGTTTTTCGTATATCAAAAAGAGAAACCTGTTTCGGATCAGCGAGGGGGCATCGCTCGGAGAAGGTGGATTTGAAGATGTCATTTACTGCATTTCAGATGGGAAAATGGCCACAGTTTTCAAGGGCGAGTGTGAGTTTCTGGCGGGGGATTACGAAAATGGTGTGAGAATTAACGAGGCTACCACGATAGGCTACAATGTTATTGGGGAAAATGAGGTGTGGGATTTTCAGTGGAACGGCGTGCATATGACAAGACAGGAGTATGAGAGCCAGCTGCTCAGGGTGTATAACTGAGATGAAGCGGACGAGATGACAAATGAGCCGTATTATTCCTACGGGCAGATATTTGATGTGATAGCAAACTATTAGGAGGAAATTATGAGTATAAAGAAAAAGATATTTATCGCTGTTCTGGCAGCAGAAGGCGTCATGATTGCTGTGTTTATCGTGCTGATCTGCTATTTCAGCAGCAGTGCGGTAAAGGTAAACCGGCAGATGGAATTTGCGCAGCGCTATCTGCTGGACGAGGATTACAAGCGGGCGATTGCCGCCTTTGACAGGATCATTGAGATGGATTCTGATAACGTAGAGGCGTATATCGGCATCGCGGAGGCGTATGCGGAAACCGGCGCGTTGGAGATGACCGTTGAGATCTTGGAGGAGGGAGTTCGAAGGGTTAGAGGAAGCGGTTCGGATGAGATTGAGGCAGTGCTGGACAGATACAAGGAGGAGCTGGCACAGATAGAGGCATCACAGGAGGCTGACTCTGAGCTGGCGGAGGCATTACAGCCGGAACCGACGGAGGCAGAGGTTGATTCGGATATGCAGCCGGAAGCGGCGGCAGTTGTCAATACGGGATTTATCACACAGGACGGGGACGTATACTATTATGATCAACTGGGCAGTCTTGTTGTCGGATGATTTGAAGTGGACGGCAGCCGGTATTATGCGGGAGCTGATGGGAAACTTTACAGGAACGGCGAGTATGAGGTTGACAGCGTGAAGTATCTCTTTGGACAGGAGGGGATTTGCGTTGAGGAGGTGAGGGATGAGGCTTGGAAGCAGGCGTATATTGATTATTTTCAAATATTATATGAAGAGTATCAAGAGTATTCAGTTATAGATTTTGATTTGTTAAATAATGGTATGTATGATTTAATTTTTGTCGATGATGATGATATTCCTGAAATATATGCATTATTAAGTGGTGGTCCAAGGGGAAGTGCTATTATTTTACATTATTCAAATGGCGTTGTTGATGAATTTCCTGCTGGCGATGCAAATGGTTTTATGTATGTGGAACGAAAAAATGTATTTTCTTATGACGAAGGTAATTTAACGATGGTAGATGGTGTCAGAGGAATCATTGCTATGATCGGAGATGGAGAAATAATACCAATGGTTGAATATAGCATAAATTGCAAAGAAAATGGCGATGAATTAGTTTATAACGTAAACGGTATAGAAATGTCGGAAGAAGAATTTGATAAAGATTTTTTTAAGGCATCATTTGGAGAAGAAGAAGTGCGTGGAACAGATGGTCCTTATAAATACGAACAAATAATAGATTTAATAAGAAACTATTAAACGAACAAAAAATATAACATCAGTTTCATGCAATAAAAAAAAACGAGGAGGTACAACGTGAAAGAAAATATTTTATGCGAAAGAAAAGAGCAGACCGTCCTTTCCACTCTGTTCGAGGAACTATCCGGATTGCTGCAGGACAGCGACGACAGGGAGATCAAGGATCACATCCAAGAAAGTCTGAGAAAAATGAACGACACATGTTCATACATCGTCTTAGGTGAGGAGGGTGTGGGAAAGACAAGCCTGCTGCGCGCGGTTTTCCAGGAGATACTCCCCGAGCAGGGCGACATGGGCGGGGATCTCTGTGAATATCGGTGGGGCGAGACGGATTACGAGTCGCCTCTCATGGAGGGAATACAGAAAAAATTCGTCTCTTCCGACAATATGCGCGGAATATCCATCATCGACACAAAGGGGATCAATCGTGTCGGGAAAAATACGCTGGAAAAGATACGGGAGATGACGGAGGCGTGCAGCGCAGTATTTGTCGTGTTTGATGCCGGAAATGTCAAAAGTACCAGACTGTGGGATATCATTGAGACCTTTCCAAAGAAAAAGATGATTTTCTTTCTGACAAAGAGCGACACGGTCTCACCGGAGACGTTGAGGCAGAACATGGCAAAGGTCAGAGCCTATATGCAGGATGGCAATATCGATGCCCCTGTGTTTCCAGTGAGTGTCGCAGAAGAGTTCGGTCTGGACTCCGCGCGCGGCTACATAAGGGATCAGGTAATCGGCAAAAATCCCATGCTGAAGAAACAGCAGGAGAGCATCAGGGAAATGGAGACGATGCTGGCTCAGTATCAGGATTCTTTCCTGCAGAGAAAACAGCAGTATGAATCAGATATGGTAATTTTGCAGAAAATCAACGCGTCACTGGACGCTTATGTGTCTAACCACAAGGAGATCGTGGCAGATTTTACCGGAAAACTGGCGGCGGAGATCAGTAAGGATATCGACCTGTATGAACAGGAAATCATCTCCAAGATGGATCCCTACAAGATCAAGGAGCGGTTTAAGACACAGGATGATTTTACAGATTATCTGAACTTGGTAAACGACAATTATAAGGCGATGATGAACGACTCTGTCAATCGAAAGACGGTTGAGGTGATGAAGAACTGTATGCATGATCTGGAGATCATCTTTCAGGAGGCGTCTGGCTATTTTAACGAGCGAGAGAATATCCTCGCGCTGAATGACCGCCTTTATGGTTCCATATCGCAGAGCAGGAGACAGATCGTGTCAGAGACGAGAGAATTATCAATAGTGGCAGGACAGTTTTACACGACAATGAGTGATGCGTCCATGAACCTGTTTCTGCAGGTCTGGCAGGAGCGGGAGAAGTATGACAATAAGATTGCGATGAGAAAATTTTTATCCACATTGGCAGGCGGAGGTACAGGCGGAGCCGCAGGCGCTATAGGGACAGCTGCTTTCGCCAATTTTGTAGGAGGTGGTTTTGAGGCAGCGATAACCGGATTGATATCAGGTACAGGTGGAGCAACAGTTGCCGCTGTTGGAGGATCTGCACTGACAACAGTTACGGCACTCGCAACGGGGGCTGCTTTTATTGCAATCGGCGCTATAGCGAGTGCCTTTGTAATCAATGCCATAGCTAAAAAAATATTTGATCCAAGGGCTGCTGAAAAGATGGAAAAGAATGTACAGGAGTGCATCCGGCAGTTCCAGGATGAGGTAAATCACACAAGGGAATTAATGATTGAACAGGTTACGGGACAAGTCACAAATTTGTTTGAGAGTGAGCTTGCCAAAATAGACGGCTGCTTTACAGATTTTCGAATATCGGTCAATGTAGAGAGTCAGAAAATTCCCATGCTGGAGCAAAAGACGGAGACAATCGACAAATTGATGAGACAAATCAAAGAGATGGAAAGGAACGCAGGATAAAATGAATCAAAAAGAAGAAATTATACAGTGGATATCGAAATTGCAGGAATATGCAAAGAATCAGGGACTATCCATGCGGATTCTTGATAGTATCGAGGATTGCAGGCAGCATATTTACAGAGAGGATATGCCATGGCAGGAGCTTCGGCAGCAGATCGAAGGAGTCATGGAGAGCGTCGGGCTGAAAGTACAGCAGACCGATGTGGCATCACGGAAACGAAATGACAACAGTGTATCCGTGGAAAAAGTGCAGGCACAGGTCAGGCAGATGGCAGAGGAATGCCACAGGGAAAATATGGATTCCGTGGCTGCGGTTGAGGATCGGAAAAACATCAATATCAGGGAAAGTATCCGTCAGATGGGTGAAATCACCCACACGGAGGCACATATGGAGCAATTGCTGGACAAGAACCGATATACGGATTACTTTCAGCAGATCAAAAATTCTTATGAGCAGAATATGTCAAAGATGGCCGGTGAGATGGTTGGAGATATCAGCGGCAATTACGATCATATGGCAAATCACATGAAGAGTATGTTCCAGAGTATTGGTGGTTACGCGGACGGCATTGGAAACGAAAAATTTTATCGTGAATATGAGACTGAAAAAGACAAGGTTCGAAAGAAACTGACCAGCGAGACGCAGACTGCGGATTACGGCGGCAGCAGTATTATGGAATTTGCCAGCAGGACAATGGAGAGCATCCATGATATGACAAAGAAATTTATAGTTCAGAAGAGACTGCTTATATGGATTCCGATCATTTTACTGGTCGTGATAGTCATCAGTATGACAGTCGTAAAGTATCAGACAAGGGATGATTCTGATGTATCCGTGGTAAAAATTATGGAGTCCATGCCTAAAAACGCGGAGGAAGTCAGTAAACTGGCAGCATTTATGTACTTTATGATTGCGCTGATAGTTGCCTATATCGGCAATATCGTTGCGGCTGTCCTGATTTTTACCGTTTTATATGCAGTTTACCGGCGAGTCATCAAGAAGTGGTGCAGTCACCGGATCTGTGAAAAGAGCGGTGAATACCTGCGGACGGAGCTTGCGGCATTTGAGCGGGAAAACCAGCTTGCGCACAAGACAGACCAGGCGGTATCGCAGATCGTAGAGGATTGTGAACAGCAGTATCTGGTTATATTGAACCGTATTTTTGCCGGCACGAAATATGAGGAGAAAGCGGGGGAAGAAACCCCTGGATTTAAAGTCTTGCAGAGACAGTGGGACAAATTAAAATACAGATAAGTAGGAGAAAAGGAAATGGAAATGGACGGCCTGAAAGGTTTTATGAAAAAAATGAAGATACCAGATATGACCAAGGATACAGGAAATAAAGGTCAGAGTATCAAAGCCATCAATAAGGCGCTGGAAGAGAAAATGAATGATAAGGCAAAGATCTATGGTTTTATCGGCATGGAGGTGTATGATCTCTCCAAAGAGAAGCAGATCGAGATCGCTCAGATCAAAAATTACCTCGATCAGATGGATGCCCTGAACCAGGAGATCGAGGAGCTGGAAAAAGAAAAAGCGGAGCTTGAAGTGAAAAACGCGGGAAAAAATATCTGCACCTGCGGATATAAGTTAAAGCCGCAGGACAGGTTCTGTCCAAACTGCGGAGAAGTGATTTCCAGAGAAATTACAGTGTGTGTCTGCGGGGCAAAGATTGACAAAAATATGAAATTCTGCAGGACATGTGGAAAAAGCATCGAGGAGATACAGAAGGCGTTCGAGCCGGCGCAGCCAAAGATGCGGGAATGTATCTGCGGCGCAAAGATTCCGGAAGGTCAGTTTATGTGTTTTGAGTGCGGCAGGAAGATTGAATAAAGGCGGTTAAGTGCCTGTTTGAATGGCATCAGAATCGCATGCAAAGTAACTTTTATTTTGTTTGCCTAAACTGTCTGAATCATGTATACTGATTTCAGGATATGCCGTACATTGGATGGGCGGCATTTTGGAAACATATTTCAAAGGTTACGACGGTCTCATGCTATGGGAGGTGTGAATATGGATAGGAAGCCTGTGGTAAATATAGGAGAACAGCGGTTTTACAAGCTGATTGAGGAAAACAGGTTTTATATTGACAAGACAGATTTTATCAGGGAGTGGTGGGAGAACGGCTCCACGGTGACGCTGATCACACGTCCACGTCGTTTTGGAAAGACGTAAGAAGGAAATGGTAAAAAAATGGTATGATGGTTTTACATTTGGAAGCCAGTCAGATATCTACAATCCATGGTCCATATCATCCTTCATCAGAAATAAGGGTAAGTATGAAAATTACTGGGCGGACACAAGTTCGAACGGACTGGTTAATTCGCTGATGCAATCGGGCGTTCCAGGCATCAAACAGACGATGGAGGCGCTTTTGCAGGGAAAGAGCTTCGAGGCGGAGCTTGATGAGAGAATCGTCTTTGACCAGCTTGACGGCAGTGCCAGTGCGGTGTGGAGTCTGTTGCTGGCGACAGGATATCTGAAAGTGTTGGATTTGAAATATGTGGGCGAGCGCAAACGGAAGGTGTACACACTGGCATTCACAAATATGGAATCGGAGAGTATCTTTGAGAACATGGTAAAGGGGTGGTTTGGCGGTAATACCGAGACGTACTACAATGAATTTATCAATGCACTCTTAAATGACAATGTGCGTAAAATGAACACTTTCATGAATAAGGTAGCCCTAAACACTTTCAGTTCATTTGACGGCGGAAATAAACCGTCAGATCAGACAGAACCAGAGCGCTTTTATCACGGTTTTGTACTTGGCATGGTGGTGAACATGGCGGATACGTATATCGTGCGCTCAAACCGCGAAAGCGGCTATGGCCGCTATGATGTCATGTTAGAGCCTGTCGACAGGGGCGGCAAGGCGTTTATCTTTGAGTTTAAGGTGCTTGACGAGGACGAGGATGAGGTGACGCTCGAGGACACCCTTGCGGCGGCACACCGCCAGATCGTAGAGAAAAAATATGAGGCGGAGCTTGTGTCGCGCGGTTTTGCGCGGGAGAAGATTCGCAAATATGGATTTGCGTTCTGGGGAAAGGAGTGTCTCATAGGATGAGGTCTGACAGAAAATGTTTTTCTGTCAGACCTCTTTTTTCTCAATTTCAACAGTGATATCACAACATTTTCTTGAAAATAAATGCAGTCGTGGTAAAATATAGTTACTGTTTTTGAACAGACATGTGTGAAATAATAGCTTGAGATTTTGTACAGCGGAATCATGGAGTGTGGTAGAATATGACAAAAATGAGCATTGTCAGGAGTAAATATTACGGAATCATACGTGGAATCACGGTAGGAATTTCATTTTTTTTACAGATCGGTCTTATGATCTTTTTGGGAATGTACCTGATGCGGTATTCCATTATTGTATATTTTATACTGGAACTTGTGAGTGTGATCACCGTGTTTGCGCTGGTCAATAACGCGGAATCCTACAAGATGAGCTGGATTGTCATCATACTGGTACTGCCGGTATCAGGTCTTTTCCTGTATTTTATGTGGGGACGCAAGCGGGTAAATTCCAGGTATTTCAGGCTTTTCAGGCAATATGACAGCCAGATGATGCAGAGTCTGAAGCAGGATGACAGTATCGTGCAGGATTTGGAGAGACAGCACCCGAATAAGGTACAGATCAGCCGCTATCTCAGGAAAGAGGGTTTTCCGATCTACAATAATACGCAGGCGACATACTATAAAGTGGGCGAAGATGTTTTGTCGGCGATGCTCGAGGATTTGAAAAGTGCTGATAAATTTATCTTTATGGAGTATTTTATCGTGTCCGACGGAAAGGTATGGAATGACATTCTGGAGGTGCTCACACAGAAAGCGAAGGAGGGCGTTGAGGTCAAACTGTTGTTTGATGATTTTGGGACGCTGCGCATCAACACGCAGGCATTTCGGGAGGATATCAGAAGCCGCGGCATTGAGATCAGTATCTTCAATCCGATTCACCGCGGTGTGACCAAGCTGTCATTTAATTACAGGAATCACGAGAAGATTACAGTGATTGACGGAAATATTGCGTATACTGGCGGTTTTAATCTGGCGGATGAGTACGCAAATTATATAGTACGATTTGGCCACTGGAAGGATTCGGGTATCCGGCTGTATGGGGATGGCGTATACAGCTTTACCTGTTTTTTCCTTGATATGTGGCGTATTTCGAACAGGGGTGTCGAGATCAATGACGCAGATTACAAACCGAATATCCATGTTCTGGAGGAAGGGTATGTTCAGCCCTTTATGGGAGGTCCTCACAGGAATCCGCACAATCCCACGGAGGGTGCTTACACCAGAATGATCAACAAGGCGAGGGATTATATCTATATCACGACGCCTTACCTTGTCCTCGACCAGAGTATGCTTGAAGATCTGACGAACGCGGCGCTCAGCGGCGTCGATGTGCGTATCATTGTTCCAAAGATTTATGACAAGTGGTACGTCTATATGGTGAACGTCTCAAATTATGGAAAGCTGATGGAGGCGGGCGTTCATATCTATGAGTATCAGTCTGGCTTTATCCATGCCAAAAATGTGATAGCGGACGACGAGTGCGCGATCTGTGGTACTATAAATACAGATTATAGAAGTTTTTACCTGCATTATGAATGCGGTGTGTTTTTGAGTGAAATGAGTGCAATTCAGGATATGAAGGCGGATTTTATCAGGACGCTCGACCAGTGTGAGGAGATGAATCTGTTGAGCTGGTCAAGACGGCCGATTGGAAATAAGATGATGCAGGCAGCGCTGAAGGTGCTGTCGCCGCTGCTGTAAGCTGTTGTTGCATATCCTTTCCAAAGAATGTGTTCGGGGTAATAGTACAGGAAGAGAGGAATACCAACATGGAACAAAATGAAAAAAGCGCGGATAAGGAGTATGCGACAGGCGCCCTGATCAGGCGGTTTCTGCCATATTTTAAGCCGTATCGGAGGACGCTGTATGCGGATTTATTCTGCGCGGCGCTGACTACGGTGTGCGAGATCGTGCTTCCATTGATTATCAGACAGATCACAAACACGGCGCTCGAGGATGTGGCGCTTCTGACGGCGCGCATGGTGATCGGGCTTGCGCTGGTGTATTTTGTGCTGCGGGTTATCGATGCGCTGGCCAATTACTATATGGCGGACATGGGGCACGTGATGGGTGCAAAGATTGAGACAGATATGCGCCGTGATGCTTATGCGCATCTGCAGCTCTTGTCCAACACTTATTTTAACAATACAAAGGTCGGTCAGATTATGGGGCGCATCACAAATGATCTGTTTGAGGTGACGGAATTTGCGCACCACTGTCCGGAAGAGTTCTTTATCGCGGCGATCAAGATCGTCATATCGTTTATCATCCTGGCGCAGGTCAATCTGCCGCTGACGCTGATGATTTTTGTGTTTGTGCCGGTTATGACGATTGTCTGCCGTATCATCAACAAGAAAATGCGCAGGACATTCAGTGAGCAGCGCCACCAGATTGGTGAGTTAAATGCGAAGATTGAGGACAGCTTACTGGGGCAGAAGGTTGTCAAGGCGTTCACGAACGAGACGCTGGAATCGGAGAAATTTGAGGAGGGCAATCAGGAATTTCTGCGTGTGAAAAAGCGCGCCTACATGCTGATGGGGATGTTCAGCACGTCCACGAGGGTGTTTGACGGTCTGATGTATCTCACGATCATTGTCGGCGGCGGATTCTTTCTGATGGACGGGCGGATTCTTCCCGGCGACATGGTTGCGTATGTCATGTACGTGTCCACACTGATCGCGACAATCCGCAGGATTATAGAGTTTGCGGAGCAGTTTCAGCGCGGCATCACGGGGATTGAGCGGTTTCTGCAGATTATGGACGCGGATATTGAGATCTTTGACGAGGAGGGTGCGGTGGATATCGTTGATCCTAAGGGAGAGATTGTATTTCACAATGTCAGTTTTGAGTACCCGGACGATCACAACAAAGTGTTTACCAATCTCAATCTGCAGATTCATGCCGGAGAGAAGCTTGCCATCGTGGGACCTTCCGGCGGCGGAAAGACGACGCTGTGCAATCTGATACCGCGGTTTTATGATGTGTCATGCGGGGAAATCACTCTGGACGGCAATAATATCAGAAACCTGACGCTCAAAAGTCTTCGTCAGAGTATCGGTGTCGTCCAGCAGGAGGTTTATCTGTTCTCGGGGACAGTGTATGACAATATTGCTTACGGAAAGCCCGGCGCGACGCTGGAGGAAGTCATGGAGGCTGCTAAGCGTGCCGGAGCGGATGAGTTTATCCAAAATCTGAAAGATAAATATGATACATATGTCGGTGAGCGCGGTGTGAAGCTTTCCGGTGGACAGAAGCAGCGCATCAGCATCGCGAGAGTATTTCTGAAAAATCCGCCGATTCTGATACTGGATGAGGCGACCTCGGCATTGGATAACGAGAGTGAATATGCGGTTGCGAAGTCCCTGAATGAGCTGGCGAAGGGGCGCACCACACTCACGATTGCCCACAGGCTTTCGAGTATCAGAAACTCGGACAGGATTCTGGTACTGACGGACGAGGGCATTGTCGAGGAGGGCAATCATGAAGAGCTGATGGCGCTTGGCGGGATTTATCATCATTTTTATGTGATGGCAAATGAGATGAAGTAATGTTACTGTTCACTCCGTTCCAGTAACAGGCAAAAATCCATGCAAAATTTGCTTCGCAAATGGATTTTTGCTTGTATCCACTACGTTTTCGTACGGACTTAGCAGTAAATGCTAAGTCCTGTGTGAACAGTAACGAAATAATCCCTTTCGTTCCATATATATTTAATTGTCGGATAATTATCCGATATATATTGTGAAATCAGAAATCTCCCTGTCTTGAATGAACTGTGTGCGAACGGACAAACGGGAGTCAGAATAAGGAATATGGTTACGAAAGGGGAATACAGATGGATATTGGTCAGATTGCAGAAATGTCACGGCAGGAGCTGATGAACTGTATTAATGAGAAAAAGAAGGAGATTGCGAAGAAAGTACAAAACGGCGAGACAGAGCCGTCCTTTTCCATAGGGGCACAGAGTTATACGGTGCGGGAGTGGGACAGGCTGATTGCTAAGGTTGACAAGAATAACGAGGAGGTCCGAAAAGAGCAGGAACAGCGCAGGGAAGACCTGGAAAAGGAAGCATTGGAGGAAAAGACAGCCGGCAATACAAGGTTTCAGAGTATACTGGGGACCGGGGATACCAAGCGCAATTATTTCATGGAGAAGATGAACGGCACGTATAAACCGTCTTTTCCATATGCTGGCTATGCGAATGGCGATACGATCACTTACAATGGCGTGGTGTTTGTCTGTGACAGTGAGAAAAATGCGATTTGTCTTGGCGATATGTCCAACAGGGGCAACGTGCTGACGATTCCGCTGGAGCATGGGGGCAGCCTGATGGTGAACAGAGATTCGATCGGTATGCTGGCGGGCGCCATGTCGATGTTTTCACCGGAGGATGCCAACCGGATCATGCGCGCCATATCGGAGGACAAAAAGGCGCAGGAGATACAGAAGGAGGTCGAGGACGACAAGAACAGTCTCGGGGACGATGCCGACGAAAAGATTTTGCAGGAGGAAGTACTGAATATTGTGTCGGATGAAATGAATAAAGTAGAATAATAAAGTAAAATAATTGAAACATAAAAATGGTCTGATGAACATTCAGACCATTTTTGCTATGTAGAATTATCCGATTACCTTTTTGACTGCTTCCAGCACGCGCTCCGCCTGGAAGGGTTTGACAATGAAGTCCTTCGCGCCTGATTGGATAGCCTCGATAACCATCGCCTGCTGTCCCATCGCAGAGCACATGATCACAGATGCGTTTGGATCGATCGCCTTGATGCCCTTGAGCGCCTGGATACCGTCCATCTCCGGCATTGTGATGTCCATGAGTACCAGATCCGGCTTTACTTCATTGTATTTGTCAACAGCGATCTTACCGTTCTCTGCCTCTGCAGCGATGGTGTATCCGTTTTTTGTCAGGATATCTTTGATCATCATCCTCATGAAAGCTGCGTCGTCTACAATTAAAACATTTTTTCCCATTGGTTAGTTCCTCCTCTGAAATAGTTTGTAAATGGAATTTGCAAGATCAAAAGGGTACAATTGCATAATCGTACTATCAATCAGCTTTCCGATTCTTAACTTGAAATTAATCTTAACAAAAAGGTCATCCCGGATGTCGTCCGGAAATACATAGTCTTCGACAATGATCTGCTGAACGGATGGTGGGGAGATGTCTATTTTCTTCTGAAACATCTTACTCATCGCTGTAGCAGAGCTTGCCGTCATCTGGTTCATGGCTTCTGATATGGCACTGATATGTAGGTCGGTAATATCGCCCTTTGCGTATTCTCCGGTTCCGCCATTACCCATCATAAGGTCTGTGATGATCCTGGCATCCTCATCTTTAAGAACGAGCATATTTGTACCGAACAATCCTTCTGTGTACTGTACGCGTACCAGAATACATGAATTTTCGTAGTCCTCTAATATTTCGTTTTTGTGTGTAAGAGTGACGTGTGGCGTCGTAATGGTGATCGGTTGTCCCAGCATCAGATTCATCGCTGTGGCCGATGATCCAATGGAAATATTGGAGATTTCACCAATTACATCTGCCTCCTCTTTTGAAAAAAAATCCATGGCAGACTCCTTCTTCGTTTGAAACATATGTTGAATAATCTTATTTTACAAAATTTTTTTATTTTTGTCCATATAAGATGGTCATTTTCGTAAAAAAAACATAATGGTATTATTTTGTGGAACGTAAGGGTGGTAATTGACATCAAGTTAAAAAAATGATAAGATAATTGTTAAATTTGTATAAATTTGGTATTTTTTAAATGCAGAAGGGAGATCAGATGAGCAAGGTATGTCTTTATGGCGTCGGAGGAGCGATGGCAGGATCTATTTTTGAGCTTGATACGGAGACGATACTGATCGGCAGGGATACACGGCAGTGTTCGATCATATATCCCGACAACGAGCCGGGTATCAGCAGCGTTCACTGTCAGGTGAAGGTATTTGACAAGTATGTGGAGGTCACGGATCTTGGCTCCAAATATGGTACTTTTTCAAGTGAGGGAGTGCGGTTTAAGCAGAATAACTCCTATCGTCTCGTCAACGGTCAGAGCTTTTATGTCGGTGACAAAAAGAATAAGTATATGGTAAAGGTAATGAAATAATAATGAAATAGAAAGTTATAAAAGCTTTAATATAAACACAGGAGGAAACATAAAATGGAAATGAGGAAATGTGTGAACGGACATTATTATGATGTGTCGGTAAATCCGGAATGTCCGTACTGCAAATCTGGTACAAACACAGGAAAGACAGTGGCCTTGGGGGCGGTGCAGGGTGCAGGTATGAATATGTCCGTGGATGCGGATGGGGACTCCAAGACACTTCCCATGGGATACAGCGCGCAGCAGGCTTCAGGCGCACCGGTATTTTCCCAGAGCGCGGGGGTAAATGACGATGACGATGGCAGAACGATTGCAGTGGTTCATCAGGATATGGGCATCGATCCCGTTGTGGGATGGCTGGTGTGTGTGAAGGGTAAGGAAAAAGGGCGCGATTACAGGATTCACAGCGATAACAACTACATTGGCAGGAGCGAAAAGATGGATATCTGTGTGCACGGCGATGAGACGATCTCAAGAGAAAACCATGCGGTTGTGAGCTACGACAGTATTGATAAGATCTATTATTTTTCGCCGGGAGAGGGGAGAAACATCGTGCGCCACAATGGTAAGGCCATCTTCCAGACAGTAGAGTTAAATATGTATGACAGGGTTGTTGTCGGCAAGACAGAATTGGTGTTTATGCCATTGTGCGGAAGCGATTTTGAGTGGAGCAGTGAGGATGCAGATATTTAAAAAGAATAAAAAGACGACTTTTGATGTGAATGACAATAAGACACAGTGTCCGCGCTACAGTGACGGAATCGAAAATTATATGGTAGAAACATTCAGGGAATCCTCTGTGCGGATTGGCAAGGTCCACGCGATCGGAAAGCGGGAAAACCAGCAGGATTCCTTCGCATATTCCGACGTGGCAAATCAAGAGATCGTGGAGGAGAAGGGAATGCTCCTGCTCGTGGCGGACGGGATGGGCGGCATGTCAAACGGCGCCGAGGTGAGCGCGACGGTTGCAATCGAATCTTTGCGCTATTTTGACACGCACGAGCTGACGCTGGATATACCGGAATATCTGGAGAATATGGCACAGTATGTCAATGATCAGGTCAATGAATTTCTCGGGAGTGACGGGATTGGCAGGAGTGGTTCGACACTTGTGGCGATGCATATCAGGGATCATGAGGTGCACTGGATCTCGATCGGAGACAGTTGCATTTATCTCTACCGAAATAAGGAGCTTATGAGGCTCAATGTTCTGCATAACTATGGCACACAGTTGAATGAGATGCTGTTAAATGGTGAGATGACGCTCGAGGAGGTCATGGCGGAGCCAAATAAGCAGGCGCTCACAAGCTATATCGGCGCTGGCAGCATCGCCCTGATCGATCAGAATTATGAGCCGCTGATCCTGAATCCGGGAGACAGGATTATGCTGATGTCGGATGGAATCGAGACTGTCTCCGAGGAGGAGCTGTGCGGGATACTGCGGTATGATGTGGAGGAGGCAGCATTGAAGCTCCGCTATCTCATCGAACAGAAAAATAAAAAGAATCAGGACAATTTTACGGCAATTATTATAGAAGATAATTATTAAAAATTTGGAGGTACATATGATGGGGGATTATTTGGCTGATTTGGCTGTGGACTATACGATAGATTACGTATTGTCGATACTGGCTCCAGTGATACAGGCGTATATGTGGATCGTCGTGCTGGTATCAATACCGGCGCTCGTACTTGCGGTTGCGTATTGTTTTTTTGGAATTAAGATTTACAGAGTTTTGCTGGTAATCAGTGGATTTTTCGGCGGCGGTCTCGTCGGAGCGGTGCTGCTCGGCGCCATAACGCAATCGGGCGCCGGTGCCGTGATCGGATTTATCCTGGTTGGCGCCCTGATCGGTGCGCTGTCATGGTTTATTTACAAGGTATTTTTGTTTATACAGACTTTTTTTTCAAGCTTTGGTGCGACATTTCTGCTGATGCTGATCATCACGCAGAGCCCGACTGTGGCGATGGTGATCGGCGTTATCGTCGGAATGGTTCTGGGTGTTCTCATATGTATCTACACGAAGCTCTTTGTCATGATAACAACAGCTTACCGCGGTGCAGGTATGATTTCCGGTATTTTATCTCTCTTCTTTATCACTTCAGGCGCATATCAGATTGTCAATCTGCTTCTGCTGGTCGGTTTTACAGTAGGTGGATTTTATGTGCAGAACCGGTTTTTCAGCGGAAGCTTTGAAGCTGGCGGAAACAACAGCAGGGAAAATGTCGTGTCAAAGAGCAGCCTGTGTAAGCTTGTGGGGATTGAGGGCATGTACAAGGGATTTGAATTTGATGTCGAGGACATGATCACATTTGGCAGGGATGTGGATAACTGCAATGTAATCTTTCCTGATACATGTGCAGGCGTGAGCCGGATACAGTGCCAGATTTCATATAACAGGAAAAACAGGTCCGCGTCTATCGTAGACAAGTTCTCATCCTACGGTACGACATTAAACGGCACGAAGCTGGAGATCAACAGGCCGATGCCTTTAAAAAACGGCGATGTTATCATGTTTGGCGAAAATAATGTGTTTAAACTAAATTGTTAGGTGGTATCGATATGATAAGAGCGGTTAGTTATTCTGACCAGGGAGGGCGTGAGTACAATGAGGACTCGTGCCTTATCGTGAGACAGGACAATCATCTGTGTGCTATAGTGGCGGACGGACTGGGCGGTCACGGGGGAGGGAAGCTCGCCTCCATGACTGCCGTCAACGCGGTAAAAGAGTGCTTTGAAACTATGGCTCCTGATGCGGATGTGCAGGCCGGCGATATCTGTATGTGGTTTGACACTGCCAACGGGCGTGTGCTGGAGATGCAGACAAAGGAATGTGAGATGAAGACGACAATGGCTCTGATCTGTCTGGAATTGGGCGGGGATAAGGTGCTTGCGGCGCATCTGGGCGACACGAGAATTTATCATTTTGTCGACGGGGCGCTTTCCTATATGTCATTCGACCACAGTGTCTCGCGGATGGCTGTATTGGCGGGGGAAATTCCCATGGAAGCGATTCGTTTTCACACAGACCGCAACAAGCTGTTAAAGGCAGTCGGGAAATGTGAGGATGCGATACCGGAGATGAAGGAGCTGTCTGTGGACAGGAGCGCAATGAATGCATTTTTGATCTGTACGGACGGCTTCTGGGAGTATGTGACGGAGGAGCAGATGGAGGAGACGCTTCGCGAAGCTGCCACACCAAGAGAATGGCTTGAGCGTATGCGCTGGTATATTAGAAATCTGGCAAAAGAAGGAAATGACAACAATTCGGCGGTGGCTGTATTTGTAAAATAGTCAGGGGAGAGAATAATGAAGAGAGACAGACAGATCAAAAATGTGGTATTGTGCCTGGTCATGACACTTGTGTTGTGCGGCGCATTCTGCTTTGGCGTACAGGCAGACGAGTCCCTCACTGTGGGAATGGATCAGTACAGGACAGAGAATGGGAAGATTATTATCTATGTAAATCATAACAGGGGAGGCGATTTCAATCCTGACACATCGGAAAGTTCTGTGATGGTTGGCAAGCAGAGTCTGGCAATAGAGACGATCGGGAAATTCAGGGACTCCGGAGAGCCGGTGTCCTATATGTTTGTGGTGGATATCTCCGGTTCTATGGATAAGGCAAGGATTGAGACTGCAAAGGATGCGTTGAGGGAATTTGTCAACACGAAAAAGAGCGGCGACAATCTCTGCATCGCGACGATGGGAGATGAGCTGGTAAGCTCAGGGTTTACGGACAATGCGCAGGTATTAAATGATTTTGTTGACGGGATTGAGGTCACACATCAAGATACGGATCTGTACAAGAGCATCCGGGAAGAGTTAAATGTGCTAAAGACCGACAAGAGCGTGCACCAGAAGCGGTGTCTTGTGATCTTTTCAGACGGCGCGGACGATCAGAAGGATGGCATCACGCAGTCGGAGGCGGAGACACAGGTAAAGGAGACGCATATTCCGGTATTTACAGTCGCGCTGCTTCCGGACAATTATAAGGATGCGGATCTGGAGAGCGCCAAGATTCTGGGGAGCTTTGCCAGATACTCGGCAGGCGGTGTGCATTATGTGCCCAAGATCGACGAGTTTGAGTGCAAAGAAGTCTGCGGGAAGATCACGAAGGTGATCGAGGACAGTCTGATCGTCTCTGCTGATCTGGCGGATGTGACAGCGCAGGACGGCAATATTTATCTGGGCGTGGAGCTCTCTGACGGTGCGGCAAAGGGAAAGGACGGTATGCAGATTCCTGTCGGCGATATTCTGGATGCGATCAAGGAAGCGCAGAGCGTGCAGGTGAATGTCAATATCAATAAAAACGAAGGCGACAAAGCGGAGGAACAGACGACGCAGGAATCGACGATACCAGAGCAGGCGCCGGTAGAAGATTCCTCCAATATGATACTGATCGTTTGCATTGCGGCGGTGATCATTGTCATTATCATAATCATAATTATCATCGTGATATCATCCGGCAAGAAGAAGGAGACAGCTCCATCGGGAGGCAGCGGATTAGACCGGAGCGAGGGCAGTAGAACAGTAGGATTTAACCAGAATGCACCTGCCCCGGCGCCAGTGGAGAAAAAATCGCCGGGCAGCATCAGGATTGTGCTGTACAAGGTAGGGCCCGGCGAGGAGGAGAAATATCCGCTGACGCTCAACGGCAAAAAGACAATAGGGCGGAAAAAAATCTGTGATCTGAGCTTTGAGAATGACAATGCGCTTTCTGGAATCCACTGTTACCTGTACAGCAAGGATAAGAAGATCTATGTGCAGGATAATAATTCGACAAATGGCACATTTGTGAACGGCGTGCCGATCACAGGGGAGTTTGTTGTGGAGAGCGGCGACATCCTGCTCGTGGGTTCCGCAGAGTACAAGATTGTGCAGGAGTAAGGGACGAATATGCATATCAATAAAGTAAAGGGCGCTTTTTTCCTTCTTATTATTTCACTGATCGCGGCAGGTATCGCGGTGTATGCGGCGGTAAACCAGCAGGTGGAAACACGGCATAGGGAGCAGGTAGAGTCTGATCAGCCTGACACTGGCGAGGACAGCGGTATAGAGGAAATATCGCGCGCGGAGGAATCAGAGGAGAGCCGGGAGACTATATCAGATACGGAAGATAAAGGTACTGATGTGGAGACACAGCCCGAATCAAATGGGGAAGTACAAAGTCAGATTACAGAGGAAGAGCTGACAGGGCAGCGCACAGCGGAAATCCTGAGTCAGATGACCATAGAGGAAAAGGTAGCGCAGATGTTTTTTATCACGCCGGAGCAGCTGACAGGTGCGGACAATGTGACCGCAACAGAAGATTCCACAAAGGCGGCGCTCGACAGATATCCTGTGGGCGGTCTTGTGTATTTTGCAAAAAATCTGCAGACGCCGGAGCAGACGAGGAGCATGCTGCAGGGTGCGCAGGATTACATGATGCAGACACGGGGGCTGCCGCTTTTTATCGGCGTGGACGAGGAGGGCGGCAGGGTGCTCAGAGTCGGTTCCAACAGCGCGTTTGGCGTGGAGAAAATCCAGGCGATGGGTGTGCTTGCAGAGCAGAACGATACAGAGGTGATTCACACTGCGGCCAGTACAATCGGCACATATCTCTCTGATCTGGGATTTAATGTGGACTTTGCCCCTGATACGGACGTGATCACAAATGAGGCCAATCAGGTGATCGGTGACCGTTCCTTTGGCAGCGATCCCAGTGTCGTGGCCGATATGGCGTGGGCGTACAGGAAAGGACTGCACGAGCATGGGATACTGGCTTGTTATAAACATTTTCCGGGACACGGAGGGACAATCGAGGATTCCCATAATGGGTATGCGTACTCATACAAGACGCTGGAAGAATTGAAGGAAATTGAACTGGTGCCATTTCAAAGCGGATGTGATAAGGGGATTGATTTTATCATGGTTTCTCATGTATCGACGCCGAATATCACAGGGAGTGATATTCCGGCCACGCTCTCAAGGCAGATTGTCACAGATCTGCTCCGGCAGGAAATGGGCTATCAGGGAATTATCATCACAGATTCACTGAATATGGGTGCTGTTAGTGAACACTACAGTCCGCAGGAGGCCGCGGTCATGGCAGTTCAGGCAGGATGCGATATGCTTCTGATGTCAGATTATTTTGAGCCGTCCTACAGCGCGGTGCTCGACGCAGTGGCGGATGGAAGGATTCGGGAGGAAGATATCGACGCTTCTGTCTCGAGAATCATAGAGGCAAAGCTGATGGAGTCAGTACGGGAGTCAGAACAATAGAGGAAAGGACAGCAGACAAATGGATATCAATAAAATATGTCCCGGATGTATGCAGGAAATCGAGAACAGGGACAGCGTTGGAAATTGTCCGCACTGCGGCTATAACCTGCGCCAGATTCAGTCAGAGTCTCATCAGATGCGGCCATTTACGATACTGGCCGGAAAATATCTGGTGGGAAAGGTGATCGGGGAGGGTGGATTTGGCATCACCTATCTCGGTTTTGACCTGAATCTGGAGCTCGTGGTGGCGATTAAGGAGTTTTATCCCAATGGATTTGTAACGCGGGAATCTAAAACCACGACTATGGTGTCGATGTATGCCGGCAAAAATGAGGCCGACGTTAGTAAATGGCGCGAGGGCTTCATCAATGAGGCGAAGAATCTGGCAAAGTTCTCAAATCTGAACGGCATTGTCGAGGTGCGGGATTTCTTTAATGAGAATGGCACTGCATACATCGTCATGGAGTATATCGACGGCATTACATTAAAGCAGTATCTAAAGCAGAACGGCGGAAAGATATCTGCGGACAATACATTTCAGATGATGGAGCCTGTGATTCGGTCCCTGTCAAAGGTACATGACACTGGAATGATTCACAGAGACATCAGCCCGGACAATATCATGATTACGAAATACGGCGGCATGAAGCTGCTCGATTTCGGCGCGGCGCGGGAATTTGTGGGCAATGCGGAGAAGAGTCTTTCCATCATGCTAAAGCCCGGATATGCGCCGGAGGAGCAGTACAGGAGCCGCGGAAAACAGGGACCGTGGTCGGATGTGTATGCGCTCACGGCGACGATCTACAAATGTATCACTGGTGTGACGCCTGTAGAGTCCATGGAGCGTATGCGCGAGGATACCCTCAAATCTCCGAAAGAGTTGGGCGTCAATATCAGCGATATGCAGAGCGCGGCGATCATGCAGGGTATGGCGGTGTATGCCGAGAACAGGCTGCAGAACATGGATGCGCTGCACACAGCGTTGTATTCCAATGGGGGCGCGATGAAGGTGGTGGAGCCTCCCAGGATTCAGACTCAGAGTGAACCGTCACGTTCGGATATTCCGAATACTCCAAATATTCCAGAGAAGCCAGAGCACGCAGACACTCCGCACAGCAAACTTCCGAATGCGGACGGTGTGGACAAAAAGACCATATTGATCGGTGCTGCAGCGGTGTGCGGTATTCTTCTGATTTTTCTGTGCATTATGCTTGTACCCAAAAAGCCGGACAACAGCCATAGGGCGGATGAGAATGCTGCTGCGGCTTTCATGGAGGATGTGCCAGACAGCATGGACAACCCAGACAGCACGGACAACAGCCCGGAGACAGATCAGTATGTGGCAGAGTCTATGGATTCTGTTAATCCGGAGACGGAAGAGGGACGCCATGAAGATGTAGAAGATATTGTTTTGCAGATAAGGGATAAGTATGATAAGATTGTTGATGGGATATCGTCTGATTCATATAATGTTATAACGGTCGAGGAAGGGATTCTGGCATACGCTGATCAGGATCAGATCAAGGCGGTTGTAGTTAAAAAAGATTATGACGGATCAGATTACAACAGGCGTTTTTATTATGATGAGGGCAGGCTGTTTTTTGCATATTATGAGGGGATTGACTCTAGCAGACTGTATTTTGATGGAGATCAGTTACTCCGATGGAGATACTGCCCTGACGCGGCAGATGTCAGCAGCGCGGTAAACCATGATCTTGAGGATACTTTTGAATATTACCAGTGGGAAATCCAGGCGCTCTCGGATTCGGAAAGCCTGTTGAATGCATGGAGATTTGCGCTTGCACATGGAACTGACATCCAGGAATATGTACTTGCGGGCAGCGACATTAGATATATATCAAAATCAGAACTGGAAGGATTCACTGCCGAGCAGTGCCGGCTGGCGCGGAATGAAATCTATGCACGCCATGGGAGAATGTTTGATGATGAGTATCTCAAGGAATACTTTCAGTCAAAGGGATGGTATGAGCCACTGGTAGCCTCGGAAGATTTTGAAGATACGCTGCTCAATCCTTATGAGATTGCGAATAGGGATTTGATTGTCGAATATGAGAAAGAATGTGGGTATCGATGATGAGGATTAGGAAATGTGTATTGACTGTCCTGGCGGCAGGACTTATTTTTTCTTTCGCGGCCTGCGGAAAGAGCGGCTCAGAAGAAAATGTGATTATTGCAGAAGATATTGGAATAGTGGAAATACAGCCTTCGGTGCAGCAGGAGGATTTGGAACCGGAGACGAAAACAGAGACAGAATCAGAGACAGAGACAGGTCAGGAGGCCGAGTCTGCTGAACCGGTTGATGAGGGCGGAAATGGATTTCTGATCGTCATAGATGCCGGACATCAATCTAAAGCAAATACGGAAAAGGAGCCTGTCGGGCCAGGGGCAAGTGAGACGAAATACAAGGTATCGGGCGGCACAACCGGTAAGACAAGCGGCCTGAAGGAATATGAACTGAACCTGATGGTTGCCCTGAAGCTGGAGGAAGAGCTTATAGCACGGGGATATGAAGTAGTCATGGTGCGTACAACAAATGATGTGAATATCAGCAACAGCGAAAGGGCGGCAATAGCCAATGACATCAATGCGGATGCCTTTATCAGGATACATGCAAACGGTTCGGATAATACGGCGGCCAACGGTGCGATGACGATCTGTCAGACGGCTGGGAATCCATATAATTCTTCTTTTTATCAGCAGAGCAAGGATCTATCGACATATGTATTGGATGAACTGGTTGCCGCAACCGGGTGCAGAAAGGAATATGTATGGGAAACAGACACCATGAGTGGAATCAATTGGTGTCAGGTGCCGGTTACGATTGTCGAAATGGGGTATATGACTAATCCGGAGGAAGATGCCCTGATGGCGACAGAGGATTATCAATATAAAATCGTGGATGGAATCGCAAACGGGATTGATAAGTTCCTATTGAAATAATTCAGTACAATAGAGGAAAGGGCGACAAGCAAATGGATATCAATAAAATATGTCCCGGCTGTATGCAGGAAGTCGAGAACAGGGACAGTGTCGGAAGCTGTCCGCACTGCGGCTATAACCTGAGTCAGATTCGGTCAGATTCTCATCAGATGCAGCCGTTTACGATACTGGCTGGAAAGTATCTGGTGGGAAAAGTGATCGGGGAGGGCGGATTTGGCATCACCTATCTCGGCTTTGACCTGAATCTGGAGCTCGTGGTGGCGATCAAGGAATTTTATCCCAATGGCTTCGTGACGCGGGAATCCAATGTCTCGACCATGGTGTCGATGTACGCCGGCAAGAATGAGGCCGACGTCAATAAATGGCGCGAGGGCTTCATCAATGAGGCGAAAAATCTGGCAAAATTCTCAAACCTGAACGGCATCGTCGAGGTGCGGGATTTCTTCAATGAAAACGGCACTGCATACATTGTCATGGAGTATATCGACGGCATTACATTAAAGCAGTATCTAAAGCAGAACGGCGGAAAGATATCTGCGGACAACACGTTTCAGATGATGGAGCCTGTGATCCGGTCCCTGTCAAAGGTGCATGACGCCGGGATGATTCACCGGGATATCAGCCCGGATAATATCATGATCACGAAATACGGCGGTATGAAGCTGCTCGATTTTGGCGCAGCGCGGGAGTTTGCGGGCAACGCGGAGAAGAGTCTTTCCATCATGCTAAAGCCCGGCTATGCGCCGGAGGAGCAGTACCGGAGCCGCGGAAAACAGGGACCGTGGTCGGATGTGTATGCGCTCACGGCGACGATCTATAAATGTATCACCGGCGTGACGCCTGTCGAGTCCATGGAGCGTATGCGCGAGGATACCCTGAAATCTCCGAAAGAGCTGGGCGCCAATATCAGCGATATGCAAAACGCGGCAATCATGCAGGGTATGGCGGTGTATGCCGAGAACAGGCTGCAGAATATGGATGCGCTGCACACAGCGTTGTATTCCAATGAGGGCGCGGTGAAGGCGGTGGAGCCTCCAAAGATTCAGACTGAGAGCGAACCGCCCCGTCCGGATACGCCCAACGTGTCGGAGAATACAGACTCCCCGCATAGCGGGATATCAAGTGCAAACGGGGTGGACAAAAAGACCATATTGATTGGTGCGGCAGCGGTGTGTGGTATTCTTCTCATTCTCCTGTGCGCTGCGCTCATACCCAAAAAGCCAGACAGCAGCCAAAGGGCAGAGGTGGATTCGGATGCGCTGGCTGCCATGGCGGATGTGTCAGATGATGCAAATAACAGTCCGGCGGCAGATCAGGGCGCTGTGGATTCAGATGATGCGGGTGATTCAGATCATCAGGAGGATTCTGTTGATTCCCTGATGGCGCAGGGGCGCTACGAGGATGCGATTGACAAGATCGTGGAGTCTGGGATTGGAGAGGCGGAAGGCGCGGAGACGCTGCAGCGCGCGATAGATGAGCTGTACAGTCAATGCATCAACGAGACTTCATCGCTGATGGACGCGCGGGATTTTGATACAGCGATGTCCATCCTTGACGCGCGGATGCAGTATTTTCTCGATGTGGCGGACAGGACGGGGTACGTCAGCGATACATATGAGTACAGCCTCACAGAACAGCGGTATAAGATAGGCCGCGCATATGTGGAATACCAGTTTGAGGTTGCAGGGGACTGTATTGCAAATGAGGATGAGAATGGTATGCTGGAGGCGCTGTGGAGGGCGTCCGAGGCAGAATACGCCTCAGATGATGACAACATTGACAGAAAAAGGGAGAAGTATTATACAGATATGGTCATGATACATCTGAATAATATGAACGCCGCGGGGAGTTCATCTGTAGATATCATGAGTTATATTGATGACAATCTCGCGAAGACAGGAAATAACTGTCTGATCATGGAATTGTGGCATTATTATGATGATCTCTACCATCGGCAGATCGGTGTGCAGAGAATGCAGGCGACAAGTATCAGGACATATGGTGCAGGATATATTTTGCCGGAGAGTGATTCGAGGACACTGACATACTATGATGTTGACGCGCTGACGGAGTATGAATTGTATTTTGCGCTTTATGAGATCTATGCGCGCCATGGGAGAACATTCAGCGATAATGAAGTCAATACGCATTTTCGACGATTTTCATGGTATCAGGGAAATGTAAACAGGGAAGATTTCGATGAGAGTGTTCTGAGTGATGTGGAGAGAACAAATATAGATTTCATTATCAATTATCAGAGGGATATGGGTTACAGATAAGATTATGTCAAAGAAGTCAAAGAAAAGGATACGTTATATAGTAATCATATTGATCATACTTGCCGTCATCACTGCTGCGCTGTGTGCCATTCTGACACTGCGCAGCAAAAATAATGATGAGGGACAGCATGAAACAGAACAGGAGAGCACAGAGCAGCAGCAGGAGTCCGAGCCTGAACTTCCGCCGGAGATCGAGACTGTGCCGGTCGCGTCTGACGACGCGGCAGGTGAACTGCATCATGCGCTGGAGATTGCTCTGTCAGACACATCCGGCGATATGAATGATGTTGTCACGTCGCTGTCCATATCTGCCGAACTGGGAAACAGCGACGCTATGTATTTTCTGGGAGAGCTGTACTTTCAGGGAATCGGTGTGGAGGCGGACCTGGAGGCGGCTGCGGCGTATCTGAAGCAGGCGTGTGACAGCGGAAACCGCAAGGCGATGTCGCTCTATGGGAAAATGCTTTTTATGGGAGACGGCACGACGCAGAATTATGATGAGAGTGCGTCCTGTTTTTATACACTGTCACAGGAGGACGGCGAGGCCTGCTATATTCTGGGCGTCATGTCGAATCTCGGAATGGGCGTCCCGCGCAGCGCACAGAGGGCCATAAAATATATCGACCAGGCGTCAGAGGCGGGATATGAGAAGGCGGAATCCTACCGCGGTAAGATCGTGGATATCGGCAGGACGGTTGACGGCACGAAGGATTTCACACTGCAGGCAAAAAAGGTGCAGGAGCTTGACTATGGAGCGGAATATGAGGCGCTGCAGGAGTGCATTGACACATATTATAATATGTTGAAAGCGTCGGAGGATTACAGCGCATTTGAGGAGGAGATGACAGCGCTTCTCAATGTAGATCTGAATGGCGTCAGCACAGTGACACTCTTTGGAAATAACGGCTATTTGTTTCACCAGAATGAGAACGACGGCACATCGCTGCATGATTATATCGGTGACAATCATTTTTCCCAAAAGGAGCTGGAGGAGATCGCGGCAAATCTGGAGAAAGAGAAAAAGTGGGTGGAGCAGAACGGTTCGCAGTTTGTGCTGTTGCTGATTCCAAACAAGGAGACAATGTATCCGGAATGGATGCCCTCCTACATCAGCCGTGCAGATACGATGACAAGGGAAGATCAGCTAGTCGAATATCTGCGGGAAAACACGGATATCAATGTAGTCTATGTGAAGGATACCCTGATGCAGAATAAGGAGCTGTGTCCTTTGTATTATAAGACGGACACACATACAAACATGATCGGGAGCCTCTACATCGTATCAGACCTGTTGAGCGCGTGTTATGATGTGGAGATCACGCCCTCGCTGGATATGTTTGACATCCATATGCAGGATTATGTCGGAGATTTGGGGACAACTGCGAACTGTACGAGCCGGTATGTGGATACAGTATACTTTTATCCGGAGCGGTCTGTGGATGACGCGCAGAAAGTGAAGTCCTCCATGATGCTCGTGGGGGATTCGTTCAGCGAGTTTATCAATATTGAGACTGCTTATTATATGAGAGGCGGCGTCAATCATCAGATGATCGCGGAGTACGGTTATGATTATCACAGCGCGACACAGGCCGGTTTTGCTTCCGAGTCCATCAAATCGGAGTATGTCGTCTGGGAATGTGTGGAGCGGTATCTGGACAGGTTGAAATAGGGTTGTAAGGAGCAGGTATGGAGGAATATTATGGATATTAATAAAATATGCCCGGGGTGTATGCGTGAAATCGAGAACAGGCAGGATGCAGGCAAGTGCCCTCTGTGCGGGTATGATCTGAGCCACATGACAGCGGAACCGCATCAGCTGCAGCCGTTTACCATATTGGCGGGAAAATATCTGGTTGGCAAAGTGATCGGCGAGGGCGGATTTGGCATCTCTTATATCGGTATTGACCTGAATCTTGAGGTCATCGTGGCAATCAAAGAATTTTATCCAAACGGATATGTGACAAGGGAATCAAACCATTCCACAAGGGTATCTATGTATTCCGGCAAAAATGAGGCGGATGTCAATAAGTGGCGGGAAGGATTTATCAACGAGGCAAAAAACCTCGCGAAATTTTCAAACCTGAACGGCATTGTGGAGGTACGGGATTTTTTTAATGAAAACAATACCGCGTACATTGTCATGGAGTATATTGACGGTATTACATTGAAGCAATACCTGCGACAAAACGGAGGAAAGATACCGACAGATCAGACGCTGAAAATGATGGAGCCTGTCATACGGTCGCTGTCCAAGGTGCACGATGCCGGTATGATTCACAGGGATATCAGCCCTGACAATATCATGATTACGAAATACGGCGGCATGAAGCTGCTGGATTTCGGCGCGGCGCGGGAGTTTGCGGGCAATGCCGAGAAGAGCCTCTCCATCATGTTAAAACCCGGCTATGCGCCGGAGGAGCAGTACAGAAGCCGCGGCAAACAGGGGCCGTGGTCGGATGTGTACGCGCTTACGGCGACGATTTATAAATGTATCACCGGAGTCACGCCAGTGGAATCCATGGAGCGTATGCGGGAGGACACATTGAAGTCGCCAAAGGAGCTTGGCATAAAGCTTGACGACATGCAGGATGCTGCCATCAGACAGGGCATGGCAGTGTATGCCGAGAACAGACTACAGAATATGGATGCGCTGCACATGGCGCTGTACTCCAACTATGAAAACAGTACGTCAAATGAGGGGCAGTCTGTGGTGTCTGCCGTGAAGGACGTAAAAGATGCAGTCCAGTCTGCAATTGTTGAGGATACATCCACGGGCGGCGGACAGAGACAGCGCACAGAGCATACAGAGACGGGACGTTCGAGTGCCGGTCTGTCGGATACACAGAAAAAAACGATACTGATCGGCGCGGCATCGGTCTGCGGCGTTCTCCTGATCGTGTTGGGCGTGATGCTGATTCCAAAGAATAATGTGTCTGTACCCAGTATGGATAATACAGCCATAGCGGAGACAACAGGTCAGAGTGAGGTGACGCCGCAGACCATGGCGAGAGCGGAGACGGAAAGTGAAGTGGGCGTTCATCTTAGCGAGACCGCAGATACAGCGGATGCGGAGGATATTTCCGGACAGGTGGATGCGATCAGCAGCTCCGTTATGGATTACAGCAATGTGGAGGAGATGGATTCAGCGCTGAGTCAATACCTGGAGCTTGCAGCGCAATATGGCAATCGGGATAATCTGGGAGAGGAGGTCTACAAGCTCTTTGGGCATTATGCGGCAGCGATGACAGAGAGAATCAACAACTGCATCAGTCAGGAGCCAAGCGCCGCATTGTATAGCCAGATTTCAAGCGATTTCGGCACATTACTTGGGTATGTGGAACAGTTTAAAAATTATGGGATTGGCGTTAACTCTGAGGAGCTTGGTGCACTCAGTCAAAATTTTAAGGACAGCTACAAGGAGCGTCTGATCGCTAATTTTGACGATTACGCAAATACTGAGATCAATAATAATGGCGTTGTCTCAAGGAGCGAGTTATGGTCAAAAATACAGGGCATCAACGAGACTGACTTATATGATGGCAGCAATCCGGAAGATCCGCTGCGGCTGCGGTATGAGGCGGCTCTGACACTCTATACGGACAGTGAGCTTGAGAGTATAGATGATCTGGGAAGCAAGATTGGCAGAGTGTATGAAGTGCTGCTTGACACGGATTACAGTCCGTTGCTGATTTACTATCTCTCGCAGGAATACGGAGATCCCAATGCCTCTGAATGGTATGGGACATACTGTGAACTGGATTATTATCTTGATTATATGAGTGATATTGAGCTGAAAAATTACGTATACTATTACTATACGGAGCCTTCCTACCAGTGGATCAGGGAAGCATTCCGGGAATATATGTCAAATGAACTGTAGGGACTGTATCAGGTTATGAAAAGGTTATGAAAAAAAGAAGAAATAATAAAAGGAATAATAAAAGAAATAATAATAATAAAAATAATAATTATATCGTTGTTGTTCTGTTAGTTTTACTGGCCCTGACAGTGGCAGCAGGAACTTTTGCGTGGGTGTGGAGCAGATACCGGATGCAGGACGAGGAGGGCAGGGAAGCAGCCAACATGACGCAGGATGACAGCTTTCCCGAGGAGACAAAGCAGCCGCGTCCGGAGGAAAGCAGCTCGGAGGCAGCCAGTTCGGAACAAACCAATTCAGAAGAAGCCAGTTCAGAAGAAACCAGTGCGGCCGAAGAAATGCCGGAGACAGACTATCCTGAGCCGGGATATTCCTTTCAGACGGAGGAGCTTGTCATTGAGCTGCCGAATCTCTCAAGGGAGTATACCGTTGCGTGGGTGAGCGATCTGCATATGGTGACAGATCATGAGACTGCTGATGATATCCTTCCTGAGGATTTGGACGCGGTGCAGGCGCGGTATGATTTCTTTCAGACACCGGACGGTGTGCATGGCGAGGAACTTCTGCCGGATGTGATTGATTTCCTGAATTATGGACAATACGATGGGATCATCTTTGGCGGCGATCTGATGGATTACTGCAGCGCGTCTAATATGAAGCTGTTGCGGGCTGAGTTTGACCGGCTGGACAAAAACGTCCCTGTGCTCTATATCCGCGCCGACCACGACTACGGTTTCTGGTATGGCGGCGATGGTTTTACAGAGACGGACGCAGAGACAATGCATCAGAAGAGGATGGCTGACGGGGATGATTTGTATGCGAAATATCTCGACTTTGGCGAGTTTGTCATATTGGGCGTTAACCGGTCGACAAAAGATATGATGCCTGAGCAGTACAGCATACTGGATACGCAGTTTGCCAATGCCGCATCGGAGAATAAGCCCGTCATCGTCGCCACACACGTCCCGTATGCCTCCAGGATTGACGATCAGAATGAGGTAACCCTGTATGACAGGTCCATGGAAATCCGGAATAAGATTTATTATTGGGGCGGCGGGGATTATGTGCCAAATGACGTGACGACGAATTTTCTTGACAAGATTTACGGGGAAGATACCAATGTAGTCGAAGTTTTAGCCGGTCATCTGCATGCCGGATGGGATGGGAAGCTGACAGAACAGGTCAGGCAGCACATCTTTGAACCGGCATATCTTGGCAGCATCGGAGTGATACGATTTGTGCCCAAAGGAGAGGAAAACGAATGAGAAAGTTAGTGATGTTTGTCTTAACAGGTGTTTTATGGTTTCATTTCTGTGATCATGTGTATGCGGCGGAAATAGAGAGCGCGGAGGCAGTGACATCGGAAGCAGACGCCGTTTCTGACGCTGCGGATTCGGAAATTTTGTCAGAAAATGACACGAGTGTCATTATTCCGATGAACGACATTCCCGCCCGTCAGCTTGGCATCAGTGATGTCTATAAGGCAAATCCATATAATGATTTCAAGAATCTGAACCTGCCGGCACAGATCACGCAGCAGGGAAATTATTACTTTATCGTGGACACATACAATGATCAGGTGCTCTATTCATCCGATCTGTGGAAACCGATGAATGAATGGCGCGTGATGGACAGGAAACTCAACAAGCCTCATGCGATTGCCAGTGACGGGGAGATGTACCTTGTCGTTGACACGGACAACAACAGGGTGCTCTGCTATGAGTATATCAACGGACGTTTTCAGAATACGCAGCGGTTTGACAATATAGGGACAAGACCGCATTATATCCAGTATGATGCTGCATCGGAGTCCTTTTTTGTGTGGAGTTCTGTGACAGGCGATATGTATATCATCAAGAGGCTGCCCGAGTACAACTACATGTATATCAAGGAGATCCGGCATATCTACGAACTGGATGGATTCTATGTACGCTCTTTTAGCATAGAGGGAGATGAGGTGCTGTTTCCGTCCGGAAATAACGCGTATATGATTGTCGCGGACAAGGAGACGCTGCGCGTCAAAAACCAGTATCCGGTTCCAAAGGAAATCTGCGGGATGGCTTTTGTGAAGAAGATCGGAAACTATTACTATATGACTGTCTCCACTGACGACAAGCTGAGCCACAATAGTGCCAGAATGGTGCGCACTCCGGATCTGCAGTCGCTCTCCCTGGGATTGTATGAGGACGTGACTGGATATTTCCAGGGGATGCGCGTGCCGTATTACATTGACGTGATCAATGGTTCCTACTACGTCACCAGCCATGGGAGCAAAAAGAGCGTCTACAAGTTCAATGTCGTCGAAGACATGATTATGAATGTGGAGACAGTGCATTAGGAATGGTGAAAGGAATTAATATTTTCCGCTATTTTGTCTATCAACAAAGGAAAAAGAAAGCGGCTTTTGAAATGCCAAAATTGTCTGATATCCACTCTGCGGCGCACTTTCCATTTTCATTGTCCCGCCGTGTGACTCCACGATCTGCCTCACCAACAGCAGTCCTAGCCCGTGCCGTAAGTCCAGCCGTTCATCGGTACTTTCCATATAGTGCGGTTTTTCTTCCAGTTCCCGCAGCTTCTCGGCAGACAGCCCCACGCCATCGTCGGCAACAGTGAGAAAAATAGTCGTGTCTGAGCAGGCAAGCTGTAGGCTTATGGTACAGCCCTGCGGGTTGTGGTTAATGCTGTTTTGCACCAGATTGTTGACCGCCCGTGAGATCAGCCGCGCGTCGCATTCCATGACTGCAGTTTCAGCGTCTTTTGAAATTTCCGTCTCTAACAAGTATTTTTCAGGGATACCGGCATTGAGCAGATCTACCGCATAGGAGCGCAGCAGCCTGGACAGGCGCACCGGAGCTTTTGTGAGTGGCTGCATTTCGTATTCCAGCTGTGATACCAGATTCAGGTCCTGTACCAGGTCTTTGATTTTTGCGCTCTGTGCCCGGATAATCTCTGCCTCCTGTTTCATATTTCCGCTGGCGGCATGGTCGTTAGCAATCCGTTCAGCATAACCCATAATCATAGAAAGCGGGGTTCGTATATCATGGGAAACACCGCTGATCCAGTTGGCACGTGCCTGGTTCTGCCTGCTTAATATCTGGGACGCCTGATTCACACTGTCAGCTATTTCCGACAATTCGCCGTGAACAGACAGATTGACTGGTTTACCGGCAGACAGTGTTTTAATAGAGGTCATGATCGGTTCCGTGTTTTTGGAAATCCTGCGTTTGGAAAAATAGTAAACCAGGAATAAAAGCAATATGTCTGCCACCAGGATGCCCGCCACGAAAAGTGGAAAAGTCCTGACCGCCCGCATGGGAAGATAGTTTCCCGTCAGTTTCATAAAGCTGTCCTTCGGGTATCCCAGTACCAGCAGGCCATCTTCCATACTCCGCACAAAGACGGGATAGTCCTGCAGATAGCCTTTTGAGAATACGGCTATCTCCTGGGCGCTGTACTGTGTTGGCACTTCCTCCGGTAATGACACCGACCAGTCACATCCGCCGTCCTCATCCAGATACATGGCCCAGATCTGATTGTGGTTCAGTTCCTGCAATGTTTCTTCTGATATGCCGGAAACAGACAGATCAGCGGTCACCCTCTCCAGCATATTTGCCGGGGACGCCGCACCGTATTCCCGGAATACGATACCCCCAAATGTCAGGGAAAACGCCAGAATGTTGACGAGTAAGAGAACCAGGACAAAGGCAAAAAAGGAAAGGAGATACTTTGCGATATATTTTCCAAATGCTTTCATCGGTTATTTCCCCGCCAGCAGCTTATAGCCCAGCCCCTTGACTGTCAACAGGGAAACCGGCTTTGACGGTTCTGCCTCGATCTTCTCCCGGATACGGCGCACATGGGCGTTCAGGCTGTTTTCATAGCCAAACGGATTGTCGCCCCACAGGGCTTCGCAGAGCGTGTCCACAGTCACAATGCGCCCCTCATTCCGAGCAAGGGTTTCCAGCAGCTTATACTCCATCGCTGTCAAAGGGAGTACCTCACTGCCGTTGTCCACTTCGGCCCGGCCAAAATCCACTGTACAGCTGTGAAGCTTCAAAACTGGCGCGTCCTCCTTGTAGCAACGGCGCAAAACCGCATATACCCGCAGCAAAAATTCCTGGGGAAGAAAGGGCTTTGCGATATAATCATCGGCTCCAAGGCCAAGCCCGGCCAGCTTGTCCGCCGCCTCATCACGGGCTGTCAGAAAAATTATGGGAATGTCCGTCCATGTACGTATCTGCCTCATCAGGGAAAACCCGTCACCGTCCGGAAGCATCACATCCAGAATCGCCAGATCAGGTTTTTCCGCTTTGGCGGCGGCAATTCCCTCTTTCATATTGGGGGCAGTAACAAGATACTGAAAGCCCTCGTCCGTTAAAATAGCTGTTATCATTTTTAAAAGCTCCGGCTCGTCATCAACCAGCAGGAGCTTTTTGTTGTGTAAAAATGTATTATCCATCGTGATACCTCCCCGACAAAACGGAAAAGAATTTACTTTAATATAATCAGGTATATAAGATTATAACATAGCCTGTCTGTCTTGTGAACAGCCCTTTGAAAAAGTAAGGTAAAAGTAAGGATGCGGAAATGTGGATGTCAGAATGGTGTTGTACCATAGAAATATCGAAAGGAGATGTTTGTATGGACTATATTATTACAACCAGACAGTTGACGAAAAGATACAAAAACTTTACTTCCGTCAACAATGTTTCACTTCACATTCAAAAAGGCAGTATCTACGGTTTCTTAGGCCCAAATGGCGCTGGCAAATCCACTACCATGAAAATGCTGTTGGGATTGACTGCCCCCACAAAGGGTAGCTTTATCATTAACGGAAAACATTTTCCCGATGATCGGATTGCCATTCTGAAAGAGATTGGTTCCTTCATTGAATCTCCCTCTTTTTATGCAAATCTGACCGGCCGGGAAAACCTTGACATTATCCGCAGAATTTTGGGACTGCCAAAGGATGCCGTTGAGGATGCATTGCAGCTGGTTGGCCTGACCGAATTTGGCGGACGGCTGGCAAAAAAATATTCGCTGGGTATGAAACAGCGTCTGGGGCTTGCTGGTGCACTGCTGGGCAGACCGCCGATCCTGATTCTGGATGAACCGACGAACGGCCTTGATCCTTCTGGAATCCATGAAATCCGCAATCTGGTGAAGTCCCTGCCTGACCTGTATGACTGTACAGTTCTGATCTCGTCTCATATGCTGTCAGAAATTGAGCTGATGGCAGACGACATCGGTATCCTCAATCACGGACGGCTGCTGTTTGAGGGCAGTTTAGATGATCTGCGGCAGAATGCTTTGCAGTCTGGATTTGCAGCGGACAATAAAATCGGCGGTGCCAATCTGGAAGATATGTTTCTCGCCATGGTAGAAAAAGATAACAGGGCAGCGAGGACAAACATATGAACGCACTTTGGATTGAACTTCGGAAAGAAAAAAGAACCGGCATCATCTCCGTATTGCTGGCTGTAGGTATTTTAGGAGCTGCATACGCATTTGTGAATTTTATGATACGGAAAGACACGCTCCTGAGCCTGCCGCTGGCGCCTATGGATGTCCTGCTGACACAGCTTTACGGCATGATCGTGGTTCTGAATATGTTTGGTATTGTGGTCGCTTCCTGTATGGCTTACAACATGGAATTTAAGGGGAATGCAGTCAAAAAAATGTATATGCTGCCTATGAGCGTTCTGGGAATGTACCTTTGCAAATTACTGATCCTGGCCTTTATGCTTTTGGCAGCGATAATTCTGCAGAATCTGGCGCTTGCCAGGATCGGGATGACAGACCTGCCGAAAGGTTCCTTTGAAATGATGGCGGTCATTCGCTTTGCGGCATATTCGTTTATTACCTCCATGCCGGTACTGTCCTTTATGCTGTTTATTTCTTCGCGGTTTGAAAACATGTGGGTTCCCCTCGGCATCGGTGTCGCAGGATTTTTAAGCGGAATGGCGCTGGCAAATTCGGATATGGATATCCTGATGGCACATCCGTTTGTTGTGATGCTGAAACCAGCGGTTGCCATGAGTGCACGGCCGGACGGGACGGTGATCATGGTTTCTCTGGTGGAAACAGCGTTGTTCCTTGCTGCCAGTCTGTGGATGGCAAAAATTCTTCGTTATGAATAGGAGGGATTACAGAAATGAGTTTTATGGAATTACTCAAAATTGAGTTTATGAAAGTCAAACGATCCAGAATCGTGCCGTTGATCTTTATTGCCCCGCTGTTGGTGGTCGCTTCCGGGATTGCGAATCTGAGCAGTTATTTTACACCGGAATATACAAATGCGTGGCCTGCCATGTTTATTCAAAGCGCGTTGGTTTACGCTTACTATCTGCTTCCGTTCAGCATGATCGTGGTCTGTGTGATGATTGCGGGACGGGAAACGGGAAACAACGGCCTCCTGAAAATGCTGGCCTTACCGGTCAGCCGCAATATGCTTTCTATTGCCAAGTTTTGTGTGCTGGTGTTTTATCTGTTTATGGAAATGGTTGTATTCCTTGCGGTATTCGTGACAGCGGGGCTGCTTGCCACGCACACGATGGGGATTACGGAAACATTGCCTGTCCTATATTTATGGAAATGGTGTGTCGGCTTATTCCTTACCATGCTGCCCTGTGTGACGATTATGTGGGCGATTACCGTATTGTTTGAAAAGCCGCTCCTCTCCGTGGGCATGAACCTGCTCCTTGTAATTCCCGGTGTGCTGGTCGCCAATACGCCGCTTTGGATTGCATACCCGTATTGTTACAGCGGTTATCTGGTGTCCTGCTCCCTTCACGACTTTACAGCAGAATCCTCCAATACTGCGTTTTCGCTGTTTCCGTTCCTGCCCTGCGCGATACTGGTGTTTGGTCTGGTATTTGCCCTGGCAGTCACACAGTTTGGAAAAAAAGAAATGAGGTAAAAAATTATGGAAAATAAAAATATGAAATCTTTAAGTATGGTGGCACTCATTGTGAGTATCCTTCCTGTAGCAACACTGATTCCCACTTTCTTTAAAATTACACTGCCGGATGGGGTGCGTACGATATTGGCTGGCATAAACATTGTTTTTGTCTTGCTGGGGCTGATTCTGTCGGTGGTCTGTGTACGAAACAAGGAAAGCCGCAGTATCGTAAATATTATTTCTACAGCAGTTTGTGTCCTGTGGATTCTGATAATGGCGGGGATTATCGTTCTGGCATTGGTTGTCAATTTTGTTCAGTAAAGGAGACAAATATAGGGAAGTTGATCTAAAGATGCCAGGGAAAGTGATGTTTCATTTGTGGCTTGCCTGTCTGCTTTTGGGTAAAAACAGCGGTAAATCTATGATTGGTTTACCGCTTGTTCTTATGGATTTGATAATATCACTATTCAATTTTTCCTACTGCTTGTGTAATAAGCTCGATATGTTCTTTGATTTTTACTTTCTGTATATTTTTTATACTTTCCTTACCGCCCATTCCTAATAAGGGAACATATCCGAAGCATTCATCATATTCTAAGCTGCCGTACTGTTCTAAGGCTTTATCATATTTTTTCTTTTTTAATCTATTATTTAACACACCGTCTTTATCTGCTAAATCCTCAAAGAAATAAGTACAGCCACTTTCCAAAACCTGTAAGTTCTGATAGCGGTAAAGTAGCAAAACCATAGTCTCGTCTTTGGGTTTCCATACAATAATATCGCCAAATCCCGTTGCCATTACAGGAATCGCATTCTTTCCATCATAATATGATGTTTCCACAATATTCCGATAATCATTTGGTATAATCATTTTCAGATAACCATTACAAAAACTTCCTAATCCGTATTCATTCCACAAGGCAATAATCTGTTCCGGCAATTTGCTGCTAAATTCAGCCATTATTTCTGTCGGTACATCTGCCACTTCCTTAAAATCCTTTAATGCTTCATAAATCATAGGTTTCTACTCCCTTCTTTGACATCATACTTGCCCAATTCTATTCTTTAATGTTTCTCCTATTTCCCCTGCATCCTAATAAGCAATTTTACAATTCCCTCCCGGTTCTTGGCCGTTTTCATAAAAGCCGGGAGCATAGCGGACTGAGAACGCATTGTCCCGTATCTTTCATAAAAATCAAAGGGAACTGTGCGTATGTCAGCTGAGAGATAATCAATCAGATATTGCAAATGTTCCCTGTTTAACGCCCACACCGTTTTCCCTCTGTAACTTCCCTGAAAATAAAGAGGATAGTGAAAATACGGTTCCATGGCCTGCCGGATATTTTCAGATACGGCACAGGACTTATTTCCGGCATCAGAGACATCTCCTATCACGGATTCTTTGCAGTAAGGGCATTTCACCCGAAGCTTTTGTCCGTGCACTTTATTTTCCGGTACAAAAGTCCGAAAGTATTTTCCGGTTGAGGTACACATGGCAGTTACTTCTGCGCCACAATGATCCCCCTGGAACCTCTCTTCTTTTAAATAACAGGAATGACATAAAAATGTTGCCAGATTTTTTTGTCTGTCATAATGGACTGTTCCTGCATTTTTGCAATTCGGACAGACGACGGTTGTAGCTGTCTGGAATGAAAAAGCACCGTATGGCTTGTCGTAAAATTTTTTTGTCATAATTTCTCCGATCTGTCATTGTTATCACGTTTCTTTTTGTCGTTTCTCTTTTGTTTTAAGATGTTCCTGGCCAGCGTTGTGGAAAAATGCGTGATGTAGCTTACTCCTGTCACACGTCAATTATACAAAAAAATGCTTGTCTTTACAATAATGTTTACATTAATTTTTTTATCTCATCGTTGCACGAGAGTAAAGTTAAGCGGAGGAAGAATTTAATAAATATTTGATAGAAATATGCATGCGATTGTGGTATTCTGTCAGAGGTACAAATTGGGAAATATCGTCAAAAGCAGGGGAGGGTGTTTTATATGATTACCATGAAAGAGTATTATAGTGACGTTAAAGATATTGATGAAAATGTTCTTGTAATGAAATCAGATTCTTTATGGAAAAAGGGTACCGTATTGGATATAAAGAATCTGGTTACACCTCAATTATTTCATCTGCACATTCTTGTTAATTTGATAGGCAACTGGAAATGTGATGGCTGGTGGTTTATCATGTCTGAAATGGTGGAATTAGTACCATATATTGCAGAAGCATTAAGCCAGGCTGGGGCAGAAGATATTAAGACAGCTTATGAAAAAGTAGTCGAATGCTTTCCCAGTGATACAAAATTTGAATATTCAGAGGAATATTTTGATGTAGTGAATTTCCTGCAAAGCTTAGGATATAAAGCAAAAAGTGAAAGATTGGGAGCAATAACGAGGGAAGAGCGCAAAGCCCGAATGAAACAAGTGCAAAGATGTGTTGACGAATTAGATGAAATAACCAGCCATTATTGGGGAGAAGATGCCATCAATAACGGCTGGAAGCAGGCAATAGATTATATTGAATTGAACAGATAGATTCCTTTGTTCTTTAGCAGCGTGGTTAATTTCCGGTCTTTGAGGAGCGACAGTTTATACAGTAAATCTAACGTGGATACGAAAGATCGATAAGCTACATAAGGAATTTCTGGAAGTGATAAAGCTAAAGTCGTGGATAGAGGTATTTTTGACTATATTTTATAATACATAAATATTGAGGGGATGAACCAACGAGAAATGCTGTTGAATTTGAGGTAAAAAGATGATATGATAAAGGCACAAAAGGAAGGAAATAAAATATGGCAAATATTTATGACGGGGCATTCCGAACAATATTAAATGACTGCCGGAAGCAGATTATCCCTGTAATCAATGAAATTTTCGGGGAAACATATACAGGGGACGAAGAAATCCGTTTTTTCCCTAATGAACATTTTTTAGACCAGCAGGACGAAGCGGATAAGGAACGGATTACGGACACAAATTTTACGGTTTACGGGAAGATACCGAAAAAATACCATATTGAGTGCGAAAGCAGCCTGCCAGACGGAAGAATCACGATCAGGCTTTTTGAATACGATGCACAGATTGCGCTTGATGAGGGTGAGGTCACAGAGGAAACATTGACTGTGACATTTCCCAATACCGCGGTTTTGTATCTTCGGACTTATAAAAAGACACCGGACAAAATGAAATATGTCATAGTAACTCCAGGTGGAACAGTTCAGTATGATGTCCCGATTATGAAAGTCCAAACATATTCGCTTGATAAAATTTTTGAAAAAGACCTGCTCATGTTAATACCGTTTTACATTTTTTTACATGAAAACAGTTTTCCAGAGTATAATAGTAATGAGCAGAAATTAGCGGAATTAAAAGCAGAATATCAGAAAATTTTAGAACGGCTTGACGAACTGGAACAGCAGGGAGTGATCGGGGCGTTTGACAAACGCACAATCATAGAGCTTTCCGGCGATGTGATTAAAGAGAT
>VSNM01000025.1 GCA_009774245.1 Lachnospiraceae bacterium | reverse complement strand
GCTTTTTTCTCAAACGCTCTTGTCTGTTCATCAATCTGCGCTTTGCATTCCTCTGACAGTGTTCGTAATGCATAAGTGTAGCAGACGGTATCTTCTTTCTCAATGTGACGCTGCAATAAATCCACATAACCCGATGCATGGGTGACGATATCCAGCTTTCCTTCTGTAGTCGGAACACTGGCATACTGCTTAACTGCGTTCTCCAATTCCCCGATATGGAATCTTCCGAAGTCATGTTCCACCAGCATTCCATTGCGCACCAGTTTTTCTGCAACAGGATCGGAATTATTAAGCATAAACCGAAACAATATCTGTTCTTCCTTTCCATGATGATGCTTGTCTGCATAAGTTCTTGCAAAATCAATACACTCCAGAAACTCCTGAACATCAATGTCTGCCCCCTCAATCACAGCACAGCAGGTTCTCCTTAAATGCTTAGTCAGTGCTACGATATTCTCATGTTCTTTCATCAGTAAATCAATTCCATACATTATTTATCCCTCCTTAATCAATGTGAATGTCTGATTTCCTAAATATTTGCAGGAAAAACCGCTGCCCTCCAAAATACCTGCGACCAGCCTCTCCTTCAGGTCATAATAATGACTGACATCTCCTTGTAATGCTTCCCAATATGGCAAATGTATATCCACAGTCTGTTTCCATACTACTGCCTCCTGACTTATGGAAACCACAGTATTAACCCTGTCACAAGGCATTCCGTTCAATAGCAGATTATCCAAATGCCTATAAACTTCTTCTGCGCTTGTTTTCCCCGACAGTTTCCTGCTCCGTCCATACTCATATGCAGCATTCGCAATATCCGGCATACATTCAGAATGGGCATCCATCGTTGAGATGACCAGAAAAGCAAGGCGGTTTTCAGCGGCAGCGATTTTATCCTGTAACCAGCCATGTATATTACTGTTATCAATCATATTTTCAAGACTGCCTTTCTCCACCGCCCCATACTTTTGTTCCATTTCGGAAAGAATGCCATCATCATACCCGTTTTTGCTTATCATATCTGATAATCTTTCAACTAGCCCGTTTTGGAACTCTATTTTTCCGTATAGCCAGTGATGAATCGAACCTAAAAATGCGCTCATTGCACTCCTCCTATGAATTCAGCTTTTTCAAGAGTTCATCGGCATCCAGCCCATGCACCATGCAGGCATCCGCAAGGCTCTCCATCTGTGAGGACGGGCACCCTAAACAGTGCATCCCCATCTGCATCAACACCTCTGCCGCCTCCGGTTTGGTTCTTAAAATTTCTCCAAGTAACATTTCCTTTGTGATTGCCATATTATTTTCCTCCTATCTTTCTTTCCTGTTACAACACTTGCACTTCCTGATTTTTTTCGCCAAACTTTTCTTTTATCTCGGTGCAGATTTCTTCCCTGCTTATGCCTCTTTGTTCCTGCGTCTTAATCATCTTATACGCTTGAAAAAGCGGTGAAGGTCCAATTTCCGAGCTGAAAAATCCGATCCCCTGATTCCATGCCAAAAGTTCAAACACATCATCCAGCGCTGCGGATTCAAGACCATAGATATATGCCTTTACCAGTTCCCGCACAGCCTGCCTCATTCTTCCTGCGCCAACTGCATTTGTCAGGGAAAGGAGCAGACGCATTTCATAGGGGAGAGTGCGCTTCTCACTCTGCCATGTTGCCTGCCAAAAATCCGCCGCGATACGCCCTAAGTCCTCATCAATCATAGGATAATTCAGCAATGCAAGCGGACGGTATGGTGCAGAGCCTTCCGGCTCTTTTTCCTCTGTCCGGTAAAACCAGACATGAAACTCATTTTCTGCCAGCTTCTCTGTATGATGTATATACCCCAGCATATCCATCTCCTTATATAGCGGGTAAGGTTCAAAAGTCTGTATGACCTCAATTCCCTCCCCGGCTTTTAGCGTCATGGCACGTCTTTGTAAGCCGGGAAAGAAATTTCCCTGCACATGGCGTACATCCACTTTGAAGAAGTCTTTCTTTTTATCCTTCCATTCCTCGTACTTTATCATGATATCCTCCTTTATTTATTTTCTTGCTTTGGTGATTACATTATAGTAAAATAAGCAGAGTAAGTATGTTTGAATTCAAACAAAGAGGTGAGATTTTGGAAAAATTTTTAAACGTATTAAAAAAATGCCCGCTGTTTCAGGATTATCCGATGACGAGATTTTAACCTCGCTAAAGTGTATCGGAGCAAAAGTCAGAAAAAACGCCAAAAATCAATACATCCTTCAGGCAGGAGATTGTACGGACTGTATCAGCCTGCTTGCGTCTGGGACTGCTTTAGTCATTCAGGAAGATTTATGGGGAAACCGGAACGTTATGACAAATCTTATGCCGGGCGACTACTTTGCCGAACCCTTTGCCGCCATTCCTGATGCAGTTCTCAGCGTCAGTGTTGTTGCGACAGAAAATTGTGAAATTGTGGAAATAAATATGAACCGCCTGATTACCATGTGTTCCGCTGCCTGCAGCCATCATAACCGCCTGATTAAAAACCTGATTACAGCTTTTGCCCAAAAGACACTGTTGTTTAACGAGAAGATAACGCACATGAGCAAGCGAAAAACACGTGATAAGCTGCTTTCCTATTTATCTGCTGAAGCAGCCAGACAAGGATCACTTTCTTTTGACATTCCCTTTGACCGCCAGCAGCTTGCCGACTTCCTCTGTGTAGAACGTGCAGCAATGTCTGTAGAATTATCAAAGCTGCAAAAAGAAGGGCTTCTGAAAACCTTTCATTCTCATTTTGAATTAAGTCCAAATGCCACAAATTAAAACAGGTCAATCTATACATAGCAGATTGACCTGTTTACAAAATACATATTTGTTATCAAATCAGCGGTTGCCTTCTGCAATCCCATAAACGGATTGCAGAAGCATTTTTCCTGATGATGTCTTAAAAACACAATCTATAACATTTCTGATATTGGCTTCCTGATATCCGGATTCGTCAGCATTAACCAAATAATCAGCTTCCAGCAAAATCTGGTAATCAATCCCGTCAACCTCCTGAAAAGTATGATGATGTGCGACCAAAAAGATGATACGGTTCACCATCTCGTTCGACAGCCCTGTACCCTTCAGGAATTCTTCAGCTAATACAGCGCCTTCTTTTTCCTGAAGTTTTCCATTTGTATTTCCGTATTTTTCCCGGCACAAAGGACACGCAATATCATGTATAATAGCCGCAATTTCTATTATTCTCTGTTCATCATCCGCTACTTTCTCACACTCTGCAATCGTTTTTGCATAGGCATACACTTTCATAAAATGATTGATATCATGAAGATTTCCTTTTGAATACTTTACCATTTTAACCATGATTTCTGAAACAGTCATATCATTTCCTCCTGTTATCTATACATCGTCTATAACCAATAGTCCACAAACTTACCAGTCACATCGTACAATTAAAAGCCAACCTTATGGCGAATCGTCATCCAAAACATCAATCCGTTCTATTTTAAAGACATTTAATGTGTCCACATCAGGGCAGGCAAAAACCGCTGTCCCCTTCTCCTGTCCGGGTATTTCGCCGCCGTATCTTAAAATATCAATATATGGAAATGCAACATGCATAGCCATAGGACAGAGTTTTCCACGCTCTGTATCAAAATCAAAACTATCACCTATTTTGTGACCCCTATGACATCCTTTCGTGCCTTTTTGATCAATCAATGTGATCTGGATTCCAGGTTTTTTCATATTTTAAGCACCTCCAACTCCTTCTCAATCGGTATTCCCTTATATATATCTGTATTGTTTCTATTGTTTTCAATCAGGCTGCTCACAGTGTCCATGGCTTTTTTTGTACTGTCATACAGGCTGTTTCCCTCCATCAGTTTTCCCAATAAAACGGAAGAAAAAATATCGCCCGTACCCGGAAACCTGACCGGAATGTTATAAAAAGGAATTGTAAATCTTTGTTTCGTTTTATGATCGAAGCCTGCAACCACATCTTTGCCATCCTGCTGAATGCTTGTGATGATTACCGATTTTGCGCCCATATTACCAAGCCTTTGAATCATTTCATCTACCTCCGAGATTGTTGCAGATTCATGATACTCCACTCCTGTAAGTCTGGCCGCTTCAGTATAATTTGGTACAATATAATCGGCTACTCCTACCAGTTTCTTCATATGTGCAACCGTTTGCTCTGTAACTCCATTGTACAGGGTTCCTTCATCTCCCATAATTGGATCAACAAATATCAGGGTTCCTTTCATGCTTTCCTTTCGACAAAATTCTTCTATGATTTTTACCTGCTCCTCTGAAACAATAAAGCCTGTCGCTATCACATCAAAGCAGAATCCCAATTCCTCCCATACTTTAATAGTGTTCTTCATATAATCTGTTGTTTCAAGAATATCGAATTTGCCATAATCCAACGTATTTGATACTAACGCAGTGGGAAGATTATATATTTGGTACCCCATATATGACATCAATGGAAGCATGACCGATAATGCCACCTTTCCATATCCTGCCAGATCATTTATCAACAATACTTGCTTGCCCATTTTCATCATGCCTTTCAGTTAATTCAATTCATCTATAATGAAATAATTATATACAGGGAGCAGGTTTTCGTCAAGATTTGTGTATACAAGCACCAATATATACATTAAATATCCGCCACACTCCGGAATTTTATGGATTTCTGTTACGTGACTGCTTTTATTGACTTTACCCATTTCACTCAATCCGAAATTCTTATCCCCTGTTCTGCAACTCCCGTAAATTATAGCACTTCATACCTCTTTCCTTGTGATTTTTATTATATCTCATTAGCCACTCCCGTTACAACTTTAGTATAGCACTTCAAAAAGAGAACAGCGTTTTATACTCAAATAAAACCACTATTCCCTAATTTACGAATTGCATATTTATGTCATAAAGATTGCATTATCAACCACCATTAGTGTTTGTATTGAGTATATAAAGCAAATCTTATGACTTCTTTGTAAAATCTAAAAGTTATATTTTGTATAATTTTTGTAAAATTTGAATTTCTTAGGAAATCTGCATCACATCATTTTTATCCTCTTGTAAAAAAATCTGTATGATTGTTCCCTCTCCAGGACTGCTCTGCAAATCAATCTGACCATTCAAATACTGTACGGCGTGTTTTACAATAGAAAGCCCTAACCCCGTTCCACCCGACTCTTTAGAACGGCTCTTATCCACTCTGTAAAAACGCTCGAATATCCTTGCCTGATGTTCCGCCGGAATACCAATTCCTGAATCCTTTACAGAGATTACAGCTTGATTTTCCTCTCTGTTTACAGAAATCTCCACCATTCCGCCATCTTTATTATATTTGACAGCATTATCGCAAAGATTAAATATAATTTCTGTCAATAACCGCCGGACACTTTTTATCCTGACTGTTTCCCCTGTCACAGCAATTTCAATATCCTTTATCGCTGCTATGTCCGCCAGCCCTGCAGCCACATCCGTTGCGACCTCATATAAATCAACATTTTCAAAAGGCATATCGCACCCCTCGTCTAATTGGGATAAACGGATAATATCATCAATCAATGTTACAAGCCGCCCTGCCTCTGTGCGGATATGCCCTACAAAACGTGTCATATCCTCCGATTTTACAAGACCGTTTTCCATTAACTCCGCACTTCCCATTATTGATTGCAGAGGAGTTTTCAGTTCATGTGATACATTGGCAGTAAACTCCCGCCTGTTCCTTTCTGCGAAAGCTGCTTCTGTTATATCAAAGGCAAGGACAACCGCCCCGATTACAGTACCGTTAGATTCAATGCGGTTGACATGAATCTGATACTCTTTTCCCTCACGTTCTATGCGGATTTCGCTGTGTCCGCTTGAAAATGCGTCCTGTATGGCGTGGCTCACATCATGGTTTCGCTCCACTGTCAGAAAATCCTTACCTATGCAGGATTTTTTTGTATGGAACAGTTTCAATGCTGCAGGATTGATGTTCAGAATTACATTTTTTTCGTTTAAAAGCACAAGTCCTTCCGTCATGCCCTGCGTAATCTGTGTAAACTCATCATTCTTTCTCTGAAGTTCCGACAACTGTACATCTATCTGCCTATGCTGTTTATTGATACGGTTTAACAAGGGCGCTAATTCTTCATAGGTATCATTTTCCAGCGGCTTTTCCAAATCAAGGCTGTTTAACGGCTCCATGATATGTTTGGAAATCCGGCTTGCCAGCACTCCCGATAACACAAGGGCTACAACAATCACAATTAAAATCGGCTGTATCATTCCCAAAACAAGCATCCATACAGTAGCGCTGCTAACCGAAATTCTAAGGACTGAACCGTCGTTAAGCCTTCTGGCGGAGTAAAGCGTTTTTTCCAAGAGTGTCGTGGAATAGCGCAGGCTTTTTCCTTCCCTGCTCTGTAATGCCTGCCTGATTTCCTCCCTGTCCGCATGGTTTTCCATACTTTCCTCGTCAGACTGTGTATCATATATCACATCGCCGTTCCCAGCAACCCATGTTAAACGGTACTGATTTGATTGTAATTCCTCAAGATATTCCTGCCCGTTCTTCTCGACGGCTTCGGATGCCAAAGACAACTCATCTTCTAACTGTTTCCCCTGAACATTACTGAAATAACGGTAAAGGCACCCCATGATGATAACAAGGCTCGCAATCAGAACAGCCGCCGCCACAACCATAATAGAATTAAAAATTTTCTTTGTCATGCCTGCACCTCTAATCTATAACCTATGCCACGCACTGTTTCAATCATTTTCCCATAATCCCCCAACTTCACACGCAATGTACGGATATGCATATCAACCGTCCTTGTTTCACTGACATAATCCGCACCCCATACATCATTAAAAAGCTGGTCACGGGTAAATGCAATTCCCGGATGAGAGAGGAACAGACGGAGAAGTTCAAACTCTTTTAAGGTAAGCTGTATCCTTTCGCTGTCAGCGGTAACAGTATGTTCGTCTAAATTGACAACAAGACCGCCTGCCTTCAAAAGATGTTCCACCTCTGTGGGATTGCATCGGCGAAGTACAGCTTTCACACGGGAAACCATTTCCATCATTCCAAAAGGCTTTACAAGATAATCGTCCGCACCTAAATCAAGGCTCTGAATTTTATCGTACTCCATGCCCTTTGCAGTTGCCATGATAACGGGAATCCTGCAAGTGTCGTAACTGTCTTTCAGAAATTTCAACAATTCCACGCCGTCCTCTCCGGGCAGCATAATATCAAGGATAATCAAATCCGGCTTATCCGTGGAAAGCGCATCACGAAAAGCCGCCGCATCTGAAAAACCTGTTGCTTCAAAATCGGTAGAATTAAGCGTGTATACCTCAATATCCCTGATACTTTCATCGTCCTCTACGCACCATATTTTCATAAATTATCTGCTCCTTTGTGTTTTCCTGTTACAGAAAAAGCCACCCACTCCGCAATATTTACCGCATGATCCCCAATACGTTCAAAGTATTTGGCAATCATCAGTAAATCCAATGCGTATCCTCCGTCTGTTGGCTTTTCTGCTATCAGTTCAATCAATGATGATTTGACCTGCAAGAATAAATCGTCAACCACATCGTCACGGTCAATCGCCGCATCAGCCAGCACAACATCCTGCTTTACAAAGGCATCAATGCTTTCTGTGACCATTTGGCTCACCGCATCAGCCATAAAACGGATATGTTCACATTCCCCGCCTGTCCGCCCGTCAAGAAATGTAATAATTTCTGCAATGTCCGCCGCCTGCGTTCCAATACGCTCCATATCGGTAATCATTTTAAGGGCTGCGGAAATCTGCCGCAAATCCCTTGCCACCGGCTGTTGCTGTAATAGCAGTTTCAGGCACAGCGTTTCTATTGTGCGCTCCATATGGTTAATTTCCCCGTCAAGAGATACAACTTTGTCTGTCAGCTTCACATCGCCCGTAGAGAGCGCCCTTGAAGCAATCGCAATCGCTTCCTCACACATTGCCCCCATTTGGGTAAGCTCATTATTAAGCGTAGCAAGCTGTTCATCAAAACGACTTCTCATTATCCAAACCTCCCCGTAATATAATCCTCTGTCCGCTTGTCCTTTGGCTGCTCAAACATCTTTTCCGTATTTCCATATTCAATTAAATCACCGAGGAGAAAAAACGCCGTATTATCGGAAATTCGTACAGCCTGCTGCATATTGTGCGTTACGATGATAATAGTATACTTATTCTTGAGTTCCATTGCAAGCTCCTCAATTTTAGATGTGGAAATCGGGTCAAGGGCGCTTGTGGGCTCGTCCATCAAAAGCACATCCGGCTCTACCGCCAATGCGCGGGCAATACAGATCCTCTGCTGTTGACCGCCCGATAACCCTAACGCAGATTTTTTCAGCCTGTCTTTTACTTCCTCCCAAATTGCAGCCCCACGCAGGGAGTGTTCTACTATATCGTCCAGTTTTGCTTTATTTTTTATGCCATGTGTCCTCGGTCCGTAAGCAATATTATCATAAATGCTCATAGGAAACGGATTAGGTTTTTGAAAGACCATGCCAATACTGCGGCGAAGCTCATTGACATCTATATCAGCATCAAAAATGTTATGCCTTCTGTAACACACTTTCCCTGTAATCCGCACACCGGCGATGAGGTCATTCATTCGGTTTAACGATTTAAGGAAAGTAGATTTTCCGCACCCCGAAGGACCAATTAAAGCAGTAATGCTCCGTTCCTCAATCTCAATATTTATATCTTTCAAAGCCTGCGCACTGCCATACCAAAGGCACAAGTCTTTCACTGTCATAACATTACTCATACATTTCTCCTTTTTTTGAAATAACTGCTTACCAATGTCGCCGACAAATTGATGAACATGGTCAAAATCATCAGGATAGCGGCAATAGCAAAAGCAATTCCAAATTCTCCGTTTTCCTTTGCATAGACATATAATGCAACTGTCAGTGTTGCCCCTGCACTGCCAAGCCCCTCAAAGATTCCATTCAGAGCGTGGGCAAAACCAGCCGTAAAAAGAAGTGCCGCCGATTCCCCAAGAATACGCCCGACAGACAGAATACAGCCCGTTATGACACCCTCAATACAGCCGGGAAATACAACGGTATAAATTACACGCCATTTTCCAGCACCCAATCCGAAAGCACCCTCACGGTAGCTTTGCGGCACTGTTTTCAAACTCTCCTGAGTAGTGCGCATGACCGTGGGCAGATTCATAATTACCAATGTAAATGCTCCCGCTAGTAAGGAGGTTTTCATGCCAAAAAACTGACAGAAAAACAGCATCCCCACAAGACCATAAATAATAGACGGAATCCCCGATAATGTTTCAGCAGTATATTCAATCAGTTCTACCAGTTTTTTATTTTTGGCATATTCTGTCAGATAAATTGCAGCGCCTACCCCAAGAGGAAGAACCAATGCCAAAGTTGCCAACACGATATAGACAGTATTGAGAATATCCGGCAGAATCCCTATGCGATCCGACAGATAACTCGGTTTTGTAGTAAGCAGTTCCCATGATACATTCGGCAGTCCTTTCCACAATACATAGCCGATTAGAAACAATACCAATGCACAGGTAACGCTCACGGAAATTCCCATCAGCACACGCATGACGGTAATGTATGCTTTCCTTTTAGCTGAAATAGATTGTTTTTGCATTTTCATTTACTCCTTACTATGTTTCAAAAAGAAATTCAACACGGCATTTATCAGCATGATAAAAAGGAACAGCACCAACGCAATGGAAAACAACGCCTGTTTTTGTATACTACCGTCAGCCGCATAAGACATTTCACTTGCAACAGCGGTTGTAAGGAAACGGACACTCTGAAAAACTTTCGGCATATTAGGTGCATTCCCTGCCACCATCATAATAGCCATTGCCTCGCCAATAGCCCTGCCAACTCCTAACACGACAGCCGCTGCGATACCGCTTTTTGCTGCCGGAACGGATACACGGAAATATGTTTCAACCGGCGTTGCGCCAAGTGCAAGGGAAGCATCCTCATATTCCTTTGGAACTGCCTCTAACGCCGTAAGCGATACTTTGATAATTGACGGTAAAATCATAATAGCAAGCACTATAATGGCAGCAAACAGACTTGCCCCGTCTGGAATATGAAAAGCAATCCGTATCCCCGGAACAAGCACCATCATTCCTACAAGTCCATAAACTACCGACGGAATACCCGCCAGCAGACTGACCGCCGTTTCTATAACAGTTTTTACTTTGGGCGGCGCAATTTTAGAGAGGTAAACCGCTGTCAGAAAGCCAACCGGCACTCCGAGCACGATTGCACCAGCCGTACCGTAGATACTTGTGAGGATAAAAGGCAAAATGCCATATTGCGGCTGTGCTGCCGTAGAAGCCCACTTTTTCCCAAAAAGGAATTTTAAAACACCTATTTTACGGATAGCAGGAATACCGGATATGACAAGATAAACAGTAATTAAAAGCACACAGCCAACCGTAATCAGACCAAGTACCAGGAAAATGCCATGTATGGCATTCTCCATAAGCCGTTTTCTGTTCTTCATTTGACTCCACCTTTCAAAGCCTTTAGTTTACCGGCACAGCACCCGCAGATGAGATAATCTCATTTGCTTCAGATGATGTAATATAGTCAAAAAATTTCTGTGCAGCCTCCGAAAGCTCTGTATTGCTCCTTGTAACTAATACAAAAGGGCGCTGCACTACATAACTGCCATCTTTGACTGTTTCCTCCGTAGGCATAATGCCGCCGACAGAAAGTGCTTTTACAGTTTCCTTTACAGACGCAAGGGAAGCATAACCGATTGCCGCAGGATTGCCCGCCACCGTTGTTATCACATCCCCGGTAGATGTAAGTTCCTGACGGTATTTGCAGACATCTTCCGTATCTGTAATGGATTCAAAGCCATCTCTTGTACCACTTCCCGCTTCACGACCAATCAGTACAATTTCCAAATCATTACCGCCTATGTCCTTCCAATTCGTTATTTCACCCCTATAAATTCTGCCAATCGTTTCAAGGTCAAGGTCATTTACCGGATTATCAGGATTTACAATAATAGCAATGCCATCAAGAGCCAGTATCGTTTCAGTCAACCCCTGTGCCCTTTCTTCATCCTTTAAGTTACGGCTGGAAAGACCAATATCACAGCGTCCCTCTGCAACCGCAGTAATTCCGGAACCGGAGCCGGTAGGATTATATGTAAAGGTTACGCCGGAATTTTTTTCCTCAAAGGCTTCTCCCAAAGCACCAATGACCTTTTCCATAGAAGTCGAACCGTCCGTAGATACCGATCCACTGACTGTTTTCCCACATCCTGTCATAGCAGTAAGCATAAGTGATACAATAGTAATAAGTGTGACAAATTTTTTCATGATACATTTTCTCCTTTTCTATCTGATATTTTTTGTTCTGTGATTATTATGATAAGTACTGTCTGTAAAATCAAAAACACAACTTTTGTCAAATATTTGTAAAATTTGCAGACTTATCATTAAAGACCGCATTATGGAAAAGTGCATAACATCTCATTCGTTTCTCTTTTATAACTTTTAGACATTATGTCCAAAAGTGAAAAGCCCTGCATATTTATCATACACAGAGCCTTTCTAATCTCTTTTTGTCCACTACATAGAGCGTTTTCTTTTTGTAAAACTCATTTTATAGAGTTATACCCGCCTTTCTTGCAAAGTCGACTTTTCTCCCAATAATTGCCGATTGTTTTTCTTTTGAAAGGCAGTTGAATACTTTCTCATAGATAATATTATCTAACTGCATTTTCTTTGCTGTCAGATACAGTGTCGTATTGAACCATTCCTGCCAAAGAGCATCAAACAATGCTCTGCTGTCCGTAAAAGTTGCATCTTCCTCAAAACCATGCGGCGGAGTATAGTATATGAGCATCACAAAACCATATCTGCCCACATCAACCACTACAATATCTGCCATCTCGTACAACTCCGCAAACGCATCAGCCACTTTTTGGCACTTTTCCCGTTCTTCCTCTGTGATATAAACCTGTTTTTCCATATTGATTTTACATCCATGATTCAGATATAAACTATCTCATTTTTTACTATTTCCTCTGCCCGATACCGGATATTGTTCATTTTCCGAATCCATTCCCATTGATTTTTGGCTTTTAGCTCCTCGGTCACTCCTTCGGCAGTTCTCATCTGCTCCATGATAATATCTAACCGTTTCTCTGCCTGCTCATTCAAATCGGCAAGATATGTCCATAATTTACAAGTCAGTAATAATGCTGTATAACGTGCGGAATGTTCCTGCTTCAGATAATCCCGATGCAACCGACCAAAATACCCAATCGGACGATTTTCTTCCGGCAGTTTCAAATCAGGGATATAATAATCCCCTACCAGTATATAATCAATACCATTTTCTGTTATCCGTTTCTTTAGTTCACCCATGCTTTTCCTCCTGACATACTTTCATGCAGGTTGATTCAACCCATTATTCCCTTATGTTACTTTTTAGACGTACAGTATTGTACCAGATGAAAAGAAATAAAAAAGACATGATTAGCTGAATCGTCGGCTGATCGTGTCCCTGTTCTGTTTATTTTTGTATTGGGCAGCCAACTCTTCACAAATAAGTATGGCATATCTTTTCCGGTCTTTTGATAATTTAAACCGTAGGACTGCGACGTACCCCTTGTGTCAGAGGTATTGTAAAGGTCAATCGTTTCCTTACCCAAAATTTCCGCCATCTCTTTTAAGGTGGTCTTTTCCTTCCCTCCGAGGAATAAGGTGGTATCACAATTCCCTTCAATGGTGTCAGCGTTGTCCTTATAAATCGCTTTAAGCTGTGACTTCGACTGCAAGATAATGGAAGCCGATATTTCCCGGCTCCGGATTGTGGCAATCAGCTTCTCAAACTGCGGAATCTGGCCGATGTTCGCAAACTCGTCCAGCAGCATCCTCACATGAACCGGGAGCCTGCCGTTATAGACATCATCTGCTTTGTCACAAAGTAAATTAAAGAGCTGCGAATACATGATTGACACTACGAAGTTAAATGTGGCGTCCGTATCTGAAATAATGACGAACAATGCTGTTTTCTGTTCCCCAAGCGTGTCAAGCTCCAGATCGTCATATTCCATAAGGTCACGCAGCTCCTTAATGTCAAATGGCGCTAACCTTGCGCCGCAGCTAATCAGGATAGATTTAGCTGTCTTGCCTGTTGCTACTTGTCAAGGACGTATTCATCATTTTTCATCACTTTTTCTTGATTTTCCCTGTTTTCCATGCTCTAAGTCATGGAGAATGACACGCTTTAGCTTGTCCTCTATGCTTTGGGTACTGTTAGAAGAAAAATGTACCTCGACTAAGTAGGTTGTCTTATCAATCTTCTTTTGCAAACAGGGCGTTAATCGCCCTGTGGTGTTGGTCTGAATGTTGTCGCTCATGTTTCTCCTCTTGGGCGTAAAAAAAGACGCATGGTTTACAATTTACTGTTCCATGCGCCTTTACGCTGTTATTTTGATATTAAATTGTTTTGTCGATTATGCTAACTGCATAATCTCACTCTGTAAATCCTTAACTAAATCAAGCGATAACTCTGTGTAATCTGCTATGTCCTCCAATGACATTTTACCTGCCTTAATCATTCGAATAGCTGTCTTTCTTGCTTTATCTTGTTCAGCTTCATAACGCTCACTTTTGATATAAGACCTTATAACTTCTTCCTCGTCAAATAAACTCATCATAATTGACACAACCTCCTTTTCCCTGTCAAGCAAGTATTCCCTTAATATATTTTTGTCTTTACAGATACGAATTGTTTCAGTAACAGTTTTTCTTGTTCTGCCATAAAGTTTCATCTGTTCATTATACACTTTACAGAAAATAATATACTGATTGAGTATGCTGTCCGTATCATTCTCGCAAATAACTTTAACCTTTACATCAACAGCAGTATCAACTCCGTCAAAAAATTCCTTTGATAAGGATATTGTATCAGGAATGTTTTTTCGGTCACCTGTGTAAATTACATACAGTTCGGGTTTTGGCATTTTTACTTTCTTGCTCTTGTATAGATTTTGATTGGTACGCTCAAAATAATCATGATATGTCTGCGCAAGATATAGCAACGCTCTAATAATAATATTCAACGTCCATAATGATTGCGCTTCTAACAGAATCATAAATTTTTCCCCTAAAAGGAAACCTAAATCATTATAAATCCCGTCTGTCAGAACATTCTTAATCGTAATATCTGTTAGTTCACTCTCGGTGGCTGTTTTATCTTCTGGGTGGAGTGCCCTATATAATTGCAACAGGTATTTTTTAATCTTAAATAAGTCAGAAAATACACTGTCCTTGATGGTATATTTAGCTATTGTTTCTTCTTCGGGTACTATCTGCTTTGTATCGTCCTGCACTTTAACACCTCGATTCCTAAAAATCTGTGGCACAAGATATAATATAATCTGCGCCGCCACACTTCAATTATACAAAAAATCGCCTGTCTTTACAATAAATTTCACATTAAATTTCTTCCTCCCTCCGTTTCGTTTTGTTCTGTTGCCTGTTATGCTGTCGGCTCTCGTTCTGAAGTTCCCTTAAGCTGCTGCAAGCCTTTGACGGGCAGATATGCCGCCTGTACGGGTATCAAGATGCTGTCGGCGCTGGCAAAGGCATTTATGGTAATCATGCCGAGGGAAGGCATACAGTCAATCAAGATATAATCGTAGCTCTCCTTCACAATCTCTATGTATGACCGGAGTACCGTTTCCCGGCTCATCACATTCACAAGGGAAACTTCCAGACCGGAAAGCTCGATGTTCCCCGGCATTAAGTCTATCCCTTCCTCATGGTGGAGAATGCCTTCTCCCGGCTCTACTTCCTCGTCATTGATTAAGTTCCCCATAATGGTTGCAAGCGTGACTTCCAGACTGTCCGGCTCTGTAAAGCCTAAACTTGCGGTCAGACTGCCCTGTGCGTCCGCATCAATCAGAAGCACCTTCTTTCCCTGTTTTGCCAGCCCGATTCCTAAATTGCTTGTGGTGGTGGTCTTGCCCACACCGCCTTTCTGGTTTGCGATTGCGATTATTTTACACATGATAATTCTCCTTTGCTTCTACTAATTTTCTTTTACGTTGCTTTTCCTGACTTCCACATAAGTCCTGTAATATTTCTTTGTCCCTTTGTTTGGGAACATATCGGAAAACTCCGTCACTTCGATTTTCGGGTTCCTCTGTAAAATCTTCCCGAACCACTTAATATCGTTCTTCGTTCCCATAAGCCTGACTTTTAACATCAATCCCGTCCTCCAAGCATGGCGTACAAGTTGTGGTTATATGTTACATATTCCGGATAACGAATCTGTACCGCCTGCCAAAAATAAGGCGCATAGGCACAGCAGAACAGTTCTTCCACTGTGTACCGTCTGCACTCGTCCACCTGTTCCTCCGCATCATCGTAATCAAGGACACTCGGCGTACCGTTGCAGTAAAGGTTATACGCCATCCTGACTACTTTCACGCTCCCGCTGGTCTGCCAGCCTTCATGCAGGCACTCTGTTTTTACACAGCCTGTCTTAAAGTTATAGATACTGTAAATATTCCTTCTTGTGTCATCACTGATACCAAGACAATATACAAGCGCTTTATGGTACACGTCCTGATCCCTGACCTCTTTTAATTTCTCATAGTAGAATTTTTCATGTGCATCACTGATAAAAATAATCTCTTTCGCTTTCTCTGCTCTTAACGCTGTATTGGCTTTCATAAATTGATTCCTCCTTTATTTTGAGTTTTGATAAAGAAATAGGACTAAGTTAGTAATAACAGCACTTCTGCCATTCACTAATTTAGTCCTAACTAAATAACCAATATGTAATTGTTTACCTTCTACCCTCCTTATGCTATACTAGAACCAGTAACTCATCGCTTTTAGGCACTTTGAGTTACACTACTGACATTTCTTCTCAATTTTCTTTTGAATCGGCGCCGCCCAAATGAAAAATCAGAAATGCTTTGATGCAAAACTACATTTTTTCATTAGGACTAAATCGGTGGAAACCCTTGATTTCTCAATGGATTTTTCAACCTGTCATTATAATAACTCAAAGCCCCGCCGGCGTCGCCGCCCAGCCGAGTCCCAGGATATTAGCTACGAAATTGGCGGACAGGGAATCCCATGCCCTGTGTCCTTGGGGAATCTTTGGAAACAGAAAGCGCATAAACGGTGCGATCAGCCGGGTGAGCCCTGTGATGACGCCCGCCTCCTGCGCTACCTCCATCAGCCCTGTCCAGAATGCCACGATGCCGAGCATGGAGATACCGAGTGTTACCGCCTCCTTGGAGGACTGCAGTACTGCGTCCGTTACTGCCTGCATATTTCCCGTCGCCACGCCAAAAATAATCCCTATGATCAGCATACCGCCCCAGATATAATTCATCATTATCCCATCAACTCTGTTTTATCAGATGTTGATTTATCCTATGTGTATTTTTGCAAAAATATGTTATACTGTCTTAGAGTGTGTTTGAAAATCACCTCTGCGGCAAAATCTTTATCATGGAGGCTGTATCATGCTGATTCTCGGTTTGAACAAAACGACCTTATTGGATTACCCGGGATTTGTGGCGGCGACTCTGTTCACCGGCGGGTGCAATTTCCGCTGTCCGTACTGCCACAACAGAGATCTTGTATTGAAGGATCAATCTCTCGTTCCGCTTTCGGAAGAGGAAATCTTTGCTTTTCTGCAGAAACGGCGCAATGTCCTGACCGGAGTGTGCATTACTGGCGGTGAACCCACCTTATATCCGGACCTGCCAGAGTTCATCTCGCAGATCCGGGAACTTGGCTATCTGGTGAAACTGGATACCAACGGCACCAATCCGCAGATGCTCGGTGACCTGATTCGTGCGGGACTGATCGATTACTGCGCTATGGATATCAAGAATGCTCCGGACAAGTATGGAGTCACAACTGGCTTTTCAACAGATCATTCTGCGTTTGACCTGACTGCAGTCGAGCGCTCTGTCCAGATATTGATGAATCAAAAACGGATTCCCTATGAGTTTCGCACGACGATTGTCAAAGAACTTCATGATGAGACAGACATGCTTGCGATCGCACGATGGATCTCGGGCGCAGACGCATATTTTCTGCAGTCCTATACAGACAGCAGCGGTGTATTATGTAAGGGATTTCATGCGCACCCGGATGAGACGCTGCATGCCTATGCCGCACTTTGCAGACAATTTATTCCAAACACCTTTCTTCGCGGCATATCCGAAAATTAAATTTTTATATCTGGTTACATTTTTACCAAAATAGTGTACAATCTAATATGTATACTAATAAATTATACTGGCGGTCGAAAAGACTGACCGCTCAGTATAATGTGATGCGCACAAGCCACAATCTGAAAAATCTTATATGGCAATTTTTCAGATAGGAAATATGCCACTTCGTGGCTGCGGCTGGCGCGATCAACACTTTTGGCCTAATTATATATGAAGGGATTAAATAAATGAGACATATCAAACATTTTATCAATAGATTGCTGGGCGCCTCCGCACTGGTATCCGTACTGGCATTGAGTCTGCCTGTCTCCGATATCATACTGCCGGCAGCGGCCGTGTCATACGCTGCGGAAGACTATATGGAGCAGATGGAGCAGCACAAGGCGCTTCCGGTCCAGACCAACGCGATTGAAAACTGGCCACAGGGCCCTGCCATCGGCGCGAAATCTGCCATCCTGATGGAGATGAATACACACACTATCCTCTATGCGAAAAATATCCACGAAAAGAATTATCCTGCCAGCACGACCAAGATTCTGACATGTCTGCTGGCAATGCAGAATTGCACCATGGATGAGACCATCACCTTTTCCCATGATTCTATTTATGATGTCCCGGTTGACGGTTCCAGGCTGGGTGGTGTTGACACTGGCGACACCATGCCAATGGAACAGGCGCTCTACTGTGTATTGGTACTGTCCGCCAATGAAGTCGCGAGCGCCGTTGGGGAACACGTCGCGGAAAAGCTCGGGAAGGAAAAAACGGTGGAAGCCTTCGCGGAGCTTATGAACGAAAAGGTCGCCTCGCTTGGCGGCACAGACTCCCATTTTACCAACTGTAACGGACTATTTGACGAAGATCACTACACCAGTGCTTACGATCTCGCCTTAGTCGGATGCGAATTTTTTAAGAACGAACAGCTCTGCAAAATGTCCTCCACGCCCAGTTACCATTTTCGATTAAAACCTGATGACGAGGATGATGTGTGGATCGCATCCAAAAACCAACTTTATAAGGGAAAGCCTTACGAGTACCAATACCTCCTCGGCAGCAAGACAGGATTCGTATCGCAATCCCGCCAGACACTTGTCTCTGCTGCGGAGAAAAACGGTATGAAACTTGTGTGTGTTGTTTTCATGGATGAGACACCCTATCAGTTCGAGGATACCATCACACTTTTTCAGTATGGATTTGAAAATTTTCAGCGCGTTTCCATCAGGGATCACGAGACCAAATACAACATCGACACGATGGATTTCTTTGACACAGAGAATGATTTGTTCGGTGACTCGACACCGCTTATCTCCATAGAAAATGACACATATGTCATATTGCCAAACACAGCGGATTTTTCAGATACCGTATCGACGCTGACTTATGCGGAGCAATCACCTGACACCAACGTGATCGCCACCATCAACTACACATACTCCGATGTCCCTGTCGGCGGATGCAATCTGGTATTTTACAAATCCAGCGTGCCTGCTTTTCACTTCAGTTCCGATGAGCCCTCCTATGAGCTCATTCCAGATAACTCTGAGGGAGAAATGATCGCCTCCTCCGAGCTGTCCACAGAACCGCCCGAGGAGATGAATGTGATCTACATTGATATCCAAAAAGTCATTATCGGAATTATCATTGCTGCCGTTGTCATTGTATTGATCCTGTTTATCATATCTGTCATCAACAACTACAGCTTTTCCCCGAGAGGACAGAGCAGCAAACGCCGCCGTAGCAGGCGGAGGGAAATGCGGGCGGCCAGACGGGAAGCCCGGCGGCGTGCCAGATGGCACAACCCTTCCAGGCGACTGCCAATATGGTTCAATAGAAAAGGAAGGCATTAATCCAAGCCTTCCTTTTTGTGGCGCCTCTCTTTTCTGCTTTTTCGCACCTGATTTTTTTTATTCATAATGTCCTGCACCACATCAGGTCCGATCTGCTTCATTGTCTTGACCACATAGATCTTGTTGTCCTCCGACCTGCGCAGCCGGATTTTTCCCTTAATCGCACCATGACGCGCACAGTATACAACGGTATAGTAATGTTTTCCATTACTGGTAAACCATGGGATTTTTTTCCTGGTCTTCGCGCCGCACAGAAAGCACTGGGTTGCCGTGACCTCCCGATCTCCCATGGCGGCAGGCTTGTCCGCAAATTCCCTTGATATATATTTGGCGTAGTCCTCAAAACAGATCTTAATTTCCTCGGACTTATTTCTCGGCAGATGATAAGTGTCGAAAGAATAATTTCGAAATACCCTGTCATCCCCAATCCTTTTGATAACCTCTGCTGTGTAATACGCATCCGTATATGCCCTGTGAAAATCCACATCCTTCCTGATATGCAGAAAGTCGACCGCATACTGCAGTGTGCGCCTCGACTTCCTGTCCTCAAAGGCAATGCTGAACAGCTTCTGGACATCGTAATATTGCAGCGTCTTTTCTGACACTGGTGTCATATTGTAGTAGTCCATGTTTTTCTGCAGCTCTGTGAGATCGAGGTTTCCCCATGTGCAAAAGATAAAGTCACTGCCGCACCACTGGACGAAATCCGCGGCAACCTCCGGGAAAGAGCGGCAGTCCTCGAGCTGCTCCATTTTCAAGTGAATCAAATCCCCTGTCACCTGATTCATCGTATGAAACACCTGGGGTTTGATCAACTCGTGAAAATCGTCAATCTGTTCTTTTTTCTCGTTTAACTTCACAGCCCCGATCTCAATAATCTCAAATAACAGACTATTCGCCCGCCTTGTACGCAAATCGGCTGCCTGATTCCACTCCAAATCAAAAACAATATAATTCACTTGTCACATTCCTATCATCGAAGTAAAATCCGCCATCATCTCAGAAATCTTAATCTGCTGTGGGCAGACCTGTTCACACGCCCTGCATCCGATACAGTTTGACGGACGTTTTTCCTGCGGCATACTGTCGACCGCCATAGGCGCTATAAAACCGCCGCCGGTTAGCTTGTGCTCGTTATACAGGGCAATCAGCTCCGGAATGGGAAGCTTCTGAGGACAATGGCCGGTACAGTAATGACAAGCTGTGCAGGGCAGCCCCCCCTTCCTGAGCTCCGCGTCCACATGCCTGATCAGGGCGTCAAACTCTTCTCCGCTCAGAGGCGCATCCGTGCCGTATGTATCAATATTGGCTCTGAGCTGCTCCATCGTGGACATGCCGGACAGAACCATCGTCACGCCCGGAATGCTTTGCAGAAAACGGAATGCCCAGCCGGGAATTGTCTCTTTGGGACGCATGGTCTGCATCGCAGCGGCCAGTTCCCCAGACGCTTCCGCCAGCTTCCCGCCCCGCAGCGGCTCCATAACCCACACCGGAATCCCAGCCTTATTCAGCAGGTCTACCTTTCCCTGTGCATTCTGAAAATGCCAGTCCATATAGTTAATCTGAAGCTGGCAAAACTCCATATACTGTCCATACGCATCCAGAAAACGCTGAATGACTTCCACGCTGCCATGCGCCGAAAATCCGAGATGATGAATCCGCCCGTTTTCCTTCTGTTTTAACAGATACTCCAAAATGCCATACTCCGGGTTGAGGTAAGCATCGATATTCCCCTCATATACATTATGAAACAGATAAAAGTCAAAATATGGTGTCTGGCATTTCTCAAGCTGTTTCTCAAAGATTTCCTCCACCTTGTCCATGTTGGAGAGATCATATCCCGGGAATTTGCTGGCAAGATAATAGCTCTCCCTCGGATGCCTGCCCAGATACTTTCCGGCTACAAGTTCTGAGTTGCCGTTGTGATATCCCCACGCTGTATCAAAATAATTGATTCCGTTCTGGTATGCATAATCAATCATCTCTGCCGCTGCCGCCTCATCGATCGCACTGTCATCACCTCCGAGCACCGGCAGACGCATCATGCCAAGTCCCAGTCCTGATAGCTGTAAATCCTGAAATTTTCGATAGATCATAGATTAATTCCTCCTTTTGTATATAAAAAACCCTTGAAAATCAAGGGTTATATAAAAGAAAAGAGCGATAGACGGGGCTCGAACCCGCGGTCTCGACCTTGGCAAGGTCGCGCGTTACCAACTACGCCACTATCGCATATATTACAGCAACTAACTGTACCGGACTTTTATAGTTTACATGATACAGAGCACTTTGTCAACCATTTATTTAAATTTTTCTTTCGATTTTTTCTTTTAAATTTTCTTTCTTTGGCGTTTTCGGAATAAAAGCGGGTGATGGGAATCGAACCCACGTATCCAGCTTGGAAGGCTGGTGTTCTACCATTGAACTACACCCGCGCAGTGCCCAGAACCGGAATCGAACCAGTGACACGAGGATTTTCAGTCCTCTGCTCTACCAACTGAGCTATCTGGGCGCTTGACCGAGTTTTAGTATACACTACAGTATTTTAAATGTCAACACATTTCCCAGAAATCTTTATTTTAGAATTTATTATATTAAATTTTTTATTTCAAAAATCTTCCTTTCTTATCCATCCGCCTGTTCTCCTGAATCACCGCGATAAACCTGCGCTTGATCTCATCAAGCAGCGCCGCCTTCTCCTGCACATTTCCGTCAAACGGGACAAAGCCGCCTGCCATAGAAGCATGTCCCCCGCCATTCCCGATGCCTTCCAGCGCTTTCCCAATCACCTTGCCGGCATCGAGCGCTGTTCTCTCACTGCGCACCGAGAGCTTGATCCCGCCATCCTTCGCAGAATACACCACCGAGAATGTGACTTCTTTGAGCGCAAGCATAAAATCTGAGATATCTGCGATCACAGGGCAGTCTGTTCCTGTGTCCGCAAAGCTGATATCATCGTGCACCTCGATGCTTGAGATCGCCTTGGAGTAGGCGACAAGATCCTCAAAGCACAGTACACTGTTCTCCAGCATGGATATAATATTGTAATCGCAGTCATCATACATACGGTAGAGCATCTCAATATCGAATTTGGACACACCGCGCGTGAGATTATTGGTATCGATGCGGATACCGTACGTCAGCGTCGTCGCAATCTTCCTGTCCATCGGGACATTATTTTCATAAAAATACTGGGCAATCATGGTCGCGCAGGCACCAAATTCCGGACGGATATCACTGAAACGATACGCAAACAGATCATTGTTTGGATGGTGGTCAATACATATGATCTCATCCCCCGTAATGTCGATGATGTTGGAGTTTCCCTTCTGGGAATCCACCAGAATGACTTCATCATCATCGCTGAGCACCTTCTCCAGATCATCGACATTCAGAAGCTCAATCCCCATGATCTCCACAAGCTTTCCGGTGCTGTACCGGTCAATCTTACCTTTGTAACACAAGGTCGCATGCACACCACGCAGTTCAAGCAGCCTCTGCAATCCGTATGCACTCGCGATCGCATCCGGATCTGGAAAATTATGCGTCTGTATATACACATGCTCCCGATTGATTTCTCCAAGCAGCTTATCCAAATTTGTCATATTGTTTCCCCCACTGTTTTCTCTTTTTGATACACTAACCGCACTCTTTTCAGGATACAATTCATTGTATCATACTCCTCTGTGAAATGCTACTTCAAAAATGAAGTCATCCTCACCAAACAAATGGTACAACTTGATAATGTGCTGGTAACAGGGCATCCCGCCCTTTCCGCATGGCTCTAAACCATGATTCCATTCATCCGGTACTGACTGATCTTGTCCCGAAGCTCCTGCGCTCGTTTCCTGTTAAGATCCTGCTTCTCATTGAGATCGTCGAGCAGCAGATCGATATTTTTCTGCATCACCGTGATCGTGTGCCCCATATTTCTCATGATATCGACGGCATTACGGGGATTGTTCCGGATAAAATCCTCCAGAAAATCCTTCGTAATCCGCACGAGCAGGACATCGTCGTAGGCAATCACCGTGTAGGCGCTCGGTTGTTCTGACAGCACACTCATCTCGCCGAAACAGCGTGACTTTGAGTAGATCCCCATCAGGTGTTCATCCTCCTCCCCGTACCGCACATAGACCGCCACGGAGCCGGATAATATCTTATACATCGCATCGCAGATTTCGCCCTCCCGCATAATGACCTCATCCGCGCGAAATGTCTGCATTCTCTGTTTATCCATCCCTTTCTGCCCAATCGCATCCATAGTCTATCTCTCCCTTCTATCCAATTATATGTCAATCATATGTTTTTTCTGATCTGCAGTATATTCTGCCCGTCCTTATACGAATATGTGATCTCATCCATGCTCTTCTTGACCATATAGATGCCAAGCCCGCCGATCTCCCGCTCCTCGGCGGACAGTGTGGTATCCGGTTCCTGTCTGGCAAGCGGATCATACTGCACGCCATTGTCGATAAAGGTGATGACGACCGCGAGCGGACTTTTCATCACCTCCACACGGACAGTCGCCGGTCCGACATCGGGATTGTAGGCATAGTGCGCGATATTGCCAAAGAGCTCATCGATCGCTACAGCGATCTGCATCTGCGCTTTCATCGGACAGGCCAGCGCTTCCAGCTCCTCCTCCACAAAGGAAGTCACTGTTACAATATTTTCTACAGTCGCGTCAATCGTCAATTCTTTCATTCTGATCCCCCCTCTGTCCCGTTTCCCCTATACTCCATGCAGAGCATCGTAATATCGTCAAACTGCGGCGCATCCCCCACAAATGCATCGATGTCCGCCTTGATCTCTGACAGCAGCTGTACCGGCGCCAGAGAAACATTTTTGCAGAGCACAGACTGCAGCCGCTCCATGCCGTAGAGTTCATTTGCCTTGTTGGTCGCTTCCGTGACACCGTCCGTGTACTGAAAGATCCTGTCTCCCGGCTCGAGCTGCATCGAACCGCATCTGTAACGGATTCCCTCCATCCCCGCAAGGACAAACCCCGCCGTGATCTTATACGGTTCAAACGCCCCACCTTTTTTGCACAGAAACGGTATCTCATGTCCTGCATTGACATAGCGAAACTCCCCCGTCACCAGGTCGAGCACACCCTCGAAAGCAGTGATGAACAGCCCCTCGCTGTTTGATTCGCACAGCAGGCTGTTCACCTGCGTGAACACCTCGCCCAGATCCCTCCCGGGCTGCGTGTGATCCTTGATGAGCGTCTTGCCAATCACCATAAAGAGTGCCGCTGGGACGCCTTTGCCTGAGACATCCGCGACTACGACAGCCAGATGGCTGTCATCCACCATAAAAAAATCATAGAAATCGCCGCCAACCTCCTTTGCCGGGTCCATCGTGGCAAAGACGTCAAACTCCTCGCGATCCGGAAATGCCGGAAAAATGCAGGGAAGCATGGATTTCTGAATATTGGTGGCGACATTCAGCTCCGCCGTCGTCTTCATCGTCCTCGCACTCTGGTCAATCGAATAAAATATCATCCAGAACTCCACGACAAAGATCACACAGATCGTCAGATACAGCGGAAAGAACCAGAAGCTGTCCGGATAGATGCCGACACTGTTCGACACCAGATTGATGATGTAAAAACCGACCACCGAGATCACAAGCGCCGGTATAAAGACCATCATTTTCCCGCCCACAGCCTCGATCGTGCGGTGCAGCGTCCTCTTGAGATAACGCATATACAGGACAGAGAGCCCCGCGTACACCACGAGCTTAATCGCGATAAAAAAGATCAGGTTCGCCGTCTCATACGGGCTCTCCTTGATCAGTCCAAGGCGTGTTCCCAGCAGATTGTCCGTCGTCCCGCACAGCATGAACGTGCTGACATTCGCGATCAGACATGCCATCAGGGCGATCGCCAGCTTTGTCGACCAGCTGTCCTTGTACAAAAGCTGTGAAACAATACACACGAGCGCGGAGAGTCCCAGTATCCCCACAGCGTCATTGTACAGGCTGACACTGTAGCTGGCAAACGCCACGCCGAAGCCGAGCACCGCCCCGGCTGTCCACACCGCCGCCCGGATCGTTCCTTTATATCTGGGCGTGAGCGTGATCCCCGCAAGCAGTCCTGCAAACACTGACGCCAGAAAAACCGCAAAACTCCAAAGCGCGATGACTGCCATCACAACACCTCCACATCAAAAATAACCCATTCCGTCCAACGCGGACAGATATCTGTCGATATACTCCCTGGTAACCATGCTCCAGCCTTCCGACAGCTCCTTGAGATACTGGTCTGTATACTGCTGCCGAACCGTAATCTCGCGGTATGTGCCCGCCGACTCCCTCGTGAACAGCCCTCCCAGCTTTGCCCGCCCCTCCTCCGTCCGCTTCAGCCGCTGTACCAGTGCATCAAACTTTTCGTCTGCCAGCACGACAGTCTGATATCCCAGCCGCTCCATTCCCCGGAACAGCTCCTCATACCGAACTTCATCCGGCGGATAGACATGAAATGCCGCTGCCCCCGCAACAGTGGTAAGCGAGACAATATTGTGCGCCGTCTCATCGACCGGTGAAAAATTGACACCTGCCTCATAGACGGACTGCGGCACTGCCCCAATTTTGACATAGGAGGCAAACTGGCGCGTAAACGCATTGGAGTGCATGTTCATCTGAAACTCCCCGTCGCTGATACGTCCCTGCAGATTTCCGACACGCATCAGCTTTACGCGCAGTCCATCGTCCACTGCCGCGCGCAGAAGCGCATGCTCCGCCATATATTTCGAGTAGATATATTTGTTCTGTATCTCCTGCCCAATATAAAAGTCCGCCTCGCCAAAAGACTCCTGCAAGGCATTTCCCGCTGTCACGCCCGCCACGCTGATCGTCGAGATCTGGCAGAGCAGTGCATTCTCGCGCAGGGCATACCGGATCAGATTCTTTACCCCGTCCGTGTTGATCGTCTCCAGCGCATCTCCATAGGAAAAATGCGCAACGTTTGCCGCGGAATTGATGATCGTGTCAATTCTGCAGAGATCATCACACTCTCCTGAAAACAGACCGGGCTGTGTGATATCCCCCTCGACGACCTCCCACTTCTCCCCGTAGTCCTGTGAAAAATCCTCCTCAGCATAGTAAAACAGTGCCGACCGCACGCGCTTCTTTGCACTGAGCGTCTTTTTTGACCGCGCCAGACAAATGATCTTTCCACAAAGTTTCGGACGCCTCAGCAAATCCATCAGGATATGCGCCCCCAGATATCCCGTCGCCCCTGTCAGGAGCACGTTGCCAAGATATCCGCAGCGAACCCTGTTTCCGGTATGTGCGCCCAGATACTCCGAAAAACCCCGGTAATCCAGCGTACTGATATCATATGCTCCGGAAATCTCCGTATTTTTGTACAGCCGTTCCAGCAAAAGCGCAGGTGTCGGATACTGATACACATCTCCAAATTCCAGCTGGTTTTTCCGAAGCGACAGCGCCTCCTCCACATGCAGCACCAGCGTGACTGCGCTAAGCGAGTCACCGCCAAGCTCAAAAAAGTTGTCGTCAAGCCCCACCTGCGGCAGCTCCAGCGTCTCTCCAAAAGCACTGCACATGCGCTTTTCCCTTGCCGTCACCGGCTCACGGTACGCGTGCTGGTATTCAACCGGCTCCGCCATCAGCGCTCTCTGATCCGTCTTTCCATTCGGCGTCTGCGGCATCACGGCAAGCTCCTTTAAGACATCCGGCACCATATAGGAGGTCAGATGCGACTTCATGTGCTCCCGCAGCATTTCACCATCGACCTGCGCCTGCTCTGAGACGGTATAAAATCCCACCAGATGGTCTGCCTTGTCGATCTTGCGCACGATACAGCTGCACGCCGCCACCCCCGGAAACGCTCCCATGACATTCTCGATCTCCGCCAGCTCAATCCGCAGACCGCGCAGCTTGACCTGCCCGTCCTTCCGCCCGCAGTAAATCAGCCTGCCGTCTTCCAGAAAATAGCCAAAATCACCTGTGCGGTACAGCCGCATGCCATTCCATGCAATGTATTTTGCCGCCGTCTCCTCCGGTCTGGCATGATAACCGATTCCCACACCGCTCCCATAGACACAGATCTCGCCCACAGCCCCGTATGGAACCGGTCTGCACGCCCCGTTTAAAAGGACGATCCCCGTGTTCGCGATCGGACTGCCGATACTCAGGTCATCGCCCGCCTCCGTGATCGTTGCGCCGATCGTCGTCTCCGTCGGGCCATAACCATTGTAGATGCGGATACCATATGTATCGTGCAGCCGGTTTACCAGGCTGCCTGGCAGCACTTCACCCGCCGCAAGCACAGCCCTGACACGCCCCAGCGCTTTCACAAAGGAGGTATTGGCAAGATAGGCTGTGATACGTGACGGCGTACAGTGCAGCACATCAGCGTCATGGCGCAGGATCGCAGACGCCAGCTCCCCGGCATCAACCATCGTTTTCTCGCTGCCTAGCTCGACAAACAGCCCGTTCATCAGCGGGACAAAGATCTCAAAGAGTGAAATGTCAAAGCAGATTGAACCGATCGCCACAATGCCATGGCAGTTCTGTGTGATATCCCTGTTAAACGGATTGTTATCCGCATGGACGATATTGGCAATCCCCCTGTGTGAGAGCATCACGCCTTTTGGCCTGCCCGTCGTCCCCGATGTATAGATCATGTAAGCGGTCTGCTCCTGACGAACCTCGGGCAGCAGATCACTGTCTGCCTCCTGACGCATCAGCAGATCGATATCCACATAGTCATAGTTCCCGGCAATCGGAACCTCCGGTGAGGAGATCAGACAGGAAGCACTGCTGTTCTCCATGATATAAGAGATCCGTTCCGAAGGATACGCCGGATCGATCGGAATAAAAGCAGCTCCAGACTTGGCGATACCCAGGATCGTCGGGATCAGCCGGATATCACGCTTTAGCATGAACGCAGCATAACTGCCCGTCTTTACGCCCCTGCGGACGAGCGCGCAGGCAATCCTGTCGCTGATCCTGTCCAGCTGTGCGAAGGTGAGCGCCTCGTCGCCCGCATACACTGCAGGTCTGTCCCTGTGGCATTCTGCCGCCAGTCGGAACAGGAAGGGGATCGTCAGGCCGTCCGGAACATCGATCTTTTTCCCGGCGATCGAGGTAACTTTCTGGAATTCTGCCTCCCCGATTGGCTGTGACAATACATTTTCCCGCACGCCCTTGTCCAGGATCGCACAGAGGGCATCCGCAAGATATGACGCCCGCTCTTTTGTGTAATACTGCTTATGGTAGTCAAACTGCATATTCAGTCCGCCATCCCTGTCATAAAACAGGCTGAACGTCATATGGTTGCTCATATCGCCGGCGACGCTGAACCGGACACGGTAATCCAGCTCAGTGTGAAACTGAAAGCGGTAAAAATTGAACACATACTCGGAAAGCGCCTCCGATATCGTGCCATCCTCGCGCAGAGCGGAGAGAATCCTGTCAAATCCCGTGTACTTATGCGCCGACGCTTCCCGCGACGCACGCTCTGCCGCCCTGCACAGCGCTGCAAAAGAACCCGTTCCCTCTCCCGCACACTCTGTCCTGACACGCACAGGGACTAGCAGCGTGAAACAGCCAAGCGTATCCATCTGTTCTGGTGCCCGTCCCAGACGCGGCATCAAAAATACAGCATCCGGTTTTCCGGACGCCTGTGCGAGATAGTACGCGTAAGCCGCCGCTACGATATACGGCACAGTGACTTGTTCCCGCCTGCCAAACGCCTCGATCCCGCGCATGAGCGCTTCCGGCACGCGACGCGTGATACTGCCAGCTCCCCTTGCAGCTTCCATATTCCCGTCAGATAGCGATCGTGTCTGTGCGGCCTCGTGCGCTTCCGGCTTTATTTTCGGAAAAATAGCAGGTTCGAAGTCCGCATCCTTAAAGTAGTCCCGCCAGAACCCGCGTGCAGTCTCCCCGCTTTCCTGCATCACCAGTGCGGCATCATCCCCGGCAAAAACGGATTCTGTTACCGCCTTATTGCCAAGCGCATCCAAAACCTTCTGCACAAAGAGGCTCATGCCATAGCCGTCGATGATAACATGGTGAAAACGCACATACAAATAGACGCCGCCTTCTAAGAGCGGCATCACAACTGCATGGTACAACTGCTTCTCCATATCCATGGGAATCCTGTCCAGCGCTGCCATCTGATTTTCAACCTGTTCCATCGTGTATGCTTCCCACACACTGCATGTGTACAGCCTTTTTTCCCCATATACCATCTGCCACTCGTGAACATCCTTCCGCAACGATGCGTCATGCCGCAGTGATGCGGCAAAGATATCAGCGCTGTCAAGTACCTGATCCGCCGCCGCCTTCACTGCCTGTGGTGCACACTCCGGCAGATATAATTTCAGTGAGATCGTATTGCGGGCGCTCTGGGGACAAACCTGCTGCGTCATCGCGACCTCCCTCTGTGAGAGATTCAGCGTCCTGATCTTCTGTCCTTCTGCTGCCATATCTATACCACCGTCAGAATATCCGCAAAACCAGTCACTTCGAAGATCTCCATGATCGTATCGTTCACGTTCGCAACCTTCATGCTGCCCTGCTTGTTCATCGTCTTCTGCGCCCCCAGCAGAATGCGCAGTCCAGCCGATGACAGGTAATCGAGCGCCGCCATATCGATCGTCAATTCTGTGATCCCGTCAAGGGAATTTTTGAGTACGCTCTCTAGTTCTGGCGCTGTGTTTGTGTCAAGACGTCCCTCCAGTGCCACTGTAAGGTTATTTCCATTTTGCGATTTTGTGATCTTCATATATCCTTTTCCTCCATCAAAAATTACTTCCATTTTCCCCTCACGCAGGATCAGTCCCCGATATCCGTATGCCCCTGCTCAAACTCCCATTGCAGGCCATACTTGTCGATAAAATAGAAATACTTGGTGTTTCCAAGAATATCAGCCGCCGCCTGCTTCGCCTGCGCATCGTTCTCCTTCGTCTCGTCAAAATAATAGAAATCCGAAGGCTCTGTCTTACTGATCTGATATACCCTGTAATCATCCGTCGTATTGATGAGTGTGACATCCGGCTGTGCCTTGATGTAATCAAACGCCTCCTCAATGTTCGTCACCTTCAGCGCGACATGGCGTGCGCCGCTGATATCGTTTGCCTTGAAGATAATCGGCTCCTTGCGCCCCTCCGGCTTGTGGTAGCACATCAGCTCGATCGTGAATTTCGTGCCCGGCACATCCATAAATCCAATGGAGACCTCCGCCTCCTTCGCCTCCTCAATAAAACCACCCGCCTGAAAAAAGCCCTCGTTTTTCCAATGCGGAATATGCTGGTTGGGCACTGCCCCCAGAATCCGCTCATAATACGCAAACGCTTCTTTGACGTCGTCCACAAAAATGCAGACATGTGATAATCCTGTAAAAATCGGTTTTTCCATCTCTCAAATCCTCCTTATAATATTCCTCTGTCGCGACACAATGCCTCTATGCTCCTGTCGTAAGTTGCCTCCGCCTCCGCAGAGAAGAAACACCCCGGAACACCCTCGTCGTTGTCTCTGTGATGCGCCACGCACTCACAACACTTACCATGCCTCGGGCAGTCGTATGTACAGGGACATGGCTTGTTATTGCTGCAACTCGCCATAATAGTACACTCCTTTTCTGTTGTAAAACATATCTTGGCCATATTTCTTATGATAACACATCGTCTGATTTATTTGGGCATTCAGGCACCGTTCGCACTTTTTTCGGTATCAATTGTAATCTATCCTCAGGCACACCGACACACAATATTCACTGAAAAAATGTTCTGCAAACAGATAACGCGCTGCAGGAGCCACGTGATGGCGGACTTCGATCTGCTCCTTCCCGCCATCATGTCCGCCAGTCGCGATCGCGATCTCAAATGCATCCAGGGGCAGTGAGAGACCTGTCCCGACCGCCTTCACAAAACTCTCCTTCAAGGTCCACAGCCGGTAAAAAGCCACAGCCTGCTGCTGTCCTTCGGGGAATCCTGCGAGATACCGATACTCTCTCTCCGGGAAAAACTTCGCGGCGAGCGGCAGATCTGCAGCCCCGATCCGCTCGATGTCGCATCCAACCGCAGTGTCCGCAAACACCGCGACTGCCATCTCGCCGGAATGGGACAGATTAAAATGAACATCCGGATGATCCGGCAGATACGGTTTTCCGTTTTCCCCATACGCAAACACAGCCTCCTGCTCGTTGATCCCGTGCGCCGCCAACCCCTGGCGCAGCAGTAATCCCGCCCCCAGCGAAAGCTTCTTATCCTTCATACACAAAAAAGCGTCAACCTTTTTCTGCCGCCTGCTCGACAGGGACTGGTACGCATATGCAAACTGTACCGCGTCCTCCAACACGCCCGTATTCATCCAGTACAGCTCTACTGTACTGCCGCCAATCTCAAGCGGAATCATCTCTCCTGAAAATTCCTTATCCGCTTTCATTCCTTCTTTTCATCCTCTGCGAACCAGATCTCCCTGCCTGCCATCATTGATCTCCAGTCCGATAACCGTATTGTTCATATTCAGCACTCGCGTATACTGGAAATCCGACATGAGTTTGCGAATCAGCGCGATCCCGCCGACCACCGGCCCCTCCGCGGACACCTTCTGCTCCAGCGGATTAAACGGCACGCCGTCGTCACGAATCCGCAAGATATAGTTGCCGTCCTGGATCGTAAAACTGATGTCGATATAGTTCTTCTGACCGCTCCGGTAACCGTACCGGATAATGTTGGCAGTCATCTCCTCCAGCGCAAGCGCCAGATAATTCGCATTCTTCTCCCCGATGCCGTTGTCCGCACAGAAGTCCATTAGCTGATCCCGCAGCGCTGCCACATCCGCGAGCTCGTTCTTCATGGAAAAATCCAGGCTGACCTCGTTCGTGACCTGCGGGAGCATGTACCGCCCGCCTGAGGGAAAGCGCCCTGTCCGCTGTCCGCGTACACGGTACAGCGTGCCGCATAAAATAGTCAGGATCTCCCCCGCCACTGCCGCGATACAGACACCTAAGAACCCGCCCCGGATCATTCCCGCCAGCGTGAACGGCACGATCAACACGAATCCCTGCAGAACCGTGATCACCGTGGAAAGTCCCGGCTGCAGGATCGTCTGGTAGTAGGACATCAGGAATTTGTTGTACACATAAAACGGAAACGAACATGCATAGATGCGCAGTGCCGTCCTGCACAGTGCCAGCATCTCCCCCTCCGCGATGCCAAACAGACCCGCGATCACCTGCGGAAACATGAGAAATACCATCAGCAGCACCGCGATCGCGAGATAACTGTAGATGAGCACCCGCTTACAGAGTGCGCGGATTCCATAATAATCCCGCTCCCCATAGAGAATCCCCGCGATGTTCGGCACCAGACCGATGATGCCGCCCACGCACAGCTCCGCGATCAGTACCGCGTTGGCGCAGACAGAATACACCGCCATCGGATCGTTGCCCAGGAAACGCACGATCGCCGAGTTGATGATGACCGACTTGAGCGCCGACATCAATGTAAATGCGGCGCTCGGTATCCCTGCCACCGCCGCCAGTCTGACATACTTTACAAAATTTTCGTCCAGTTTCGTGAGCCGGAGCATCCTGTGTCCGGAGTGCGCATAAAACAGTACCGTCACCATACCTGTCAGATAACCGATTACCGTCGAGAGCGCACTCCCCGCCATCCCGAGCCCAAACATCTTCAAAAATACGAAGTCCAACACCAGATTGACCACATTTGCAATGATGAACAACGCACTTCCCAGCTGCGGGTGATTGTCCGTATTCATAAAATAGCAGCAGACGATCGCCGCCGTCAAGATCGGGATTCCGCCGAAGTTCACCGCTATATAAGGCTTCACCAGCGCAGCCATCTGCTCATTTCCGGCGAGTGTCTGCGAGAGTATCCCCGGCAGCACAGGCGTCATCAACGCAAAGACAAGCGCCAGACCGACACCTGCCAGCAGCGAGGCGGTAAAAATACCGCCCGCCTGTCCGGTCTCCCGTCTGCCGAGCAGCACTGCCGCCTCGGCAGCGCCGCCCATTGCCAGCATCATCGCCGGCATCTGCAGGAGCAGCAGGACCGGCATGGACAGCTCGATCGCCGCCATCGCCTCCGGTCCCAGCAGATTCCCCACGATCATGCCGTCGACCACATTTCCCAGCTGCATCGCAACCGTCATCAACACCCCGGGCAGGATATACTGATGAATCTTTTTGTTGATCAAATATGCATTTCTCTCCATAACCTTATCCTAACTCATACGATTTTATTGTCAAAGAATCCCAGCGTGGCCAGCGCCTTCAGCGCATTGCGCAGATAATTTCCGTCAGGCATCGGCCACTTGAAACCAAGCCGGTACAATGCCTTGGTCGTGAAGCTGTTGTCTGCGTCGATATAGACGCTTCCCTCCTCCGCATCGCTCGACAGGTACGCGATCAGTCCGGATATCAGCTCATTCTTCTCATCATTGTCAAGCGCACTCCGCAGCGCCGTCTGAAACGCCTCATCGCTGACGATATCCACCCAGATTCCCAGCGCATTCATCTGCTCGATGACATCCGCCATCTGGATCACATAGCTGCTGTACGCGTGAAATACACTAAAGTCCCCTTCCGACGAAGCGAGTTTCACGATCGCCTCCGCTGTCGCGTCGATCGGCGAAAATTCCGCCGGCGCATCCAGCAGGGAAACCGGGAACTTTCCGAGCGCCACATACCCCCTCAAGGTACGCATAAATCCGTTTGTGACAGAGTTGATCTGAAACTCCCCGTCACTGACGCGGCTCATCAGGTTGCCGACACGAATGATCCTGCCCTTCATGCCCTTCGTAACTGCCGCAAGGACCGCCGCTTCCGCGCGGAACTTCGTGTCGATATACTTGTTGGAAATGTTCTGTCCGAACGACAGTTCATTTTCATGCAGCCGCTTCTCCGCAGGGAATCTGCCTCCGACATTCTCCCCCGCGACGCTCACCGTCGAGATCTGGATCAGCTCCCTTCCGGTTTCGGTACACAGATCGATCAGGTTCAATACCCCCTGATAGTTCACCCTCTCCAGGATATCGTCCGCCGCAAAATGCTTGACGCACGCCGCGCAGTTGATGACCTGCGCAAAATCATACGCCTGCAGCGCCGCCACGCTGTCCGTGTCCGTGATGTCTCCCTCGAGGACAAAGATCCTGTCGCCGAAAAGCTCCTCATAAGGATTGCTGAAATAGTAGACCAGCATGCTCTTTAGCCGTTTCTCAAGCGACGGCGCATTCCCCTTCCGCAGCAGACAGTATATGCGGTTGTCACACTGCTCGATCATCGTCTTCAGGATATGCGCACCGAGGAAACCAGTCGCCCCCGTCAGCAGGACATCGCCCACCGCGGCAGCCCTGATCTCATCGACGCGCTCCACTGTGTTCCGGCCCAGTATGTCATCAGGGATATCCGGTCTGCTCTCCTCCGCTCTCTTCTCACCCTTTTTCCCGAGGATAAACTGCTCGAGTGCAAGCGGCGTCTTGTATGTAAACAGGTCCGCGTAAGCCACCTCGATCCCGGCACTCATACACTTCATCGCCACCTTGGACGCGGAGAGCGACGTCCCGCCATTTTCAAAGAAATCATCCTCGATACCGATCCGCTTCACACCGAGCGCCATCGCAAAGATCTCGCACAGCCTGCGCTGCAGCTCCGTGCGCGGCTCCACATAATTCTGACTCTCCGCCGCATATTCCGGCTCTGGCAGCGCCCGCCTGTCCACCTTGCCATTGTTGGTGAGCGGCAGTTCCGGGAGCTGTATCAGCACGCTCGGAACCATGTACGGCGTCAGATACTTCTGCAGGAAACAGGTCAGATTCTGCTTTTCGATCTGCTCCTGCGCCACAAAATAACCGCACAGAAACTGAATGGAATCCTTCTCTTTCACGAGGACAACGCTGGATTTCACTGTCGGGTAGCGGTTGATAACATTCTCGATCTCATCGAGCTCCACACGCAGCCCGCGCAGCTTGACCTGATTGTCCATGCGCCCCATAAACTCAATCTTGCCATGGTGGTTCCACCGCGCGAGATCACCGCTGCGGTACGCCTTCTTTCCCTCAAATCCGATAAACTTGTCCGCCGTCATCTCCGGCTTGCCAACGTAGCCCCTGCCCACGCCGTTTCCGATGATCAGCAGCTCGCCCGGCGCGCCTGCGGGAAGCAGGTTGCGGTATTTGTCAAGCATCATCATCTGGATATTTGCCATAGGCTTTCCGATCGTGACCGCACCGCCCGTGACCAGCTCAAACGCGCAGCCGATTGTCGTCTCGGTCGGTCCATATCCGTTAAACACCCTTGCGTCCGTCCCGAGCGCCATGATTTTATGATAGAGCGCATCCGGAAACGCCTCCGCGCCGACGTTGAACACCTTGATCCGCGACAGCGCCTCCCGCATCTGCGGCATATCGATGATGTTGATCAGATAAGACGGCGTGCACGTCATCACATCCACCCCGTGCGCCAGGATCAGTTTCGAAAGCGCAAGCGGATTGTGGATCTCCTCCTCGTTCGCCATGCAGACCGTGATGCCGTGATACAGCGGTATGCACTCCTCCAGGATCGAGACATCGAACGTGATCGCCGCAAAAGCCAGCGATACGGAAGCATTCTGCACATAGGACCGCGCCTCCACATTGAACGGATTGTCATCCACATAATTCACCAGATTGCGGTGCTCGATCATCACACCCTTCGGTTTTCCCGTGGATCCCGAGGTGTAGATACAGTAGCACAGATTCTCCGGTCTGATGTCCACCTGCGGATTCCGCGTGTCGCCGCCGTCCGCCAGAAGCTCCTCCAGCACAAGTGTCCTGACTGGCAGCATCCCGCCAAACAGACTGCGTTCTTTAACGAGCGCCTGCGGCATAATGATGAACTTCGCCCCCGAATCCTCGAGAATATAGGAAACACGCTCGTCGGGATACTCCGGATCGATCGGCAGAAACGCGCCGCCCGCCTTCATGATCCCCTGCCGCACCGCGTACACCTCCACTGTGCGCGGCATCATCACGCCCACCATCTGCTCCGTCGTCAACCCCATCTCCAGCAGCCGGTTTGCGATCCTGTTGGCATCTGCGTTCAGCTCCGAAAAAGTACGCTGGACCCCGTTCGCGATCACGGCAATCCTGTCCGGGCAGAGCTCCACCTGACGTTCAAATAAAACGTTTGCCGTCGTCTGTTCCACCGGGCAGTCCGTCACATTGTAACTGTCAAGCTCCCTGCGCGCCGCGCCACTCACCATACAGATCTCCTTTATGTACTTTTTCTCCTGCATCTCATTGACAACAACGGCAAGACTGTCGATCAGTCCGGCGATTGTGCACTCCTCATACAAGTCACTGCGGTACTCCACCTGATAGCAGACCGCACCGTCCTCCACGGCGACATCCACCGAGAGCGGCGCTTTTGCCGTGTCAAGCCGCAGCTCCTCCATCACCGCGGGTTTTCCCGCGACCTCCGTAAAGCGGAACTGGTCGCCCTGAAAGGCAAACAGGATATCCGCCCTGATCCCGTACGCCCTGCTGATCTCCGCAAAGGAATAGATATCGGCATTCATGCTGTCCACGAGTTGTGTGCCCACCTCCCGCAGATAGTCCCCGATCCCGCGCTCCCCGTCAATATTGCAGTACACCGGAAGCGTCTTGACAAACATGCCGACCGCAGACGACAGGCGCGAGTCGTTCCTTCCATTGTAGATCGTCGCAAACACCGCGTCATCCTTGTAGACGTAGCGTCCCGTCACAAAGCCAAACGCCGCGGTAAACAGCGCGTTCATGGTGATCCTGTTCTCCGCACAGAACGCATGGAGCGCCTTTAGATCCGCCGGCTCACGCCGGCTGTAGACACCGACGGCAGCCTTTTCATCCTCCCCCTGCACATTGTCCTTCGCCGGCAGGAAATCCGTGTCACAGTTCCTGAAAACAGAATCGTAATACGCCTTTGCTCGCGCATACTCCTCCCCCTGCAGCGCCCTCTGCTCCACAAGTGCCGCCTCAAAGCCGGAAAACGCCTCGCGCGCCGGCTGCTCACCCGCATAAGCACGGTTGATATCCCTGATAAAAATGCCGCACGAAGTCCCGTCGCTGATGATGTGATGGAACTCCACAAACAGGTATTTCCCGTCCGGCGTATCATACAGCTCCATGCGGAACAGCCTTCCGCCCAGCAGCTCATAAGGCCGGACCAGTGTCTCCCTGTCCAGATGATCCCTGATCGCTGCCTCGAACAGCGCATCATCATTGCGCTTCTGCCAGATATCGCCGTTCTCGTCCATATACAACGTCGTCTTAATGTACGGGTGCGCCTCGACAGCCGTCTCAACCGCCTTTTTCAGCCGCTGCAGATCGACCGCATCATCCATGCGGAACAGGAATGGAATGTTGTAGATCGTACTCCCCGGATTCGCCGCGCACTCCACAAAGATACCGCCCTGTGTCTGTGTCAGCGGGTATGCCTCCTGTTTTTCGAACACTTCCTCCGCCGCACACTGTCCGAAAAACCGCTCCAGCTTCTCGACCGTATTGTTTTCCTTCAGATCCTTATTGCGCACGACCGCCCCGTCGAATGCCGCAGAGAGCGTCACCGTGAGCTTCACGGCGCCGATCGAAGTCAGGCCCGCCCGGTAGAGATCCGTGTTGACACCAAACTCCCTGTGCCCGATCACCTCCGCCGCACAGTCAAATATTTTCTGCTGTACAGCGTTCTCCGGCGCCGACAGCGCCTCCTGTCTCCGCTCCGGTCTGGGCAGCGCGCGTTTGTCCACCTTCTGATTCTGGTTCAGCGGTATCCGGTCGATCTGCATCGTCACCGCGGGAACCATGTACGGCGGCTTGCTCTCCTCGATGAACGCATTCATCGCCGCAATGTCCACCATCTCATCCGACACGATATAGGCCGCGATGTATTTTCCGCCGGCCGGCTCGTCAAACGCAGCCACCGCTGCGTCCCTGATACCCGGAAATCTGCGGATCACCTCCTCCACCTCGGTCAGCTCGATACGGAATCCCCTGATCTTGACCTGTCCGTCGCGCCGTCCGATAAACTGTATATTCCCATCCGGCAGAAAGCGCACGATATCCCCCGTACGGTACATCCTGCGGTAATCCTCGTGTGCGCAGAACGGATTTTCAGCATACACCTCCGCCGTCTTTTCCGGCCGGTTCAGATACCCGCGCGAAACCTGCACGCCTGCAATGCACAGCTCACCCGGCACGCCTGCAGGAACACGCCTGCCACATGCGTCGAGCACGTAGACCTTCACATTGGCGATCGCCCTGCCGATCGGCACATCCTCCTCAAACGCCTCCATTTCATAGGCTGTGGCATTCACAGTGCATTCGGTGGGTCCGTAAATATTGTGGTACACCGTGCTGCCCTCCGGTGTAAACGGTGTGAGCGCCTCCCCGCCCATGGCCAGATGCTTCAGTGTCCGGCTGCGCACTGAAGTCGCAAAAGCCCTGCCGATCTGCGTCGTCATAAACGCGTGCGTGACATTCTGCGCTTCCATACACCGGTTCAGCTCACCCAGATCCAGACGGAGCGCCTCCTCGATGATGCAGACCGAAGCCCCCGTCGTCAGCGCCGGATACAGATCCATCATATGCGCGTCAAAACCGTAACTTGCATACGCCGCGACACAGCTCTCCGGCTGCAGGTCATAGTACGACCGATACCAATGGCAGAATGCCGCGATATTTCCGTGCTCGAGCATACACCCCTTCGGCATTCCGGTGGAGCCGGACGTGTACAGCAGGATAAACAGATCCTTCAGTCCCGGCTGCTCCGGCTGTTGTGATGCCTGCGGCAGACCCGGAATATCCTTTGTCAGAAGGACATAGCCATGGTAATCCGGCACAAGGGATAAAAGAGATTCATCCGCGATCAGAAACTGCGCTTCCGCATCCGCGATCATGAACGCCAGACGCTCCCTGGGGTAAGTCGGATCGAGCGGCTGATAGGCAGCGCCCGCCTTCAGGACGCCCAGTGAGGCGATCGCCATATACTCGCACCGCGGAATCAGCACGGACACCACCTGCTCCCTGCCGATGCCAAAGCTAGCGATGTATGCGGCAAGCCGGTCCGTAAGGTCGTCCAGCTGCGCGTAAGTATATGTACGATCCGTGTAGATCACCGCCGTGTGCTCCGGGGTCCGCCTGACCTGCTCCCGGAACAGGTCGACCACCGTCTGGGACTTGTCATACCGAAGCTCCTCCCCGTGAAAACGCTCGAGCAGGCGCAAATCCGATTCCGACACCAGTGTCATTTCCCTGAGTGCGGCACAGGTCAGCATGCCCTCCAGCACCTGCACGAACATTCTCTGCAGTCCGCGCGCAGTCTCCACGCGGTACAGATCCGTGCGATAATCCAGCGTGATCTCATAACCTCCCTGTCCCTTCATCACCATGACCGAGAGATCCGCCTGCACCTCCTTTGGCGGAACCGGACACGCCGGATACTGCTTTTTGTCGATCGACAATCCGCTCAGAATCCCGCCCTGATAGACAAAGAGAATATCCGAGGCGATCCCGTACGCCCGCGCAAGCTCCCCAAACGAAATGCAGTCGTGCTCCATCGTCTCATAAAAATTCCGCTGGAATTCCTGCAGATACGCGCGCACAGAGGAATCCTCGTCCCACGAATGCGCCATCGGCAGCGTTCTGACAAACATGCCGACAGAATTGGCAAGCTCCGGCGCGTGCCGCCCGTTGTTCACCGTACAGAAAAGGCTCCTGTTCTCACCCGTATATTTGCCCAGCGCATAGGCAAACGCCCCCAGAAACAGCGTGTTCTCAGAGATCCCGTTCTGGCGCACGAACTGCTCGACCGCCATGACAGACAGCGTCTCTCCCAGAGATACCCGCACAGAGGCACACGCGGCAGTGACAGTCTTTGGCCTGTGATCCCTGATCAGATGATCCCCAGTCTCCACGTCCGCCAGTTTCTCCTGAAAATATTCCCTCGCCGCCTGATACTGCGGTGTCGTTCTCAGGGACTCCTCCCTCGCCGCCATATCCAGCAAAGAGCACGTTTCCGGTCTGATATCCCACTTTTTACCTTTTACACGGTTCTCATAGATCAGGGATATCTCCTCCAGAAATACCTTCACCGACGTGCCGTCAAAGATCAGATGGTGCACGTCAAACAGGAAGCAGCTTCTGTCCTGCTGCCTGTACACCGCCATGCGGTAGAGCGGCTCCTCTCCGATACAGAACGGACGGACAAACGCTGATCTCGCCGCCTCCATGTCCTCTGTCTCACACAGCTCCACCGTCGCAGCCGTGTATTCCGGACACACGCGCATGACAGGAACGCCCTCATGCTGCACGATTGTGACGCCAAACGCCGCATGCATGGAAACAACCGTCCCCACTGCCTCACAGAACCGGTCCAGGTCCACATCCCGCGGCAGTTCACAGCACATCGGAATGTTGTACATCGTGGTATCCGGCTCATTTACGCACTCCAGATAGACTCCCATCTGTGAATCCGTGAGCGGATACTCCGCGCAGGGATCTGCCTGATGATGTGAGCCTTCCTGCACTGTGGTCTCCCGCTGTGCCTGTATCAGGACCGCGATCTGCTCCGGCGTCCTGCCGCGGAGCACAAGCTGGGGCGTCAGTGCGGTATCTGCCAGACACTCCACCAGCTTCAGGACATTGATGGAATCACCGCCCAGCCGGAAAAAGTCGTCGTCAAGCCCCACCGTCCCGCACTCCAGAACCGTCTCAAAGGCATCACAGATCCGGCGCTGCAGCTCGTTCTCCGGCGCCCGGTAATTCGCTTTGTATTCCGAGACGCCCGGCGCCTGCAGCAAAGTCCTGTCCAGTTTTCCGTTTACATTTTTGGGAAGCGCGTCAAGTCTCTTGAAAAAGCGCGGGATCATGTAATCCGGCAGTGTCTTCTTCAACTGCGCGCGGAGCTCCTCCGCCCCGACTTCCGCCCCTGCCACAAAATATCCACATAGATAGTTCTGCCCGTTTTCATCCTCAAAAGCTTTCACCACAGCGTTTTCTACGCCCGGTACTGCCGCCATGCGAAGCTCGATCTCTCCCGCTTCCACGCGCTGTCCATTGACTTTTACCATCCAGTCCCGGCGGTTGACATACACATAATTTCCATCCGGCAGTTTTCTCCCTATGTCGCCTGTATGCAGCAGGATTCTTCCGTCCTCCTGGCGCTGGAACGTGCGGGCGCTCTGTTCTTCCAGATTCAGATAACACTCACCCAGCACGCCGAGAACACAGATCTCCCCCTCTTCACCGTCTGGTACCTCCATGCCCTGCTCATCCAGCAGGAACATCTCCACACCCTGCAGAGGCTTTCCGATCGGCGTATTTTCCATCGGTTCCTCCACCCGGAAAGCAGACACCAGAACCCCTACCTCACTGCAACCATAAAGATTGTACAACACATAGCCGTCACCGCTCAGCATGGATACCCGCTCGCTCCCGGTCATAACCATTTTCAGCGCCTTTCCCCGGTTCCTGAAATAGCGCAGCATCTGAGGACTGATAAAGCCGCAGGTGATCTCCTTTTCCGCATAATAGACCTCCAGCAGGCGCACATCCCTGCGAACCTCCTCAGAAAGCATATGGACACAGCCGCCGCTGCCCAGCACCGCATGATACTCCATCAGCGATACCACAAAGGACAGCGGGGCAGACGCCGCCAGACAAGTCCGTTCATCAAAACCAAGTGCCCCCACTATACACATAACACCGTCAGACAGGCTTGAATGGCTGTGCACGATCCCCTTCGGCGCACCCGTAGATCCCGATGTGTAGATGATCATCGCCCTTTTGTCATCATCTCTCTTCAAAATGTCTTCACCGGCTGCCGCTTCCCCAAGCGCTTCCATCCACGCAGCGTCGATGCAACACACTGCGCCGCAGTCCTTCCTGATATAGTCCACCCTGTCCTGCGGGTACTCCGGAATCAGCGGCACATATGCCGCCCCGGCCATCATGACGCCAATCTCCGCCGCCACATACTCCATCCGCCTGTCCATGCAGACCAGAACAGCGCTCCCATCGACACCGTCGGCCGCACCTGGTCCGACCTGCCCGCAGAGCCCTGCCGCAACCCTCCGGCTCAGATCGCGGAGTTCGCGATACGTCGTGCACCTCGCCCCGTCCATATCCACGATCGCAGCCTTGTCCGGATACCGATCCACGATCTGCTCAAACCTGTCCAGAAAATTAGTTGAAAAATCCATTACCATGTCCTCCTTTGCCTGATATCTGGCTATAAGTTTAACAGATATCTTCCAAATCAAAAGCGATTCAGTATCATTTGCACTTTTTGCGGTACAATCCGTAAACTTATTCAAGCAAAAAATTTCCCTGCTATATATCTACAGTTCTGCTGGAAAAACTTTTTGGTACGTGTTATAATAATTGCTCTGAACAATATATACTGGCGGTCGAAAAGACTGACCGCTCAGTATAAAATTATGCACACAGCCGCATAAGGAAATATGCCACTTCGTGGCTGCGGCTGGCGCGATACTCACGGCAGATTTCATCTGTCGTGAGTATAGTTGATGGGAGGTATCTATGCCATGTACAACCTGTTTGAGCCGGGAGACCTGCTAAATTCTCCCTATGAGGCTTTCCTGTTTGATACAGCAAAACACGCCTTTCCAGTGCGGTCGCACTGGCACCATTATATGGAAATCATTTTGATGGTTGAGGGAACTGCCCTGGTTGAGAGCGATGAGAAAAAGTACCTGCTGCACCCTGGCGATATGGCTGCCCTGCCGCCAAAGAACATCCATGCCATCTACAATGAACCTGGTATGGAGGAGGCGCTTTTGTACTATGTGATCAAATTTGACCTGAACCGCTTCCGCGAAAATATTGGGTATGTGCCCCAGCTCAAAAGTGCCATCCTGCAGGCGATGGAAGAGCCCGGCGTCTCCTTTTTCTTCTCCTCGCAGGAGCTGTCGGGCTTTCCGGTCCTGGAATTTTTCAGCGGCTGCGCGCGAGAGGCGAATTCCAGGCATTATGGGCACTATATGATCATTTATTCCTATATCAACTGTATCCTGGTCAATATGCTGCGCATCTGGCGTGCGCGCGGATTTACACCGTCCTACGAAATCTCCCCGCCGTCCGGCAGCTCCATAGAGACCATCACAGAGTACATCGACGCGCACTCTGACCAGCCGTTAAAGGTCGAGCAGCTCGCCATGCGCTGCAATATGAGCTACTCCTTTTTTGCCAAGCAGTTCCGCCAGATCTACGGACGCTCCTGCAAAGAATACATCGAATATATCCGCGTGATCAAGACGGAGGACTTGCTGCTCTTCACGGATTACGACATGACCTACATCAGCCAGGCCGCTGGGTTTGCCGACTGCAGCCATATGATCAAGACCTTCCGGAAATACAAAAACATCACGCCAAAACAGTTCCGCATGCAGAACACCAAGAACCTGCGCGGACCGTCGGCACATTCATAATGCACACGGACACCACGCGCAAATCTGTTGATGTACGATGCAAAAAGGGGTTTTAAAATGAAAATAATTGGCTATATTTCCAAGGATGTTATCAAAACACTGGGATTAAATATTTCCCCTGACACACCGGTATTCATAGGCGAATCCAATATAGAACATATTAAAAACCGTCATCCTTACGAATTTGATAAATATTACAAAGATATCAGCATTATAATAAATTCTCCTGATTATGTAGGGATAAACCCAAAAGATGATTCCATTCTGTTTGTTAAACTATATAATGTAGACGGAGAGGATGTCCGTGTAGCGGTAAAAATTGCCTCCGGCGGAAAATACTTTGCTAGAACACTGCATTCTTTAAGTACTTGCAACGCTGAAAGATATCTTGAAAAAGGCACTTTAAAAAGGCTTGACACAAATTGAATTTGTTGTATAATGAAATAAACAAGAGCATAAGCTATATTGAATGAAATCTGAGGACGGAACAGGCGGCCGTCACCCATAGTTAGGAGATGTGGATTGTCACCCACCTATTTCATTCAAGACAAAAAGGGCAAATAACTTCGGTTATCTGCCCTTTTCTTTTTATAGCCTGTCAACATTTGATGATCTTATATTTTATCCCTGCAGCAAATCCATCAGCTCATCCTTGCTCATGCTGCCGAGCTGCCCGAGCTCGCCGTTCATGACCTGCTCTGCGAGGTCGCGCTTTGTCTCCTGTAGCTTCAGAATCTTCTCCTCGATGCTATGTCTTGCGATCAGCTTATACACGGTCACCTTCTTTGTCTGCCCGATGCGGTGCGCCCTGTCGGTCGCCTGATTCTGCGCGGCGATATTCCACCATGGATCGTAATGAATGACGACATCCGCCCCTGTCAGGTTCAGGCCGACGCCGCCCGCCTTCAACGAGATCAGAAATACCGGAACAGTATCTTCATTAAATGCCTTCACCAGCTGCAGGCGCTTCTCTTTGGAAGTCTCGCCCGTAATCACATAATAGGCAATCCCCTGCTCATCGAGGCGCTTCTTGATCAGCTCAAGCATCGATGTAAACTGGGAAAACAGCAGCATCTTGTGCCCGCCGTCCATCGCGCTCTGTACCAGCTCCACACAGGAGTCCAGCTTTGCCGACTCTCCCTTGTAATTATCGAAGCACAGACTCGGATCGCAGCAGATCTGCCGAAGTCTTGTCAGCTCGGCGAGCATCTTCATCTTGTTCCTGTTAAAGTCATCATCGTCCTGCCTTGCCAGCATTTCCTGCATATGGACTACCTGCGCATCATACGCTGTCTGCTGCGCCCTGTCAAACTTGACGTAGCGCACCTCCTCGAGCTTATCCGGAAGATCTTTTAGCACATCCGATTTCAGGCGGCGCATGATGAAAGGCCCAACCATTCTCTGCAGTCTCGCCATGGCGTCCTTGTCATCATACTTGGCGATGGGCGTCTCGAGATCGCGCTTGAACACTTCATAGCTGTACAGAAATCCCGGCATCAGATAATCAAAGATACTCCACAGCTCGCTCAGCCTGTTCTCGATCGGCGTACCCGTCAGCGCGATGCGCATCTGGCTGTCGATGACCTTGACGGCCTTTGCCGCCGCTGTCGTGTGATTCTTGATGTACTGTGCCTCGTCAATCACTTCGTATGTAAACTTTTTACCTTCATAAAAAGAAATATCACGACGGAGCAAATCGTAAGAAGTCACACTCACGTCATAATCCGCATAGTCCTCAATCTTTTTTTGCCGCTCCTGCTGATCGCCCGTGATGAGCTGAACTTTTAATTCCGGTCCGAATCTGTCAAACTCCTCGCCCCAGTTAAACACGAGCGAGGCAGGCGCCACGACGAGCGTGGTCACGCCCTCCTTTTTCTCAGACAGCAGAAAGGAGATTGTCTGTATCGTCTTGCCCAATCCCATGTCGTCCGCAAGGATTCCGCCAAACTGACAGGACTGCAGTGTCTTTAGCCACTTGTATCCATTTTTCTGATAGCTGCGCATGACACGCTTTAAGCTTGCGGGCACCTCATAGTCCGCATCGCTGATCGTCTTGAAGTTCTTGACCATCTCGCGGAAGGTATGATCCCTGTTTGTATACACCCCTTCCTTTTCCTCGAGCAGCTTATCCAGATAGAGCGTGCGATAGATCGGCAGATGAATCTTGCCCTTGATAAACTCCTTGGGCGGAAGGTGCATCGTATCCATCAGTTCCTTTAGCATCTGCAGGTTTTCATCTTCCAGATTGACAAAATCCCCGTTTTTCAGTCTGTAATATCTCTTGCGCAGCTTGTATCCCTTCAATACGTCGAGAAGCTCTTCCCTGGAAATATTCTCGGTGTTGATCTCCAGGTCAAGCAGGCCGCTCGACACCGACACGCCGACGGACATGCTCATCTTCCGCACGATATTCAGATTCTTGAACGCATTGGTGCAGCGCACCTCCCCAAGCTCGGCAAGCCGCTCCACACCGCTGTTTAACACCTCATAGATGCTGTCCTCCTCGCAGTCACAGTAAAACAGGTCGCGCTTTTTATCCGCATATGGGAAGATCTGCTTTGTGAGGAAAAAAATCTCACGCTCGCGCCCTTCCAGGCGGAAACTCTCATAGTATGTCGTGAGCGGATCGGACAAAACAGACTCAATCACAGAACACTCCTTCTCCCCGTACCGTGCCATCACGCGGCAGGTGATATCGCCGTCCGCAGAATCAAGATAAAAAATAAACTCTACCTCCGGCGGCAGGTATTTGTGAATTTCCTCACTGTCCTCCTCCATGACCGTAAAAACCTCCTCGAGCTGCGGCAGCATGGAGTAATAGAAATCCGTGAGCTTGGAACGCCCGATCTGAAACTTGACCTGTCCATTGGCCGCCATGGCAAGCAGGGGATTAATCTTATTTATGACACTAATGTCAGTTTTGTACAGAACATCGTCCTTAATATAGCAGGCATACGCCGCCCCGATGTAAAACTCCGGCATATTGCATGAGACATCAATACCGTGAAATTCCTTCTTCCTGCCAAGGCTGCTCTTTCGAATCTGCATTGTGAGCTTTGGCGTGCCCTCCTTGCAGGTGAGCATGGCTTTTCCTTTTTTTACAATTGTTTTGTCCTCGTACTCAACCGCGTCATCAACCATCATGTCACAGAACTGGTCAAGCCGCCAGCCATACAACTCAAAATCAGAGCACTTTCTTTTTCTCTCATAATAGTAGTACCGCATCTCACTGATGCGGTTGACAATGTCCTCTTCTTCCTGTATGACCTTGCTCAGGAAATCATACCACTGCCTTGAGCGAGCGCTAAAGTTGTTGATGTTCTGATTTAATTTCGTGCTTGTCCCATACTGTACCGTCTCGGAATCACGCACCTGCGCGCAGAACTCGATCAGATCTTTGACGACAAAAAGTTTTCCTGTACCAATCTTAAAAGAAATCCGCAGCCCGTCACTATTGCGTATCACCCTGGGCACGAGATTCAGTGTTTCCTCCTGCATGGTCGCGGTCGCCACGATCTGGTTCGTGTGATTGCGCTGGAAATCAGCAAGCAGCATTGCTCCCCGCTTGTCCGTCGCATCGCCCACTTCTTTCTGCTGCATATATGCCTGCATATAATCAAGCACTGCGGCGACAAACGCACAATTACTGTTCTGCCTCGTATACCAGCCATAACCATAAGACCTTCTACACGTAGGGCAGCCACAGTCCGCCCTGAGCATGGTATCCCTGGTAAAGATCACATCAATGTGGAACTGTTGATTGCGGTAATTCGCCACAGCGTTCGCGTGGGCCGCCATATCATCCATCTGATCATAATAACCGACATCAATGTTTTCCACAGTAACCGTATTGGACGCAAAATACTCCTGTCCCTTTTTCAATGCGTCTCCCGAAAATTCCAGTCCTTTCCTGATCGCGTCTATATCAAAATACTGATAATGGGATGCCCCGGGTACAGATAGCGCTGTAGTCTGTGTCTCCTCCCCGCTCTTTCTCGCGATTGCCGCCTTTACTTTCTCCTCTTTTTTCCGCATAGCCTGCTCTTCCTGTTCCCTTCTTCTTTTCTCCTCTTCCTCCCGCTTCTTTTTCTCTTCCATTTCAAGGCGCACGGCTTCCTCCTGCTGTCTCTTCTCCTCTTCCGCTTTCCGGACTGCTTCCTCCTCACGCGCTTTGCGCTGCGCTTCCTCCGCCTCTGCGCGCTTGCGCCTGCGCTCCGCTTTCTGCATTGCCTTTTGCGCCTTTCTCTCGGCAATCCGCCGCTCCGTCTCCTCTCTCTTTGCCTGTTTGGCTGCTTCCTCCTCGCGCGCGCGCCGCTCGTCCTCCTCTTTCTCTGCCTGCTTTGCGGCTACCTCCGCGGCAATGCGCTCTGCCTCGAGCTGTGCCTTGGACTTTCTGCCGCGCTTTTTCGGCGCCGGTTCCTCTATTTTCGTCCCAGCTGTCTCTGGGGCGGGCGTCGTCTTGTATGATCTGGGTTTCGCTTTTGTGGTATGAACAGCGGAGGTCTCTCCTGCCGGGTTTTCCGTTGGCATATCTGACGGCTGCTTGCCTGCCACTGCCGTATCCCACATATTCTGCAGATCTGTGAGATCCGTCTGCCTCGCCGTTGTGGTCTGTTCAGATGTTGTTGTCGCCTGCGCCGATGCGCTCTTTTCAACTTCCGCATTGTTGTTCTGTTCCATCTTATACAGCACCGCCGCCATATGCTCGCATTTTCTGCCGCTCCTCGCCTTGGGGCACTTGCATTTCATGATATAGGGCGCACCGTCTTTCAGTGTGATGGATACTTCTGTCCGCCCCATCGACATGACCGCCGCGTCAATATGTGTGTCGTCCCTTTTGTCAAGCGTAACCCTGTTGCTATCGATCGCTTTCGCTCTCATTAATGCCACACTGTCAAATAATTTCTCCCATTTGTACATTGCTCTATCCTACTTTTATCCCTTATTACTTTTCTTGTGATCCCTCTCCAGCCTGAGCAGCCGGAAACGATCTTTGTGCCGGTATCCGTATGCCCGCAGGACATCACTAAAACGAAATTTCATAATTGTCTGCTGCCAAAAAATACTGCCTCGAAACCAGTCTTCTTTATCCGAAGGTTTATATTTCTTATATTTTAATCCATCATCTCTGTCAATATCCTCCCATGTAGCGTGATTCATAAATTTATCCAAAGATGCAACCAGCAACAAATATTCATGCTCCTCCAACATTTCAGGCCCGTATTTTTCCTCAAGAAAGGTACAGTCTATCCGAGTACCTTCATATCGGATTTTCACAGTGGAACATTTCTTTCCGCAGCCTCCGCAATCGCTGTTGCAGTGATATCCTTTCCTTCCCACGTATACCGCATGGACATGTCGTGTCTCGGATTTTCATCCCAGTAAGGAACTGTATGAATCTCCTGATCCAGTTGTATCTGAAACCGCAAAAGTTCATCGCTGTATTGGTATTTTTTCAGATCGCTGATTTTTTCTTCGGATGTAACATGACACTTATAAAAGTCATAGATTTTGTATATTTGATTTTCTCCGTTTTTGTGTATCAGTTCAAAACACTTTGTATTTGCAGACAACGATTTCAGAAAAACCTCCACATCCGCAAACTGTCCTTTTAATGATTCTCGTTTAGTATAAAATCCATTTACCACCCCAGTATAATGTCTAAATCCTTTTTTGTCTGATCAAACAGACCATCCCTTGGCGTAAGCACCGTTCCCTCGTCATCCAGGCAAATCTTCACTGGAATACTTCCACCATTTTCGTCCTGATCAAAAAAATAAATCGCGACTTTCGTATGGTCTATACAATCCATCTTGACACACTTGCGCACGCCGTTATAAATATGGTCACTGTGCGTTTCCATTATGATCTGTATCCCTTTTTCCGCAAGGAACGCCAGAAAAAATACAAATTCCGACTGTCCCGACGGGTGCAGATGGATTTCCGGATTTTCAATAATCAGCACATCACCAGACTTGCAAGACAGCGCAGCTATGATAACCTCTGCCATATAACTGACACCCGTTCCTACATTCTTAGGCCGGATATCGTTACCCAGATCGTCATTGCCAAAAGATACCCTGATCCAGTCTGTGCGCTCTATCTCTTCTGCCCTTACACGATAGCCCAATATTCTTTCAAGCCAGTAATCAACCTGACCTCCAAACGTTAGTTTTGATTCTGTATCATAAACAAACTCACTCCCCTGCCAGCTGTCTCTTTCATGCCTCGCCAGATATTGATAGGCGTACTCACATTTTACCCCGATTCGGTCATGATTGTCCATAGTCATCTCATAAGTATCCCTCACACCTATTCTATCAGCTGACAAATATATAATATGGAGTTCCCATGATAGATCTCCCCTGCACTCAGCAGGAGATGTATCGTCCTTCATTCTTTTGAAATAATTTTCATTTACGCTTAACGCAATCTCCTTGTTTCCCGCGTATTTGTTTTTCAATTCACTGACCTTGCCAATATTGATATATGATCCCGAAAAAGGATTGCTGCCATCCTGAATCATTGCCAGAATCGCCTGTATCACAGTCGATTTTCCCATGGAATTTTTCCCTGCCAGCAAGGTCAGACTGCCAAACGTAAAATCCGCGCTGTCAAAGCATTTAAACCCATTTATGTGAAGCTGTTCAATCATCTAATGAACTCCCTTCCAAAATTCAAAAGTAAATGAATATTATTTACTGTTATTTTCGTTGTTTTAATTTGTTGAATATAATTTCTATTTTTTACAATACCCTCCACCATATCATCAATGTTTTCTGTTCTAATCCGTAACATATCATAATAACATACCAATGAACCTAATATTTTTGCTTTACATTTTACGTCACGTAAATGCATATAATAGGCACTTAGCCTATTTATTGTTCTTATTTTAGCTCTTGAACCGATTTCTATCACACCCAAAAGGTCTTTCCAAGCCTCTACATTTTTATCAATCCCACTTATTGTAATATCAAGCAGCTCCTGTTCATTCATAGCGTTATCAACCCGTAAAATATCATTATATACTCCCCCAAAAAGCATCATATATAATGTCATATATTCATTTCGCAAAGTATAGCTAAACCGCTCACATCCATACATAATATCAGCTGACTTTTCACTTGTATGCTTTAAATCTTCTATTTCCTGTCCTTTGTACAGCTCATTCCTAATAGCCTGTTCTCTCTCAACACTCCATTTCTCATGAAACAATCCCACTTCCATATGGCGATACTTGGGTGTTTGATAATCAATAATCTGTAAAATGAATACTGTCCTCAAAATATCTGCAGCAAGCCGCGGATTTCTTTCGTCCAATTCACAGAAATAAACAGAATCCCTTTCCAGCAGTTCCGTTTCTATAGAAACCGCAAATTCCCCTTTTACATATTGAAGTAAATATCGAAGTCTGTCTTTTGATTCTAATATCAAAAAATCTCCATTTTGTAGTTCAGATACATAGATTACAGGCATAGGAATACCATCCTGAATCGCTTCTAAGAGTTCAGACACTATTTCCTTATCAGATATTCCTGTCCTTTCTTTAGACAATTGCGGAAAATGAATTCTTTCCTCTTCATACAGTCTCGTCAGGCTTTCCACCGAAAACTTTCTTTCTGACAGTCCAACTATATTTCGCTTCCTATATGACATAACTCCCCCATATCTCTATCAATATTATCATGAGAGTCCAAACAAATTACCTCACCGTTATCATCATACCATCATATCCGCCAAAAGTCGAGAATTATTAAGGAATTGCAGGAAATAAATGATGCAGCTTGCGCAGTATATTTCTTCGAAGTTAAATTGCTAACGCAATTGTCAAAAAACGCAGACGCAGCGGGCTACGGCGAATGCCCCAAACCTCCTCTGCGCGCCAAAACAGCCCGGAATATATAAATATACTCCGGGCCGCCGCATTCGTCCGTGTAACTACTTTTATGTGTAACAGCTCTTATATGTAACAACACTTATGAGATTTTCGGAAACAGCTCCTTCACTGTCGGGTAGATCTGAGCGAACTTGCGATAGCGCTCCTCGTAGCGCGCTGCGAGCTCCTTGTCGGGCTCCACGCTGTCAACGACTTTGACGAGCTTCGTCGCGGCCTCCTCGACGGAAGCGTACTCGCCGCAGGCAACCGCCGCAAGGATTGCCCCGCCATATCCCGGTCCTTCCTCGCTCTCGATGATGTCCAGACGGATATTCAGCACGTTGGCAAAGATCTTTTTCCAGAGTGGGCTCTTGGCGCCGCCGCCGCAGATCTTGGACGACTGAATGTTGATGCCAAGGCTCTTTGCCACCTCGAAGGAGTCGCGAATCGCAAACGCCACACCCTCGAGCACAGCCTGATACAGATCCGCCCTCGTCGAGTCCATCGTCATTCCGATAAAAGTACCGCGCGCGTTGGCATCGTTGTGCGGGGAGCGCTCACCCATCAGATATGGCAGGAAATAGACATGGTTGTTCCCAAGCCTGTCGTCCGTGATCGCCGCCTGCTCCTTGCCAAACTCGGTGGTCTGAAGAATCTCCTCCATCCACCACTTGTTGCAGGAAGCCGCGCTCAGCATACAGCCCATCAGATGGTACTTGCCGTCCGCGTGTGCAAAGGAATGGAGGGCGTTATTTTGGTCAACGCCGAAGTTCTTGCTGGATATAAAGATCGTGCCGCTTGTTCCAAGAGAAATATTACACATGCCGTCGCCGACCGTACCCGTTCCGATCGCCGCCGCCGCATTGTCACCCGCGCCTGCTGCCACCTTCACGTTTTCGGATAGACCAAGCTCCGCCGCAACCTCCGGCTTCAATGTGCCGACTACATCATAGCTCTCATAAATCTTCGCAAGCTGCGACTCGTTTACACCGCAGATCTCCATCATTTCCTGCGACCAGCACTTGTGTTCCACATCAAACAGAAGCATGCCCGACGCGTCGGACACATCCGTGCAGAAACTTCCCGTGAGCATATAGGCGATATAGTCCTTTGGCAGCATGATCTTGCTGATCTTTGCAAAATTCTCCGGCTCCTTATTTTTTACCCACAAAATCTTTGGCGCTGTAAATCCTGTGAATGCGATATTTGCCGTGTACTTTGACAGTTTGTCCTTCCCGATCTCGTTGTTGAGATAATCCGTCTCCTCCTGCGTCCTGCCGTCGTTCCACAGGATCGCGGGACGGATCACATTGTCGTCCTTGTCCAGAATAACAAGCCCGTGCATCTGGCCGCCAAAGCTGATGCCCGCCACCTGCGACTTGTCAAAATCTTTGGTCAGCTCCTTCAAGCCTTCCTTCACCGCGCTCCACCAGTCCTCGGGCTTCTGCTCGCTCCAGCCCGGGTTCGGGAAATACAGCGGATACTCCTTGGAGACAATGTTTGCAATCTTCCCTGTCCCTTCCATCAACAAAAGTTTCACCGCCGAGGTTCCAAGATCTACACCTACATAATACATAAAAATCCCTCCATTTTTAAATATGCGCGCCCCGCTGTGTGCTTGAGCACGCTCTTTATTATACTCACGACAGATGAAATCTGCCGTGAGTATTGTGCCAGCCGCAGCCACGAAGTGGCATATTTCCTTATGCGGCTGTGCGCATCACATTATACTGAGCGGTCAGTCTTTTCGACCGCCAGTATAACCTGCTACCACCGTTTCATGTTTCTCTCAAATTTGTCTGTATAAGCGTTTTTCAGCTCTTCCGCCGTAATTCCATAGCACAACAAAACATCATTATAGTACATAAGGACATCAGCCAGCTCCTCAACCAGATCTTTTCTGAGTCTGGGATCTTCTGCCGCTTTCGTACCGCCGTTTTTCTTTACAATGTCGATCACCTCGCCGATTTCGCCAACCATCCATAAGAGCTGGTTTTTTCCAATCTCCGGCGAAAGCGCTCCCCATTTATCCTGATACTTTTTCTGTAATTTTTGCTGCATCACAAGCATTTCGTTTACCGTGAAATCATTCATTTGTATTTTTCTCCTTTTTTGGTGTTCCGCTTCTGCACACTTTTCCACGACACAGGTTCCCACCATCATTTGATTCTTCTATTCCACTGTGACCACCTTGGCCAGATTGCGCGGTTTGTCGACATCCAGACCTTTATCCCTCGATACGTAAAATGCCACCAGCTGCAGGGCAACTACTGCCGGGAATACCATCAGCTCATCGCGAAGCGCCGGCAGACGGTAGACCTTTTCCCACTGGTCAGGATTCTCAAGCTCTTCATCCTCCCGCGCAAACACATATACCCTGGCGCCTCTCGCCTTCACCTCAAGCGCATTGGAGAGCTCCTTTGAGATGACCTTCCGCTGTGTCACCAGCGTGATGACAGGCGTCCGATCTGTGATCAGCGCGATCGTCCCATGCTTTAATTCCCCTGACGCATATGCCTCCGAATGAATGTAGGAGATCTCCTTTAGCTTTAGCGAGCCCTCCAGGAGCGCTGTGTAATCCTGCCCCCTGCCGATCATAAACACATCCTTCGCGTCCATGATACAGTGCGCCAGCCCGCGAAGCGTCTCTTTGTCCGAAAGAATCCTCTCAACGGATGCCGGTACTGTATTCATGTCCCTGACAAATGCCTTTGCCTGTTCCGATGTGTACACGCCGCGCACATAAGCCATGCGGCAGATCAGCATATAAAGCGCCGTAATCTGCGTCGTGTATGCCTTTGTACTCGCCACGGCGATCTCCGGCCCCGCGTTTGTATAAAGGACATACTCGCTCTCACGCGCGATCGTGGAGCCCTTGACATTGACGATCGAGAGATTTCCCGCTCCCCTGCGCCTGGCATATCTGAGCGCCTCGAGCGTGTCAATCGTCTCTCCGGACTGCGAGATCGCGATGACAAGCGTGCTGTCGTCAACCACAGGCTCATTGTAGATAAACTCCGAAGCCAGCTCCACAGTCACCGGTATTTTCAGGAGTGGCTGCATAAATGCCTTCGCAGCCAGCCCCGCGTGCATCGCCGTCCCGCAGCCAATGATCGTAACGCTCTCGTACTTGCCAAGCAGCCAGTCGGGAATATTGTCGATGCCAAAATCAGGCATGCCATCCCTGCACCTACATAATATCGTCTCCCCAATCACCCTGGGCTGCTCCGCGATCTCTTTTTCCATGAAAAATTCATAGCCATTTTTGCCATTGCCGCCGAGCTGCCAGTCGACATGCAGATAATCCGGCTCTACCTTATCATCCTTTTTATCAAGCATCGTGATCCTGCCCGGCTCCAATATCGTGAGCGTGTCCTCCGGCACGACAAAATACTCGGACACATACTCCGACAGCGCTGTCACATCAGACGCCAGAAAAGCCTCCCTGCGGTCCTTACCCACACCGGCTATGATCGGACTGACATTTCTGATCGCATAAATCTTGTCAGGAATGTCCGCAAAAAGGATTCCAAGCGCAAACGTCCCTTTCAGCATCCGGATGACCTTTCTGATTGCCGCTTTCGCGTCATCCCTGTAAAATTTATCCAGGAGTGCGGCCACCACCTCTGTGTCTGTCTGGGAAACCAGCTTTTCTGTCAAATCATATTTTGTTGTCAGTTCCTGATAATTTTCAATGATTCCGTTATGGACGACTGTCACCCTGCCGCAGGTATGGGGATGCGCATTCTCGTTTGTCACACCGCCGTGCGTGGCCCATCTGGTATGCCCAATACCGCAGAGTGCCTTTTTCCTTCCATTTTGAACATTCTGCCTCTCGCACATCGCGCGGAGCTTCGCTACCTTGCCGGCGCGCTTCATCACCTGAATCTGTCCGTCCTCGCACACAAGCGCCATCCCCGCGCTGTCATAACCGCGGTACTCGAGTGTCTCAAGCGCCTTCAGTATCACATTCTGCACATCTCTATGTCCTGTATAACCAATAATTCCACACATATTGTTCTCCTCATCTTTCCAAACTGTCACAAAATGCAATATTCTTTTCTGACAGCTCATCTATTCATCATAATATGCTCTATTCTATAAATATTCCGACCAAACGCAAAAAATCATTTTTTAATGCATTATCGCGTTATTGCTTCCTTGTATCGTATTTGTTTTGCGGTTACCCGCATATTTGCCGATACATCCCGCACCGGAAGCCGTGCGGAAAGGCATCCGCCGAATTTTCGATCACCCTTCTCCTCGTCAACCTGTCCTGGCTGTTTTGAAACTGCAGAAACCTTAACAGTCCCCCGAGTCATAGTCAGAAACAGGTACATGGCGCTAGATGAGGCATTCCATGTCGTGAAATATATGTGCTAATAAATACAAATATTCAGATTTTCAAGGTACAAAGCTATTGTGCCACGGTTTCGCCGTTCTGGCAAGTGTTTTTTGCATTGGGAAACTCCTACTGCGTTTCTGTCGTTGACGGCCTGACAGGGTTGCGGTGCATATGGACCAGACAGACCGCTGCCGCCGCTATAAAAGGCAGTCCCGACAGGATTCCGGTGGGCGACGGTCCCACAAACAGATTGCCGCCGTCGACTGTGAACAGCGCCGCCTGGGACATCATGACATTGACTGCGCTGTGCGCAAACACCGCGGGAAAAATGCTCCCCGTCCGCAGACACAGATAAGAGTATATGATGCCTGTCACTGTGCCAAAGATGCATATTGCAATGATATTCACCACAGGAAAACCCACGTTGCCTGTCCCATAATAGTATCCGACCGCGACGAGCGGCGCATACCACAGACCGGAAATAAAACCGCTCAGAAGCATTGAAGGAACCGCGCCAAATTTCCGGTAAAGCTTTGGAAGCAGATACGCGCGGAATCCCCACTCCTCGCCAAAGCTGTTGATCAAATCAAGCGCTGCTGCCGTAAATACCTTGATGAGCAGATCTGTCTTGTAAGCAGCTACCATATTCACCGCATCCATTTGCGTGCCTTCATCCGCCACGCTCATGCTGTATGTGACAAAGCTTGTCATATCCGGATCAAAATTATCCCTGAAAATCAAAAAATAAATCACTGCGCCAAGAAATGTCAGTGCAGTCGTCCCAAACCAGCCGAGCAAAAATAGCACCTTGTGTTCAAAAAAGTTAAACTGAAAACCGGATTTGACGAGTCCCTCTCTCGTCCCAATCCGCACTACCAGCGCCGCCAGCGCCGGCGTCAGCATCAGCTGTGAAACCATGTCCGACGCTTCCTTTATGATATCGGCATCCCCGCTCTGATACATCGGAATGACGGCAAAAATCTCTGAGATCCACGCCACGCCAAAGCAAAGCGCCAGAAAATATATTATCCGCTTTGTCTCAACCTTCTTGTTCGTGACTCCCACAAGCTCCCGCTTTTTGGGGGTTTCGCACTCCCGCTGCGGCGTTTTCACTGCCGCCTGCCCCTGATCATGCTTAAATCTCCTGGTGATGTCAAACGCATCCGTGTCCGATGCGTCCTCCTCAGACGCACTGTCCTCCAGCGGACTCTCAGCAGCCTGCTCCCCTGCTGTATTTTCCGGTTCCATTGCCGTCACATTTTCTCTTTCTTTTTCTAATTGTGCCATTCGTTATCCTTCTTTCTTTTCCGATATATTCCCATCGTATCATTTTCTATGGACGGATTCAAGCTCTGTTTCTCTTGATTTCTAGATATTGATTCACAATCTTCTCTATCGACTCGCGTGAAATCGGATAATGAAATTCCCGGATGATTTGGTCCACTGTATAGCCATGGTCCACCAGATGTCTGATCGCGCCGCCGTATGCAAAATCCTTCGTAAAATTTGACAATGCCTCCTCAAAATATCCATGATTCATCTCTTCCACAACAAATCCTCCTTATCGCATACCTCATATCTCATCCACAGACACAATGCCTTTTATTCCCTGCAGAATATGCAGAAACTCCTCCCTGTTCATCTTTCTCTGTATCCGCAATGTCACAACGACCTGAAAATGCTGCCCCTTTGCCTTGGGCTTATCCACATAGAAGCTGTCCACAAAACAATTACAATCCTTTAACTGTCTGGACACACTAGTAATTGCTTTGCCGTCCTCAACCTCCACATAGAGTGTCATATACCGCGAATATCGATAAACCCGGCTTTCGATGTATGGCGCCAGATGGACGCCCACAAGCCACATTGCCGTGAGCAATGCCGCGCCGTCAACAAATCCGATTCCCACCGCAAGCCCGATACAGGCACAGGTCCATATGCTCGCTGCAGAGGTCAGCCCCTTGATCTGATGCCCTGACACCAGGATGGAACCCGCTCCCAGAAAACCGACGCCGCTGATCACCTGCGCCGCTATCCTGGAGATGTCAAGCCGCTCCGGATAAATCTCCTCTAGGTACTGCTCCAGCAGCATGACCATCGTCGCACCAAGACATACCGTGATCATAGTCCGCGCTCCGCCGCCCCGCCGCTTCACACCCCTGTCAATACCGATCACAACGCCGATCACCAGCGATACTGCTATTCTGACTAAAATATTCTGCCATGCCCAGTCAGAAAATTTTGTCGTAAACATACCTGACACGCACCTTTCCAAATGATCTTAAATAAGTATATCAAAAACCATACCAATTTTCACCTGACTTCATGAAAATTAGTATGGTTTTGATATCAGTTCAGTTTTTTAACAGTCCGTCCAGCTCCTCACAGGCCTGCTCATAGCTCTGAAACACGATTCCCTTCATGCCAAGCCCTCTCGCAGTCGCGACATTATCCTCCCTGTCATCGATAAAAACGCTCTCAGATGCCTTCAGATCATATTCTTTCAGAAGATATTCATAGATGTCCGCATTTGGCTTGATCATCCTGACAAAGCCGGATACCACTTTTCCATCCACCAGTTCAAGAAACGGAAAGCTGCCATGCTCCGTGTGGAGTGTAAAAATGTCTCTCGGATAATTGGACAGCAGATATACCCTACATCCATAGGTCTTTAAATGCGCAATCCACGGCACCGCATACGCATACGGCTCCACCAGCCTGTCGCGATTGTCCCACACCAGATTAAATTCCTCGAGGTGCTCCCTGTTGTCCTCGCGGAAATTTCTCAGGATCTCGGACTCCTCATAGATTCCGTGGTCGAGCTCTCCCCACCAGCGGCTGCCAAACACTGTATTCTCAAAAATCGCCTGTGTCTCTCTGGGAAGCTTCAGCTCCTCCATCAGCGCGCGCCACCGAAAATCCACAAGCACATTTCCGATATCGAAAATCACATTCTTTATCATAGCGCCACACCATTTTTCTGTAAAAGCGCCCGCGCGCTATCCACGGAATCCACACCCGTCTTATTCTTGATCGGCGCAAACTCATAATCCCTGACAACCTCATAGGACAGACAATTCTCAAACAGATGAATCATGTCGAGCACCAGCAGCTCAAACTTATAGCCGTTTGGCGTCTCAGGCTTGATGACCTCGCCCTTTTCATTGATATAGGGAATCTTCTTCTCCACCACATGCACCGGCATCTTCGCACTCATGATTTCCTCAAGCTTATCCACGCGGAACAGATAATTGAGAATCACGCCAAAATTGTAGGAGAGCTCGCCGTCCGCATTTCGCGAATTGATAATCTCCTCTGTCATCTCATAATACTCGACAATAGACGGTCTCCCATCCTCCAGGCAGAGCACGCCGATTTTTTCCATTGGCTCCGCCTTTCTGACCACCTTAGCGCCGCTGACACAGCCCGAGTCAAGCGTTGCGCCGACAAACACCGGATCTGCGATTCTCTGCAGCACATTGTCCACCGCAAAGATATTCAGCCACTCAACCCCTCTTGCCTTGATGTCCTTCAACACGCCTGTCACAGCCATGGAATAGAACCACCCGCCGTTTCCATTCGGCGACAGCGACAGGGAATCGGGCGCTTCCATATAAAGCTTCCCATTGAAATCAACCGACGGTGCCATCTCCTGTTTGAAAAACAAGACATAATCCTTCGGATATCCAAAATAATTTTTCTCCTCAAAAAAGGCGATTGTCTCATCGTTATTTTTATCACTCGTCATGACGTACAGCGGCACATAGCAGCCGGCCTTGTCCGTCACATCAGACAGATTGCGAATCAGGCGCTCAAAGATAAATACCTCCTTGGTGAGGCCAATATTGTACTTGCCCTTTGGCCCATCAGAACCAAGCCGGGTTCCCTGTCCCCCTGCAAGCAGCACGGCGCCCACTTTCCCAGCCCTGATCGCATCCAGGCCGAGCGTTTCATATTTTGCCCTGTTTTTCTCGATCTCGGACACCTCAAGCGCCGACAGCGGCTCAAGCTTCCCTCTCTCCTGCGCGAGATCCCCATGTCCTGCCATCGCTACAATCGACCAGTCAATCTTCTCCACCTGCGCGGCGAGCTTCTCCTTCCCTGCCGCATCGAGCTTTTTATACGCCTCGATAATGTGCTCCTGTCCGTGCTCCTCTAATCTGTCAATAAGTTCCTTTTCGCTCATGATTCGTTATTCCTTTCAAAATATTTTCTATACCCTCTACATTACTACACACCACGCTTTCCTGTAAACACTTATTTCCATTAAATTCTAAATAAAATTTTGGTTCCTGATCACTTCGTTCCGGTAATAGGTATATTCCACGATGCTTCCTTCGTATAATCCGCAAAAAAATAATAATCCACTGTCTGCGAATCCTGCCTGTACACGACAGACCACTGCGTCCGCCACTCGCCCTCTGTCTTGCATACCTGCTCCAGTGCAGTCCTGATCTCGTCGGCAGCCATGATGCCGCCCTTTTCCTGACGGACTGCACAGAGCAGCTCATAGCGCTCCTTTGCACTCTCGCCGCCTGCCGCCGTGTCACCGTTTGCGAGGTTAAAGTTCGTGACACAGTCCGTCTCCACCACAACCATCTCCCCGTCGACAAACTCCACACTGACAGACGCCCCCGTCGCATCGGAAATGGCAAGATGATGACTGAGGCCGGCTGAGGCATGAATGTCATACTGCCCCAGCAGCTCCACTGCCTCCTCCACAGTCGCCGCGCGGTTGAGCAGCAGACGGATCGCCGTCGTGACCGTCAAATCCGGTTTGTCTGTATCAACCTCCCGCATTCCACCCTCGTTCACTTCCAGATCGGCGACGCAGAGCCCCATCTCATTTACCCCGTCCATCGGCACATAGATTGAGGCGATCGCCAGCATTCTGTTCAAAAAACTTTCCGGAACAGTTTCCGGACTGTTCGTTACATTTTTGAAATCGCATGTGGCAACCGACGCATAGCCGTCCTCCGGAACACACTTTACAATGATGGGTATAGAGCCATCCCAGTCAAAATTGCGCCCCCAGACATGACCGCCGTTGTCGTCCATCGCCGAAATGACACTGCACGCTGGTCCCTCACTCGTCACGTCCACCTGATAAAATCCATTGGATATGCAGTTTGTCAGAAACGCGCTGACCTCCCCGTCCGACGAAGCGCCTCCCGCCTCCAAGAACTCCTCGAAATGATAGTCGCTGTCCACTTCCATATAATAGACCTTCTCCTGCCCGTCAACCGCCCGCACTGAATCTGCGATTTTCAGCTCTTCCCGAAATATCATTCCGGTGCCGCCCACAAGCCCGGCAAAAACCAATGCCAATATGATCAGTACCTGCTTCCACTTTTTCCCTGACTGCTTCTTCATAGCAATTCCCCCGTTATATAAAATTACTGATTTCAGTTTCTCATCTACTTTATCATTTTCATAAAAAACAAAAAAGCGCCCGCCCGGTAAGTTACCAAAACGGGCAGGCAAACTGCACAAATGGATTAAACTCTCCCAAGATAACCTTTTCAAAACAGGGTATCAATGATATGATAACGATATAAATCATAACAGGAAAGGACGAAGGGACAAAAATATGAATGGAAATTTAGCATACAAAGAAGAACCCAGGGAGGAACTGCTCGGCGGCAGAACTTACATGATGTCAAGCCAGACAGTGAATCATAGCCAGATCGCGTCAAACATTTATTATGCTTTCCGCAGCTACCTGAAAGGAAGAACCTGCAGACCTTTCAATGACAGTGTAGACGTATACCTTACCGAAAATGACCGTGTGATTCCCGACGCCATGATCGTGTGTAACAAGAATATCATCAAGCTCGACGGAATCCATGGGGCGCCTGACCTGATCGTGGAAGTCCTCTCCCCGGGAACCACCAAAAAAGACAAGGGCTACAAAAAAATCTGTATGAGACAGCCGGGGTGAAAGAATACTGGATTGTCGATCCAATAACGCATTCCATAGAGGTTTATATTCTGACAGACGGAAAATTTATTTTGGATGAAGTATATGCGTTATATCCCGCCGGAGCAGGCGTAACGGACATAGAAAGAGAAGAGACAAAAAAAGAAATACAGGTTTCGCTCTACAACGATTTCTGTATTTCTCTGGAGGAGATATTCAAGGATTTATTTTAGGTTAAACGAGGAAGAATTATCTTGCCGCGTCTGATGCCCCGTAAGCAAAGCTTACAACTACAGCATTGTTGTATTTTTCAAAAGCATCATAATATTCTTCTTCTGAAATCGTCTTTGTTTCATTCCCTGTTTCCATGGTATAAGCAGCAGTACCATTTTCATCAAATTGCTCCTGAATTACTTCTGCCAGCTTCATCGTACCAGATTGCTCGACCTCATAACGCTGCATCGCATGACCGGAAGCCGTATAGATGCCTGTCTCATCATAGGAAACAGGATATGCCGTTCCCATACTCTCTATCATTCCTATCTTTTTCACTTCCTTGTCTGCTGGATAATATATGTCACATGTAAGTGCAGCCTGTTTTCCTGTGCCGTTATCAAACACTTGTGACGTAACAAGTAAAACTGGTAAAGGGGCATTCGTATCAATTATTGCAAAGAGCTCATTGTCCTCCAGGCCGCCAATGGTTTCCTCATAAATAACAGCTTGGTCTTCACTCTTTTTTCCACATGCACATAACGAAAGGATGAGCGCACATAAAATGAAACATAAAACAATCTTTTTTACGTTATACATATTTTTCAGTCTCCTTTTTTCCTGTTTTCAATCACATAACTTATGAACAGTACCAGTCCGATCGTACCTGTGATCATGGATGGTATCATTAACCGCATATAATCGACAGGGGCGTTCGCATATTGCCCTGTTGCGATATATCGGTACAGCATGTACTGGGTACTGAGCATTGTGCTTTGTAATGCAATCACATACGCGAAATTTAATACGCTGACCATGACAAAAATCAGCCCGCCAATGAGTAACAGCGTCATTTTCCTGTGTCAATTTCACTCTCATACACAAACCGATATTTTCCTTTGCCTTTCCCTTTCACTTCTGTCACAACACCCATATCTCTCAATTTTTTCATAATATCCTTCGATGCTGTAGTTGTACATCCAAGGATTTCTTTTACTTCCGGTGCACCAAATACTTGATTCGTTTCAACGAAATCATAAACTTTCAACAGATTTTCTTTTGTGCGAGTAAAATACTTTTGCTTTGCAATAGCCACTTTTAATTTTTCTATTTCCAACTTTTTAATATCTAATTCCGGCTTTTTATCTTGTAAAGTTGGATTTTTCTCATAAATAGTTGGATTTGTTTTTTCGTTGGTTTGGTTTGTAATATTATATATAACTGTCTGTAACATAAACGCATTTGTATGATACTCCGGATTTTTCTGTCCTGCAGCTTCCAATTCCTTACACATACGGTCTACGCCTTCACCATATTCTTTCACATAATCATATGCTTTCAGAAATTCGGCAATCTTAGGATTTCTTGAGAAATGTGTAAACCTGATATTATCCGCCTTAACCATCCCTGGCAGTTTCCCCGGACTTTCTACAACAATACGGTTATCAAACATTTTAACCTGAATATCCGTTCCAGTAATGCTATATGCCCTGTGTGTTACCGCATTTACGATAATTTCCTGACGCACAAACTTCGGATATTCTTCTTCTGTCACAAAAATACCCTCTGTTCCCAGATATGTTTTCTCTTTAATTTGGGTATCAAGATAAGCAATAGTATCCCTTATCATCTTTAAAATAGTACCTTTAAATATAACATCCTTTATAACATTCATTTCCACGCCAAATTTCTCTTCCGCACCTTCATATCGTATAAAGCGAACTCTGGCTCGCGGAAAAAATTTTTGTGGTTCCTTTCCAAACAGAAGAACCGCAGCCGTACTCACTCGCAATTTCCCATTTTTCTCTATGGCAAAACCATTATTCTGCTTTAAATATTCAATTGGTGTCTTGCTATATCCAATCTTTTTAACATATTCCTTTACTTGTTCCATATCCAAGTCATCAATTGTAGCATCCGGAACTAATTTATCCTCAAAATATCGTTCGCCTTTGTCATAAGTCAGCTGCAGACGTTCCTCAAATCTTAAAAGCTTTGACTTATCTCCCACGCGAAGATATACTTCATCTGACTGATTCGCATGTACCTGCGGACTTGGTTCAATGTGCATTACAATTACATGATTTTCTCTTCCTTTATAATCAATGCAGGGAACTCTCTCAATATCCACTTTTACCGTTGGTTCACAGAAATCAAACGGAACTCTCAACAGCTCATTCACTCTCTCGATTTCATAATCTACACCTTCTATTCTCCGGTTCTTATCTGAAATGCCAATAACAATCTTTCCACCATCTGCATTCGCAAAAGCTACCAATGGTATTGCCAATGCCTTAGGTTCGATCATAATACTTTTACGGTCAAATGTCTGCCGTTCTTCATTTTGCAACAGTTCTTCAATTGTCATTGAATTTACCTATAGCCCTTTCACGATCTCCATGAATTTATCATGCGAAAATGCACCACAATAACCCGGATTTTTTGTTTCAAAAACCATATAGTATTTATACATCCTTCCTGCCAAAGCTGCCCACTCTGCACCAGTTTTAGCCTTTTCTTTTGACTCATCATTGTCCAGATGATCGCCCTTTGTTTCAATTAAAAGCATTTTCCCATTTTCAAGCATAACCATCAAATCAGGATATACCGTTACAACACCATTTATAGCAAATTCTTTTCTTGCTATATTTCTATGCCACCATTTTACATTATCAAGTCCGGACAATTCCCAAATCACTTTTCTTTCATAATCATTCAGATTGCCATCTTCTTCCTTTTCCAACAACTTTTCCAATCCATTCAAGTGTAGGCATTCATCTTTCCTCCAACTCAGAAAATCTACCTTCATTTTCACTTCTATTTACAATCTTATCTCGCCAGTTTTTATACTGACCACTGGTAATTCTATGATCTATCGGTTTTTTTGCATCTATGGGAATCGCCCAATATTTACCAAATTTTGCTGCTCCCTCAATCCGGCCGTCACTACACATAATCTGAATTGTTCTTTTATTTAAATTCCATTTTTCCGCAGTTTCAGTAACCGTCATAAATCCTGCTAACATTTGCAATACCCCACATAAAAGATTCATCTGTTTCCATATTCATTTTATTCTTGTATACGAAAATTGTCAATTGCTTTATTCCTTGACAAAAATATGAAATCACGTAATTTGCCAGATACGCACTTTGTAACACAAAGTGCACTGGTTAGGGAAAAATCCCCTAAAACCCCTTATATATACATATACCGTCAATTTCTTACTACATTTTTGAGAATTGCCGTTTCCTTTTGACAACACTTTTCAAAAATACCCGCACTTTTTAACGGCATCTTTTAGCGGACTGAATTCTCCACGTTTTTGTTCCGCTAAATGCATTCACAGTACTTCAGACAATGAGGCAGAACAAGATCAGCAATGTACAAACGGAATATCCGTTTGTCTATCAACTTATCTTTACATTTGCGCTCAATATGATAACATTCGGGAAAATCTCGCGATTTTCTCTGCTTCGGCTTAATCCATACCAGATATTTTTAAATTATTTTACAATATTCCCGGAACTGTTTCGCAAATCCAAGAAGATACTGCATGAACACCTGCATATATATGGCGCCGGAATTAAATCCTATAAGGTCAGAAAAGGGTTCCGGCTGCACTGCGTGAATTTGGTTGACAAATTATACCTCAAAAATGACCATTTGTACCAAAACCTTGTTCTAACATGTTTATTTTTGTTACAATGAAGAAAGTTTTTGCGAATCGAAAGGAATGAACATAGATTATGAAGCAAATGATCGGATCAAGCAAGAGCGGGAATTTGAAGGAAGCGCTCAAAGAGGGGAAAATAACTTCTCCGGCATTGATTTTATTAGTAAGCTAGGAACGCATATTTTTTGTAACTGCAATAAGAATAATGTGGATGCGGTAATGCAAGACATTTCAGATAAAGATGGACGTGAGAGGACTTATATACCTTGCGATCAAGAAAAGAGTGAAAGAACGCATTTTATTCTTTTTATCCAAGAAGAATTATTACCCAAATCATATTTAGGGGTTAACAGGAAGAATTATAATTATTCACTCTTAAAAAACAAACTTGTAGGGTATAAGCCAGTTAAAGCATATTCGTTTGAAAATCAAATTGTAATAATGTACAGCAAGAAGGATTATAACACTGATATCGAGAATGATCCTAAATATCTTATACCCTTTGAGGGCGTAGGAGACCTTTTTATGCAATACTCAATTCTACATAGATTTATTGAAGACGGAGCAAGAGACTGTAATTTATCGATGATATGCATCGGAAATAATGGAACTGTAGAATCGTTATCAATGTTGCTTCAACAAAAAATAACGCTGCAACATATCTCAACAGGAGCAAAGTATTTGGATTGGTGCACACTGATTTCTAAAGATTGCATTTATCCGCTGTTCACGGATTTTTTGGAAGGATGCAAAAAAGGTGGAAAATATAGTGAGGGAGAATATCATATTATTGATATAATCAAAGATATTCTTCAGGTTGATAAGAATTTTGATCCATACACTTGTTCCGAATTCCTTAAGCAGATTAGTTTAGATTATATTCCAGAAGCTGAAAAAAAATATGTGGATGAATTGGTTGAGGGAAAAGAATACATTGGCTTTCAGTACTACACAGGGAGTTATGATCCTGAGAATGATGTTTGGTATGGAATGAACGGAAAAAGTTGGACGGAGGAACAAACGGTAAAATTCACGGAATTATGTGAGGAACATGAAATACCATTGCTATTATTGAACAGTAGTCCATACAAGTGCTTGAAAGGTGAGCAATTGGAGAAAATGTCTCTTTTTGGCTATGTATATGCTGTTTCGAAAGTAAAGGCATTGGTTGGAATAGACAGTTCTGCAGGTCATATCGCGTCCTTTTACCATAAGCCCAATATAACCGTATGGGGAGGACAGTCACCTTTGAAATCATGGGGAGCAAAAGTGAGTTTTAGGCCTTTGTGTATGAATTACAGTATTATTCCCGAAGATTTAAATAGTAATACGGTCTCTTCTGACTATGTTTTTGATATATTAAATAAGATCCTGAATAAAGAAATTATTCTGGAGTCGAAAATATTATCTTATCATGATCAAAAAAATATAGCAGTAGTTAGAAAATAAAGAGAGCTAAAAGGAAAAGCAATATGAGTGTGAAAAAAAACGTGGGTACAATTCATATAAATATATTGGTCACAGATTAGGTCAGTTTACAAGGAACTACACGCAGACCGTGAAACGGGCTGCTGACAACAAACGGCGCTATGCTCCCGGCAA